>NZ_JADYTY010000001.1 GCF_021531495.1 Anaerovibrio lipolyticus
ATAAAAGTCTGTACATAGTGTAAATATGTATTTCTTATGCGCACAAATGATAAGAATTCTAATGCAGCTATGACTAAAAATTAGAAAGTTCTGTAGCAAAATACAAAAGTTCAATAAATAAACACAAAAATATTTTCAAAATTTTTTATTGTCAAATTTAAAGCTCTAATATGCGCTTTATGCAGAAATTCTGTATAAAGTCAGTAATAATGCTGGTTGAGCACATCCGTTATGATGCTTATCATATTGGATTTTGTTTTGTCGTTCATTATTTTGCGGTGTTTGTCATTATCTGTTATAATATTTTTCGCAAAAGGATTGTAAGGAGATAAAATTTAGGAGATATTATGTTGATTTTTAAGAAAAGAAGCAGGCCAATGATTCGGAGATTGCTGGCTTTGATGTTGCCGATTATTACTTCTCAGGCGGCAATTGTGGGGATGAATTTTTTTGATACGGCTATGTCAGGCAAGTATGGTGCGGCGGATTTGGCTGGCGTGGCAGCTGGTAGCAATCTCTGGATGATTGTCCTAACGAGTGTTTCGGGAATTTTGATGGCAGCTATGCCTTTGATTGCTAATCTACTGGGGAAGGGTGGCAAGACAGAGGTGACGGCTGTAGTCCGCAAAGGGCTATGCCTTGGTTTTGTCTTTGATGTGATTTTGCTGTCGGCTGGTATTACGCTTGTGCCTTTGCTGTTAGGCAATATAGGACTGGAATCCAGGGTGTATGATGTTGCTATAGGGTATCTGATCGCTATAGCCTTTGGTGTACCGGCTATTTTCGCCAGTGTGCTTTTACGCTCCTTTGTGGATACTTTGGGACACACAACCCTTAGTATGAAAATTTTTCTGTTTGCCCTGCCAGTTAATGCACTGTTGAATTATTGCTTTATTTTTGGCGCTTTTGGCGTGCCTGAGTTTGGCGGAGCCGGGGCTGGTATTACTACATCAGCTACATATTGGCTGATTTTATTTATGTATGTATATAACGTCTGCCGGCGTTCGCCGTTTAAGGAGTATGGAATTTTTGCCTTTGGAACTTCTCGGTATGAAACATCAGAAAAGGCAACTGTACAGATAAATAATACTAAGTCAATTTCTTATCTGGAATATCTGCGTATCGGCATACCTTTGGGACTGTCCATTATGCTAGAAACAAGTGTGTTTTCTATTACAGCATTCTTGGTGGCAAAATTCGGTACAACGGCATTGGCTGCCCATCAGGCAGCAGTAAATTTTTCCACATTGATTTATATGGTTCCTATGGGATTTTCTATGGCGGCTACTATTCTAATCGGTTATGAATATGGCGGTAAAAATTATCAGGCTGTCAGGGATTATATTAAGATTTGCCTTGAAATGAGCTGTACTATAGGAATTGTTTATATCATAATTGAAATTTTTGCTTGTCATCAGATTGCTGCCCTGTATTCAAATGATGTTATGGTTACGGAATTGGTGGCCCAGCTTATTTTGCTGGCTTGCATCTGGCAGATGGGGGATATGCTTAGTGCACCTTGTCAGGGAATTACCCGTGGCATGAAGGATGTTAACGCAACACTGATTGCTTCTGGAATAGCTTATTGGCTTATCTGTCTGCCGGTGGGTTATATTTTGGACTATGGTTTCAATATAGGTTTGTATTCTTATTGGTTGAGCCTTGATGCGGGGGTACTGGTCAGTGCCTTTGTCATTTTGTTGCGCCTGCGTTATGATATGAAAACGCTGCTGCATTGAAATGTCTAATTTTTCCACCGCGTTTTGTCTTATATGGACATATTTGCCAAAAAAAGCTATAATTAAGATATATGAAGAATATGTTGAATTATTAATTCTAAGAAAATTCTACCTATAAGATAAATGGGTTTCAACAATATTTGATAGTGGAATAAGTTGATTATTATGCGTTGAATAGAGGTACAGAATATGGAAACATTAAAGGCAATGGCTACAAGAAAAAGTGTAAGAGAGTTTACTGATGAGGGGATTACCTTTGAGGATATTAAGAAGATTCTTACAGCGGGCATGAGCGGTCCTAGCTGTATGAACAAGAGAATGTGGTCCTTTGTAGTCATTCGCAACAAGGAACTGCTGGGGAAGCTGTCTGTAGCTAATGGTCTTTATGCAGGACCACTTAGAGGAGCTGCTTTGGGCATTTTAGTGTGTGGTGATTTGGAGCGGGCCTTGCCGGAGGCTCCAGAGTATTGGGTTATTGATGCCTCTATTGCTACCCAGAATATGGTATTAGCTGCTCAGGATTTGGGCATTGGCAGTGTATGGCTGGGCTGTTGGCCTTGTGAGGATAGAGTGCAGGAGGTCAAGGAGCTGATGGCTTTGCCGGAGAACATTGTGCCTCATTCTATTTTGGCTCTAGGCTATGCCAAAGAACCGGATAATGAGGAACGGGATCTCTATGAAAGCGACAGAGTTCATTTTGATGAATGGTAAATCTGTTTACATTTGCCCGTTATATATGTTATAATTACATGTAATGAGCAGAACGGATCAATTTTTAAAGGAGTTTTTGTGCTCAGTGTGGCGGTCACTGAGAAGTTTTCTGTTAGGGAAGATAGCGGACAGGAGATGGGTGGCCGGTGTACACACTGTATTTTGTTATGCATTTTTTGCGAATTTGGATAATTGGACGGTTTGACTTAGAGAAAAATGTTTTGCATACCATGAGTTGCATGGTTAAATAGGTTATAATAAAAATTAATATAAATGTGGAGGTGTGATTTTTGGCAAGAGAAAAACAAAAATTACAAATTATCCCTCTGGGTGGCTTAGGCGAAATCGGTAAGAACATGACTGTAGTGCGGTACGGAGATGAAATACTGCTTATCGATGCTGGCCTGATGTTCCCAGATGAGGAGATGCTGGGTATTGATCTGGTTATTCCTGATATTTCCTATCTGGTGGAAAATCGGGACAAGATTCGGGCTATTGTGCTGACTCACGGACATGAGGATCATATTGGTGCACTGCCCTATGTACTGAAGCAAATTAACGTACCTGTCTATGGTACTCGTCTTACTTTGGGGATTTTGGAGGGACGACTGCGGGAAAATGGTGTAGATTCCAGCAATTTACGTACTGTAATGCAGGGTGATACCATTAGAGCAGGCTGTTTCCATGTAAACTTTATTCGTGTGAACCATAGTATTCCTGATGCTGTAGGTTTGGCTATTAATACCCCTATGGGCACCATTGTTCATACGGGTGACTTTAAGCTGGACTATACTCCTATTGACGGTAAAATGACGGATTTCCGCCGTTTCTCTGAGCTGGGCAAGAAGGGCGTTCTCCTGATGATGGCAGACAGCACCAATGCAGAGAGAGCGGGGCATACTCCAAGTGAAAGCACTGTTGGCGCAGCCTTTGATAAGGCTTTTCATGGTGCCCGTTCCCGTATTATTGTGGCTACTTTCTCCTCTAATGTTCATCGTATTCAGCAGATTATCAACACTGCGGTACGATACAAGAGAAAGGTGGCTGTATTGGGCCGCAGTATGGTAAATGTAGTGAATATTTCTCTGGACCTGGGCTATATTAATGCTCCAGAGGGAACACTGATAGATATTGACAATATCGGTAACTATCCTATGGATCAGGTGGTTATTATTACTACAGGCAGTCAGGGAGAGCCAATGTCCGCTCTGACTCGTATGTCCCAGTCTGACCATCGCAAGGTTGGCATAGTGCCAGGAGATACAGTTATTATTTCTGCTACTCCAATTCCAGGTAATGAAAAGTTGGTTTCTCGTACTATTGACAATTTGCTGAAGCTGGGAGCTAATGTAGTATATGGCCGGGAGAATGGTATTCACGTATCAGGTCATGCTAGTCAGGAAGAACTGAAGCTGATGCATAATCTGGTACAGCCAAGATTCTTTATTCCTGTTCATGGTGAGTATCGTCATCTGGTGAAGCATGCCAAGCTGGCAGCTGAACTGGGCATGCCAAAGGATCATATCTTTATTGGCGAAAATGGCCAGATTCTGGAATTTACTAGAGATAAGGGCTATGTGGCTGGCCGTGTAACCTCTGGCCGCGTACTGGTTGATGGCTTAGGTGTAGGCGATGTAGGTAATATTGTTCTGCGGGATCGCCGTCAGCTATCCCAGGATGGTATTATCATTATAGTAGTAACTATGGATAAGGGCACTGGCACTGTAGTAGCAGGGCCGGATATTGTATCCCGAGGCTTTGTTTATGTGCGTGAGTCTGAGGAACTGATGGAGGATGTAAAAATCCGCGTAGAGGAGGCGCTCTGTCACTGTGAGGAAGAGGGTATTACCGAATGGGCTGCTCTGAAATCCGCTATGCGTGATGCTTTGGGCCGTTTTATTTTCGAGCGTACCCGCCGTCGTCCAATGATTCTGCCTATTATTATGGAAGTATAAATAAAAGTAAATAGGAGGTGGTCCATATGAAAATCCTACTTAACCCTGATGCTAAGGTGGTAAAGACGATTAAGGATGGTCTGGCCAAAAAGGATGGATATTGCCCTTGCAGAATTGCCCGTATAGAGGACAATAAATGTATGTGTAAGGAGTTTCGGGATCAGATTGCAGATCCGGAGTTTGAAGGCTTTTGTCATTGTCGCCTCTATTACAAATCTTTAAAAGAGTAAAGGCAAGGCTGCCTGTTAGAGTTAGTCCCTGGGAATTAGCTTTAGCAGGCAGATTTTTTTGTCTAAAAAATCAAATGCTGGTATAATATTTCAGTGTAAATTTAATTAAGAGGTGCTGCAGATGTTGAAGATTGTTACAGCTCAGCTGAAGGTTCAGCCGGGACATCCATCAGAAAACACAGAAAATATGTTAACCATGATTGCTCAGGCCAAGGAGCAAGGGGCAGATTTGATTATCTTTCCAGAGATGGCTGTGCCAGGCTATCTTTTAGGGGATACCTGGGAGCAATATGCTTTCTTGAAGGATTGTGAGGAATGTGGTCAGGATATTATCAATGCTTCTCAGGATATTGCCATTATTTTTGGTAATGTGGCTGTGGATTGGGAGAAGAAAAATTATGACGGCCGAGTACGGAAGTACAATGCCTTGTTTACGGCATGGCAGGGCAAATTGGTTCAGCCAAGGAATATGCCATATCCATATGTCATAAAAACTCTGATGCCAAACTATCGTGAGTTTGATGATACTAGATATTTTTTTGGCCTGAAACAGTTGGCAGAGGAAATGGGTACTCAGGCAACCAAGCTTATAGGTACAGTACCTTTGACTATCAAAGGACAGGATTATAATATTGGTGGTTTTCTGTGTGAGGATGGCTGGAGCGAGGATTACAATCTGGCACCAGTGGAAATATTAACCCGTCAGGGAGTAGATATGCTGGTAAATATTTCTGCTTCTCCGTATACTCTGGGTAAAAACGGCAAGCGGCATCGGGTTTTTGGTAAACAGGCTAAGGCAGCCGGTGTACCTTTGTTTTATGTAAATAATGTGGGGATTCAGAACAATGGCAAGACTGTATACACCTTTGATGGCTCCAGTACCTTGTATAATGGTCAAGGACTAATGGTGGACTGTCTGCCTAAATATCAGCAGGGTATGGGGATTTATGAATTGGATAAAATTCAGGCCATGCCGAAGTTCCAGCGGGAAAAAAAGCCAGATATTGCCCATATTTTTACTGCTATTGAATATGCGGTTAAGGAGTTCTTGGCGGATATCCATATGGATAAAGTGGTTATTGGTATCTCCGGTGGTATAGATTCAGCCGTGGCTGCGGCCTTATATGCCCATATCCTGGGGCCGGAAAAGGTTTTGTTGGTTAATATGCCAAGTGTTTATAATTCTGCAACCACCAAGGGATTGGCTCAAGAGCTGGCGGTAAACCTAGGCTGTAATTACACCATTATGCCTATTCAGGAGTCAGTGGATCATACCATAGACCAGATAGAACATATCCCTGTTACTTTCCTAAAGGATGGCAGTAAGTTTAACTTACAGGTGTCCTCCTTTGTGGCAGAAAATATTCAGGCTAGAGATCGCAGTGCCAGAGTTTTGGCAGGAGCAGCAGCAGCCTTTGGGGGCGGCTTTACCTGCAATGCCAATAAGGCAGAAACTACCGTAGGGTATTCCACACTTTATGGCGACCAGTCAGGCTTCCTGTGCGCTTTAGCGGATTTGTGGAAGCATCAGGTATATGATTTGGCTAGATATATGAATCAGGTGGTATATGGTCGTGAGGTAGTACCTCAGGCCACTATTGATATTGTGCCTAGTGCAGAGCTGTCCAATGCTCAGAATGTGGATGAGGGTTTGGGTGATCCTATCAAATATCCATATCATGATTATCTTTTCCGCAGCTTTGTGGAGAAGTGGCAAAAAGCTGCTCCGGCAGATATTCTGCAATGGTATGCTGATGGGGTATTGGAGGAAAAAATTGGCTGTCAGCAGGGCTTGGTGGCTAAGTATTTCCCTACAGCAGCAGATTTTATTGCTGATTTGGAGCGTTGGTGGCGCCAGTTCTGCGGTATGTCTATAGCTAAACGCATTCAGGCACCGCCTATTGTGGCTGTCAGCAGGAGAGCCTATGGCTTCGACCATCGAGAGGCTCAGAATGGGATATATTATACCAGGGCCTATAGACGATTAAAGGCAAAGCTGTTACAGGAGTAACTTTTATTTGGTAAATACATTGAGAGAAGGCTAAAGGCATGGAATTGACAATAGAACATCTAATCATTATGCTGCTGACAGTTGCATTGGTTATAGGTGGAGGAATTTATTCTGCCAGGTCGGTAAAATCTGCGGAGGGTTATAGCTTGGGTGGTCGCAGTGCAGGGGTGCCTCTGGTTGCAGGCAGTATTGCTGGTACTGTAGTAGGAGGGGGAGCCACCGTGGGAACTGCTCAGCTGGCCTACAGTATGGGGCTGTCTGCCTGGTGGTTTACTCTTGGCTCTGGTATAGCCTTTATTCTCATGGGACTTTTTTATGCAGGCAAGCTGCGGGCTACAGGGTTGGAAACTATTCCTCAGTACCTTAAACGGAATTATGGCAATAAGGCAGCAGAATCCGTGGGGATTATTTCCTCTCTAGGGATTCTCTTTAGCGTGGTAGCCAGTTGTCTGCCAGGGATTCAGATTCTTTCCGCTGTGCTTAATGTATCCGTTGAGCTGGGAGCTGTGATTCTCTGCCTGCTGGTGGCAGCCTATATTTTCTTTGGGGGCATCAAAAGCACTGGAGTAGGTGGTATCTTGAAAATGCTGGTTATTTGGCTTAGTCTGTTTGTGGCAGGGGCCAGTGCCTTTATGTATCTTCATGGCAGGCCGGATTTTCAGCAGATTTTGCCTCCGGATTACTGGTGGAATATGTTTAATACAGGTATAGGCAGCAGCTTTTCTAAGCTTTTTTCTATGGTAGTGGGAGTTATCTGTACCCAGACCTATATACAGTGTTTTTTCTCTGCTTCTAGTCCCAAGGTGGCTTCCCTTGGAGCTTTTGCAGCGGCAGCTATTGTGATTCCGGTGGGTCTGCCTTCTGTAGCTATTGGTATGTACATGCATGTGTTGGAGCCAGATGTAGTGCCAGTATTGGTACTGCCTATCTATTTGCTGGAACATCAGGGTACGGTGTTGGCAGGGATTGCTCTGGGCGGTATTATGCTAAGCCTTATTGGCTCCATAGGAGGCTTGTCCCTTGGTATAGGCACTATGCTGACCAGAGATATTATTGGTCGCAGCATTGATCTGGGCAGTGGTAAAAAACTGCTTTATACCTTGCGTTTGGTGGTACTGGCTGTAATGGCTGCAGCCTGTCTGATTGCTATTGGCAATTTGGATTCCCAGGTGCTTTTCTGGAATTTTCTTTCTATGGCCATGCGGGGGGGCGGAGTATTTTTGCCTTTGACCTTTGCTATTTTTTACCCTCGCAGTATTGCAAAAAAATGGGCTTATGCTTCTATTGTAGCCAGCACTATTGTACCCATAGCCTTGGGGTTGTGGGTGAAATTGCCGGTGGAGCCTCTCTACATCGGGCTGGCTATAAGTGCGGTTATGATGGTTATTGGTTATCAAAAACGGTGGCATCCTATGGGGAACACTATAAATACATCTAGTTATAATAGTAGTGTACAATAATCTGGTTTTATGTTAGAATGACATGTACGGATAATTATATCTTCAAGGATGGTGGCAATCTCTGATAGGGGCTTGCTGTAATATATGTGTTGCATACTTTATGCAGAGAGCAGATAAAAGCAGGTGATGGAATGACCGTTAAAAAAGCCGTGATAATTGGTTTGCTGTTGGAGATTTTGATAGGATGTCTGGCAGGAGTATTTTACTTTAAGTTCTATATTTATACGCCTACATACTCTATTAGGGCTATGCAGAAGGCTATGCAGTCTGGGGATGTAGAGGAACTGAAGAACAGAGTAGATTTGGATGGACTTTTCAAGCTAAACAACGGCAAATTGGCACAGTTGGTTGACAAAAATGATCCTGCTTATGGCAAGATAGCAGATGGCAGCTTTGCCAGCTATTGTCAGGAGGATTTTCTGAATTATGTTCAAAATGGCAAGTGGCAGGATAGGGAAAAAATAACTCCTGAATCTGCTTTGGAGGATAGGATAGGTTTTAGATCTGTCAGCTTCCGTAGTCTGGATTACATATACAGAGATCCTCCTCCTGGTCAGGAAAATGTTAAGGAGCAAAGTATAACGGACAAGATGTTGTCTATGGGCATATCCTTGCTAAATAAGTATGTACTTGGCCATGAGCGGGATGAGGAAAATGTCCATGAGGAAACCAAAGCTGCTCAGGAAGCGGCAACTGATACTATCGTAACCGCTGGCGTTAGAGTATATGAGCCTAACTTAGGGGATACCTTTGTATTGAAGCTGAAGCTTAGAAGGCAGGAGGATGGCAGCTGGAAGCTCTATGATATTGAAAATTATCAGGAATATGCTGAATTGCTGTTGAAGCAGAATGACAGAGATTTTATCCGATACAAGGAAAAGGTACGCAGTATTCTTACATCTACTCAGGAAAAGCTGGATGAGCTGCGGGAGGCCCATCCAGAGCGGGATATGGATTGGATGATTGAGGCTCGGAAGATTATGAAGGAATCGGACCAGCAGCTGGAGGAATTGAAGGTGCCAGTGGCAGGTGGATATTTAAACCAGCTAATCAAGGAGCGGAAAGATCTGTTTTATGAACTTATGGACAGTTATTACGATTTGGCTTCCCAGACTCAGGATATGAATACAGCTAAGGAAAAAGCCAAGGAGCCTGTCCCCAAGAAGCAGAGACGGCCGGTGTACAACGAGGCGGTTTGGAATGGCAGATTGGCTAAATCCAAGGAAAAAATTAATGAGGCTCAGAAAAAATGGGCTGACAATAAGGCAAAATTGGAGGCTGTAGTAGGCCCTGTTATTGATAGAGCAGCGGTGGCTCAGACAACGGCAAAAAGCTTACGTAACAAAGATGATGCTCTTGTGAGAGCGGCTAATTACCCTGTGGGAGGCAGTCAAAATAACGGTGCAGATGTTGACAGTATTCCTAGTCTCCTAGACAGCGATAAGGTGCCAACCGTATCAGCTTACAAAGGCTAAAAAAAATAAACTCTGCTGGTAAGTAATGTAATACCTCTAAAGTAGACGGATTAAATAGCAAAATCTGCTGCTTTGGAGGTATTTTTGTGTAAAAAAATAGGGCAGGGTGTTCACATTTTTAGATAATTGTGTTATACTAACATGGATTTATGTTTTCTGGGAAAGGACAAATTGTATTATGAAAAACAAAAAGACCAATGCAGCCCGCATTTTGGATAGATTGAAGATATCTTATGAAATTAAGGAATATGAAGTTGATTTGGATGATTTAAGCGCCATACATGTGGCAGCCTCTGCTGGCATGGATGTAAAGATGGTCTTTAAGACCTTGGTATGCCGAGGTGATAAGAATGGCGTGCTTATGGCTTGCATTCCTGGTGACGGGGAGCTGGACATGAAGGCCTTGGCGGCCGCCTCTGGCAACAAGCGAGTGGAAATGGTACATCTAAAAGAGGTATTGGGCTTGACTGGTTATATCCGAGGAGGCTGTTCTCCTTTAGGAGCCAAAAAGAACTATCCTGTCTATCTGAATGAATCTTGTCATGATTTTGACCGGATTGCCATCAGCGCCGGCATACGTGGCCAGCAGCTTATCCTTTCCCCAGATGATTTAATAAAGGCAGTTAATGCCACTGTGGCGAAGCTTATCCGCTAAAATGATTTTCTGTCCCAAGACTAGAAAATTCTTTAATACAATATAGGAGTGAAAACAATGAAGTACATCAGCACAAGAGGAAATAATCAGAATATGACATCTGCCCAGGCTATTATTGCTGGTCTGGCCAAGGATGGTGGTTTGTTTGTACCAGAGTCTATTCCTCAGGTAGATATGGAGTTTATTCAGAGCCTGTCTGATTTAAGCTATCAGCAGCGGGCTGTAAAGGTTCTCAGCTGCTTTTTGACAGACTATACTCAGGAAGAGATTACCGGCTGTGTAGAAAGAGCCTATGGCAACGGCAAATTTGACGATAAGGCTGTAGCCCCTCTGAATATTATGGACGATCTTTCTGTGCTGGAGCTTTGGCATGGTCCTACCAGCGCTTTCAAGGATATGGCCCTTCAGCTGCTGCCTCAGCTTTTGTCCACTGCCCTGAAGAAAACAGGGGAGAAGAATCAGGTTTTGATTTTGGTTGCCACCTCTGGTGATACTGGCAAAGCAGCCTTGGAGGGGTTCCGGGATGTAGACCAGACCAAGATAATTGTTTTCTATCCAGAAAATGGTGTTAGCCGTATTCAGCGTCTCCAGATGGTAACTCAGCAGGGAAATAATGTAGCTGTTACTGCTGTAAAGGGTAATTTTGATGATGCTCAAAGCGGTGTTAAGGCGATTTTCAGCCACAAGGAATTTAACGAAAAATTGAATGAGGCTGGTGTATCTCTGTCCTCTGCCAACTCCATTAACTGGGGCCGCCTGGTACCTCAGATTGTTTACTACTTTAGTGCCTATGCAGATTTGCTGAAGGCTGGCAAAATCAAGGCTGGGGATAAAATCAGCTTTACAGTGCCAACTGGCAACTTTGGTGATATTCTGGCAGGCTATTATGCAATGCGCATGGGTTTGCCTGTGGCCAAGCTGATTTGTGCGTCCAATACCAATAATGTTTTGACTGATTTCTTGAAAACCGGTGTTTATGACCGGAACCGTGATTTCTACAAAACCATCAGTCCATCTATGGATATTCTGATTTCCAGCAATCTGGAGAGACTGCTTTATCATGTTACTGATGATGCTGCTCAGGTGGCTAAGTGGATGCAGGAGCTGGCAGAAAAGGGACGATATGATGTAGGGGCAGAGGTTTTGGCCAAGATTCAGGCTGTCTTTGGCTGTGATTGGGCAGATGATGCCAAAACTATGGATACCATAAATGAGGTTTATGGCAAAAACCATTATATTGCAGATACTCATACTGCTGTAGCATGGAGAAGTGCAGAGGACTATATGTCTCAGGGCCATCAGGAGCCAATGATAGTAGTATCCACTGCCAGCCCTTATAAATTCAATGAAAGCGTACTGACTGCCTTGGGCCAGTCCGTTGATGGCTTGGATGAATTCCAACTGCTGGACAAGCTTCAGGCTATGAATAGCTTCCCTATTCCAGCAGGTCTGGCAGCTTTGAAAGATGCTCAGGTACGCCATAGCGTAGTAGTGGAGAAAACCGCAATGGAGAAGGCTGTAGAGGCTTTTGCCAAGGCAGAATAACTAAATCGTATGATATCATAATGCATTAATAGAACAATAAGCGATATTAATGTAGAAATAATTCTAAATAATCTTTGACAAAATTAGCAAAATCTTATACCATATACATGAAGGCTGGTTGTGAGAAAAACCGCCGAAAATCAAGTATTTTAGCAATGTATCCCAGGTATAACAGGAATGTTGGTTCATCCTTTCCAAGTTCATACAGGGTGTCGTTGCAGGATAAAAAGAAAGAGGTTGATAGCAAAATGGCAAACGTTGATTTGAGCAAGTATGGCATTACTGGTGTTACTGAGATTGTCCACAATCCTTCTTACGAGTTATTGTTTGAGGAAGAGACTAAGGCTGGTCTTGAGGGCTACGAGGTAGGCAAAGAGACTGAGCTGGGTGCTGTTAATGTAAAGACTGGTATCTATACTGGCCGTTCTCCTAAGGATAAGTACATCGTTATGGATGAGAACTCCAAGGACACTGTATGGTGGACTTCCGACGAGTACAAGAACGATAACCATCCTATGAGCGAGGACGTTTGGGCAACTGTTAAGGATCTGGCAAAGAAGGAGCTGTCCAACAAGAGACTGTTCGTTGTAGATGCATTCTGCGGTGCTAACCACGACACTCGTATGGCAGTTCGTTTCATCGTTGAGGTTGCTTGGCAGGCTCATTTCGTAACCAATATGTTCATTCAGCCAACTGCAGAGGAGCTGGAGAACTTCGAGCCTGATTTCGTTGTTTACAACGCTTCCAAGGCTAAGGTTACTAACTATAAGGAACTGGGCCTCAATTCTGAGACCTGCGTAGCTTTCAACACCACCTCCAAGGAGCAGGTTATCATTAACACTTGGTATGGCGGTGAGATGAAGAAGGGTATGTTCTCCATGATGAACTACTTCCTGCCACTGAAGGGTATTGCTGCTATGCACTGCTCCGCTAACTGCGACATGGAAGGCAAGAACACTGCTATCTTCTTCGGTCTGTCCGGTACTGGTAAGACTACTCTGTCCACTGATCCAAAGCGTAAGCTCATCGGTGATGACGAGCATGGTTGGGACGACAACGGCGTATTCAACTTCGAGGGTGGCTGCTATGCTAAGGTAATCAACTTGGATCCTAAGTCCGAGCCTGATATCTATGGCGCTATCAAGAGAAACGCTCTCTTGGAGAACGTAACTGTTGATGAGAATGGCAAGATCGATTTTGCTGACAAGAGCACTACCGAGAACACTCGCGTATCTTACCCTATTGAGCACATCAGAAACATTCAGCCAGGTTCCTCTGCACCTGCTGCGAAGAATGTAATCTTCCTGTCCGCTGATGCATTTGGTGTTCTGCCTCCAGTTTCCATACTGACTCCAGAGCAGACCCAGTATTACTTCCTCTCCGGCTTTACCGCTAAGCTGGCTGGTACTGAGCGTGGCATTACTGAGCCTACTCCTACCTTCTCCGCTTGCTTCGGCCAGGCATTCCTGGAGCTCCATCCTACCAAGTACGGTAAGGAGCTGGTAAAGAAGATGAAGGCTAACAATGCAAAGGCATATCTGGTTAATACTGGTTGGAACGGTACCGGCAAGCGTATCTCCATCAAGGATACCCGTGGTATCATTGATGCAATCCTCTCCGGTGCAGTAAATGAGGCTCCTACTAAGAAGATTCCTATGTTTGACTTCGAGGTACCTACCGAGCTGCCAGGTGTAGATCCTAAGATTCTGGATCCTCGCGACACCTATGCAGATCCTGCTGAGTGGGATGCTAAGGCTAAGGACTTGGCTGCCCGCTTCATCAAGAACTTCGGCAAGTACACTGGTAACGAGGCTGGTAAGGCTCTGGTTGCTGCTGGTCCTCAGCTGTAATATCAGATTCTTATCTGTACAAGCTAATACATTTAGGACGCTGTTTCGACGGCGTCCTTTTTGTGTGGAAAATTATGCTGTAAGAAGCTGTTGTTAGGCTTTGGTAATGACAATTATGCATTGTGAACATAATTATAAACTGCATTGACAAATGTCTTTTTTCGGCATATACTATGAATAAATTGGTAGTACAAATGCATGACTACCCAAAAGTTAATAAGTGGAGCAGGTGTCGCGTGTCCCTTTTAGGGACAAGAGACTTAATAAGAAAATCGGTACAAGCCGATGCGGTCCCGCCGCTGTAAGGGGAGCAACTCTGCATAATTTATGTCACTGGGATACGTCCTGGGAAGGCGCAGAGAAGCAATGAACCTAAGCCAGAAGAATTGCCTGCTTAACAATCACCGTTAGCAAAGATTGCCCATGGCTGTCTTTGCTGGACCTGCGAGCGATGGGAAGGGGATTTGTAGCCAATAGGCTATGAAGGTATGGCTTTTCTTTCTGCTTGGAGGGAAAAGCCTTTTTTGCGATTGGCAGGAAAAGGAGCGAGGTAAAACAATGAACAAATTTAGAAACAATCTTTCCTTGACGCTGGCAGCTTTGGCTATGTTGCTTGTATCTATGCTATTTGTAGCAGGCTGTGGCAGTAATAAGTCTCAGCAGTCGGCAAGCAGTTACAAGGTAGTAGATGATCAGGGAGTTGAGGTAGATTTTGACCAAAAGCCAACCAGGATAGTCAGCATGACTCTCAGCACAGATGATATTTTGTTGGGACTGGTAAAGCCAGAGCGGGTGGTTTGCGCTAATAATCTAGTGGATGATCCTATCAGCTCCAATATCGCTGAGCTGGGTAAGAATATTCCTAACAAGGTGCGTCATCCCAAGGTAGAGGAAATTTTGGCTATGGAGCCAGATTTGGTTATTGCTCCAGACTGGGGAGATATTGACTATGTTGATTCCCTGCGTAATATGGGTATCAAGGTAGTAGTTATGAAGGGGCCAAAGTGCTTGCAGGATATTCGAGATAATATTACCCTGATGTCCAAGGCTGTGGGAGAACCAGAACGAGGGGAAAAGCTTATCTCCATGATGGACAGCAAGTTGGCTGAAATCAAGGCCAAGGTAGACAAGATTCCCCAGGATCAGCGGAAAAGGGTTCTGCTGATTTCACTGATGAGCAACTACGGCGGTAAGGATTGTATTTATGATGATGCTTGTCAGCTGGCAGGTGTAACCAACTGCCTTTCTGAATATGGTTTAAAGCGGGGAGACAAGCTTACCAAGGAAATGATGGTGCAGATGAATCCGGATATTATCTTCCTGCCAACCTATACTGCCCACGGAACATTTGATATTCAGAAATTCCGTGACAAATACTTGAAGGACCCTGCTCTGCAGCAGATGAAAGCTATTCAGAGCGGCAGCATCAAGGAGCCAAGGGATTCTTATATATATTCTGCATCTCAGGATTTCTGCTTTGCTGTACAGGAAATAGCCTATACCGTCTACGGAGATGAGTTTAAGCTGGAAGATCAGCAGCACCTCTCCGCAGTAGACTAAGATACTGAATGATAGTACAGCGAGGAAGATAGCATGAAAACTATTATTCAGGTAAATGATGTAACAGTTGGTTATGACAAGGGAGAGAGGATTCTTCACGATTTGAATTTTTCCATTCAGGCAGGAGATTTTGTAGGGATTATAGGCAAGAATGGTGCTGGCAAAAGCACCTTGCTGAAATCCATGCGAGGCTTCCTACCTTTTGATAAGGGAGAGATTTTACTGGCGGACCGCAGGGTTCAGGATTATTCTCAGCGGGAGCTGGCCAGAAAAATTGCCTATCTGCAGCAGCAGGTAGAGCTGACCTTTGATTATACAGTGCGGGATATGGTTATGGCTGGCCGCTATCCATATAAAAAATGGTGGCAGCAGCAGGGAGATGAGGATGACCGTATCATTGAAGCATGTATGAAATATACAGATGTATTGGATATGGCAGAGAGGCCTATACGGGCTTTGTCTGGCGGACAAAGACAAAGGGTGCTGTTGGCCAAGGTATTGGCTCAGCAGACACCGGTGTTGTTTCTGGATGAGCCAGCTGCTGGTTTGGATTTGTTTTATCAGGAGCAAATCTTCCGCTTTTGCCGAGAGCTGTCAGCTAGAGGCAAAACTGTAGTCATGGTAGTTCATGAGCTGAATTTGGCGGATAGATATTGCAGTCGTCTCATGCTGTTGAAGCAGGGAAATGTCTTGGCAGATGCTGCTCCTCAGCAGGTGCTGACAGATGAATTGCTTTCGGCAGGTTATGGCACTGCTATTCATGCCAGACGGAATCTGGAAACCGGCCATGCAGATATCTATACAGAGGAGCTGCCATTGACTTCTGCCAAGAGGGAGCTTTTAGATACCATTATTGGTGTAGATTATCAGAAGGGCGGTGAGGCTCTATGACATATCATCGCAAACTGGTAGCCGGCATATTAGCAGCTCTGGTGGTATTTACCTTTGCTTTTTCTCTCTCAGCAGGCCAATATGATTTGAGCTTTGTGCAGGTAGCAGCATGGTTTTGTCACCAGCTAGGATTGCCTGTGTTGGAGGATGTGCAGATTTCTGCTCAGCAGGAGGCTGTGTTGATGTTTATTCGTTCTCCCAGAACTCTGGTGGGATTTATGGTAGGGGCTGGCCTGGCCGCCTCAGGAACCATATTACAGGGGTTGTTTAGCAATCCTTTGGCTGATCCCGGCATTATTGGTGTTTCCAGTGGTGCCACTGTAGGTGCCGTATTAGCCATTACGTTGGGAGTTAATGCAGTTAATATGTTTGCTATGCCGGCTTTTGCTTTTGTAGGAGCCATTGCAGCGGTACTGATTACCATTGGTTTGGCTAGCCGTAACGGCAGGATTCCAGTGCTGACCTTGCTTTTATCTGGCGTAGTGGTAGGTATGCTGCTGGGAGCCATAACGGCAGCCATGCTGGTGGTTATGGATGAATACAAACTGCAGCAGTACCTTTTCTGGACTGTAGGTAGTCTTGATTATCGTCGCTGGGAGCATGTGCTGATGGGAATTGGTCCTATTACCTTAGGTATTGGTATTATGCTGCTAATGGCAAGGCATCTAAATATTCTTGCCCTGGGTGAGGCAGAAGCCAAGGCTGTAGGTATGCCAGTAGGCAGATATCGTTTGATTCTCCTTTTGGTGTCTGCTATGACTACAGCTACCAGCGTGTGTATCAGCGGCAGCATTGGCTTTGTGGGATTAATAATTCCTCACATGATGCGAATGCTGGTAGGGCCAAATCACAAATATCTTTTGCCGGCTAGTATTGTGGCTGGAGGAGTATTCCTGCTGTTCTGTGATTCTCTCGGTAGGGTTTTGATAGAAAAGCATGAGGTAAATGTAGGCATTATGACAGCCTTCCTAGGTACGCCATATTTCCTCTACTTGCTCCGAAAAAACAGCAATTTAGATAAATAATATGTAATGAAATGTATGGGATTTAACATGGTAATAAGCCTTAAAGTAAAGGTATTACAATACAATTCTTATTTTTAAGGGGGATTTCTTTTATGAAGAACTGGAAAAAATTTTTTGTAGCTGCTGTTGCAGTTGGTGCCGTTTTCTCTACCAATGTAGCTCCTACCGAGGCTGGTTATGAGCTGAACCCAGAGGTAAAGACTGCTACTCCTGCTTTGCTGGCTGCTTCTCAGATGGGTGTACGTACCTATGAGAACCCTGCTCTGCAGAATCTGGCTAACAAGGATGCCATCGTTGTTATGACCTTCGGCACCACTTTCACTGACACCCGTGCTAAGACTATTGATGCAACAGTTGAGGGCATCAAGGCTGCACATCCTGGTGTAAAGGTAGTTACTGCTTATACTTCCCATATTATCATTGATCGCGTAAAGGCTAACGAAGGCATTACCTTCCCAACTCCTGAGGAAGCTTTGGATCAGCTGAAGGCTGAGGGCTATACCCGTGTTGCTCTGACTACCTTGGATGTTATTCCTGGTATGGAGTATGATTATGACCTTGGTGTATTCAATGGCTACAAGCAGAACTTCAAGAAGATGACCTTGGGCACTCCACTGATGTATTGGCAGGGCCAGGAGGGACAGGATGATGATGTAACTGAGACTTTGCAGGCTCTGGCTACTCAGTTCCCTAAGACCAAGAAGGGCGAGGGCATTGTTATCATGGCTCATGGTACCCCAAACATCAGCAATGCTTACTATTCTGTAATTCAGGCTAAGCTGCATGAAATGGGCTACAACAATGTATTCATTGAGACTGTAGAGGGTTGGCCAAGCCTGGAAACCATTATTCCAAAGCTGAAGGCTCAGAAGATTAAGAAGGTTACCATTATGCCATTCATGATGGTTGCTGGCGACCATGCAAACAATGATATGGCTGGTGACGAGGAAGATTCCCACAAGTCCATTCTGAAGTCTGAGGGCATTGAGGTAGTTCCTTACATTCACGGTATTGGCGAGAACCAGGCTGTTCGTGATGTATTTGTAAAGCGGGCTAACGATGCTTGGGAAGCTCTGGAAAAATAAGATTGGTTGTACGAATGCTTATCTTCTAGTGGACATTAGATAAGATATATGGGACAGGAAAGATGGATATTAGCCCCAAAGGCTGGTATCCATTTTTCTATGGAATTATTTTGTACTTATTCATTGCTAAATTTGTTAAATCAGTATAAAATATAAGTGAGTGTGGGGTAGATGGTGTATAGAATATTTTGAGGGGGCAGGTGGAGTATTGATGACTTCAGAAATGCTGAACACGAAGGAAATAGATGATATTCTACAGGTAATACGCAAGGTATATCATACTATTATATATGTGGATTTGGGAGATGGCTCCTATCATTGTATTCAGACCAGCGAGCAGGGTATCAAGGCACTGTTGGAGAAAAGAGATTTTGATATTCAAAGTCTGACGGAATACCTTACCTCTTCTGGTTTGGTTTATGCTGAGGATGCCAGGGAGTTTGCGGAATTTTTTGACTTGGACAAAATGAGACAGCTTCTGGATGATGGGAAGGAATATTTAAGCATAACCTATCGGCGGGCCAAAGGGGGCCGTTATCGCTGGGATATGCTGGAGGTTATTCCTAGCCGTGAGTACAATAATAAGCACAGAGGCATTGTTATCTGTGTCCGGGATATTAACGAGGAACACCAAAGGGAGCTGGACAAGGAAGCCAAGCTTTCCCTTAAGGAAAAACAGTTGGTGGGGGACAAAACAATCCTAATCGTGGATGATTCGGAGTTGCAGCGTACCACACTAAGCTATTTTTTGGATAGATATTATAAGACTATGGAGCTGGCCAATGGTCAGGAGGCTTTGGACTATCTTCGCAAGCATAGCACCGAAATCAGTGCCATTCTGTTGGATTTGAATATGCCTATTATGGATGGCTATACTTTCCTGCAGGAATTTCAGAAGGATGAGATTCTCAATATGATTCCTGTGTTGGTGTTAACCAGTGACAGCACGCCTGAGGAGGAGGCAGAATGCCTTAAGGATGGCGCTACGGATTTTGTGGCCAAGCCATTTAACCCAGATGTATTGCTGAGCCGTATTCAGCGGGCTATTGCTTTGCATGAAAAAACTGTTATGCTGAATATTCTTCGCTTGGATAATCAGACCAATTGCTATACTCGTGACTATTTTATGCATATGGCGGAGCATGTACTGGCCAAATATCCTGATGAGGAATTTGATTTGGTATGTACTCACGTGGTAAATCTGGCCAATATTAACGAACAATATGGCACCAATCAGGGAGAGGCCATTCTTCGCTATGTAGCTCAGAATCACGATGTCAGTGAATTTGAGCGGAATATTTTTGGCCGCTTGGATGATGCCACCTTTGTACAGCTGCTGCCTCATACGGTGAATATCCATCAGAAGCTGGTGGAACAGCAGGTAGAGGAATTTCATGAATATGAGCAGGTGAAGGCCGGACTGCCTCCTTTTATGCAGAAGTTTGGCATTTACGAGCGGGTTGATCACAATCTGCCAGTAAGCGTTATGTGTGATAGAGCTGTTATGGCTTTGGATAAGATAAAGAATGTTTATAAGCAGCGAGTAAAGGTATATGATGAATCCCTTCGCAGTAGGGCATTAAAGAGCCAGCAGATACTGGAAAACATGGAGGAGGCTATTACCAAGCATCAATTCCAGGTGTGGTATCAGCCAAAGCATAATATTCGAACAGGCAAGCTGGTGGGCGCAGAGGCTTTGGTGCGTTGGATTCATCCTAAGTACGGCTTTATGTCTCCAGCAGATTTTGTGCCTATTTTTGAGGAAAATGGCTTTGTGTCCCATATGGATTATTATGTATGGGAGGAATCCTGTGCAGCTATGGAGCGATGGAAAAAGCAGCAGCTGAAAACTGTGCCTGTTTCTCTGAACATTTCCCGGAAGGATTTTATTTATTTTCATGGGGAAGAGCTGCTCACACCTTTGATA
The DNA here is from genome assembly GCF_021531495.1 of Anaerovibrio lipolyticus. Taxonomy (GTDB): domain Bacteria; phylum Bacillota; class Negativicutes; order Selenomonadales; family Selenomonadaceae; genus Anaerovibrio. The sequence continues at coordinate 20,120 of NZ_JADYTY010000001.1, forward strand.
AAGAAATACAATCTGGAGCCTAAGGATATTCATATTGAAATTACAGAGTCTGCCTATATTGATAATCCTGAAATGGTTATCAAAAATGTTAATGCCTTGCATAAGGAGGGCTTTGTGGTAGAGTTGGATGATTTTGGCACAGGATATTCTTCTCTCAGCATGTTTGGCCATATGGATATTGATGTGGTAAAGCTGGATATGGGCTTTATCCGCCAGAAGCAAAATGAAAATAATGATAAGATGATGCAATATATCATTGATATGTGCAAGAATATGAATCTGCGGGTGCTTTCTGAGGGCGTAGAGACCGAGGAGCAGCGGCAGCGTTTGATGAGTATGGGCTGTGACTATGTACAGGGCTATTATTACTCCAAGCCTTTACCAGAGAAAGAATTTGTAGATTATTTAAAGAAACATAGTTGAATCAAAGCTTAGGATTATGTATAATATTTATCGTGGAATCTTATGATTCCGCGATTTTCTTTTTGTGCAAAAAATTATTTATATACTTAGGAGGGTTTTACCATGGAAATAGACAGCCTTTCATCCTTAGAGCGTCGGGAGATTCTTCTGACTGATATTAGAAATGCCATTGAGGTGGAATGGTCCAACCCCATGAAGATGAATAATGACGATGCGGTTCTTCGTTCAGCCTTGACCATGTCAGATATAGATTCAGCCTATGCCAGACTGCGCCGTTTTGCGCCTCTTATGCGGCTGCTGTTTCCAGAAACAGAGGATCGTAATGGTATGATTGACTCGGATTTGGTGGAGGTATCCAAGCTGAAGCGGGCCTTGAATAATTCTCGTATTGGTGCTGATATCAAGGGCCGGCTGATGATGAAGATGGACAGCCATTTGGCAGTGGCAGGCTCTGTTAAGGCTAGAGGCGGTATTTATGAGGTGTTGAAACACACTGAAAAGTTGGCTGTTGAGCATGGTATACTCATTGGTTATGAGGATGATTACACCAAGCTGGCAGACAGCGAGGCCAAGGAGTTCTTTGCTACCCAGAAGCTGCAGGTAGGTTCCACCGGTAATTTGGGCCTGGCTGTAGGCATTGTAGGTGCTGCCCTGGGCTATCAGACTATTGTTCATATGTCTGCTGAGGCCAAGGAATGGAAAAAGGAGCTTCTCCGCAGCAAGGGCGTTACTGTAATGGAATATCATGGGGACTACAATGAAGCAGTAAAAATGGGCCGGGCTGAATCTCAGCAGGATGAGGATAGTTATTTCATTGACGATGAAAATTCCCATGAGCTGTTTTTGGGTTATGCCGTAGCGGCTAAGATGCTGCTGCCTCAGCTGGAGCATGAGCATATTGTGGTGGATAAGGAGCATCCTCTCTTTGTATACCTGCCTTGTGGTGTAGGTGGTGCTCCAGGTGGTATTACCTTTGGTCTGAAGCAGATTTTCGGTGAAAATGTACATTGCTTCTTTATTGAGCCAACTCAGGCACCTTGTATGCTGTTGGGCATGGTTACAGGCCTGTTCAACAATATTTCCGTGCAGGATATCGGCCTTTCTGGCAATACTGTGGCGGATGGCTTGGCTGTAGGGCGTTCCTCTGGCTTTATTGGAGAATATATTATGCCTTTCCTTAGTGGCAGTTTTACCATTAAGGATAAGCGTATTTTTGACTATATGAAGCTTCTGTGGCAGGAGGAGGGTATCTTCCTGGAGCCAAGTGCCTGTGCTGCCATTCACGGCCCTGTGTGCATGGGACATTCTGCGGTTATGGATGAATACAGATACGATAACAATCTTAATAGACGTATGGAAAGAGCTACTCATATTATTTGGGCCACCGGGGGAAGCCTGGTGCCAGAGGGGGAAAAAGAGCAGCTTATACATAAAAAATAATGTAATCATTTAGGAGTTGACAAAATGGATTTATTACTATGTTCCCTGCTGATTTACTTGCTGGGAACAATGACCATTATCTGGCCTCACAAGCTGGAAATGACCGCACATTATGCAGGTACAGCTTGTGCCATCATTGCCAGCGGCATGGTGGCTGTTATAAGTATCTGCTATCTTGTTATGCCTGTAGGCGGACTGCTGGTAGACACAGACTGGGGAAGCTATTCTCTGGCAGCTGATGGCTGGAGTAGTGTATTTTTAGCAATTACAGGTATTGCCGGTTTCTTTATCAGCATTTATGCTTTAGATTATGCCAAGGGCTACCGGGGCAGCCGGATTCGGGCCTTAACTGGCTTGTGGAATCTTTTCCTCCTTTCCATTGTGGCAGTGCTGATTGCCGGAGATGCCTTTACCTTTATCGTGGCCTGGGAGATTATGGCTTTGGTATCCTTCCTGCTGGTTAACCATGAGGCTGACCGAAAGGAAACCGTATCAGCAGCCTATCAGTATATGGTCATGACTCATTTGGGCACTGCAGCTATTCTGGTGGCCTTTTATCTTTTAGGCAGTCATTCTGCCAGCTTTTCCTTTGTGGATATGATGCAGAATACTTTGGATGGTTCCCTGAAGCATATTGCTTTTGGCTGTGCCTTTGCTGGTTTTGCTCTCAAATCAGGTTTGATGCCTCTCCATACCTGGCTGCCTAATGCTCATCCAGCGGCACCTAGCCATGTATCTGCTCTTATGAGTGGTGTTATGCTGAAGGTGGCTCTCTATGGTTTTGGACGTTTTGCTTTCCAGTTCATTGGTATGGATAATATCTGGTATGGCCTGATTGTCATGATTGTAGGCTTGCTGTCTGCTTTTCTGGGAGTGCTTTATGCCACTATGGAAGTGGATATGAAAAGAATTTTGGCCTATTCTTCTGTAGAGAATATGGGCATTATTTTTGGTGCCTTTGGCTGTGGTATGCTGCTTATGGCCATGCATCTGATGCCTTTGGCTATTGTAGCTTTTACGGCTGCTACTGTTCACGCCTTTAGTCATAGCCTGATGAAGGGCTTGATGTTTATGAGTGCTGGTGCAGTTATGCATGCCACTGGCAGTAAAAATATAGAAAAAATGGGTGGTCTTTTGAAAAAAATGCCATATACTGCATTTTTCACTTTGATAGGTGCTATGGCATTATCCTCCCTGCCTTTTACCAGTGGTCTTGTAGGTGAGTGGCTGGTACTGCAGAGCTTTATTACTCTGGCTCAGCAGGCAGGTACGCCAGAGCTGAGGCTTTTGGTGGTGCTGTCCTTTATTTTATTGGGCCTGACTGGTGCTACTGCATTGGGATGTTTTGTCCGCCTTTATGCTACCGCCTTCTTGGGCCGAGCTAGAAGCCATATTGTAGACAAGGCTCATGAGCAGCCTTTCTTTATGCTGCTGGGCATGGGTATTGCTGCTGTTCTGGTGGTGGCCGTAGGTATTCTGCCAGATTCAGTGGTAAATACTATGCAGATGCTGGTGGCAGGCCCTATGACTGCTCCTATGGGTAATCCTTTGGGCATTATGTGGGGTGGCAGCGGTCACTATGCTATTTACAGTCCTGTGATTATTTTGGCTGTAACCTTGGTAATCACTTTGGCTGTAGCTATTGCGGTGGCCTGCTTTGGCGGTGGCTTCCAGCGCCGTGAGGTTACTTGGAATTGCGGTACTGTGCCTACTGAGCGTCAGCAGTACAGTGCTACAGGCTTTAGCAAGCCTTTGCGCCGAGCCTTTGACTCCATTTTGAATTCTCAGCGTCGTACTGAGTATATTCGCAAGGACCATGATTATTTCGGCCGCAAGCTGCAGGTACATCTGGAGATTCCTGATTTGTTTACCGAAAAGCTTTACAAGCCTATCCAGACTTGGATGATTAGCTCATCCTCGGCCTTTAGGCATATTCAGGAAGGCAGTGTCAGCCTGTATATTGGCTACACAATGATTGCTATGATATTTGTTTTAATATGGGGGGTTATGTAATGGGCTATGTTTTTCAGGGGCTGGCGCTGAATATTGTGCAGGCGCTGCTGCTTTTGGCCTTTGCTCCTCTTATTGCAGGTGTTATTAATAAAGTAAAGGCATTTTTGCAGAAAAGACAGGGCGCCAGCGTGTTGCAGGAGTATTTTGATTTGGCCAAATGGTGGAAGAAGCCTACTATTCTCACACCGTATACCAGCATTATTTTTGTAGTGGCTCCTGCTGTGTATTTTATTACCAGCTTTTTGGCAGCCTCTATGCTGCCAGGCTTTTTGGCTGGCCAGATTAGCATTAGTGATGCCTTTATTTTTGTTTATATTCTGGCTTTAGGCCGCTTCTTTATGTGCTTGTCCTCTATGGATGCTGCTACCGCCTTTGGCGGCATGGGTGGCTCCCGTGAGGTCTATGTTTCTGTTTTGGTGGAGCCTGCGGTGATGCTGGCTATTTTGATTAACAGTCTGCGCTACCATAGTACCACCCTTTCTGGCATGGTTATTGACTATGATGGAGCTTATTTTACAGTTTCCGCTGCTTTGGCCTGTGTAGCCTTTTTCCTGGTTATTTTGGCTGAGAATAGCCGCCTGCCAGTGGACAATCCTGATACCCATCTGGAGCTGACTATGATTCATGAGGGCATGACCTTGGAATATTCTGGTCCTTTGCTTACCTTGATTCATTTGGGCAGTATGCTGAAGGTAATGGTTTTCCTGACACTTTTTGGTGCCTTGTATCTGCCTTTGGCTGTACCTTTGGCAGTTAAGATTCTCTTTGGGGCAGTATTGATTGGCCTGGTGGAGATTCTCAACAATAAGATGAGATTGTTCAAGGTGCGGGTATATATGGGGGCAGCTATTGTGCTGCTGCTTTTGGCTATTATTGCAGAATAAGGAGGACTGGAAGATATGGATTATTTAGTTGTTTTTCTGGTTCTCGTTGTTTTTCTCCAAACCAGAATTACGGATTTGCGACGGGCGGTTATTTGTATGGCCAGCCAGTCTTTGATTATTGCCTGTGCCTGCTTCTGGCTGGGACTTTCCTATAGCAGCGGGTTTCATGCATTTGTGCCAGGTCTTTTGACCTTGGCGGTAAAGGTTATTTTCATTCCAGGAGCTGTTCTCCATCTGGTAGGCAAGCTGACCAATGAGCGGGAGATATTGTCTGAGAGTAATGTTAATTATTCCACTATGGCTGCCGCTTTGTTTTTGGTGCTGGGCTATGCCTTGGTAGAGAGATTACTGCCAGGCTCTGCTGGGCGGGATATTGTTGCGGCTTCTATTCTGATGATTATGACAGGCCTTTCCATGATGGTTCTGCGTAAAAGAGCCATTATTCAGATTGTAGGCCTGATTACACTGGAAAATGGTATTTATCTCTTAGGACTTTTGCTAACTCAGGGATTGCCTTTGGTGGTGGAGCTAGGTGTATTTTTGGATGTGCTGATTGCGGTAGTAGTATTGGTAATCCTTACCTCCAGAATGCGTCTTTCCTTTATGACTACTGATACCAGTGTAATGAAAAAACTGAAAGGGTAATGAAATGAATCTTAGTATAAGTGATCTTATATATATCATCCTGGCGTTGCCTGTAATCTTCAGTTTGATTTCGGCAACCAATTTACTGCCCAAGGATGGACTGCATTGGCTGAACCGTATTACAGCCACAGTTGTTTTTGTAGTATTGGTGCAGTTGGTATTAAATTTTGATGTAAATTCTCCTTATAGGGATGAATATCTGTATTTGGACGCTCTAAGCGTTTGGATGCTTTTGATTATTGGCACCTTGTATCTGGCCTTTGCTTGGACCAGTAAAGCCTATTTGGATAGAGATACCAACAAGCGTTATGGCTATCTCCGGCGCTTCGGCCGATTGGAGGGGCGTTTTTATGCTCTTTCTCATATGTTTGTCTGGATTATGTTGGGGGTAGTTGTTGTCAACAATCTGGGCCTAATGTGGGTAGCCATTGAGGCAACTACCTTGGTATCTGCCTTGCTGGTGGCCTTTAAGTTTACCCGCACCTCTTTGGAGGCAGCCTGGAAATATGTTATGGTATGTACCGTAGGTATTTGTTTGGCTTTGCTGGGAACTATTCTGGTTTATTATATCCAGTTGACCTGTGTAGGCAATACCAACCCTTTGGATTGGCTGTATCTGGCTCAGCATGTGGATAATATTGACACCGGTATGGCTAAGCTGGCTTTCTGCTTCCTTTTTGTAGGCTATGGCACCAAGATTGGCTTGGCTCCTATGCATGCCTGGCTGCCAGATGCCCATTCCGAGGCTCCAGCCTTGACCAGTGGCCTTTTGTCTGGTGCTCTGTGTATCTGTGCAATTTATGCCCTGATTCGCAATATGATTATTCTTTTGCCAGCTATCGGGGTGGATTTTGTCAGCGGGCTGTGTCTGTTCTTTGGTTTATTTACCGTAGCTATGGCAGTGCCTTTTGTGCTGGTACAGAGAGATGTAAAGCGTATGCTGGCCTATTCCTCTATGGAAAACTTTGGTCTGATGATGGCTGCCTTGGGATTTTTTGTGCCTATGGCGGCTCAGGCTATGCTGCTGCATATGTTTAACCATGCTTTGGTGAAATATTCCTTGTTCTATACAGCAGGCACTATTATGGAGGAATTTGGCACCAAAAATATGATGCGTATTCATGGTATGATGAGCCAAACTCCTAGAACAGCATTGTTCTGGCTGTTGGGCATTGTAGGCATTCTGGGTATGCCTCCTTTTGGTATCTTCTTTAGCAAATTCTTTATAGTCTTTGGTTTCTTCCAGTCAGAACATCCTTGGCTGGGTATTTTGATGCTGGTACTGCTAGCTGGTATGCTGATTGGCATTCTCTACCACGTTATGCGTATGTTTGGCGGTCAGTCCAAGCGCAAGCATGCTATAGAGCTTTTTGGGGTGGTAGATTCCCTGACCTTGGCTGGTCTGTTGCTCTTTAGCTGTGTAGCTAGTGCAGGACTTGGCCAGATTGATGTATTGAATACTCTGCTGCAGCATGCAGCACAGATTGTTCTGGGAGGTGTTTACTAATGCAGCAGGTTGTTTCATCAGAAGAATTGCTGGCTGCGGCTCTGCAAGTATATGAGCAGGGCAAGCACCCTCTCACCGCTATGTTTGGCCGAGATGAAACCTTAAATGGAGCAGGCTATGCCATTTATTGTTGTTTTGAAGTGCCTGAAAAAAGGGATGTACATATTGTAAAGGGTGTATTCTCAGCAGAGGGGCCTCTTAGCTATGAGAGTCTTACCCATGCTATTCCAGCAGCTGCCTGGTATGAGCGGGAAATCCATGATATGTTTGGCTTGGTGCCAGAGGGACATCCGGATTTGCGTCCCTTGGTGCTTCATGAAAGCTTTCCAGAGGATTTTCATCCTCTTCGTAAGTCAGTGGCTGTTAATGCCAAGGTACGGGGGGAGCGTAAATTCAAAATCCGCACCGCCAAGGGACAAGGACTGTTTCAGGTGCCTGTAGGCCCTATTCATGCCGGTATTATTGAGCCAGGCCATTTCCGTTTCAGTCAGGCTGGCGAGGCTATGCTGCAGCTTGATGCCAAGTTGTTCTTTACTCATCGAGGGATTGAAAAGGCTGTAGAGGGTAAAACTCCAGAGGAAGCTCTCCATATTGTGGAGCGTATTTGTGGGGCCTGCAGTGTGGCCAATACCTGGAGTTTTTGTCAGGCTGTGGAGAAGGCGGCAGGAGTTGCTGTACCTCGCAGGGCAGAGATTATCCGCACCTTGCTTTCAGAGCTGGAGCGTATTACCAATCATGTAGGTGATTTGGGCAATATGCCAGCAGGTGTAGGTTTCAATCCTGCTATTAGTCTGGGCAGCAGACTGAAAGAACAGCTGATGCGGCTTTGTGAAGCTGTGGCTGGCAATAGATTCCTCCGAGGGGTTATTGTACCGGGAGGAGTTCGTCAGGATATTACTCCAGAGCTTATTGAGCATATCCATGAGGTTATGGATGCTACGGCTCAGGGTGTGGAGGATTTGGCGGCCATGTTCCGAGAGCAGGAGAACTTCCAAAATCGTGTCCGTACTACTGGTATTATCCGCAATCAGACAGCCAAGGATTTGGCTATGGTTGGGATAGGAGCTAGAGCCAGCGGCTATGCTCATGACAGCCGTAAGGATTTTGCCTATGGCGTTTACCCTGAGCTGGGCTTTGAACCATATACCATGACTATGGGAGATGTGGCTGCCCGCCTTTTGGTGCGTATCGGTGAGCTGTCTGCTTCCTTTGAAATGATGGATAAGCTTTTGGATATGCTGCGGAATTGTCACGGTATGGAGCTTAAGGTGGAGCTGACTTCTGGTAAGGGAGAAGGCTGGGGTATCTGTGAATCTGCTCGTGGCAGCAATTTCCAGTATGTGGCCTTGGATAATGAGGGACGAATTGACCGCCTCTTTGTCCGCAGTGCTTCCTATCCTAACTGGCCTGCCCTGACCATTGCGGTGCAGGGGGATATTATTCCTGATTTTCCGTTGATAAATAAGAGCTTTGAGCTTTGCTATGCTTGTATTGATAGATAAGGGGGAGAGCTGTGTTTAAGGTATTGGAAAGAATTTTTCGTGACAAAATTGCCACCGAGCAGATTTCCCTTGAGGGCAGCGAAAGATTTCGGGGAACTATTGAGGGCAATGGTTCTCCAGAAATGCTGGAGCATTGTCAGTCTGTGTGTCCTGTAGGTGCTTTTCAGGTTCAGGGCGATAGCTACAAAATTGATTATAAAAAATGTCTTTTCTGTGGTAAATGCGTAGAGGCCTGTGCTTCTATTGCTCTGCAGGAGGGCAAGGAGGGCGATGTTCTCCATCATTCCAGCAAGGATGCTATGCCTTATCTTTTAGAGGCTGGTCAGGAGGCTGTGGCAGAGGTATTAAAGCAGAAGCTGGGCCGTTCTCTTCATGTCCGCCATCTGGATGCAGGTTCTTGTAATGCCTGTGACTTTGAAATGGGTGCCATGAGCAATCCATATTATGATTTGCATCGTTATGGTGTAGCCTTTGTAGCTTCGCCACGCCATGCAGATATGCTGATGGTAACAGGTGTAGTAACCCGCAATCTGGAGCAGGCTCTCCGTATGAGCTATGAGGCTATGCCGGAGCCAAGGCTGGTTATGGCCTGTGGTGCTTGTGCAGCTGGCGGTGAAACCTATGGAGATACATATGCAGTAGTAGGTGCTGCTGACCAGGTGGTGCCAGTGGATTTGTATGTACCTGGCTGTCCGCCAAGACCATCTGCCATGATTGTGGGCATGCTGGCGGCAGCGGATATGCTGGCAGAAAAGTTAAAGCATAAATAATTTTTTGATGAAAGCAATATAAGGAGGTGTGACTATGCCTAGAGAGAAATTTAGCATAGATGGACAGATTCAGCAGATGAAAAGCAAGGGCATTAAATTTGAGATGATTGACGAAAAAGAGGCCAAGAAGTTTTTAGCCAGTCATACCTATTATTTTCGTCTGAAGTTCTACGCCAATAACTATACCAAATGTACTACAGGGGATAAGGCAGGTCAGTATGTGAATCTGGACTTTGCTTATCTTAAGGAGCTGTCCCTGCTGGATATCTATCTACGGCGAGTCATGTTCTCCATTGTTATGGATGTGGAGCATTATGCCAAAATCAATTTGCTGGCTTCCCTAGAGAAAAATAAGCGGGAGGATGGCTACAAGATTGTGGCGGAGCTTTTGAAAAAGCATCCTTGGCTGGGCCGGGAGATTGAACGGCAGAAGGCTCCTTATACTGCTGGTTTGATTAACAAATATAAAGGAAATTTTGCCGTATGGAATATTATTGAGGTATTAACCTTTACCAATTTGATTGTGCTATATGATTTCTACTATAGCAAATACAATCAAAAGCATGTGGAGTCAGATTATTTTTACTCTGTCCGAAATATCCGCAATAGTATTGCCCATAACAACTGTCTCCTGCATGATTTGCGGGCTACTCAGTCTGGTCAGCAGGAGGTAAAGGATGAAGAAATCTGCCGCATCGTGGCTGAGATTCCTGGCATTGGTTCCTCCATGCGCAGTACCAAGCTGTGTGTACCTTTCCTTTATGATTTTGTAACTACTCTGGAGGTCTTTGACCAGATTGTTACCAGTCAGAAGGAGCGCATCAAGCGGCTGGAGGTTCTTTATCTGTTGGTAAATAATAGATTCTCCCGTCATATTGATTATTTTGAAGGGAATCCTGTGGTTAAGACAGCTTTGGATTTTATGACCAAGGTGGTTAGCTATTACCGTAGCAAAAATCTGGCTGGAACTCCTACTGAAGATTTAATGTTTTGACAGGCAATAGGCTTTAGGGTACAATCAAATTAGAGATTAATATATAACTTTAGAAAATGAGGTGTTATTATGGCAAATGAAGAGATTATGGACGAGGAAAACATTGTAGTAGAGTTTCAGGATGATGCAGGTAATTCCCTGTATTATCAGCAGGAAATGATTATTCCTGTAGATGGTGTGGATTTTGCTCTGCTGGTAGGCCTTAATGTTGAGAATGATGAAAGCTTTGATGAGGAAGAGAATGTTATCATCGCCAAGATTGTGAAGGACGAAAACGGCGAGGATGAATATGTAGATCCTACTGATGAGGAATTTGAAAAGGTTCAGGCTGTTTATAACGAGCTTTGCGATGCTGAGGAAGCTGAGTAAAAGACAGTGACCACAAAGAAATTTGTATTGCCCCAGCTTTATTTTAGCAAGCTGATGCGGGCTATTACTGAGTTTGAGCTTATTGAGGAAGGGGATAAAATCCTTCTAGGCATCTCTGGCGGCAAGGATAGTATTTTTATGGCATATGCTATGGCCATGATGCAAAAACGGCTGAAAAAGAATTTTCAGCTACAGGCGCTTACTATTAATCCCATGTTTTCAGAGGATTTTGATACAGAGCGTATTCGAGGCTTTATGGAGGAGCTGGGGATTCCCTTTGCTTCTTTTCCTGTGGATATTGCTGGTACGATTGAGAATCAGGGAGGCAAGGATCCTTGCTATACCTGTGCTTTTTTCCGTCGAGGTGCCGTAAACCGCTATGCCAAGGAGCAGGGGTGCAACAAGGTAGCCTACGCTCATCACCATGATGATGCAGTGGAAACCTTTTTCATGGGGCTTCTGTATTCAGGACAGCTTCATACCTTTACTCCCAAGACCTATTTGGACAAAATGGATTTGACGGTTATTCGTCCCTTGGTGTACTTCCGAGAAGCGGAAATACGAGAGGCAATTCAGTATCATGGCTTTGAGCCTGTACCCTCGCCTTGCCCTTATGATGGACATACCATTCGTCAGAAGGTTAAGGACTTGATTCAGGAAATAAGTCAGGACAATCCTCAGCTCTACAGTCATCTGGCGGCAGCCATGCGGCAGGATGCCATAGGAGAGCTGTGGGCTCCGGCCAAAACCCGTAAGGAAATGCAAAAGCAGTATTTCAGCTATATGTACGGAAAGCAACAATAAAATATCTCAAATAATATCTGGACAGCAGAGGTGTCAAAGCTAAAAGTGCTTTGGCACTTTTTATTTGCCAGATAATTTGGAAATATTGACACATACACATGGTTTTAGGTTATAATAAAAGATAAAGATGTTGATATGCTGGGCGGGAGGAATAGATATGCAAAAATCTTGGTGGAGCAAGCAGTATGGAATCGTAATTGCAGCCATTGTCTTGCTGATGATAATAGCTTTCTTGTATAAGGATTCTCTTTTGGATACAGAAAAGGTTCATGAGGATGAACGGCTATATAATGTAGGGGTGCTGATAGATAGTACCATTTACGATGCAGGCTGGAACCAGTCTCATTATGAGGGATTTGAGGAGGCTGCTAAGGAGCTGGGGGTAAAGATACATTACAGGACCTTTGTGCCGGACAATGATAATGAAGCAATTCGCATCGCCGTAGAAGAATTGATTGAGGAAGGCTGTCGGGAGATATTTGCCACCAGCTTTGGTTATGGCGAAGGCATTATTAATTTGGCTCAGCAGCATCCGGATATTTATTTCTTTCATTGTGCAGGTACAGAAACCGCACCTAATGTTTCTGTTTATTTTGGTCGTATGTATCAGGCTAGATACCTTAGCGGCATGGCTGCAGGTATGCGTACCAAAACCAATCATATAGGCTTTGTGGCTGCCATGCCCATTGTGGAAGTTATACGGGGAATCAATGCCTTTACCCTAGGGGCGCAAAAGGTAAATCCCCAGGCCGTAGTTCATGTGCGTTGGACAGATAGCTGGGACACACCAGAAAAGGAAAAGGAAGTTACCCAGAAGCTATTGGAGGATGTTCCTGTAGATATAGTGGCTTATCATCAGAATAGCAGCCAGCTATTGGAGGTGGCTCAGACTATGGGGGCTGAGGGAATTGGCTATCATTATGACAATATGGAAAAATTCCCCTATACTATGCTGACCGCTGCTGTATGGGATTGGAAGCAGTTCTATACCAAATTGATTAAGGAATGTATTGACGGCAGATTTACTAGTCGTATATATTATTCTAGCTTGAATAATAATGTTATTAAGATTACTCCTCCTAGAGCTGGAACACTTTCCAGTCAACAGCTAGCGATTATAGACTCCACTAGGAATGCTATTATGTCTGGCAGTTGGGATGTATTTTATGGGCCAATATATAGTCAGGATGGAAGGCTGATGGTGAAGGAGGGAGAAGCCCTTTCGGATAAATATTTGATTCAGAAGATGAATTGGCTGGTAAAGGGAACGGAGGGCAGCAGTGATGGAACAAACAAATGAAAAAACTAAAATTCGTGCTCTTGCCATGAAGCGGATTGTTTTCGCCGGACTTCTACTGGTGCTGGTTTCCTTGGTAATTCTGTTCCTGTTTCGCCAGCGGATTTCTGTTTTGCTGGTAAACAATGTTCAGATAGAAATGCTAAGCATTGTAGAGCAGAACCGTTTTAAGGTAGATGGCCAGCTAGAGGTTATTTTTCGCAATATGGAAACCATTGCTGATGATGCTGCTAACAAAATTAGCAAAGGCCAGTCCTTGCAGGAATTGGATTTGGATAAAAGACTGCTAACCAATGAGTTTAATCATGCTGGCTTAATTAATATTTATGGTCGAGGCCTTGTAGGCCCGGATTTACAGTTAAGACATTTTGTCGGCATCAGGGAATCTCTGCATGGCAGCCAAAAAATTGTTTATATGCCAAATACCGCGCTGGGGGATGTTAATGCTGTAGTATTTTCCGTGCCTGTGGTAAAAGATGATAGGATTTTGGGCAGTCTTTACGCCACTATGGATATGACTAATCTTCAGACGTTGTTTAACGAACAGTCCAATATCAATCCTGATGAAAGCTTTATTATTAATTCTGAGGGCACAGTGTTCGTTAGGGCCAAGGATCAGGAGCTGGCGGAGCAAATAGGCATTCGACTCCATGATTGGCAGCAGCCAGAGGCACCAGAGGATATGCGGAACCTCTACACCAAGATTCGTCAGGACAAATCTGGAGTGGAGAGAGTTACCCTGCCTGATGGGAGACAGGTCTATATTGCCTGTATGCCCTTGGATACGGTAGACAACCTCTATATACTGAATGTACTGTCTATGGAGGTGATTCAAGAACGCATTAACGGGGTGCTGAACAATGCCACTGCTGTAACAGGGATACTGTTGATCATTTTGCTATTTGGCTATGGTATTACAGAAATGCGGCAGGTTAAGCATGGCCAGGAGATTTATAATCTGGCTTATATTGATACCTTGACTGGCTTGTATAATAAAGAAAAATACAAAAGGGATATGCTGAGAGAAATTGAAAATAAGCATAGCTCCCTTTGTGTATCTATATTAAATATTCGTGGTATGAAAACCATTAATGAGCTGCTAGGCGTGTCCTTCGGTCATAATGTACTCCGCCAGGTAAGCGAAATACTAAAAAGCCAGCTGTTAAAGCAGGAACAATGCTATATCGGAGATGGAGGTCTTTTCTGTCTGGTGAGCTGGGATGTGAGCAAGGAAAAGGTAGAAAGCCGTCTAAAGGAATTGATAGAGAAGATTCAGGCCGGAGACTGTGCCCAAGGTAAGTACAATATTCAGCTTTCTGCTGGAGCCTATTGGCATCTTATTAACAAAGAAAATGTAGGGGAGGGCACTTTGTCTCTCAGCTCGGTTTCTCTGCCTGCTATGGACAGCTTCATAGATACAGACAGTCATTGGCCAGAAAACTTTTTTACCAAGGCCAGGGCCGCCTTGAAGCAGTTAAAGATAAGTGACAAGGGAGGAGTGCGTTTTTTTGATGACAATTTGGCAGAAAAAATTCGCACAGAAAAACTGTTGGAGAACAATTTCCAGCAGGCTTTAGAAAATAACGAATTTGTTCTGTACTATCAGCCTAAATATGGTATCAAAGGCGCAGAGCCAGAGCTGCATGGCGCGGAGGCTTTGATTCGCTGGATAAGCCCAGAGTATGGCTTCTTGTCACCGGGAAGATTTATACCTCTTTTTGAGCGGGACGGCAATTTGGAGATTTTGGACAGACATGTGTTGAAGCTGGCTTGTCGGCAGTTAAGACAATGGCTGGATGCTGGTTACAAGGCTGTGCCAATTTCTGTTAATATATCTAGACGAAATATCGTGGGGGGAAATAACTTTCTGGCGTATGCTTTGGATGTGCTGGCAGAATACCAAATTCCAATCAATTTAATTCAGCTGGAGATTTTGGAAACTGATGCTTCTGTGGATTCTAAGCTGTTAATAAGGTTCCTTCAGATTTTTAAATCCAGCGGATTTAGCTTGGCTATGGATGATTTCGGCAGCGGTTATTCTTCCCTTGGTATGTTCAACTCCATGCCTATTGACTGTCTAAAACTGGATAAAAGCTTTTTTGACAGTTGGCAGCCAGATATGTCAGAAAGGGATAGCTGTCTGATTAAATATATGATAAAGGCAGCCCATGATACAGGCAGAACAGTGGTAGCTGAGGGTATAGAAGAAAAATTCCAAGTAGATTTGCTTCGGCAATATAATTGTGATATGATACAGGGATATTATTTCAGCAAGCCATTGCCAGCAGAAGAATTTGCTAGCAAAATGCATAAGCGGGTATAAAGTAAAGCAGTGAGAGGGGAAGCCATCTCACTGCTATTTTTATGGAATATACAGAACATATCCTTAAAAATAACTTGCGTTTACTGGAAAATGTGGTTGATGAATGGACTTTTGTTATTTTATAGTGGATTTTTTTAGGAAAAGACTTGCATATCTGGCTTTTTTCCTTTATTATGGTAAATGTATCTCCACAGAGGAGAAATATATTGTTTGGAGGCGTTAGCTTTGATTAAGGTTTTAGTCAGCGGTGCCTGCGGCAGAATGGGACAGGCAGTTGTCAAGGCTGTTATGGAGGACCAGGAGCTGCAGCTAGTAGCTGCTGTTGATATTAAAACCGGCATTGATGCCGGTGAAATGGTGGGCATGGGCAAATCCGGTATAATTGTCACCGACAATCTGGACCAGGCCATTGAGGATACCAAGCCAGAGGTTATGGTAGACTTTACTCGCCCAGATGTGGTATATGGCAATGCTGTCAAGGCATTGAAGAAGGGAGTATCTCCTGTTATTGGTACCACAGGTCTTTCTGATGAGTCCAAAGCAGAGCTGGCTCAGCTGGCAAAGGATAACAATGCACCATGCTTTATTGCACCAAATTTTGCTATTGGCGCTGTACTGATGATGCTGATGGCCAAGCAGGCTGCCAAATATATGCCAGAGGTGGAGATTATAGAGCTTCATCATGACAAGAAGCTGGATGCCCCATCTGGTACAGCTCTCCAGACTGCGGCTATGATTTCTGAGGTGCGGGCTGCTCATCAGCAGGGCAATCCAGAGGAAAGCGAAAAGGTGCAGGGAGCCAGAGGTGCCAATGTGGATGGTATGCATATCCACAGCGTTCGTCTGCCAGGTTATGT
The DNA here is from genome assembly GCF_021531495.1 of Anaerovibrio lipolyticus. Taxonomy (GTDB): domain Bacteria; phylum Bacillota; class Negativicutes; order Selenomonadales; family Selenomonadaceae; genus Anaerovibrio. The sequence goes on from NZ_JADYTY010000001.1 coordinate 35,948, forward strand.
GGCTCATCAGGAGGTTATCTTTGGAGGTCTTGGTCAGACTTTGACTATTCGCCATGATTCCTTGAACCGTGAGTCCTTTATGCCAGGTGTATGCCTGGCCTGCAAAAAGGTACGCAGCCTTTCCGGTCTGGTAATCGGCTTGGACAAGGTCATGGATTAATATTGATTAACATTTGAAAGGATGTATATAGATGAAAAAATATAATGTTGCTATTCTGGGTGCTACTGGTGCTGTAGGTCAGGAATTTCTGAATCTGATTGAGGAGCGTAATTTCCCATTTGCTGAGCTGAAGATGCTGGCTTCCAAGCGTTCTGCTGGTAAGAAGATTCAGTTCATGGGCAAGGAGTACACTGTTGAGGAGGCTGCCGAGGACTCCTTCAAGGGTGTGGATATTGCGCTTTTTGCTGGCGGCGCTGCTAGCAAGACCTTTGCACCTGCTGCTGTAAAGGCTGGTGCTGTAGTTATTGATAACTCCAGTGCTTTCCGTATGGACCCAGAAGTACCATTGGTTGTACCAGAGGTAAATCCAGAGTCTATTGCCAACCACAAGGGTATTATTGCTAACCCTAACTGCTCTACCATTATTATGGTTATGGCTCTGAAGCCTCTTTATAATGTATCCAAGATTAAGCGTGTAGTTGTATCCACCTATCAGGCTGTATCCGGTGGTGGCAAGGAAGCTATGGCTGAGCTGGAGGAGCAGGTAAAGGCTATTAACGAGGGCCGTCCTGTAGTTGCCAATATTCTGCCTGGTGCATCTCTGGCTAAGCATTATCAGATTGCTTTCAACCTGATTCCTCAGATTGATGTATTCAAGGACAATCTCTACACTAAGGAAGAGATGAAGATGATCGACGAGACCAAGAAGATCATGAATGATGATAGCATGAGAATCACTGCTACCACTATTCGTGTTCCTGTATACAGAAGCCATGCTGAGTCTGTAAACGTAGAGTTTGAGGACGAGATTTCTGTAGAAAAGGCTCGTGAGGTACTGGCAGCATTCCCAGGTGTTACCCTCACTGATAATCCTGATGAGCAGATTTATCCAATGCCTTTGGAGACTTCCGGCAAGGACGATGTAGAAGTAGGTCGTATCCGTAAGGATTATTCCACCGATAATGCCTTGAATTTCTGGGTATGCGGTGACCAGATTCGCAAGGGTGCAGCTCTCAATGCCCTCCAGATTGCTGAGTACATGATTAAAAATGAAATGGTTTAATTAATTACCAAATAAATAAGAGAAGCCCTGTCAGATAGAGAATCTGGTTCCTATTTGGCAGGGCTTTTGTGATATAATTATATTTGAATGAATTGGATTTTAGGTGCAAGGGAATAATATTGGCAGAGGATGGGGAAGTGTGATGGATAACATTAAGAAAAAATTATTTCGGCTGCAGGATGTTTGCTATGGGGATTTTCATAGCAAATTAATGCCTAATATTGCTAGGGAGAAAATTATTGGTATCAGGGTGCCTGTTCTGCGACGATTTGTTAAGGACTTGTCTGAGGCAGAGAAGGAAGATTTTCTACAACAGCTTCCACATAACTATTATGAAGAAAATAATCTTCACGGACTGATTATTATGGAAAGCAAGGATTATGGAAGCTGTATAGGAGAATTGGAAAGATTTTTGCCTTATATAGACAACTGGGCCACCTGTGATATGCTGCGGCCCAAAATTTTGAGCAAGCATCTCCCTGAGCTGCTGGAGAAAATCTATCAATGGCTGGCTAGTGAGGATACCTATATTGTACGATTGGCCATTGGCTTTCTCATGAGCTTTTATCTGGATGATGGAGCTTACCAAAGAGAGTATTTGGCCAAGGTGGCAGAGGTTTCCTCTAAAGAATATTACGTCCGTATGATGGTGGCTTGGTATTTTGCCACTGCCCTAGCTAAGCAATATCAGGATGCATTGCCTTATATGCAAAAAGGGAGAATGGAGGAATGGACTCGCCGTAAGGCAATCCAGAAGGCCCTCGAAAGCCGCAGAGTTAGCCCGGAACACAAGGAATATCTGCGAAGCCTTCGATAAAGTGACATAGGCATATACTATATAGAATCGTGAATGGAAAAAATGATTTGTTTTCTGTAGTAATTGCACTGAGATATATGTTGAATGATCAGTGGTATAAAGAGCTTATAAATGAACTTAAAGCCTTGATTGATAAATATCTTAAGAAACATGATAGTATATCAGAACAAGAACTATATGAGAAAATGGGGTTTTCGGAAAACTGGAGAAAGATAACCAGATATAGAAAACAATAAGATAAGGTGAATTATTTTGATGAATGCAAATAATAATAATTTGCCTCATGTGGTGGTACTGGCTACCGGAGGTACGATTGCAGGAACTGGAGCTTCGGATACTCAGATGACGGGGTATCAGGCAGGAGCTTTAGGTGTGGAGGTGCTTTTGGAGGCAGTACCAGCCTTGAAGCAGGTAGCCAATATTACTGGTGAGGAGATTGCCAGCATAGATAGCAAGGATATGACTGAGGAAATTATGCTGAAGCTGTCCTGTAGGTGCAATGAGCTATTGGCTCAGGATGATGTGGCTGGTATTGTAATTACCCACGGTACTGATACCATGGAGGAAACAGGTTATTTTCTCCATCTTACTGTTCATAGTGATAAGCCGGTGGTATTGACAGGCTCCATGCGTCCGGCTACCGCTATCAGTGCTGATGGCCCAGCTAATTTGTACAATGCAGTTAAGCTGGCTGTGGCTTCTGAGGCCAAGGGCAGAGGTGTAATGATTGCCATGAATGATGAAATCTTTAGTGCTCGGGATGTGGTAAAGAGCAATACGGAAAATCTGGCTACCTTTGCTACGCCTAATGGGGCAAAGCTGGGGATTATGGCTGGGGGAAAGCCTCGTTTTTATACCCAGCTTCTTCGCAAGCATACTGTGGACAGTGAATTTTTTGTCAATAAGGATACTGTACTGCCAAAGGTGTTTATTATCTACAGTCATGCTGGAGAAAAAGGAGAAATGGCTGAGGCGGCTGTAGAAAAGGGCGCCAAGGGAATTGTTTATGCCGGTATGGGTATGGGCAGTGTACATCAGGCTTCCGAGGCGGTGCTTATAAAGGCGGCACAGCAGGGGATTGCGGTGGTGCGTAGTACGAGAAGCTATTCAGGTATAGTGGAAGCAGGTTTACCTCAGTGGACGGAGGCTGGATTTATACACAGCGATACTTTGCCACCAAATAAAGCTCGGATTCTATTACAGCTGGGACTGCTAAGCACTAATAGGCCAGCAGAGCTGCAGAGGATGTTTTTAGAATATTAATATAGCGATATGGGAGTACTCTTTCAGGAGCACTCCCATATCGGTAATTTATTTATACACTTTTTGTAGGCATGGCATATACTCTTCCAGGCACATCGATATACCTGTTAAGAGTATATGTCATGCCTTCTATTTTGTGTATTCATCGCACTTTCTCGCTTTGGCACTGTTTGTAATTTTGACGTATTTACTGAAATAGAACAGCAAATGATAGTACCCTAAGAAAAAACTAGCTGAGCGATATTTAGTTCATATTACCGCTATTGAGGGATTTATAATCGAAAAATCACGATGATTCGGCAACAGCCGGAGGGGCATGACACTTTTGCGTCATGATAAACTATCAGGCAGGGCCATTAAGTCGGACAGAGCAAAAGTCGTTATGACCGCAGGCTGTATATCGAAAAACTTTGACATATCGAATTATATTTACATCCATAGGGAGATAGGTAACTCGGCAAATCAGAATTTAGCACAAATATCATGTTAGTTTGCAATATATGCACTGTTTTGATAGAATTTACTTATTAGAGTAGCGTAGAGGGTTATTTTATATTAACCATGTACCAGCGTTAGGAAAGGGGATTTTTATGGTAAAGATCGCAGTTATTGGTGGTTCTGGTGTTTATGATCCAGATATGTTGGAGAATGTAAGACAGGAGGTTGTAGAGACTCCTTATGGTGAGGTGCCTTTGCAGATCGGCACCTATGCCGGTAAGGAAGTGGCTTTTTTGGCTCGTCACGGCAGTCATCACTCTATTGCACCTCATAAGATTAATTACAGAGCCAATATTTATGCCTTGAAAAAGCTTGGGGTACGGAAAATTATTTCCACCACTGCTGTTGGTTCCTTGAATAAAGCCATGCAGTTGGGAGATTTTGTCCTGCCAAATCAGTTCCTGGATTTTACCAGAGATAGAGTCTGCACCTTCTACGAAGGTGGTGAGCGTGGGGTAGTTCATGTGGATGTTACCGATCCATATTGCCCTGAACTGAGAAAGCAGATTACAGAGATTGGCAAGAGATTGGGTATTCATGTGATTAATGGTGGCACCTATGTGTGCACCAATGGCCCTCGCTATGAAACTCCAGCGGAGATAAAGATGTTTGCTATGCTGGGTGGTGATTTGGCTGGTATGACCAATGTACCAGAGGTTACTTTGGCTCAGGAGGCAGAAATGTGCTATGCCACCATTTCCATGGTCACTAATATGGCTGCGGGGATTTCTGAAACCAAGCTGACACATCAGGAAGTTATGGATGCTATGGCTGCCAACAGCGATAATTTCCGCAAGCTGATTATGACTCTTCTGGCTGAATTGGATCCTGATGAGGACAATTGTGACTGCGCCCATGTCTTGGAAGGGGTAGGCGGTTTCAAGCTATGAAAATCATAGCCCGTATGCACAATGATTTTGACAGCAAATTTGGCATTCCCCGCCAAAGCAATGTGGTACAGGAGTTGAAGGGACGGATTGTCTTTGAGCCAGAATATCGCAATGAAGCAGCTCTGCGGGGCATTGAAGGCTTTGATTACCTATGGCTGATTTGGCAGTTTTCTGAGGCAGTGCGGGACAAATGGTCCCCTACGGTAAGGCCTCCTATTTTAGGCGGAAATACCAGAGTAGGGGTATTTGCTACCCGCTCTCCCTTTCGTCCCAACGCCATTGGTCTGTCCAGTGTGAAGCTGGAGAAGGTAGAGCTTCATACCCCAGAGGGACCTGTATTGCATATTAGCGGGGCGGATCTGATGAACGGTACGCCTATATTGGATATTAAGCCTTATCTTGCCTATGTGGACAGCCATCCAGAGGCTGCTCAGGGTTTTCGAGGCCAGGGCTGGAACCGGAAGCTGCAGGTAAATTTTCCTCCAGAGCTTTTGGTGAAGATTCCACCAGAAAAACAGGCAGGCCTATTAGGTGTGCTGGAAAATGATCCCCGGCCTACCTATCAGGAGGATGCCCAACGGATTTATGGTATGTCCTTTGGAGGGCAGGAAATCAAATTCCAGGTGTCAGATGGTATCTTGCAGGTGGTAGCCGTAGAAGGATAATCTTTTCTGCTAGCAAGGAACCTTGTTGACAAATTAGTTTGTCAGTTATATAATACAACCATAGAACATGCAACGGAGCATAGGCTTTTGTTGCATGTTCTTTTTTTCTAGGTGTTTTTTACTGATACCCCATGCAAAGCAAAAGGAGATGTATTGTCATGAGAAGTTTTCCCTTATTTAAAGAACTGGAAGCAGAGCGTGATAAAGTCAATGCAGAGTTTCACAAGGCTACCAAGCCACAGTTGATAGAGAGATTAAAGGAATTTGGTTTTATGCAGCCAGATCCTGATAATCCTACTAAATTAGTCTTGGCGGAGAAGGCTACAGACAATGTTTATCATCTGTCTATCAACCGCTATAGCGTTACTGTACAGTTCCAGCATGTGAGAACTGGCGAAGTAAAGCTTATTTGCGATATTAGCAATTTTGCCATGAATACCCACAATATGATGAATGTTATTATTAAGTGTGTGGATTATTGGCTGCAGTACGGCGTGGTTTATGATTATGTCAGCGCCCAGGGTTTTAGAGAAATAGAGTAATTGATTACTATCGAATGGCACAAGGCAGTTGCTGGATCTAAAAGGAGAATTTTGCAGAGCTTGGACTGGAATTCTCCTTTTTTGTTGCTTACATAAGAAAAATTTTACATTTTTTATTAAATAAGCAGGATTTTTCAAGATTATATAGAATATATTTTCTCAGAAGGTTTAGTTGATAAATATGGTCTGATAGAGGATTGAGATTGTATGCGTAAGATATGGAATGTAAAAAAATGTGATGCAGGGCAGGCGGCGGCTTTGGCGGCAGAAACAGGTATCTCTACTTTGTTGGCAGGAGTTCTGCTGAATAGGGGCATTGATAATCGGGAAAAGGTGGAGGAGTTCCTTCATCCAGAGAAATGGGACTATCATGATCCTTATCTCTTGCCGGATATGGCGGCTGCGGTTAAGCGGATTCGTCAGGCTATAGACAGTCGGGAACAGATAGTTGTTTATGGCGACTACGATGCTGATGGTATTACGGCCACTACGATATTGCTAAAATGTCTGAAAAAAATGGGGGCTTTGGTGGATTACTATATACCAAATAGATTTACCGAAGGCTATGGCATTAATCAGGAGGCTCTGGAAAAACTGTATAATCTGGGAATTTCTCTGATTATAACTGTGGATTGCGGTATCAAATCCCTGCAGGAGATTGCATCCATGTCAGGGAAAATTGATTTTATAGTTACAGATCACCATTTGCCGGGGGAGGAGCTGCCCAAGGCCGTAGCTGTGGTGGATGCCCATAGGCAGGATTCTGTTTATCCCTGCAAGGAGTTGGCTGGGGTAGGCATTGCCTTTAAGCTATGTCAGGCTCTAGGCAAGGAAATGGCAAATCCAGCCTGTGAGGAGGCGGCTCTGGAAATTGTGGCCTTGGGTACGGTGGCAGATGCAGTGCCTCTGGTAGACGAAAACCGCAAAATTGTGGCAGCTGGTCTAAAAAGAATGTCCACCACCCAAAGTGTGGGCTTGAAGGCCTTGATTGATATTACAGGCTTGGCAGGCAGGGATATTGATAGTACCGCCATAGGTTTTATTCTGGCTCCTCGTATCAATGTGGCAGGCAGGCTGGAAAGTGCCCGCCTTAGTGTGGAATTGCTTTTGTGTCAGGACTCAGAGCAGGCTGCCCAAATGGCGGAACGGCTCAATGAGCTGAATCATACCCGCAAGGAGCTAAAGAATCGGATACAGGCTGCGGCGGAGGAACAGCTGGCCAAGGTGGATATGGATAATGCCAGAGTGATTGTAGTGGCTGGTCAGGGTTGGCATCATGGTGTTCTGGGCTTGGTGGCTTCCTCTTTGCAGGAAAAATACTATTTGCCTACAGTGGTTATCAGCATTAAGGATGGGATTGGTAAAGGCTCCTGCCGCAGTATTCCCGGCTTTAATCTTTTTGAGGCCTTGGGGAATTGCCAACAGCATTTACTGCAATTTGGCGGTCATGCTATGGCAGCAGGCTTGACGGTGGCGGAGAATCAGATTGATGCCTTTAGAGAAGAGTTAAGCAAGGAAACTCTGCGGCAAATGGAGCCGGAGCAGTTTATTCCTAGCTTTAATATTGATATGGAGATTTCCCCTGGGGATATGACCATGTCTATGGTGGAGGAGCTTTCTCTGCTGGAGCCTTGCGGTATGGCCAATGAAAGTCCCCTATTTGCTTGTAAGGGCTTGCGTGGAGTTAATGGTGAGCTAAAGGGAACAGATGCCAATCATCTTAAGTTCTCTGTGGCAGACAAGGGGCATTTGGTGGAGGCCATTGCCTTTAATATGCCGGAAATGCTGAACAAGGTGAACCAGAGCAGATTTGATATGGTGTATGCTGTGGGCATTAATGAATGGCGGGATATGCGGAATCTGCAATGTGTGGTTCGCTGTTTGGAGTCTCCTGTGCCAGCACAGCAGGAGATGCAGCCTAATCGGGAGTTCCTTAAGGGAATATATGGCTTTTTGTTGGGCAGAGTGAAATCTGGGCGGAAAATGTCCTCAGATTTGACCTGGGTGGCTATGCAGGCTAGAGGCCAGGGCTGTCGGGCAACACTGGAAAATGTGGAGGCAGCTTTGCAAATATTTTTGGAGCTGGGCTTATTAGTGGATGATGGTAAGGGATATTTGGAATTAAATCAGTCCAGCGGACCTATGAAGCTGGAGGATTCTCCTACCTACAGACAGCTGAATGGGTTGGAAAATTAGCTGTATTTGGCTAATATGGAGGCAGCATAGTCTAGTAAAATGAAAAAACAGGGCATATGGGCGATAAATGTGCTATACTCTACATATATTGTTATAGTTGGTGGTGGTTCAAATGATGGAACAAAAAGGTCAAAATAATGTCAACATCTACATACCGGAGGTAGCATCGGCTACGGCTGAGGTTACTATTGATGATGTTATAAATGCTGTGGTAAAGTATCAGCCCCATGCTGATGTAAAACTGATACGGAAAGCTTATGATTTGGCTAACGCAGCCCATGCTGGCCAGAAGCGGGCTTCAGGAGAGGATTATATTATTCATCCGCTGTGTGTAGCCAAGATTCTTACAGAATTACAGATTGATGCCACTACCATTACAGCGGCTCTGCTTCATGATGTGGTGGAGGATACTACCTATTCCCAGAGCCAGATGGAGGATATTTTTGGGCAAGAAGTAGCCATGCTGATTGATGGAGTTACCAAGCTGGGTAAAATCAAATATCAGTCCAAGGTGGAGCAACAGTCTGAGAATTACCGCAAGCTGTTTTTGGCTATGGCCAAGGATATTCGGGTTATTATGATTAAGCTGGCTGACCGCCTGCATAATATGCGTACCCTGAAATTTGTCAAGGAGGAAAAGCAGAAGCGGATTGCCAAGGAAACCATTGAGGTTTATGCACCGTTGGCCAATCGTCTGGGTATTTCTAATATTAAATGGGAGCTGGAGGATTTGTGCCTTCGCTATCTTGAGCCAGAGTTTTACTATGATTTGGTAGAAAAGGTAAAGCAGAAGCGACAGGAAAGACAGCGTTTTATTGAGGATTCCATTTTGCAGATTCACACCAAGTTGATACGCAGTGGTATCAAGGCGGAGATTAGTGGCAGAGCCAAGCATTTTTACAGCATTTACCGCAAAATGAAGCGAGATAACAAGGATATTAGTGAAATTTATGATTTGTCTGCAGTGCGGGTACTGGTGCACAATGTGAAGGATTGTTATGCGGTACTGGGTGTAATTCACGCTATGTGGAAGCCTATTCCTGGGCGGTTTAAGGATTATATTGCTATGCCAAAATCCAACGGCTATCAATCCCTCCATACCACGGTTATGACCAGAGGTTATCCTCTGGAAATTCAGATTCGTACCTTTGCCATGCACAAAATCTCTGAATATGGTGTGGCTGCTCATTGGAAATACAAGGAGACAGGCCGCAGTGTGGGAGCAGGCAATGATTATGAAAAGAAAATTTCCTGGCTGCGGCAGATGGTGAATCTGCAGCATGAGGTAAATGATCCTAGCGAGTATTTGGAAGCCTTGAAGATGGATATTTTCTCTGATGAAGTATTTGTCTTTACTCCTAATGGTGATGTTATAGACCTGCCTAAGGGCTCTGTGCCTATTGATTTTGCTTATCGCATTCATACCGAAGTGGGGCATCACTGTGTGGGTGCTAAGGTTAATGGCAAGATTGTACCTTTGGAGTACAAGCTGCAGAACGGCGATCAGGTAGCTATTATTACCAATAAAGCCAACAATGGGCCTAGCCGGGACTGGCTGAATATTGTAGCCTCCTCTGATACTAGAGCAAAGATTCGTTCCTGGTTCAAGAAAGAAAAGCGGGAAGAGAATATTATCCGAGGCCGGGATATGCTGGAAAAGGAGGCTAAGCGCCTGGGCTATGAGCCAAAGGATTTGCTGCGGGATGAATGGCTGAATTCTGTCTGTCTCCGCTTCAATATCAATAATGATGCAGATATGCTGGCGGCTATTGGTTATGGCGGTATTGCAATTAATGGTGTTATGGCCAAGCTCATTGAGCATCACAAAAAGGCCATCAAGGCAGCTACCCCTCCAGATGTTACCCAGATGTTGGAGGGTATCAAGCAGCAGCACCGGAACTCCAAGAAGAATAAGGCCAGTCATGGCATTCTGGTAGAGGGTGAATCCGGTATGCTGGTTCGTTTGGCTAGATGTTGCAACCCTATACCGGGAGATCCTATTATCGGTTATATTACCAAGGGGAGAGGTGTGTCTGTTCATAGAGCAGATTGTCCAAATGTACTGTCTGACGATGGGGATACTACCAGAGTTATAGATGTAAACTGGGATGTTGGTTTGGACAAGACTTATACAGTGGAAATTGAAATCAACTGTAATGATACCACAGGTGTACTGACAAGTATTTTGTCTGTGCCAGCGGAAATGAAGATAAATGTATCCTCTGTAAATGCCAAAGCAAACAAGGGCAATAAGACTTCCACTATTATTATGGGGCTGGAGGTAAATAATGCGGCTCAGATTTCTATGGTAATGGCCAAGATTCGTCGTTTGAAGGATATTTACAGCGTAGGCCGTGCTTTGTTTGCTGCTACTGACAATAATAGCAATACCAAGCATGGACGCTGATAATCAAGTGTTGGATATTTCTGCCCTTATAGGTGGCAGGAGATTGGAAAATAAGAGGTGAGATAATGGGTTTTTCAGTTGAAACATTGGTGGTAGGCCCTATTGAGGAGAATTGCTATGTCCTAAAAGATGAGGAAACTGGACATGGTTTGATTATTGATCCGGGAGATAATGGTCAGGAAATTCTGGCTTATGTTCGTGATAATCATATTGAGGTAGATTTGATTGTAAATACCCACGGCCATTGGGATCATATAGGTGCGGTAGATTTTCTGCGGGATGCATTGCAGGTGAAGCTGGCTATACATGGGGAGGATGCTTCCATGCTGACTGCTACCAGAGAGGAAATGGCGGCTTATAGTATCTTTGCTGGTGGGAAAAGACCGGCAGAAATATTGTTGAAAGATGGAGATACGGTGAAATTCGGCCACTGCTCCTTGCAGGTTATGCATACTCCTGGCCATACCAAGGGAGGGATTTGTCTATATGGAGGAGGCTGTCTCTTTAGCGGTGATACTCTTTTTGCTGGCAGTGTAGGCAGAACAGATTTGCCTGGGGGCGATTATCGGGAGATGCTGGAATCCGTGCGGAGCAAGCTGAAGTCTGTGGTTGATGATACCAAGGTATATCCTGGTCATGGGCCAGCTACTAGTATGGGAAGAGAACGGCGCTGCAATCCTTATTTGCAGGAAAGATAGCGTAGGTAGAGGCTTTTTGCTTTTAGCGGAAAAGTTTGCTATAATAATAAGTATTTTATTAGGGATAGAGGAGGTGGCCCTATGCCATCATCGTATTCATTGGATGATTTAAAAAAGAGGCTGCAAGATAGTTCTTATAAGCTGACTCATCAGCGGAAGGTGGTTCTGGAAGTTTTTGTGGATAACCCAGGCTGTCATTTAAGCGCTGAGGAGGTTCATGATATTCTTAAGCAGAAGTCAGCTGATATTGGTCTAGCTACCGTATATCGTTCATTGGAGCTATTGAGTGCCAAGGATATTGATATTCTACAGAAGATCGAATTTGGGGATGGCTGCTCCAGATATGAGCTGAATGTGACGGAGCCAAATACCCATCAGCATCATCATCTGATTTGTACCAAATGCAAAAAGGTAATGGAGTTTTCTGAGGATATGCTGGATACCTTGGAGGCAGATATTATGGAAAAATGCGGGTTCAAGGTAACTGACCATCAGGTAAAGTTCTTTGGCCTGTGCGAGGAGTGCCGGAAAAAGCTTGCTGATTAAAAATTTTACACTAAACAGTTCTCATCAGGTGGTAGTAAAGGTGGTTCGGGAGATTCTGAATCTCTTTGCTATGGAGGTGCCTGCTTTGGCCAAGGAGCCTGTGGAATATGTTGAGACTGATTATGATTTACTGGAACTAAATATTGAAAACACCGTAGACAGTGTGGCGGGAGAAACAACCTTGCCTCAAACAGAACGGCCAGGTCAATGGCCTGTGGTACATACCAAGGTAAGCTATGTGGCTAGGGATGGTCAGAGGCATCAGATGGAAATAGAGGCGGTGGGACGAGGCAGTGAGCGCTTTGAAGCAGGCAAGCATCGTCTGATCAAGCTGAATCTATACCATTTGTTTAGACAGGAATTTGACTTTCCAGAGGCTCCTTGGGGGATTTTGCATGGGGTTCGGCCTACTAAGATTGTGCACCGGATGCTGGCAGAGGGCTTAAGCCGTGATGAGGTAGTGGCTCGTCTTCGGCAGGATTATGAGGCTAGTGAGGAAAAGGCTGCTACCATTGTGGATATGGCCATTCGTCAGCAGCCTTTTTTGGCTCGAACCGATGAAAAAACCATTAGCATTTATGTAGGTATTCCCTTTTGTCTGACTCGCTGTCTGTATTGCTCTTTTCCAGCAAATATTTTGCCGGATAGAGGGGGCATAGACAAGTTTATGACAGCCTTTCGTAAGGATTTGCAGGGGGTTGTGGACATAGTGGCTGATTATGGCTTCAAGGTGCAATCCATCTATGTAGGTGGAGGTACACCTACCAGCTTGCCGGATATGTATTTCCGGGAAATGCTGGAGCTGGTTAATCAGAGCTTCCGTTGTCAGGATACGGTGGAGTTTACGGTGGAGGCTGGGCGGCCGGATAGTATGTCTCCTGCCAAGCTGCAGGCTATGGTGGACTGCGGTGTAACCAGAGTTAGCTGTAATCCTCAAACCATGCAGCCAAAGACCTTGAAGCGCATAGGCCGTAATCACAGTCCAGAGGCCATTGTGGAAATGTTCCATGATTTGCGTCAGGCTGGTATTCCAGAAATCAATATGGATTTGATTATTGGTCTGCCTGGCGAGGGTGTGGAGGATATTCGGGATACCATGAAGCAGATTGTGGCTTTAGCACCGGATGATATTACCCTTCATTCCTTGGCCTTGAAGCGAGGTTCCAGGTTAAAGATGAATCTCCATGAATATGAACTGCCTGATGATGATACCTGTCGGGAAATGTTCGGCGTGGCTATGGATTATGTAAGACAGGCTGGATTGAAGCCTTATTATCTCTACCGTCAGGGCTATATGCGGGGACAGATGGAGAATGTAGGCTGCAGCAGGCCAGGGGCTGAAAGTATGTATAATATCCAGATTATGGAGGAGCATCAGACCATCTTAGGTATTGGCGGTGCCGCCACCAGCAAGGTAGTGGATTTTCGGGAGAATAGGCTGAAATCCGCCTTTAATGCCAAGGATTTACTTACCTATGAGCGGGATATAGACATATATGTGGCCAAAAGGCGGGCTTTGGTGGAGGAAACCTATGGCAAGCCTGTTAGGGAAGCATAAGATATAATATATAGATAGATACAGGAGGAATTTGAGGAATGTTGACAAATGCACCTCGTGGAACCAAGGATATACTGCCTGATACAGTAGGCGATTGGAATTATGTGGAGGGAGAGATTCGGGAGCTGTGCCGTCGTTTTGGCTACAGTGAGATTCGCACGCCGATTTTTGAGCATACAGAGCTGTTTCAGCGTGGTATAGGTGAGGGTACCGATGTAGTAGACAAGGAAATGTATACCTTTACTGATAGAGGTGAGAGAAGTATTACTTTGCGGCCAGAAAATACTGCCTCTGCTGTGCGGGCCTATCTTCAGAACAAGCTTTATGCTCAGTCCAACCTGGTAAAGCTGTTTTATATTGGTTCCATGTTCCGTTACGACCGCCCACAGGCTGGCCGTATGCGGGAGTTCCATCAATTTGGTGTGGAGGCTTTGGGCGAGGCCAATCCAGCTGTAGATGCGGAGGTTATTCTGCTGGCTATGAACCTACTGGAAGGCTTAGGCTTAAAGGATTTGGAATTGTCCATTAATTCTGTAGGCTGTCCAAAGTGTCGCAGCAAGTATAGAACTATGCTGCAGGATTTCTTCCGGGATAAGCTGGAGGATCTTTGTGAGGATTGCCGCAGCCGTTTTGAGAGAAGTCCTTTGCGGATTTTGGACTGCAAGAAGGATAGCGACAAGCCGTATATGGCAGATGCACCAAAGATTACAGACTGTCTTTGTGAGGAATGTGCAGAGCATTTTGCCAAGCTGAAGGAGCTGTTGACCAGTGCAGGTATCAGCTTTACTCATGATCCTAGATTAGTAAGAGGTTTGGATTACTACACCAAGACTGCTTTTGAAATCAAATATCCTCCTCTAGGTGCTCAGAGTGCGATAGCTGGCGGTGGCCGTTATGATGGCTTGATTGAGGAAATGGGTGGCAATCCTACGCCGGCAGTTGGCTTTGCTACCGGGTTGGAGCGTTTGCTGCTGGCCTTGGAAAGTCAGAATCTCCTGCCAGAGAAGAACCGTTCTGTAGATGCCTATGTGGTAGCACTGGGAGAGACGGCTCAGGCTGAAGGCTTCAAGCTGTTGAATAGCTTGCGTCAGCAGGGCTTGTCTGCAGCTATGGACTTTGCTGGCCGCAGTATGAAGGCTCAGATGAAGCAGGCTAATAAACTGGGAGCTAAGTACAGCGTTATTCTTGGTGAGGATGAAATCTCCGAGGGCGTAGTTATGCTCCGCAGTATGGAGGATAGTTCTCAGGCAAAGGTGCCTATGAATCAGGTGGCAGAGAAGATTAAGGCTTAAGGGAATTTAACCTTCATTTGCACAGATGTTTATTCTTTTAATGATTTTTGTTATAAAAATCTTGTAATAGACTATGTACATTTGATATAATAATAGTCGCGATTTTTTGAAGATTATTTCTTTATGAGGTGAATAAGTTAGATGGATACTTTAGAAGGTTTGAAGCGTTCCCATCATTGCGGTGAGCTGAGAGCTGACCATGTAGGCAGTGAGGTAGTTCTGTGCGGCTGGGTTTCCCGTCGTCGTGACCACGGTGGATTGATTTTTGTGGATCTCCGTGATCGCTCTGGTCTGGTGCAGGTTGTTATTGACGAGGCAGCTATTGGTGAGGAGGCTTTCCACAAGGCTGAAACCATTCGTAATGAGTTTGTTGTAGCTGTTCGTGGTAATGTAAGAGCCCGTTCTCAGGAAACTGTAAATCCTAATATGGAAACCGGTATGATTGAGATCGTGGTAGAGGAGCTGCGTATTCTGAACTCTGCCAAGACTCCTCCATTCTACATTCAGGATGGTATTGAGGTTGATGAGATGCTTCGTCTGAAGTATCGTTATCTGGATCTCCGTCGTCCAGAGATGCAGAGGAATCTCATGCTCCGTCATCGTGTTACCAAGATTATGCGTGACTACTTTGACCGCAATGGCTTCCTGGAGATTGAGACTCCTATGCTTTGTAAGTCCACTCCAGAGGGGGCCCGTGACTTCCTGGTACCAAGCCGTTTGAATCCAGGTGAGTTCTACGCTTTGCCACAGTCTCCACAGATTTACAAGCAGATTCTGATGATTTCTGGTATGGAGAAGTATTTCCAGATTGTACGCTGCTTCCGTGACGAGGATCTTCGTGCAGATCGTCAGCCTGAGTTTACTCAGCTGGATATTGAGATGTCCTTCGTAGATCAGGAAACCATTCTCACCATGATGGAAGGTATGATGGGTGAGATTTTCCAGAAGGCTCTGGATAGAGAGATTCCTGCTAAGTTCCTGCGTATGACCTGGGATGAGGCTATGGAGCGCTATGGTTCCGATAAGCCAGATTTGCGTTTCGGCATGGAGTTGATGGATATTTCCGAGCATGTAAAAGGCTCTGATTTCAAAGTATTCAAGTCTGTTCTGGAGAATGGCGGTCAGGTAAAGGTTATCAATGTAGAGGGCTATGCTAATATTCCTCGTCGTGAGCTTGATGGCCTGGTTCAGTATGTACAGGGCTATGGTGCCAAGGGCTTGGCTTGGATTCAGTACACTGAGGAAGGCATTAAATCTCCATTCAAGAAGTTCTATTCTGATGAGACTTTCGAGAATATCAAGCAGGCTACCGGTGCTAAGACTGGCGACTTGCTGTTGGTTATTGCCGATAAGCCATTGGTTGTGGCTCAGGCTTTGGGTGAGCTTCGTCTGGAGATGGGTCGTCGTCGTGGCCTGATAGATCCAGATAAGCTGTGCTTCCTGTGGGTTGTTGACTTCCCAATGTTCGAGTACAGCGAGGAGGACAAGCGCTGGAAGGCTATGCATCATCCATTTACTGCACCTCGTGAGGAGGATATGCAGTATCTTACCAGTGATCCTGGCAGGGTAAAGGCTATTGCTTACGATATGGTTCTCAACGGTGTTGAGGTAGGCGGCGGTTCTCTCCGTATCTATCAGAACGATGTACAGGAGAAGGTATTTGAGGCTATTGGCCTGACACCAGAGGCTGCCCAGAGCAAGTTCGGCTTTATGCTGGATGCCTTTAAGTATGGTGCTCCACCACATGGCGGCTTGGCCTTTGGTTTGGATCGTCTCATTATGCTTATGGCAAAGAGAAAGTCCATCCGCGACGTTATTGCTTTCCCTAAGACTCAGAGTGCATCTGATGTTATGTCTCAGGCACCTTCTGAGGTTGATGAGAAGCAGCTGCGTGAGCTGTCCATCCGCACTCATGTAAAGAAAAAGAATAAGGAGGACAAGGAGTAATATCCTGTCCTTGGGGATACGATACCCTGCTGGCATTGCTGGCAGGGTATTTTAATAAGATTAGGCAGTTTTTCTGACTTTAGCAAAAATAATGTAAGATTTTCTGTTAATTTTCAGTCAAGTCTGTTAATATAATAGAAAGAGCAAGTATATGATATGAAAGGTGAGATGGCTATGGTTGGCGAGGAAACAATGATGTTCCGTTTTGGAACAGAGGAAAGCAAGGCTGAGAATATTATTCGCAGTACCTGTTCATCTATGGAAAAGAAGGGCTACAATCCTATTAACCAGCTGGTTGGTTATTTGCTAAGTGGTGATCCTACCTATGTAACCAGCTTTGAAGATGCAAGGAAGAAGATTCGCAGTCTGGAACGGGATGAGATTTTGGAGGAGCTGGTTCGTTCCTATTTGGAGAAACATTAATGGAAAGAGCATTGGGCCTTGATATAGGCGATAGAACCATTGGCATAGCTGTCAGCGACCTTTTGGGGATGACCGCCCAGGGGGTAGAAACCATCCGTCGGACTACTATGGAGGCGGATTTGCAGCGACTGCAGGAGCTGATGGCTATTTACGAAACAAAGATTCTTGTTTCAGGCTATCCTAGAAATATGAACGGCACAGAGGGGCCTCGCTGTGAATTTGTTAAGGAATTTTGCAGCGAGATTCAAAAAATCGAGCCAGAGGCCAAGATTATTTTTTGGGATGAGCGACTATCTACTGTGGCTGCTACCCGTTCCTTGATTGAGGCAGATATGAGCCGTAAGAAAAGGAAAAAGGTTGTAGACAAAATGGCAGCGGTGTTTATTCTCCAGGGTTGGCTGGATAGCCATCCTCAATTGTAAAATGAGATTTATTCAGTGGGAGCCTTAGCACCCGTTAACATGGGGAAAATAGCATATTGCTGCAATAATTTAGGCATTCTGTACAAAAGGATGCCTTTTTTATTGCCTTTGAATGTTTTTTTTAAAATTATGCAGGGATTTTTGACGATTGTTTGTTTTGATAGTATAATATAGAGTGAATATTTGTATATGAGTAGAGGTAGAAAAATGGAGAAAAAAAAGATTGCTGTTGCCATGAGCGGCGGCGTAGATAGTTCTCTGACAGCGGCTTTGTTGAAGGAACAGGGCCACGAAGTTATAGGTATTACTATGGAGCTTAGCGACTGTTCGGCAGGAGCTATTCAGGATGCCAAGGCTGTAGCAGATTTTTTGGCAATACCTCATTATGTTGCCAATTTTCGAGAGCTTTTTCAGCAGAAGGTAATAGATTACTTTTTTGCGGAATACGGCAGAGGAAGAACTCCGAATCCTTGTGTAGCCTGCAATCCCAATGTAAAATTTGGAGGCTTGATAGGCAGGGCCAAGGAATTGGGCTGTGATTATCTGGCTACAGGTCATTATGCTCAGATTGGCTACAATGAGGCTACAGGAAGGTATGATATATCTAAGGGTACTGATGATCATAAGGATCAGGCCTATGCCCTGTACCGGCTGACTCAGGAGCAACTGGCTCATATTATGACCCCCCTGGGAGGCTGGGTAAAGACAGATACCCGCCGGGAGGCTGCAGTCCGGAATCTGCCAGTGGCTAATAAGCCTGAAAGTCAGGAAATCTGTTTTGTTCCCGATAACTATAAAGATTATTTGCTAGAGCATCGCCCAGATTTGCGCAAAAAAGGGGATATTGTGGATACAGAGGGCCACGTATTAGGCACCCATCAAGGGATTGTCCAATATACCGTGGGCCAGCGCAAGGGCTTGGGCATTGCGGCAGAGGAGCCTCTTTATGTTATTGCTTTGGATGCTGAAAAAAATCAGGTAATTGTTGGCAACAACAGTCAGGTCTTTGCCAAGGGCTTGATAGCAGATAAGCTTAATTGGGTGGCCATAGATAATCTTCGGGAGCCAATGGAAGCCAAGGTAAAGATTCGCTATGGAGCCAGAGAAGCAGCAGCCACGCTTTATCCCCAGGAAGATGGCAAGGTGAAGGTGGAGTTCCGAGAGCCAGCCAGGGCTATTACCCCTGGTCAGTCTGCAGTTTTTTATATTGACCAGCGGGTACTGGGAGGCGGCATTATTGAGGGCGGTTTTTAATTATACTGTTCTGTGTTGTAAAGGGTGATTGTTATGAATGGATTTATGCAATCAATAAAAAAACGTCTTATTGCTTTAGGTGTAGTATTGGTACTGCTGGCAGCAGCCGGCGGTTATTGGTATGTGGATATATATACTAAAACACCGGAATATACCCTAAAGATGGTGCAGGAAGCTGTTAGTGATCACAACAAGGAAAAGCTGGACAAGTACGTGGCGGTGGACCATTTGCTGGATACAGCCAGTGATGACATGCTGGATGGCTTGATTCAGGCTATGGTGCCAGCTACAGGAGATACTAGAGAGGCTGTAAGCAATCTTAGCAGAATGTTCAAGACTCCTGTGGTAACAAGCCTGCGGACAGCGGTTATGAACTATGTGGAATATGGAAGCTGGATCAATCAGAAAAGCGATGATAATTCTGTAAATGGCTTGGTGGATGCAGACATGATTGTCAATCGGATAGGTCTGCCATCTATAGAGTTCCAAAAGCTGGATTCTATGGCCGTGGATAAGGAAGATGGCACAGCTCTGGCCAAGGTCAGGGTGTTGCAGACAGATTCCAATGAGGAATTTGTCCTTGATGTGGAACTATGTCAGCAGCAGGATGGCTTGTGGCAGGTATATGAAATTGTTAATTTCAAGGATTTCATAGAAAAGCTGCAAAACATCCGCCAGCAACAGGTTAAGACCTATTTGGAGGAGTCCTCTCAGCTTATGGCTCAGCATGATGCTGTTATTGCCGAAAGCCAGCAGAAAATAACTGCTATTTTGGCAGAGGGCACTCTGGGAAATGACAGTATTCGCAGTCAGGTAAAGAAGGTTTCTGAGGAGCAGGTGGCAGATTGGCAAAGCCGTAAGACTGAGCTGGAGGCTATGGAGGTGCCAGATGCAGCAGGCAGTCTCCACAGATTAAGATTGAAAATCTGTGATGCCCACATTGAAGCGTCGGCAAACTATGCCAAGTGGATGGATGATAAAAAAGCCGCTACCATTAGGGCTTCAGATAATAGCATGAAAATTGCCAAAACCTTGGAAAAGGATGCAGAACTGCTTACCAAGCAGGTTAATGCCCATGTGAAATAAGGAAGTATATATATGAATGATGAAAAAATGAACAATTTGGAGCATACTCAGCCCCTGCCTCGTGTTAGTCCTGATATGGATGATCAGCGGACTCAGCTGTTAAACACCAAGAAGGTACGGGAATTGGAACCAATCAAGGTAGTGAATCCCCATCAGGAATATGCTGAAAATGGGGAAAGACACGGTAATGTTCCGCCCTACAATAACCAACCATATAATAATCAACCCCAAAAGCCTGTGGAAACTACTGGCTCTCATGGGAAAGGAAAAATGGCAGCTTTGCTGGTCGTTGGTTTTGTACTGGCAGCCTTTTTCGGTGCAGCTCTTTCTGGCTATATGAGTGAACAGCAGGCCAAGAAGGATGCTTTGGATAATCAGCATCAGCAGGCCACTCGCCAATTGCGGGATGCAGATAGTCAGAAGCAGTCTTTGCAACAGCAAAAAGCAGATTTGGAAGAAAAATACCAAAATCTGTTGGCCCAGCAGAAGGAAGCCCAGTCTTTGGCGGACAAGCTAAAGGGGCAGCAGGAACAGCAAAGTAAGACAACTCAGGACAAATCTGCTGCCGGCAAGGTTATAGACAAAATTACCGGGGATGCAGGCAAGCAGAAAAAGGAGGCTGCGGAGACAGATGCCAAGGCCAGCCAGGCTCAGCAGAAGCTGGATGAGCTGAATCAGTCAGTACAGGCTGCAGGGGCAGCTATTGATGAGGTTAATGCTCAGATGGAGAATCTGGATTCCATTCGCCAGCAGGCTCAGTCCATGAAGGATGATGTCAGCAAGGCTTATAATGAAAACAAGGATATGGTGGACAGCCTTTTGCATTATGCTTCTCTGGGACTGGAATCCTTTAAGGGATTATTGGCAAAATAAGGCTTTGGCTGAGAATAATAAGCGATGCTACAAGGAGGAAAATTTTTTTATGAAGAAGTATTTAATAATGGCTATGGCCATGCTGTTGGCTTTTGGCACTTTGGCAGGCTGTGGCAATCAGGCTCAGGACAAGAAGGAGTTGCAGGAGGTTTCTATTGGCGTTATGCCAGATATTGATTCTGTGCCAATTATCATTGCCCAGGAAAAGGGCTATTTTGCTGAGGAAGGCCTGAAGGTAGATATTCAGAAGTTTAAGAGCGCTATGGATAGAGATGCAGCCCTTCAGAGCGGTAATCTGGATGGAGCCATTTCCGATATGCTGGCGGTAGCTTTTGCTAAGTCCGGCGGTTTTGATGTAAAGGTTACTTCCTATACCGATGGTACTTATAAGCTGATTGCTGGCAAGGATGAAAAGGCTCAGAAGCCACAGGACCTGGCAGGCAAGGATGTGGCTGTATCCAAGAATACCATTATTGAATATGTAACGGATAGAATTACTGCTGGTCAGAATATGCCAGAGGGCAGTCTGAACAAAGTGGTAATTCCTCAGATTCCTACCCGCTTGGAAATGCTGCAGAACGGCAAGCTGGCAGCAGCTACCTTGCCAGAGCCTATGGGCTCTATTGCCATTGCCAGCGGTTGTCATTTTGTTACTGATTCTGAGGCCATGGGCATTAATCCTGGTGTAATGATGTTTACTGCTAAGGCTGTTGATGAAAAGAAGGCTGAGCTGCAAGCTTTTTATCGCGCCTATAACAAGGCCGTGCAGTATCTCAATGACCATCCACAGGATGAATATATGGATTTGGTAATTGAGAAGAGTGGTTTCCCAGCAGCAGCTAAGACAGCTTTGAAATTCCCTAAATATCGGGAGGCTGGTCTGCCAGAGGAAAAGGATGTTACTGAGTGCCTGAACTGGATGCAGCAGAAGGGCTTGATTAAGAGCAATTACAGCTATGCTGAGCTTGTTGTAGATTTGAATAAGTAAGCTTATGATTAAGGTTGAAAATGTATCAGTAAAGTACAAAACCGACAGTGATATGTACACTGCCATTGCCAATGTGAATCTGGAGATTCCTGATGGAGGCACCTGTGCGGTTATTGGCCCATCTGGCTGTGGTAAATCCACCTTGTTGAAATGTATTGCAGGTCTTATTCCGGAGTATGAGGGACAGGTTTACATTAATGGGGAGGAGGTTAATCCTCGGGTGCAAACCATCGGCTTTATGCCTCAGAATTATGGCCTGCTGCCTTGGAAAACAGTGGTGGATAATATTCGTTTGGGCATGAAAATCAAAAAGGCACCGGAGCTTTTGGATAGAAATGTTATTAAACAGTTGATGCGCCAGCTAGGCATTGAGGGGCTGGGACATCGCTATCCCGTAGAGCTTAGTGGTGGTCAACAGCAGAGAGTGGCCTTAGCCAGGGTTTTTGCCCTCCAGCCAGATGTATTGCTGATGGATGAGCCTTTTTCTGCCTTGGATGCCATTACTAGAGAGGAAATGCAGGATATTTTCCTGAATCTCTGGCGGAAGTTCAATGTTTCCACTATATTTGTTACCCATTATGTGGAGGAGGCTCTTTATCTGGGGCAGAAAATTGTGGTTTTGTCAGCCCATACTGGCGGCATTAGCCAGATTGTTGACAATCCTCTTTTTGGGGGTAAAGATATCAGGAAGAAGCAGGAGTTTTTTGAAATGGGACTAAAGCTTCGCAATCTAATTAAAAAGGACTGGAATCAGATATGGGAAAATCAGTAAGCGTCTGGTATTTGGCGGCAGCAGTATTTCTGACTATTGTATGGTGGATAGCCTCGGAAATTGTTCAGCTGCCTATTATTCCCAGTCCTCTGTTGGTGGCGGAGAATATGTCGGATATCTTCATGGATTATATTGCTATTCATAGTATCTACAGCCTGTGGCGCATAGCTGCAGGCCTTTTGCTGGCAGTGGTGGTGGGCTTGCCACTAGGGGTAATCATGGGGTATTTCCCAAAATGGGACAGATTTCTATCTCCCTTGGTTTATCTAACTTATCCTATTCCCAAAATTGCTCTGCTGCCTATTTTGATGCTGCTTTTTGGGGTGGGAGAATCATCTAAGATTATTATGATTTTCCTGATAATTCTTTTTCAGGTTGTGGTGGCTGTGCGGGACGGTATCAGGGCCATTCCTCGTGAGACCTTATATCCTTTGTATTCCCTAGGAGCAGGCTTTAAGGATATTTTCTTCGAGGTACTGTGGCCAGCCTCCCTGCCTAAGTTTATTACAGCTATCAGGGTAGCATTAGCTACAGCCATTTCCGTGCTTTTCTTTACGGAAACCTTTGGCACCAGATACGGTATGGGTTATTTTATTATGGATGCCTGGCTGAGAGTTAATTATCTGGAAATGTACTCAGGTATTGTGGTATTAAGTTTAATCGGCCTGGTACTATTCACCACCATAGATTTGATTGAACAGCACGCCTGTCATTGGCAGTATAAGTGATAAGGTAAGTGGAATGAACATAAGTAAATTCTTACTGTACAAATTTACTATGGTGATTATATTAACTTTGTGATAGTATATAGTACAGGATGAAAGTAAAGTTGTAATTAGGGGATGGTTGATGTTATGACGATTCAGTTCGATAAGGATACCCTGAAGGATGTACATGTTACTAATGTGGTGGAGAGATTGATTGATGAAGAATTTCCTACCGTTATGAAAAAGTTTCCTGATGCCTGCTGTTGTTCTCAGTGTCTGTCAGATATTAAGGCTTTGGCTTTGAACGGCCTTAAGCCTAGATATGTGTCTACAGATAGAGGGGATCTTTTTGAGCGGGTGCATATTAGTGATATGATGGTAAAGGTAGAGGCCCTCCGGGCTATGACCGAGGCTGTAGAAAAGGTATCCCGTAATCCACGCCATGCGCTTGACTAAAAGCATAGCGGCTGCATAATCAAATAATTTTTTGAAATATATGTCATTTCTCGTATTTTGATGGACTATCTTATGCTGCAATATCAGCAGGAGGAAGCCAGGAACCGGAAGTAAAAGGGCTGTAAATAGAAAAAATATTTGCCAAACAACAGAATATGTGGTATTATCAACATCGTATTAAGTACGAAAGGGGATATAAACCTATGACTAAAGCAGAATTGATTGCAAGTGTTGCAAAAAAAGCAGAGATTACCCAGAAGGACACCGAGGCTGTTGTAAACGCATTCTTCAGCACTGTTCAGGAGACTCTGGCAAAGGGAGAGAATGTACAGGTTATCGGATTTGGTACTTTCGAGGTTAGAGATCGTGCTGCCCGTACTGGCCGCAACCCTCAGACTGGTGAGGAGATTAAGATTGCCGCTGCTAAGGTTCCAGCCTTCAAGGCAGGTAAGGCATTGAAGGACGCTGTAAACAAGTAATCCTTCATTATACTTCGTAAATAAGCTGTTGGTTTTAGTGCCAGCAGCTTATTTTTTGTGAATTTAAAAAAAATTATAAAAAAAGCAGGAATTTTGAAAAATGTAGCGAATTACATAAGCATACGAATATGAATTTGTATTAGCACCTGTCACAATCAAAAAAATAAGCAGGAGGGATATTTTATGTCTAGTTTCAAGGGGATTAATTCATTGGGAGAGATTCAGTCTATCAAAACCAAGCTGATAGCTGTTATTGCAGGAGCTTCTGTAGTTACGGCTTTGTGCTTGGGAGGATTCTTTATCTTTTCTCAGATTCAGGCTAATCATCAGCAACTGGATCATTATCGGGAATCCTTGGAGAAAAATGTAGAATCCAGTCTTAAAGGAGAGACTCAAGTTGCCTACAGCATTTTGGATGAGTTCTACAAGAAACAGCAAAGGGGTGAGCTGACTCAGGAGCAGGCTCAGAAAGCTGCAGCAGATGCAGTGAGAGATTTGCGTTATGATGATGGTAAAGGCTATTTCTACGTAGATACCACTGAGGGTGTCAATGTGGTACTGCTGGGCAGAGCTACTGAAGGTAAATCCAGAATAGATTCTGTGGACCCTCAGGGTAAGTACTACATCAAGGAAATGATTCAAAATGGTATGGCCGAAGGCGGTGGCTTTACTGATTTGATGTTTGCCAAGCCTAATACCACAGAGCCATTGCCAAAGCGTAATTATACCGTATGCTTCAAGCCTTGGAATTGGGTAATTGGTACAGGTATCTGGATTGATGATATAGATGCCATGGTGGCTGAGGAGAAAGCCATGCTGGAGGCAGAGCTGAAAAGTGACATTATGGTGGCAGTTACCGTAATGGTAGTGCTGTTTGTGCTGATTGCTTCCTTTGCCTTCTACATGGGCAAGCAGATTGCTTATCCAATACAGCTGACAGCAAAGAGGATCCAGTACTTAGGTGATGGTGACTTCCGGGATCATAAGGATGATCCGGATGCACAGGAAATTGAGGTAATGCTGTCCCGCAATGACGAAATTGGCCTGATGGTTCGGTCTGTCCGTGATATGCGGGAGAAGCTTCTGGCTTTGATGCAGCAGATTGTAACTACTGCAGAGTATTTGGCTGCTGCCTCTGAGGAGCTGACTTCTACCTCTGAGCAGGCAGCAACAGTCAGCAAGTCCATTGCCGAGTCTGTTATGAATGTGGCAGGCAGCTGTAGTGAGCAGTTCAATCAGGTGGAGACAGCTTCCAACAGTGTTAATAATCTTACGGCTCACATGGAAGAGTTCTCTGCAACCCTGAGAGAGACTGTAAACCAGGTACATGAAACCAATGATGTGGCAGAAACAGGCCGTACCAATGTAGGCGGTGCTGTAAGCAATATGGAAACCATAGATGCTACAGTAACGGATATTGCTGGGGTTATTGAGCAGTTGGGTGAGAAATCTCAGCAGATCGGTGTGATTATTGATACTATTTCCTCCATTGCGGAGCAGACCAATCTGCTGGCTCTGAATGCGGCTATTGAGGCTGCCCGGGCTGGTGAGCATGGCCGAGGCTTTGCCGTAGTTGCAGAGGAGGTTCGCAAGCTGGCTGAGCAGTCCCAGGAATCTGCTGGGGAAATCTCCAAGGTAGTGGTTGGTATTCAGCAGGATACAGAGAATGCCGTTAAGTCCATGAAGGATGGTGTAGGCCAGGTTAAGAAGGGAACCGGAGCTGTTAAAGAGGCTGGTTCTTCCTTTGGTCATATTGCGGAAATGGTATCCAAGGTGGCAGATAATTCCAATGCTATGGATGGTGCTGTAGCAGAGCTGGCAAATCACACCATGAAGATTAACGAAGCTATTGAAAAGATTAATACCATGAGCCGTTCTGTTGCTAGTGAGGCAGAAACTGTATCTGCTTCCACTGAGGAAGAAACTGCCTCCATGCTGGAAATTGCCGATGCTAGCCGTAAGCTGGCAGAGCAGGCCCAGGATCTGCAGAATGCCCTGAGCAAATTTCAGCTTTAAGTAAAAAATAAAATAGAGCAAAAAAAGCTGGCCTAGTGAGAAGAAATTATCTCTAGGTCAGCTTTTTAGTTTGTATATTTTACTTAAGGGCTTCCTTAAGAGTGAGGACATTCTGTTTCATGGTGTTGATATAAGCATCCAGAGCCTGTTCATTGGCTTCACCAGTAACAATAGGATCCAAAGCATAGATATGAGCACCGGTTTCTCTAGCAATGGTTTCTGCAACTGTTGGAGAATACTGTGGTTCTGTAAACAATACCTTGGTTGGCAGCTTGTTGACATCCTTGATAATATCCTCCAGCTCCTGAGGAGATGGCTCAGAGCCAGGTTCTCTTTCAATAACCTTGATAATATTCAGGTTAAATTCCTGAGCAAAATAAGGGAAGGCTTCATGGAAAGTAACAATATCCCGATGGGAAATATCCTTCAGTTCATTGTTCATATCAGCCTGCAGTTCCTTTAGCTTGCCAATATAAACAGCAGCATTGGCCTTGTAGGCCTCAGCATGGTTGGGATCTGCACTACATAGCTGCTGGGAAATATTCTCCACCTGCTTAATGGCATTATCCACATCCAGCCATACATGAGGATTTGGCTGGCCATTTTCCTCCAGAAGGGAAATATCCTTGCTGGCATCAATAACCGTCAGATTTTTATGCTCCTTGATTACCTTGTCCAAAAAGGATTCCATGCCGGCACCGTTGGCCACAAAAACATCTGCCTTTTCCAGAGTTTTCATATCATCAGTGGTTAGCTGATAATCGTGGAGACAGCCGGTCTGAGGCTTGGTCATATTGGTAAGTTGTACGCCCTCCACACCCTTGGTAATATTGGCGGTAGCAATATACATAGGATAGAAGGAAGTAACAATATGCAGCTGGCCATTCTTTTTGGCGCTCTCCTGGGCATTATTGCCACAGCCTGCTAATAAGCTGGTTGCTAGCAAAAGCATGGTGAGAAGTAAATAAAATAGTTTCTTCATATGCATTCTCCTTATACAAAAAATAAAACTTAAATCGTGTATACATCATACCATTTTTGTCAATGAACAACAATAAATTGATAATAATTTTCATCTGTTAGGGAGAGAATATATTTGGGCAAAAAAGATGGCGGTATCAAGTCCTGATACCGCCAATGGGATGGAGAAAATGATGTATATGGGATAGTACTGAAAGTACATATCTTGTACATCAAAGGGATTGTATATAATATAGCAGGCTTGTCTGAAAAGAAAATGAAAATTTCCAGGAAAGCAAAAAATTTGTTGAACATAAAACTAAATATCCCGGCATTTACTTTGGAAAGTTTAGGGGTTATAATAAATGGCAGTAATAAATGATTGATAGGTGATAAGATGCTTATATGCAATAAATTAAGTGAAGCAAAACAACTTTTAGGAGATAAAGGAACAGCGGTGGCTCTGGGAACCTTTGACGGAGTTCATATCGGCCACCAAAGTATTATTCAGCGGGCTATGAATCTGGCCAAGGCTCACAAGCTGGTCAGCGTGGTTTATACCTTTAGCAACCACCCCTTGGAGCAGATTGCTCCTGATAAGGTACCTATGCAGATTGGGGATAATATTTCCAAGGCAGATATTCTGAAAGCTATGGGAGTACAGATGCTGGTGAATGTGGCCTTTAATGAAAAGCTGTGCCGCCAAAGTCCAGAGACTTTTATTGATGAACTTTGCCGCAGTTTGAATCCTCATTATCTGGTAACAGGCCCTAATTTTTCCTTTGGCGCCAAGGCCAAGGGCAATCCTCGTATGCTGCTGCGCATGGGGGAGGAATATGGCTTTCAGGCAGAGGTGGGCCAGGCGGTACAGCTGGATGGCCGTATGGTAAGCAGTACCAGAATCCGCAGTCTTATCGAAGCCGGGGATTTGGAAAAAACCAATGAATATCTTGGCAGGTATTTCAGCTTTGGAGGCCGGGTGATTCACGGAGATCATCGTGGTCGGAAACTGGGCTTTCCTACAGCCAATCTGGCTATCGGATCTCATCGGGCCATGCTGCCTAATGGTGCTTATGCTGTGCTGATTTGGCTAAATGGCAAAAGATATAATGGCATTGCCAATATAGGGGATAATCCTACCTTTGAGGGCTGTAATCGCCGCCTGGAGGTGAATATTTTGGATTTTTCCCAGAATATCTACGATGCGGCTATTACGGTACAGTTTGTGGGCAAGCTTAGGGAGCAGAAAAAATTTAGCGGTGTAGATGCCTTGGTAAAACAGCTTCGTGCAGATGAAATCACTGCCCGCAAATTATTGGCAGACAAAGTTAAATAAGTATTTACAGAGTTGAGATTTTGTGATATAGTATCCATTGTGTGTCAGATAATTTATGAATGGGCGCATGCCTCTTGCCTAGATGAGCGACACTCCGACGCTGGTCCCGGCTTGGGGAAATAATTAATTAGGAGGAATATATTATGTTGACTCAGGAAGCAAAGCAGGAAATTATTCAGAAGTATGCCGTACACGAGGGTGACACTGGTTCTCCAGAGGTACAGATTGCAGTTCTCACTGCACGTATCATTTACCTCACCGAGCATCTGAAGGAGCACAAGAAGGATCATCATTCCCGTCGTGGTCTGTTGAAGATGGTTGGTCATCGTCGTCGTCTTTTGGCTTATCTGAACAAGGTTGACATCGAGCGCTATCGTGCAATCGTTGCTAAGCTGGGCCTGCGCAAGTAATTGCATTGAATCCCTCACTTCGGTGGGGGATTTTTGTTTTTGTAAAAAAATATTAGGCTTTTTATTTGAATATGTGTTATACTAACTTAGTATGCAAAAAGAATGAAAATTAGGAGGAAAAACTTGATGCAGAGTTTTGAAATGCAGCTTGGCGGCAGAACTTTTACCGTTGAGACTGGCAAGATGGCAAAGCAGGCAAATGGTGCTGTTTTGGTTCGTTACGGTGAATCCGTTGTATTGGTTACTGCTACCGCTTCTGAGGAGCCTCGTGAGGGTGTTGATTTCTTCCCTTTGACCGTTGATTATGAGGAGAAGATGTACGCCGCTGGTAAGATTCCTGGTGGTTTTATAAAGAGAGAAGGTCGTCCTGGAGAGTCTGCGATTCTGTGCAGCCGTCTCATTGACCGTCCTATTCGCCCTCTGTTCCCAGAGGGTTATAGAAATGATGTACAGATTGTAGCTACTGTATTGTCCGTAGAGCAGGACAATGCACCAGAGATTGCAGCTATGATTGGTGCATCCTGTGCTTTGACTATTTCTGATATTCCTTTCATGGGCCCTATTGCTGGTGTTCGCGTAGGCCGTATTGATGGAGAGTTTGTTATCAACCCTACAGTTGAGCAGCGTGAAAAGTCTGATTTGAATCTGACCATTGCTGGCTCCCGTGATGCAGTTATGATGGTTGAGGCTGGTGCTGATGAGCTGCCAGAGGAAGTTATTCTGGAGGCCATTCTCTTCGGTCACGAGGAAATCAAGAAGATTGTTGCTTTTCAGGATGAGATGCAGAAGACTGTAGGCAAGGCTAAGAGAGAGGTTAGGCTCTTTGCTGTACCAGAGGAAATGGAGCAGGCTATTCGTGCCTATGCTACTGATAAGCTGGATGCTGCAGTACGCAACCCAGATAAGCTGGATCGTGACGAGCATATTGCTGCTGTTAAGGCTGATGCTTTGGAGCATTTCCTGGAGATTTATCCAGATGCGGTTAAGGAAATTCCTTATATGCTCCACAAGATTGTTAAGGAAATCGTGCGCCGCATGATTACTAAGGAGAAGATTCGTCCTGATGGTCGTGAGGTAGAAGAGGTTCGTCCTATTAGCTGTGAGGTAGGTATTTTGCCTCGTACTCATGGTTCTGGCCTGTTTACCCGTGGTCAGACTCAGATCTTGACTATTACTACCTTGGGCTCTCTGGGAGATGAGCAGGTAATTGATGGCCTTGGTGTAGAAACCAGCAAGCATTATATCCATCAGTATAATTTCCCTGGCTACTCTGTAGGCGAGGCTCGTCCTGTTCGTGGCCCAGGCCGTCGTGAGATTGGTCATGGTGCTTTGGCAGAGCGTGCTTTGGTGCCTGTTATTCCTTCCACTGAGGAGTTCCCATATACTATCCGCATGGTTTCCGAGGTATTGGAGTCCAACGGCTCTAGCTCTATGGGTTCCGTTTGCGGCAGCACTCTTTCCCTGATGCATGCCGGTGTGCCTATTAAGCGCCCAGTTTCCGGCGTGGCTATGGGTCTGGTAAAGGATGGAGAGGATTATACCATTCTCACCGATATTCAGGGCATGGAGGATGCTCTGGGTGATATGGACTTCAAGGTAGCAGGTACTACTGAGGGCGTTACTGCTATACAGATGGATATTAAGATTAAGGGTATTTCCCGTGAGATTCTGTCTTCTGCTTTGGCTCAGGCTAAGCGGGGCCGTGCCTTTATTCTGGGCAAGATGCTGGAGTGCATTGCTCAGCCAAATGAGGAATTGAGCAAATATGCTCCTCGTGTTACTACCATGCACATTAAGCCAGATAAGATTCGCGAGGTTATTGGGCCAGGCGGCAAGATGATTAAGAAGATTATCGACGAGTGCGGTGTACAGATCGATATTGATGATGATGGAACTGTTCGTATTTCTGCTACCAGCGTAGATGCTTCCGCTGCGGCCGTAGCTGCTATTGAGGATATCGTTCGCGAGGTAGAGGTAGGTCAGGTATATAGAGGCAAGGTTACTCGCTTGATGGCTTTTGGTGCCTTTGTTGAGCTCTTCCCAGGCCATGAAGGTCTTTGCCATATTTCCCAGCTGGACAAAAAGCGTGTGGAAAAGGTAGAGGACTATGTTAAGGAAGGCGACGAGCTGGATGTTAAGGTTGTTGAGATTGACCAGAAGGGCCGCGTAAATCTGTCTCATAAGGTTCTGCTGTAATTTTGCAGGATTTCCAATAGTATTTCCGGGGCTCGCAGGTGGCTGTTAAAGGTCGGTTTGCGAGCCCTTTATTGTTCTATGAGGTGATGAACTTGTTGAAAGAGATGAAGCAGTCTCCTTCGGAGATGGCCAGAAGATTTCTGGTATTCTCTCTCTGTCTGGTCTTTATGGGCTTTGGTGTAGCCTGTATGATTAAATCTGCCCTGGGTGTATCCCCGATTTCATCCCTGCCGTATACCTTTTCCTTGCTTTTTACAGGTATTACTGTAGGTGGTTGGACAGCTCTGTTGAATCTGTTTATGATTATTCTCCAGCCTGTGCTAAAGCCAGGGATACCAAAGAAGCTGTTGTTTTTGCAGGCAGGCATGACAGTAGTATTTGGTTATTTTATTGATTTGTCCTTGGAATTTTTGGCACCTTTGGTTTTGACTGCCTATATAGGCCAGGTGGCTATGCTTTTTGCTGGCTGTACCATTATGGCCTTTGGTATATATCTGGGGATTATTGCCAGAATTACTTTACTGCCTATGGATGCCTTGCTGCAGGTGGTATCTGAGCGCTTGAGAAAGCCGTATACTTCTGTAAAGGTTGTTTCCGATTTGGGTATGACTATTACATCAGCTGTTTTGTGTCTGGTGTTTATAGGGGAACTGGCCACTGTGCGAGAGGGTACTTTGATAGCAGCCTTTTTCTGTGGTTCAGAAATCAAATTTTTTAGTACCTATTTTAAGGGCTTGACCTATTTGCTTTTGCCAGAGAATTTAATTCAAAAGGAGCGGGAGAAGCAGGAACTGCCCCAGGTGTCAGAACAGCATTTTGTGCTGACTGTTTCCCATGAATATGGCAGTGGTGGCAGAACTATTGCCAGAAGAATTGCCCATGAGCTGGGACTGCCTTATTATGATACGGAGATAATCAAAATGGCAGCAGAGCGCAGTGATTTTGCGGAGGAATATCTCAAGGAGCACGAGGAAAAAATTACCAGTACCGCACTGTATAGGTTGTTTGACTGGTACACTGGGGCTTTGCCAGGGAATCAGAGACCTGTGCAGGAGCAGATTTTTCAGCTGGAAGCCAAGGTTATTCAGGAAATTGCGGCCAAGGATTCCTGCGTAATTGTAGGTCGTTTGGCTAATTATATTTTGCAGAAGCATCGTAATTCACTGCATATTTTTATTACTGCTGACGAAAAAGAAAGAGTACAGCGGGTTATGCGGAAGGAAAATATTTCTGCTGAGGAAGCCTTGGATAGGATTCAGGATTTTGCTTCAGATAGAAAAAATCATTGTCAGGAATTTTCTGATATGGAATGGGGCAATGGTATGAATTATGATATTACCATTAAATCAAATCGTTATGGTGTGGATAGAACCGCAGCGATTTTGATACAGTTAATTAAGGAATTTAGAATGATGCAGTTTTAATAAAGGGAGGCAGGAGGCATGAAGCTATCCCAGCGTGGTCGTTATGGCGTTCTGGCATTGCAGGATCTGGCCAATGAATATGGTACAGGGCCTGTAGCATTGAAATCTATAGCAGAGCGTCAGGATATCTCAGAGAATTATTTGGAGCAGCTAATGGGTACCTTGAAAAAGGCAGGTTTTGTCAACAGTATTCGTGGAGCTCAGGGCGGCTATATACTAGCCAAGGAGCCTGTTGATATATCCATTGGGGAAATTATTGTTGCTATGGAGGGGCCTATTGCCTTTGCCGACTGTATGCAGATGGATGGGGATGCGCCCTATGTATGTGCAAAAGCAGCCAGCTGTAGTCGGCGGGATGTTTGGGACAAAATTGGAGCCAGAATAAATGAGGTTCTAAATTCTATTACCTTGGAGGAAATTAGGGAAAAACCGGGTAAATAAACCTAGTGTGAGCTATTGTACTAGAAAAAATACATGTTATAATAGGGTATAGCTAAATACATCAAAAGTATATTAGAGGAGGACGTAACATGGTTGGAGATATTCTGCGCGGGGAACGTGAGAAACAGGGATTAACCATTGAAGATATAGCTAGGGAAACCAGTATTCGTGATATATATTTGGAGGCTATAGAAAAGGGAGATTATGATTCCCTGCCTGGAGATGTATATGCCAAGGGATTTATTAGAAATTATTCCCGATTTTTGCAGATAGACGGGGATGCCCTGCTGGATAAATACGATGAGGAAAGAAATATTACCAAGGTGGTTCAGCCTGTAGATCAGCCTCAGGAGCCAGAGGTAAAATCCTCCGGCCACAGTCTTTTTGGCCGTAGTAAGGCTAGAGAGCTTAGTCCTGCGCAGGAGCCTGTCAGAAAGCCAGCGCAAAATCCTCAGCCTGTACAGCCAAAGAAGAATCTCTTTGCTGCTGGGGATGCCTATCGGGATAGCTTGGAGCGGGAAGAAAAAAGCGGTTCCAAGAAGTTTATGATTCTGCTGGGGATTATGTTTGTATTCCTAGGTGGCGTTTATATTGCCTTTATGGATGATGGTACTGAAAATGCGCCTAAGCAGGAGACAGTCAAGGTGGAAACTGCCAAGCCTGCACCAGTGGAAAAGAAATATGATGGTGTGGAGATTACCGCCAAGGCTTTGGAAAATTGCTGGATTTCCGTTAAGGTTGATGGTCAGCCAGCCTTTGAAGGTACCATAGAAAAGGGTAAGGAAATGTCCTGGCAGGGTAAGGAGAATGTGGATATTCTGGCAGGCAACGCTGGTGGCATTCAGATTACCTTTAATGGCAAGGATGTAGGCCCTCTGGGAAAGATGGGCCAGGTAGAGGAGCGCAGCTTCAAGAAGGATGAGCCAGCTAAAGCAGCTGAAAATTCTCCTGCTCAGCAGGAAAGTGCCCCAAGCACCTATGAGGAAAGCAGCTCTCAGGCTAATCATTACAGTGCCCCAGAGCCACAGCCTCAGCCAGTGCAGGAAGAAGTGCCGGCTGCCCAGCCAGCAGCTCCTGAGCCTGTTGCTGCACCAGAGCCAGCACCAGCAGCCCCACAGCCAGCAGCAGAGACTGCACCAGCAGCACCTCAGGGCTGAGATAGGAGCGGGAAGGTTTTATGAGTTTTTTGCCTGTAACAAGGGCGGATATGGAAGAGCGGGGCTGGGAACAGCTTGATTTTATCTTCGTTTCAGGGGATGCCTATGTGGACCATCCAAGTTTCGGTCCGGCTATTTTGTGCCGTTTGCTAGAAAAACATGGCTATAAGGTGGGGATTATTCCTCAGCCTGACTGGCATCATACAAAGGACTTTACCAGCCTGGGTAAACCTAGGCTGGGCTTTCTTGTGTCTAGCGGTAATCTGGATTCTCAGCTGAATCGCTATACTGCGGCCAAGAGACTTAGGCATGATGATTCCTATTCTCCCGGAGGCAAGGCAGGCAAGAGGCCAGAGCGGGCTGTACTGGTTTATACTCGAAAGTTGCGGGAATGCTGGGGAGAGCAGGTGCCTATTATTATTGGAGGCATTGAAGCCAGTCTACGGCGGTTTGCCCACTATGATTATTGGCAGAATGAGGTTCGTGCTTCTATTTTGGCAGAGTGTCCTGCAGATTTGCTGGTATACGGCATGGGAGAAAGACAGCTGATAGATATTGCCGCCCAGCTTCATCAAGGCGTGTCCATAGAAAATATTCAGGATGTGCAGGGAACCTGCTTCAAGGTGCCTAATTTTGATTATATTTGGGATTATACTCCTTTGCCATCTCTAGCAGAGGTAAAAAGGGATAAAAAGGCCTTTGCCGAGGCCTTTAAGGTGGAATATCTGGAGCAGGATGCTTTCCGAGGCAAGAAGCTGGCTCAGCAGAATGGGGATTTTTGTATTGTGCAGAATCCACCAGCCATGCCTCTTTCTACAGAGGAAATGGACGAAATCTACGATTTGCCTTACGAAAGGAATTGGCATCCTATGTATGATGCTGCAGGGGGAGTGCCTGCTATCAAGGAGGTCAAATTCAGTATTACCGCCCAGCGAGGGTGCTTTGGCGGCTGTAATTTCTGTGCTATTATCTCCCATCAGGGCAGGATTATTCAGCCTCGCAGTGATGAGTCCATTATTCGGGAGGCTGTCCGCATTACCCAGGAATCGGATTTCAAGGGATATATTCACGATGTGGGAGGCCCTACCGCCAACTTTCATCGTACTTCCTGTGATATGCAGCTAAAGCGGGGCACCTGTCACGGCAAGCAATGCTTATCCCCTGATGTATGTCGTAATCTGGTGGCAGATCAGCAGGGGTATATTGAGCTTTTGCGGAAGCTTAGACAATTGCCAAGGGTAAAAAAGGTCTTTATTCGTTCCGGCATTCGATTTGATTATTTGCTGTTGGCCAAGGATGATTTTCTGCGGGAGCTGTGTGAGTATCATATTAGCGGTCAGCTGAAAATTGCTCCAGAGCATATTTCTGATCGAGTTACCAGAATGATGGGTAAATCCGGCAGCAAGGTCTATAGACGGTTTGTGGAAAAATTTACCCGCATGAATCAAAAGCTAGGGAAGAAGCAGTATCTGGTGCCTTACTTTATGTCCAGCCATCCCGGTTGTCATTTGGAGGATGCCATTGAGCTGGCAGAGTTCATAAAGGAGATGGGCTATCATCCAGAGCAGGTGCAGGATTTTATTCCTACACCGGGCACCCTGTCTACCTGTATGTGGTACACAGGCCTTAACCCCTTGACCGGGGAGGCGGTATATTCCGCCAAATCCAAGGAAGATAAGGCCATGCAAAGGGCCTTGATGCAGTTCTGGCTGCCGGGGAATTACGGCTTGGTGAAAAAGGCTCTTTGTCAGGCAGGACGACAGGATTTGATAGGCTACGGGCCTCATTGCCTTATTAGGCCGGAGAAAAAGCATAAGCAAGTAAAAACAAGGAAAAGGTTGGTGAAATAAATGCGTTGTCCATATTGTAGTACTCCGGATTGCCGTGTTATTGATTCCAGGGCGGTGGATGGAGGGCGAACCATCAAAAGGCGTCGAGGCTGCAGCAGCTGTGGCAACCGTTTTACCACCTTTGAAACTGTGGAGCAAATGCCTCTGATGGTATTAAAGCATGATGGCTCCCGTCAGATTTTTGATATTAACAAATTGCTGAATGGCCTGATTCGTTCCTGCGACAAAAGGGACAAATCCCTGGACAGTCTTATGGCTCTGGCTCATAATATTGAGCAGAATCTGCGCCAGAGATATGAACAGGAGGTTCCCTCCAAAGCTATTGGGGAGGAGGCCTTGGCTCAGCTCAAGGATTTTGACCAGGTGGCCTATATTCGTTTTGCTTCGGTTTATCGTCGGTTTACGGACATTCAAAGCTTCAAAAAGGAATTGGATGTATTGGCCGGTCATGAATAATTGTATGAGATAAAAATATTGATTAGCGATTAGGAGATTATTTTGGGTTGGAAGTTAAAGGAGCAGCTTAGACAGCAGCTGGCACGGGAAACAGGCTATTATGTATATCCAGCGGGAGGCAGAATCCGTTTTGCCTTAACATATCCCAATTCCTATTTTGTAGGAATGTCCAATCTTGGTTTGCATATTGTATATCGTCTGCTGAATCAGAGAAAGGATACTGCCTGTGAGCGGGTATTTTGTCCAGAAAAGCGTCAGCAGGCCGAATATGTCAAAACCAGGATTCCTTTGTTGAGCCTGGAAACCCAGACGGAGCTGAATCGCTTTGATATTGTGGGCTTTGTGGTATCCTTTGAAATGGACTATTTCAATATCCTTACCATGCTGGAGCTAGGGAAGATTGTACCTCTGGCCAAGGATAGATCCGATATGGACCCATTGATAATCGGCGGTGGTCCCTGTGCCACCTTTAACCCAGAGCCTTTAAGCCCTTTCTTTGATGCCTTTATCATAGGCGAGGGTGAGGTAATTATGCCTGCCTTTATGGATGTATATCATGAAATGAAGGCTCAGGGGGCAGATAGGGAAGCTATTTTGCAAGCCTTGGCTCAGGTGCCGGGAGTATATGTCCCTTCGGTTCATAAGCTGGAGCAGGGCAGTGGTCAGGTACAGCGCCAATGGCTGGCTGATTTGGATGCATTTCCGGGAGAAACGGCTGTATACACAGAGGATACGGAATTTAATCTGCATTTGGTGGAAATAGCCAGAGGCTGCGGCCGTCATTGTCGTTTCTGTATGGCAGGCTATTGTTTCCGCAAGCCTCGGAATCGTTCCCTGAAGGCCATTGAAAAAATGCTGGTAAAGGCAAGGGATTCCGGCCGCAGAGTAGGCCTAATGGGAGCGGCAATTTCCGATTATCCCGAAATTGACCAGCTGTGTAAGGAAATTCTAGGAGATGGCCTAAGTATGTCCGTTGCCTCCTTCCGAGCTGATTCTGTTACCCAGGAGCTGGTGGATTCACTGGCGGCCAGCGGCTTGCGCACCCTTACTATGGCGCCAGAGGCTGGCAGTCACCGCATGAGGGCGGTGGTGAACAAGGGCATTGAGGAGGAACATCTTCTTAATGCTATGGATATGGGTATCAAGGCAGGAATAAAGAATTTCCGCCTATACATTATGATTGGTCTGCCGGGAGAAGGTCCAGAGGATATTCAAGGCATTATTGATATGGCCTGTCGCTTAAAGGATTTTATGGAGGAGCACAAGGCCATGGGACGGCTTACCCTGAGTATCAACCCCTTTATTCCCAAGCCCTTTACCCCTTTCCAGTGGGAGCCTATGGCCCCTTTGAAGTATATCCAAAACTCCTTGAAGCAGATAACTACCGCCTTGAAGAAAAGGCATAATATAGAGGTTATTGCAGAATCTCCCCGGGATGCCTATATACAGGCCTTTTTGGCCCGAGGAGATAAGCAGGCAGGCGAAGTTCTGTGGCAAGCTCATCAAAACGGTGGCAGCAAGGCCGTGAAGTCAGTTTTGAAGGCTCAGGGTACTAAGCTGGAGGATTATGTTTCCCAGCCGCTGCCTATAGATGAATTACTGCCTTGGGAGGTACTGGATATGGGCTTTACCAGAGAGTATCTACTGAAGGAACTGGCAGAGGCAAAAAAACCAGAGCCGACACATACCATTAAATGTTTTGATGGCTGTAAGCGGTGCGGTGTTTGTAAATAGACAATTGGCAAAGAAGGCAAGGGTGATAGACAAATGGGATTTAAATTAATAGCTGGCAATCGTCCTCAGCTTTGGCTGGGCAGCTTTGACATTTTCCCTCAGGATAAATTTCGGCATGGAATTTCTACCAAGCATGGAGGCTGTAGTCAGGGACAATATGCTTCTCTGAATCTGGGACTTCATGTGGAGGACGAGGCAGAAAAGGTTATTGCCAATCGGCGGATATTTTGTGAAGCTCTAGGCATGGACAGCGAAAAAACCACTACCTGTCAGCAGGTTCACGGCAACAATGTGGCAGTGATAACAGAAAAGCAGTCAGGAGCAGGCTTTCTAGATTTCAGCCAGAGTATTCCAGATACAGATGCCTTGATAACCAATGTACCAGAGGTACCACTAATGCTGTTTTTTGCCGATTGTACTCCTATTTTGCTGGCAGATCCTGCCCATAGAGCAGTAGGTCTTGCCCACGGAGGCTGGAAGGGAACCTTCGGCAGCATTGTGGCAAAGACCGTGGAGGCCATGCAGGATAACTATGGCTCCCGTCCAGAGGATATTTTGGCGGCCATTGGCCCTTCTATCGGCTCCTGCTGTTATCAGATAGGCGATGATTTGGCAGAGAAATTCCGGGCTAGGTTTCCAGAATTTCAGGCAGAAATTCTCTCAGGCCCAGAGGGAAATGTTCATCTTGATTTACAGAAAACCAATACCCTGCAGCTTTTGCAGGCAGGGCTAAAGCCTGAGCATATAGAAAATGCCCATGTATGTACCTGTTGCCATAGTGAACAATTTTTTTCTTATCGGGCAGATAAAGGTAAAACAGGTCGCATTGCAGCCATAATTAGTGTAAAATAGATAATATATGAACACAAGGAGTGATAGACATGATAGAAGAAAAGCTCCATGAAGTAGAAGCGAATATTGCCACCAGTATGAAAAACCGGTCGGAAGATTGTCAGGATGATGTATTGCTGATAGCTGTTACCAAAAATCACGATATACATGCTATGCGTCAGGCTATTGATGCTGGTGTTACAGATATTGGTGAGAACCGTATTCAGGAAGCCAAGGAGAAATACGAAACCTTGGACAGAAAGGTTACCTGGCATCTTATCGGCCATCTTCAGACAAATAAGGCCAAGCAGGCAGTAAAGATTTTTGATCTGATTCATTCTGTAGACAGCCTTCATTTAGCAAAGGCTCTCAACAAGGCCGCAGCAGGTATTAACAAGGTACAAAAGGTGTTAGTACAGGTTAATCTGGCCCATGAGGATTCCAAATCTGGAATTTATGAGGATGGCTTAGAGGAATTGCTGCATCAGGTGGATGAGATGGATAATCTTCAGCTTATGGGCTTAATGTGTATCGCACCAAACTATGAGAATGTGGAAGATTGTCGGCCTTTATTTGCCAATATGAAAAAAATTTATGATCATATAAAGGAGATTTCCTGGCAGAAGGCGAATATTAAGTATTTATCAATGGGAATGACTCATGATTATACAATTGCTGTAGAAGAGGGTGCCAATGTTGTACGGGTGGGTACAGGTATTTTTGGCCCTAGACAATATTGATTTAGCACAAATAGGGAGGATCTACCCATGGGGAAAATAAAGGACTTTTTTACAAAAATAGGTGTTACAGATTCTGACGGCGAGGAAGACTTTCAGAATACCACTGCTGATACCAAGCAGGCAGGTAATTCTGTGAAGGAGGAGCCTGCACCTCAGAACGGACGGAATATTAATAACAGTCAGGGTGAGGAAAGACCGGCAGAGCCTGTGGGCAATGACTTTAGTAGTGGACATAGCTCCAAGGTTGTGAATATTGGCAGTACCGCTGGTTCTATTCGGGAGGGGAGTAAGACTTATACCACGTCCCATGGTGTTTACAGACGGGCTGACCCCATGAAGGTGGTAGTTATACAGCCAAGATCTCTGGATGATTCCCAGCAGATTGCCAATTGCCTGAAGGAAAAACGCCCTGTAGTTATTAACTTTGAGGGAGTTGACGACCAGCTCTATCGACGGATTCTGGACTTTGTCAGCGGTACTACCTACGCTCTGGATGGCAGCGTTAATTCCATCAGCAGCAGGGTATGGCTTTTTTCACCGAAAAATGTCAATGTTGCTGTGAAAAAGCAGGGAAATAATGATCAGGGAGATATGCCCTGGGAAAAGAAATAAATAGTTATCAAAGGATTGGGAATATATGGCAGGAGCAGAACAAAAAGAAAAGATTCTCAGATATTATCGCAATACAGAGGGAGAGGAAGTGGCTGTTCGGCTGGTTGATATGGCTGAACAGGTACAAAGAAGTCAGAAATTCCGCTTAGGGGAGTTTATGGATCCCTATGGTCAGGAGATTGCGGAAACCATAGCAGCAAACTATCCTGGTTTAAGACTGGATATGGATGGCGGCTATCAGGGAGCAGAGCGCCAGCGGGCCATGTTTGTGGATCAGGATTTTGGCGGCGCTCCTTCCTTTGAGCTGGCTTATATCCGCATAGAATGGAACGGTCAGTTTGAGCATATTGGACACAGAGATGTGCTGGGGGCCATTATGAGCCTTGGGTTTGAGCGGAACCGTCTAGGGGATATTATTATGGGCAATGCCCGGGCCGGCGTGGTTACAGATAAAAAGCTGGCCGATTATCTGCTGACCAATCTTACTCAGATTGGCCATAGCGGTGTGAAATGCCAACTGGCTGATTTGTCTACTATTCCTCCCAAGGAGGAAAAGTACAAGGAGCTGCGGGCTACAGTAGCTTCCCTGCGAGTTGATTCCATTGCGGCCGCAGGTTATGGTGTATCCAGAAGCCGGGCAGCAGCAGATATTGCCGCAGATAAGCTGAAGCTGAATTGGCAGCCTGTGAAAAATTCCTCCCAGAATGTGAAGGAGGGGGATACCCTTTCCCTGCGAGGCAGAGGCAGGCTGGAGGTTGCCGAGGTTCGTGGTCAGACAAAGAAGGGCCGTATTGGAGTCCTGTTAAAACGCTATTACTAATATCTTGGAGGTAATGATATGCTTACACCGGTGGATATACATAATAAGGAATTTACCACAAGCTTTCGTGGTTTTAATAAAGAGGATGTAGATGATTTTCTGGATCAGGTGGTTAATGATTATGAAACCCTGTACAGAGAGAACCGTCAGCTGAAAAAGGAAATCGAGTTGAACAAAAAACAGCTGGATCAGTATCATCAGCTGGAGAAGAACCTTCAGGATACCCTGCTGGTGGCTCAGCGTACTGCTGACGAGGTGGTAACTACTGCCAATACCAGAGGCGAGGAGATTCGTCAGGCTGCTAAGCAGGCTGGGGAGAATCTTAAGCGGGAGGCTCAGCTTTATGCAGACAAGCTTCGTCAAGACACTGAACAGGAGTGCAAGCTGAAAATTGAGCGGGCTGCTGCTCAGATTCGGTCTGCGGTAGAAGAATACGACCGTCTGGTAAGAGAGCGCCGTCAGTTTGTGGCCAAGATGCGGAATCTGATGCAGACCGAGCTGGGACTGCTGGAAGAAGCCTATGATATTATGCCTGACAAGGTGGAGAATCCTCCTAAGCAGGCTGATAATAATCTGCAGAAGGAATCAGTACCTGCGCCTAAGATTGAAGCACAGGCAGATAAGAATAATAAGGATAATAAGGATAATAAGGATAATAAGGATAATAAGGATAATTAGTAATTTAAATAAATATGGAGGCTGTGGCAGGTGCCATTAGGTATTGGAATTTTAGTTTTTATTTTAGACCAGCTGGTTAAGCATGCGGTATTAGTAAGTATGCATTTGGGAGAGTCCATCCCCATAATTAAAGATGTGTTTCATATTACTTTTGTGCTTAATCCAGGGGCTGCCTTTGGGATGCTGGAGCATCAGCGATGGATATTTATTGTTGTAGCCCTGCTGGTTGTGGTATTGGCATTGGTATTTTATAAGCATATTCAGCGGGAGAGCCTGATAACTCGCATTGGGGCAGGACTGCTGCTGGGAGGTGCCTTGGGTAATCTGCTGGATAGAATCCAAAGTGGTTTGGTAGTGGATTTTTTAGATTTCAGAATATGGCCTGTCTTTAACATTGCAGATATAGCAATCTGCGGTGGGGCAGCCATGTTGATTTGGGATATGTGGCAAAGGCGGAATGAGGATGAGGAATAGTTTTACAGTTGAAAATACCGGCGAAAGGCTGGATGTGTTTTTGACAGGCCAGATGCCGGAGTTTTCCCGTTCACATATTCAGAAGCTGATAGCCAGCGGTCAGGCTTGGGTAAATGGCGTAAACCGCAAGGGAAACTTCAAACTAAAGCCCCATGATGTGGTAGAGCTGGAAGTGCCAGAGCCGGAGCAGGTGGCTATCCTGCCAGAGGATATACCCTTGGATATTCTTTATGAGGA
Organism: Anaerovibrio lipolyticus; assembly: GCF_021531495.1. Classification (GTDB taxonomy): domain Bacteria; phylum Bacillota; class Negativicutes; order Selenomonadales; family Selenomonadaceae; genus Anaerovibrio. Next base: position 78,322 of record NZ_JADYTY010000001.1, read on the forward strand.
CAAGGATATTATTGTTATTAACAAGACTAGAGGCATGGTAGTGCATCCCGCTCCTGGTGTATACTCTGGCACATTGGTGAATGCCTTGATGTATCATTGTCAGGATCTTTCCGGCATTAATGGAGAGATTCGCCCAGGTATTGTCCATCGTTTGGACAAGGATACTTCCGGAGTCATGGTAGCAGCCAAAAACGATGCTGCTCATATGCATTTGGCTAGTCAGATTCAGGCCAAAACTGCTTTCCGCATATATCAGGCCTTGGTTTGGAGTAATATCAAAGAGGAGTCTGGCATAATTCGGGGCGATATTGGCCGTCATCCAGTGGACAGGAAAAAGATGGCTGTGGTGCAGGAAAACGGCAAGCCAGCCACCACCCATTTTCGTGTTTTGGAACGGTATGGGGAAGCAACCCTGGTGGAGTGCAGATTGGAAACAGGTCGCACCCATCAAATAAGAGTTCACATGGCTTATATTGGACATCCCTTGTTGGGAGATCCTAAATATGGCACAGATAAAAAAGGCAGGGTGAGAGGAAGCTTTGCTATTCAGGGACAGGCTCTCCATTCCATGAGCTTGGAGCTGACTCATCCAGTTACTGGGGAGCGCATGAAATTTCATGCCCCTATGCCGGAGGATATGGAAAAGCTTATAGAGAAGCTTCGCCATCGACTGGCTAAATAGCAATAATTGTCTTTGAGGGGAGAGGTAGTTATGCAAAACCTTATTGAGAAAACTGTATTAATGGACGAGCAGGGCATCAATCGTGCTCTGGTAAGAATTTCCCACGAAATTGTGGAGAAAAACAAAGGTGTAGAGGATATTGTGCTGGTAGGCATCCGCTCTCGGGGTGTGCCTTTGGCAGAGCGCATTGCTGAAGCTATTGCCAATATTGAGGGCCAGAAGCCTCCTGTAGGCATTTTGGATATTACCCTTTATCGTGACGACCTTTCCCATCTGTCCTATCAGCCGGTGGTACGGCCTACTACCATGCCTGTGGATCTTGACCGCAAGACAGTGGTATTGGTGGACGATGTACTTTACACAGGTCGTACCATTAGAGCTGCCTTGGATGCGATAATGGATATGGGGAGGCCTCATGCCATACAGCTGGCGGTGCTGGTGGACAGAGGCCATCGGGAACTGCCTATTCGGGCGGATTATGTAGGCAAGAATGTTCCTACTTCCTCCAAGGAGATTATCAGTGTTCTAATTCAGGAAATTGATAATGAGGATAGAGTAGTTATCCGGGAGGAAGCTGAGAATCAGGCTTAATCCTGCTTTTGCGGATTAGAGATTATTAGAGATTATGAGGAAAGGAGCCTTTGCTATGCTGCTTTTTACCTATTATGGCCATGCTGCCTTTGCTTTGAACAATGCCAAGCGCAAGCTGTTATTTGATCCATTTTTTACGGGAAATCCTGCTGCTACTACAGCTGCAGATGTAATTACCTGCAATTATATTTTGGTTTCTCATGGTCATGGAGATCATCTAGGGGATACCGCCAATATTGCCCAGAAAACCGGGGCTACGGTTATTGGCTGTCCAGAGCTGTTGGAGGCCTGTCAGGCTGAAAATGGCCACGGCATGAATATTGGCGGCAAGGCAGATTTTGATTTTGGCTCCGTCTATATGACACAGGCCATACACAGCAGCGGTATTCCAGGCCTGCTGTCCTGCGGTTTTGTGGTATCTATGGAGGGAAAGAATATCTATTATGCAGGAGATACTGCCCTCTTTAGTGATATGGAACTGATAGGCAAACGCTTTGCTTTGGATTGTGCTGTCCTGCCTATAGGAGATAATTACACTATGGGTATAGAGGATGCAGCTGAGGCAGTAAAGCTTCTAAAGCCGAAGCATGTTATTCCGGTGCACTACAATACCTGGCCAGTAATTCAGGCTGAGCCTGAAGAGTTTAAGACACTGGTGGAGGCAGAGACTACCGCTAAGGTCCATATTCTCCGCCCAGGAGACAGTATGGATTTGTCGGAATTAAAGTGAGGTGACAGCACTGGAAAAACTACTGGTACTATTAGGGCCTACAGCCTCCGGCAAGACCGCTCTGTCTATACAGCTGGCTCATGCTTTGGATACAGAGATTATCTCTGGAGATTCCATGCTGGTTTATAGGGATTTTAATATAGGCACAGCTAAGCCTACTCGTCAGGAAATGGATGGAATACCTCATCATATGGTGGATATTCTGCCCCCTGATGCCAGCTTCAATCTCATGGATTTTCTTACCCAGGTAAAAGGGATTATTACCCAGCTGAACCAGGCAGGGAAGATTCCCTTATTGGTAGGAGGCACAGGTCTTTATATTCAGTCCCTGCTGGAAGGCTATGAGCTGAATCAACAGCAGGAGGATAGTGAATATCGCCGGAAGCTGGAGAAGCTGGCGGAGACTAAGGGCAGGGAATATGTCCATGCCATGCTGGCTCAGGCCAATCAAGAGGCAGCGGCAAGATTGCATCCCAATGATTTGCGACGGGTGATAAGAGCCTTGGAGGTTCATCATTTAGGTGGCAGCGAGGTTTCCCAAAGCAAAATTGGCCACAGTTATGATGCTTATGTAGCAGGTCTGGGGTGGGAACGCAGTCAGCTTTATGATAGAATCAATCAGAGAGTAGATATTATGCTGCAGCAGGGCTTAAAGCAGGAGCTGCAGAAGCTGGTAACAGCTGGCGTGCCATTAGATTGTCAGGCTATGAAGGGCATTGGCTACAAGGAAATGCTGCCAGTCATACAAGCCGGGGAGAACACCCCTGAATTTGTGGCAGCAGTGGAAAAAATCAAACAGAACAGTCGTCATTTTGCTAAAAGGCAATTGACCTGGTATAGGAGAATGTCATATATTCATTGGTATCAACCAGCACTGTACAAGGATACAGAAGGCTTGGCAAGTAATATGCTGTGGGATATAAGGCGTTGGATACATAAATAAAGAGGTAGGAGAAAAATAATTATGACTAAAGCAATTAATTTACAGGACAGCATTCTCAATCAGGTAAGAAAAGAGAATATCGGCGTGACAATTCATTTGGTGAATGGCTTTCAGATTAAGGGCTATGTAAAGGGCTTCGATAATTTTACTGTAATCATGGACTCTCTGGGCAAGCAGCAGCTGGTGTATAAGCATGCTATTTCCACCATTACTATGAGCCGTCCTGTGGATAATTTTGAGAAGAAGGCTGAGGGCGTAGAGCGTTAATAATGACAGCAAAAAGACAGCGAGGCTTTGAGATTGTCAGCAAGTACAAGGATGCAGGCATAGAATTGCCTGTACGAAAGACAGCAGCCAGTGCAGGCTATGATTTGCAGGCAGCAGAGGATGTGATACTGCTGCCTCATGCTGTTACTATTGTACCAACTGGTCTTAAAGCCTATATGCAGCAGGACGAGTATTTAGGACTTCATGTGCGGTCAGGCTTTTCTATCAAAAACAAAATCAGCTGTATTAATAATCAAGGTATTATAGATGCAGATTATTATAATAGTCCCGGCAATGAGGGACATATTATGGTGCCTTTGATTAATCATGGTGAGGAGCCAGTGCAGGTTGCCAAGGGTATGCGGATTGCCCAGGGAATCTTTTATCGCTATCTAACTGTAGATGGAGATGCTGCTGGTCAGGGAGCACAGCGCACAGGAGGCTTTGGCTCCACAGGAGAAAAATAAAATGGACATGGGCTTTGACTTGTTTGCCGAAGCAACGGCTGCTGAGGAAAAAAAGAATAAAAATAAATATGAGCCTTTGGCCCAGCGGATGCGGCCAAGAAATTTTCAGGAATTTATTGGTCAGGAGGAATCTATGGGCAAGGGAAGGTATCTGCGCCGTATGATTGAGCAGGATCAGCTGCCCTCCATGATACTTTTTGGCCCTCCTGGTACTGGTAAAACCACTATAGCCATGATGATTGCCGGCATTACCAACAGCAATTTCAAAAGGCTTAATGCAGTATCCTCTGGTATTGGGGATATTCGGAAAATTGTGGAGGAAGCTGCTGACCAGCGGAAGTTTTATCAAAAGAGAACCATCGTTTTTATTGACGAGATCCATCGTTTTAACAAAAGCCAGCAGGATGTATTGCTGCCCTATGTGGAGGATGGCCGTCTAACCCTGATTGGAGCCACTACGGAAAATCCTTTTTTTGAGGTGAATCACGCTCTCCTAAGCCGGGTAAGACTGGTTAGATTATATTCTCTCACTGATGGGGAAATCCGTCTCCTTATCAAGCAGGCACTGGCCGACAAGGAACGGGGCCTGGGCAGTGAGGAGCTGGAATGCCGTGAGGATGCTATGGAGGCATTGGTACGCCTTTCTGGTGGCGATGGTCGTATGGCCCTGAATCTTCTAGAGCAGGCAGCCTCCATGACAGAGACTGGCGGTGTTATAGATATGTCTCTTTTGGAGAATATCTTTGGACAAAAGGTGCAGTATTATGATAAAAAGGGGGACAATCATTACGATACGGTTTCCGCCTTTATCAAAAGTATGCGGGGCAGTGATCCCGATGCCGCCATTCATTATCTGGCTCGCATGATTGCCGGGGGAGAAGATCCTAATTTCATTGCCCGGCGAGTGGCTATCTGCGCTGCCGAGGATGTAGGCAATGCAGATCCTATGGCCTTGGTAGTGGCTATGTCAGCAGTTCAGGCTGTGCAGTTTGTGGGGATGCCAGAGGGACGAATCCCCTTGGCCGAGGCTGTAACCTATGTAGCATCGGCTCCCAAGAGCAATGCTGCCTATCTGGCCATAGATGAAGCCTTGGGAGAAGTGCGCCGTCAGGACTGTGGCTCAGTACCAGCCCATCTACGGGATGCTCATTATAAGGGAGCCTCCAAGCTGGGACATGGGTTGGATTATATCTATCCCCATGATTTTCCGGGGCATTTTCAGCCACAACAGTATTTGCCAGACAAGCTGAAAAACAGGGTATATTACCATCCTAGCGATAATGGTAAGGAAAAGGAAATCAAAAACTACCTGAAGGAATGTTGGCCTCAAAAGGAAAGATGAGGCCGCTGGCTCTCAGGCAGTTGTTTGAAGGAGTACATATAAATGAAAACTATGACTGAATCTGAGTTGCGAGCCGGTGTAATCTTCGGAGATAATATCAGCGATGAATATGTCTATATGCCTGCCAGCGAGCTGGGGGTAGAAACTCCCATCTGTGTCTATGAATATTCCCTCCAGCGGGAGGATGTGCAGATGGCAGAGGCTCTGGACATCATCCGCCGAAGAAGTCTAAAGCCAGTAAAACATCCAAGATTGGGCGAAAGCTCCTGCTAAAAAAAGCATGATGCCAGGTCACAAAGTAAAAGTGACTAAGCATCATGTTTTTTTGTGCGTTATTATAAAAATAAATATAAAAGGACATATTTTGTACTTTTGAATCGTTATAATGAAATCAAAATAAACCATTTCAACACAGAAAGTCACTATGAATTTTTTATATTTAAAGGAATTGTCAAAAAAATGTCGAATACAATTAACATGATATGATAGCAAGAAGGTGAGATAATGAAAAGCCAACAGATTAAATTTATGGCCTTAGGGGGTGGACAAAGAGTAGGAGCTAGTTGCTATTACATGGGTTTGGGAAATAATCATATTTTATTAGATTGTGGTATTGGCTACGCGTCAGGGATTAAACAAAATCCTGTGCTGAATGCTTTGCTAGGGGTGCCAGGCATATATAGTTTATCCCAGCTATCCGAAATCTATATATCTCACGCACATTTAGACCATAGTGGTTATTTGCCAGAGATGTTGCATCAACTGCCTAATACGAAAATATATATGACGGAATTAACAAGGAGATTGTTAAGATATCAGTACTCGGAGGAAAATTATCAAAGACTGATGCATCTTAATCCCTACGTAGTCCAATATATTTTGGAGGCTTTGGAGAATCGTTGCTGTTCCATCAATTATGCGCAAAAAATCCCCTTTAAGGAATATGAGGTGGAATTCCTTAGTGCTGGACATATACCAGGAGCAATGATGACATTATTCCGTTATGGTGGCAAAAACATTCTTTATACAGGAGATTATGCCGTAGAAGAAAGTCTGCTGACAGGCGGTTGTGATTGGCCACGGGATAATATTGATTTGATGGTCATATGTGGCTTGCACGCCAAGCATCCTTTAGGTGGTGGTGGCAATATACAAAACGCTATTCAGGCTATCAAGGGGGAAATTCAAAAAAGTCTATGGCGTGGAGAAAACATTTATTGTCAGGCACCTCAGCTTAGCAAGGGAATAGAAATATTAGCCATGCTAAATGAATTTGTCTCCAAGGATATCAAAATATATATTGATGAAGGAATCTATAATTTGATTGGTGAAATGGAGACATTTAATCTGCAAATGCTGCAGCGTAACAACTACAGGCTCAGCGAAAATAGCAATTTGTATGATAGATGTATTGTTCTTTCAGCTAGAAAAAAACCTAGATTTTTGGATCATTTTTCATACATAAAGGCAGATTACTCATTGCATGATACCTTTGAGAACACCCTGAATTTTATCAAAAAAATTAATCCCCAGCAGGCAGTTATTGTCCATAGTCCTAATAATAGTGATTGTGAGCTAGAAACAGTGGAGCAAAGATTGATGTATGATGCGGAATGCAGAACCCAATTTTTATTTCCCGAGGAGCAGGAATTATATTCATTCTTTTGAGTATACTTAGATATAAAATCATATGCAAAATGGAGGAATTTAGTATGAATTGTGCAAGTGAAAGGAAATTCAAGGAGTTGCTGGAGCATATCCACCATAGTCTGGAGATGAAGAAACGCCGTGTTAATGGCGATGATTTCGTGGAGGAAAGCAAAATATTGGCTACGGTTCTGGCTCACCCAGATGATGGTCCAAGAATGTGGAGCGATATGCTTAGTAAGGAATTATTCACTCATATTGGCGAGGAAGATGTTCTAAAGGTATTGCGTTATACCTATCCAAGATTAAACAGTCCAGCGGATAGAAATAAAATAATTCCTTTGGTGTATGAAGTGGCTACAGCATTTAAAGAGGCTATAGAGCAGGGACAGGAAAAAAATTATGCCATATTTGTAGAGGCAAGGGATAAAATCCTTGCTATGGGCAAAAACCGCACTGTGCCTAGACTGATGGTTCTGGCAATATTTAATACATGTACTGAGTTGAATCGGCTGGAGAATTTAGAGGTGGTATACAGCTTCCGGGATACTGTGGCCAAATATGTGCTCTTCGACATGTCGGATGCTTTAGCAGGTTATTGTGATGCGGAAATCAAGCATTTTAGCAAGTCTGGCGCAGAAGCTGGCTCTAATCGCAAGGGGGGAGCTGCAAGGAAGAGTAACTCACGGCAGGATAGCTATGAGGCAAAGCTCAGTCAGATGGAAGAAATGGCTGAACGAAATCGTATGATGCTTCAGGATATTCAAGATGAATTTGATGAACAGCTGCAGGAAACAAAGGTGCAGGAATTGACGGCCTTTTTTGCTAAACTAAATTCCGACAAATACGGCTGTATATTGGATTCACTGTTGCAGGTGCGCAAGGGGGTAGCATTGCTCAAAAAAGAAAATTTTGTCCTGCCCCCAGAAATAAGTGGACTATTTATTTTGATACAGAAAATGACTCAGTTTGTAATGGATAACCATATTAATCCTATTATGAAGCCGAACTCAGTTCAGGAGATGACTGCCAAGGAGGCTGAGCTTTGCGATTATTCAGGGACAGCCTTTACCAGTAGCGAAGATAAAAAACTGGTAAGGGTAGTATCGCCAGGTTGGTTATATAAGGATAAGGATATTCGTATTGCAAGACCAAAGATTCAGGAGGTTGTGGATGATGGCAAATGAAAAAATAACTGATTTGTGTATTGGCATCGATTTGGGGACGACAAATTCTGTTCTGGCTACTGTGAATCAGAAGCCTAATGGAGATTTGGTAAGTTCAGTTGTAGATTTGAAGCGAGCCGTGGATGTTTATACCTGTAATGGACAGGTAAAGCCCCAATTTGAGAAAAGATCAACATTGCCTTCTTGTATATACTACAATGAGGACAAAGGCTACTACCCTGTAGTGGGGAATTTTGCTAAGGATAGATATGCGGTACGTCCTCATCTGACAGTCAAATCTATTAAAAGTCATATGGGAGAGAAGGATATTTCCCATCTAGGCTATGCTGATGAACTGCCAGATAAGACACCAGCAGAAATTTCGGCGCGAATCCTGCAGCATATGCTGAAGGAAGCAAGTGGAATTTTCCATCATCAGATACAGGATGCAGTAATAACAGTTCCTGCAAACTTTGATTCTATTATGGTGAAGGCAACTAGAGATGCCGCAGCTTTAGCAGGAATCAAGGTGGTAAATGATGATGGCACAGAACGTCCTATTATTTTGGAGGAACCTAAGGCGGTTTTATATGATTTTATCAATAAGGCAGCTAACGGCGAGATTTCAAATTATATTTTGGATCTTAGCACAAAAAAGAATGTAATGGTTTTTGATTTGGGTGGAGGCACCTTGGATATTACTCTTCACGAGGTTAGAAGGCGTGAAGATAATCCAGAAATTATCAAGGTTGATGATATTGCCATTAATCGTTATACACTGTTGGGAGGCGATAATTTTGATCAAGCTCTGGCAGAAAAAATGTACGATAATTTTTTATTGCAATATGCAAATAAAGAGGATATTGTGCGTAAACTAAAAAAGGATAAAAAAGCTATTATGTCTCAGCTTTTGGTATACGCTGAGAATTTGAAGCTTGATTTGAGCACATCCGTCGAAAATGGCGGCATAGGCAGTTCCGATAATGATGGCTGGGGATGGGATGATGAAGGTCAGGACGGCTTTGATGTAGGTGGTAATGTAGGCAGCACTGGCTATAGCTATGATGATCATTTCACCCAGGAAGATTTGGAAACTGTTTTCAGACCATTTATGGGAGAAAATCTTTCCCTAAAGGATTACAAGAATATTGAAAATATTGGTGTTTTGGAAAATACCAATAATATTGTTTATCCAATTTTGGATGTATTGCATAAGGCGTCTAAAAAACTGGGCACAGATGAGGTTCAGGTAGATGGTGTTATTCTTAATGGTGGTATGTCCAAATTTTATATGGTAAAGGATAGACTAAAGGAGTTATTTGGTTTTCCGCCCATAGAGGCGATGGATCCTGATTTGGCAGTGGCCAGAGGTGCTGCGGTATATCACTATTATTTGAAGAAAACTCGGTACGCTATTAGTGATGATATGCGTACTGTAGGGGTTGATAGCAGTGAGTCACTTCCAGCCTCGGCAAAGGAAGCTGCCAAGCCACAGCAATCAGCAGGGACATCCTATGGCATTAGACGAAATCTACCAGAACAAAAGCCTGTACCGCAACGGGTAGAATGGGGCCGGAATATTATCAACGAAAGCCTCTACCTAGGCATGAGCAATAATACCAGAGATGAAATCATTGCTGCAGGAACGGAGCTTCCCTATAGCTCTAGCTTGCTGACGGGATTTCAGCTTCAGCCATGTGCAAAAGGCGGGAGGATAGATGTTCCTATTCAAATAAGGAATATTGATGGAAAAACCTTTAGAACTATTGCCAGTGGGCAAATCAATTTCTCACAAAAATATCCTAATGGTTCCTATGTGGTTCTCAAGGTAGATGTAAGCAGCAGTAAGATTATTACCCTACAGGCATGGACTTGTGGAAAACCTGATGGAGAGTGTGTAATAGAAAATGGTATTTGCAAAATAGAGATTTCAGATAATGAAAAGCTGCGCCAAAAGAAAAAGCTGGTACAGGAGTCAGGCAACAAAATGCATCCTGTATCTGCCTTGAATTCTCTGCGTAATGTACTTATGCAAAAGAAAAAGCAGAGATGGTCTAGAGACAGTCAGAAGGAGAAATCTGCGATTGCCAGACAGCTGGCAACCCAGATTGTCAACTGCAGTAATCCGGAAGATTTTGCTGATCCAATTATTAAAGGCATTTATGATTACAATAGCTGTGAGGAATATCGTTGTCGTTTGTTTACCATTGGAAGAAAATTAAGTGTGTATTGGACAGATAGGGAGAAAAATCGTTTGTCTGATGCTGCTCTTGAAGTTTTGGTAGCAGATGTGGAAGGCTTGAATTTGGGCTTGTCACGGGGCGGAGAGATTATAAGTACTAAGGTACAGGCCATCTATGCCCTAGCTGTTTGTGGAACAGCCAATCAAATAAGTAGATTGAAGTCATTGCGCAACAAGCCGGGGTATGTAAATTCCTGCTTATATGCCTATGGCATGGCTCATGTGGACATACCATGGCTTGTAGACCAGCTTGCCAGAGATTGTGATATTCTCCTAAAGGGGCATGGCAAGCGGAATGTCCAAAATAGCGCCCACGCAGTAGGTTTGGCCTTTAGGGATTATAGCTGTTATGATAAAAATGAAGAAAAGTTGAGAAATTCTGCCGCAAGTTGGCTGTTAAAGGCCTTACAAGCAAGTGATATTAGCAACACTGAAACTTTTTGCTGCATCATCGCTTTAGGTTTGGTTTGCGACCAGAGACGGGACAATAAAATTACCGTTGCCAACATGGAGGAAGCAGAAAATGTTCTTACTCATATTGAAAGATATGTGTATATGCAGGATGCAGAGATAGCTAGAAAATGCGCAGATATAGCTTTGAAATTGATTGGGGGGGAACAGCTGAATCAGCTAGAGGAACAGTTCCTGTTGAAGAAATTGGAAATTGCTGATTGAAAGGTCAGGAACTATTTGTCAATTTAAAACATTTTAGAGGATTGGTAGAATACATGGATAATATGAGGGAAAAAACCGACAGAAGTATCAGATTGCTAAAAATGTTTGATATGCTGCAAAGAGGGGCTGGACTTAATTCGCGAGAATTGCAGGATAGATTCGGCATTACGGCTAAAAGTGTGCAGCGGGATATTGAGGAACTAAGGACATATATTGCTGATAATTATGATCAGGCTGAGGGGGAAAACATAGAATACAGCAGAATCCAAAAATCTTATTTCTGGCGCAATCGCAGTAATATTATGCTGGATGAAAAGGAAATTTTGTTAATTGCTGTTATATTATTGGAAAGCAGAGGCCTGACTAAGGACGAATTACAGAGACTGCTGGAAAAAATACTTTTGCAATGCAGCAAAACATCCGAGAAGAAAATAAGGCAGTTAATTCAAAATGAAATGTTCTATTATAAGGCAACACAAAATGCCAAACCAATGGGAGATATGCTTTGGAAGATGATGGATGCCAAGCAAAGGCAAAAATGTCTGCGGGCAACCTACAAAAGAATCAGGAATAAGGAATATGAGCCTGTGGAGCTGATGCCTTTGGGGATTATGTTTTCCGAGATGTATTTTTATCTGCTGGCCAAAGTGGTAGGAGATGCCAATGATGAGGTTATTACTTTTCGGGTAGATAGATTCGGGGAATGCGAGGTATTGGACAAGAAGTTTCGAATCGAATACAATAGCAGATTTCAGGAGGGGATATTTCGACAGGAAATTCAATTCATGAGCATGGGAACCTTAATGGATGTAAAATTCAAATATACCGGCATATCCTTGGAAGCAGTTTTGGATAGACTGCCTAATGCGGAGGTTATCTCCAAGGATGAGGAAGGTACTGTAATTCAAGCCAAGGTATATGAGAGGGGGGCAAAGATGTGGTTCCTGACACAGGCTGAATATGTGGAAATATTAGAGCCAGCCTGGTTTAGAGAATCCATGCGGGAAAGTATTGAAAAAATGATGAATCATTATTTAGAAAAATAAAATATACCAATCGCACATAAGAACTGCTACTGAGCAATGCTTGGTAGCAGTTTTTTTGCAAATGTTGTTTATATACTTTAGATAGTTATTTACCGAGGAAGTCTACAGCCAGTAAAATATGCAAGATTAAGTGAAAGCTCCGTTTAAAAGAAAAAACATGATGCCAGTCACAATGGTAAAAGTGACTAAGCATCATGTTTTTTTACATATTTTCTATATACATTTGTTATTGCTATAGGACAGCTGCTTTTTTACCAATGGAGATAATCTGCTCCACAGTCATATTGGCGATTTTGGCAATCTGTTCAGGCTTCATTTGATTCTTAAGCATATTGGTAATTAATTCAGCTTTGCCCTCAATCAGTCCTTCAGCACGTCCCTCGGCTCTGTTGCGTTCAATAACTTCGCACATTTCTCTCACACCTTCCTCTGTGGTTTTGTATCTGCGCTTATATGCTGATGTCACTGGGAATTTTACATCATCATAAGCTGTATCGGTATTAAATACATTCATAAGTCTGGCAACATCAGAATCATCGTCAATTTCGGCATTTACATAGACTTCCTCAAAGCTGTTGTCAACAGCTTTGCCAGTTTCTCTGATAACTCTATCTATGTGATAGAGAGGTCTACTGGATTTAAAAACATCAAAAGAAAATATGTTTCTGATTTAATTATAGCACAGGAAAATATTATAGGCAACGAGAAATCTTGTAAGAAAACTGTATATTCTGGACGACAAACTTATTAACTGGCTTGTTTTAGCAGCTTCCGTATAAATTTTGGCAATCATCTTGATAAAGCGATTATATAATAAAACAAAATGAAAATCACCAGGGGTAAACTTAAAAAATTAAGAAGTTTAAGCCAGATAAGCGAAATAAAAAAACATATCCTATCTCAGCAAACCAATGGGGATAAAAATAATATCACCATAATTATGTATACTTTCATACTAAGGTTAGCTATCAGAATGTATACTATCGAACTAGGTTAAACTAGCAAAACGGAAATCTTTTTTTATCTTTTTCTTTATATTAGGGCGTTGGGAAGCCTTGCGACACAAGGGATAAGAGGGTGTCACTGCACCTTCTCTGAGTCTTTTAGAGGTGCGGTATAAGGTGCGGTAGACGGAACACAAAGCGGAACACTATTTTTGCAGTGTTCCGTGGGTTGCACCTTTATAAGGTGCGGTAGACGGAACATAAAGCGGAATAGTATTGCTGCAGCGTTCCGTAGATTGCACCTTTAGAAGATACGGTAGTCTGTAGAATTATGTATACTGCCATTCTTAGAAGAGCTATCAGTACGTATACTATCATACTGAGAAGAGTTAACAGAATGAAAATATTTGTCTTTGTCTATATTAGGCGATGGGGAGGCCTTGTGGCACAAGGGATTAGAGGCATCCACCGTTCCTGTTTTGGTACCCAAAACAGGAACGATAACAGGAACGATAACAGGAACGGTAACAGGAACAGTGTCGGCAGTAGGGGAGTTTACTGTACCTGTTTGGGCACCCGAAACAGGAACGGTGTTAGGAGTTATTGTACCTGTTTGAGTACCCGAAACAGGAACGGTGTTAGGAGTTACTGTACCTGTTTGAGTACCCAAAACAGGAACGGTGTTAGGAGCTACTGTACCTGTTTGAGCACCCAAAACAGGAACGGTACTGCGGGGAGAATATGGAGGGAGATTGTTAAAGATAGCAGGAATTTTTCAAATTTACCTGCTGGCATAACGCCATTTGTGTCAAAATTGTTAAAATTACCGTGGAGGGAACCAAGCGGATTTCGGAATGTTACTGTTTTTACCATTTCTAAAAAAATCTCTCCTAAAAAATGTTTCTGGCAGGAAATATAAAAAATATGTCGAACATTGTAAAGGTAAAGTTTTTGTTTGCGGGCAATATATGGGAGCAATTGATTTTTATACTGTTCTGACATATAATCAATTTAAAATTATCAACAATAATTGCAAACAGTATTTTTGTATTTTTCATGTAATAAAAATACAGAAATATTCTTAGAAGTACATATATTGTCCTGATGGGGTGGTAATATATGTATATAAACAGCTAAGGTAATATAGACGCTGCTGAGTAAATCGGGGTTTGGTTTATGGGCGAAAAATATCTGACAGATAAAACTTTGTTTCAATGTAATATGAATGTGGGACAGCTTCCTTTTACTTGTTCAGGGAATAAGAAGGCGTCCGTCAGTTTAGCGGGAAATCTGTTGACGATTTCAGCTTCTGGAGGACCTAATGCTGGAACGCTTTGTAATAGTCCTATGAAAGCCGTTGGCGGGGCTCCCCAGCCATGTACTTGTAGTTTATTAGGCTGGCGCAGTGCTTCCCAGGTATGTACTCTGGAAGGCAAGGCGGTTTTGACAGAAAAATCTTTTAATCAATGTCAATTCGGAGGCAAAATTAAGGTTTTCCATTGTCAATCACAGGTGACAACAGGAGCGGCTGTTGTGGCGGCAATGGCAATGAAAACAAATATACAAGAGCCTAAGCATCCTGAAAAGCCTGATATGTCTAAGCATCCTGAAAAGCCTGATATGTCTAAGCATCCTGAAAAGCCTGATATGTCTAAGAAGCCTGATAAGCCTAAGATGTCTAAAAAGCCTAAGGACGATAACTCCATCCTGGCGGAAATGCTTTGTTCAGGAGAGTGTTCCAGAGAACAGCGTGAGAAATGTGGCTATTTTACTGACCATCAGACAAGACAAGATAGCCAGGTAGCGGTAGACAATCAGTCAAAGATTTTGGCAGAGAATTATGCTATGGCTACGAAAGATGAATCCCATCGGGATGACATTGATGACCAATATTATGCCCTGCGAGAAAAATATGGAACACGTTATTGGTCCTATGCTGCACATCATATTATTTCCGGAAACCAGGTGTTCAAACAATTGACGGAACTGGTTCGCTTGGCTGATTTCTTGTGCTACGATATTAATAATGCTAAAAACTGTATTTATTTGGCCTCTAAGGATGAAGGCTATGGAGCTATCTGCAAAGAGCAGCGTAATATTAGTGCCTATGATGTTATGAGTCTGTCGAAGCTGCAGTGGCATGTCGGAGGTCATCAGTATAGTTTTTCTAAAGATGAACTGCCCTTGCTGAGGAAGAATATAGAAAAAAATTGTCGCCTTACCAATGCTGAAATTCGCTCATATGCGGAACTATTGCAGGAAGAGGTTGCCGATTTTATGGCACAGCTTAGACAGGAACAGCGTTGCTGGTGTGGTGAGGATGCCAAGGCACAGAAAGTGTTGAAACAAAGTTTTTTTCGTGGGATGAATCGTATTTCCCAGCGGATACGGCAGAAACTGGGCGCTTTTCAAAAACATGCCAGTGATAGTTATCCCTATTATGTGTCGAAAGAAGCCTATCGCTATGCCTTTACTCTGCCCAAGACAGGTAAAATGATAATTGTTAGGCGCAAAGCTGATGATACCTTGGTTTTGCGAAAATATCGTGTTTCCTGGCCTTTAGCAGGAAATAAGGCAAATGAAGATGGCTTGGACCGCCTATTGCTTAAGCCGGTTGGGGGTGGGGGCGAGACAGCGGAATTTGTTTTAGAACCCTTGGCAATGACAAAGGCTTCCCTGAAAAATCAGTGCGAATGTATAGTGTTTTGTGAGAATATCGGCCATTTCCTTTTTGCGGATGTAGATTTATCACTGCGGCTGCCATTCATTCCTCCCTTTACCCGTGTGGTACAGGCTGAAACCCTAGAAGAAGTAGCTTTGGATGAAGCCTTGCTTGCCTCAGAGCGGCGACAGACCATGCTGCGTGTCTGGCTGCGGGATGAGCATTTTCCCCACTATGTTGCACCGATTGCTATGATTCACCAACGCATAGAAGAATGGAGCAAAGGAAATGGATGAAAAGCAAACTAGATTTTACCGTATGACTGCCGGGCAGGCTGAAGAATATGCCGTGCCTGGTGAAGAAATAAAGGAATTGACAAGGGGCTGTGAGCGTTCAGAATTTCAGTTTCTTACACGTGAACCCCTGCAGGCGGATCTATCTGAGGACAGTGGCCTGGAGTTTCCTGATTTTCTATGCCGTTTTCAGATTCCTCTAATTAGTGATGAATTTAAAAAGGTCTTGGACGGAGCTGGTGTCGATAATCTATTTTATAAAGTCGTTATGCTTACGGACAAGACTATAGGGACTCAGGAACGGTATTGGCTGGCTTTACCACCCCGTATTCGCTGTTTAAATCGGAGTCAAAGCACCTTTGTAGAACCAGAAGCCACTTTGCCCAAAGCAGAAAAAATAGTTATTAATCCCAGTAAGGTGGGAAATTATAAAATTTTCTGTATCGAGGAGGTGGTCAACCGTGATATTATTATTACGGCGGACTTAAAAGCAATTATCGAGGAAGCTCAATTAGAGAATGTATTTTTTTACCCATTGGAGGGATGAGATAATGAATCAAATTAAACAAACTTCGCAAGCTATTTTATTTGAAGAATTTAACAGCGCCAAAGAAAATCTGCGCACCATGCTGGATACGCAAAAAAACGTAAATGAATCTGGTTTCATTGCAAACGTTAGAGATACCTTGGGGGTTAGCAGTTTTAAAGAATTTTTGGCAAAATTTTCTCCAGAAATGTGGGAATATTTTGCTGATGGAAAATTTTATTATACGACTGATGCCGATGTAGCAAGAAAGTATAATGGTGTGCCCAAAAGCATTACTGATAATACGTACTATCAAATGTTAGTCAATATGTATGATCAGAAAGGCAGCAGTGGTCAGGCAAATTCAGAATTTGATGATACGGAATTATTGAATATGTTGTCCCCTCAGGCAGAAGTGAAGGAAGCTAAACGGCTTCGCTTAAACTTCGAATATGTTACCAAAGAATATTACAAAGCTAGAGAGGCGGGGGAAAATACAGCAGAACATCAGGCTAAGATTTTTGAGTGCCGGGATCGAATCATTGATAAATACAAGGATTCTAAAGTTGCACTGCTGCCTTTGGCCATTAATGACACCATTCTGAAAATAAACGCGTTGAATAAGAGCAAAGAAGCTATAAAGGCTCTTCCAAGTGGAAGTGTGTGTGAATTGACCTCAGGGCAATTTTCATTTGATGCAGAGGGCAATGTCTGCACCCTTGTAGAACCGCCAAAGGACGACAGACAAGAAAATAGAAGTCACAATGTTGCAGACAGCATGAAGATGATGATCGAAGCTGATTTTGAAGAAAATTATGAAAGTGCTAGTCCAGAAGATGAAAGCGGTACTTTTATCAAAAATATGATGGTTTCTATTTATGCTCCCGGTGGTACTATTCAGAGTGCAAATGACCAGCCTTTGACATTGGAAGAAATCGAACATGATATAGTTGTCTTGAAAAATAAGAAAAATGAATATGAAAAATATTATACCGATGCGAAGGAAGCTTTTTTCCAGGAACTTTCGAAAGTAATTGAAAAAGTTATTGGTGTTAAAATCTTCTTTGACCATGCAACGGCGAAAAACGGTGATGATGCCAAGCTGGAGCTGCCAACGGGCTTGATTGTTGCCAACTGCAAGCCTGCCGATTTGGTAGATGCAGGATTGAAGGCAAAGTTTGAAGCCTATATCGATAACATTGGCAAGAGTCAGGGAGATGATAAATGCTGGTTTGCCATCCTGCCTTCAGTGAAGTACCTGAATAGCACATCGACTGCCCAAAAGTCTGCAAATGATACGGATGATATGTTGAAAGCTCATAAGCGGACGAATAAAGAAGCGGATGCAGATACGGTACGAACTGGTGATGCCTTGACCATAACCGCAGCTAAGAGCCTCCTGAAGATTTTAAATCAGGGACATATTTTAACAGTTTTCAACTTTGACACCTTTAAAGGCAATACCTTTGCCGATATTACAGATGAAACGATTGGGGAGGTTGAGCAGAAATTGCAGGATTATAGGATAGATTATCCTCATGCAGTTTATGCTTATCCTAACTTTACCTTAATGAGGGAAAGAAGAGTTGCGATTACTGATGAAGGCGATGCGCAAAAAATCAAGGTTCCAGGTATTCACATTGATGCCGCTTATCCAGCAGCCGGCTTATTAGTGGGCAGTCAACAGCTGTCGACTCTAAAGAGCAGAGGACTGGGGAATTATCTTATTACGGATGAAGATAATATGAATCCTGTCCGTATCAATTTAGAAGATGCTTTGCTGCAGGAGAATTTTACGACGAAGTTCAATCGGGAAAATGTGATGAATTGGAGTCGTTCTGTGGTACAGAAAATTCAATCGGATATGTTTGGCTTTGCTTTCTGTGGCAATGAAACCTTTGGAAAAGCTGCCAATACCTACATATTAACGGCCCGCACCATGAATCAGATGGAAAATAAGCAGTATAAACCAATTTACAGAGTTATGATGGAAGATTTCATTTTCCAGCTTGTTGAACTTTTGCAGCGGAAACGCTCCCAGATTGAAAAAGAATTGCTCCATAATTTGGTGTCTGTCTGGAGAAGAACAGCAGAAAAATACGAAGGTGAAGAGAAAATCAACCTGGTACTTTTGCAAGGCGAAGACGTTGCTTGGCAGGATGACAAGCGGGATAAGTTGAAGATTAGCTTTAAGGGCGGCGATGAAGCGTTGGATAACATTGATATCGTCAGCGATGATGCTGGTAGTAATAATTAATGCGAAGGAGCGATATTTATGGCAAGTGAAATGAAAAATGGTCAGAGTGGAATTACAATTACATCAGTTAAGGGAGAAAAAATTGTCTTAACCAGTACGAATACGAAGATTAAGTTTGATACTTTGGATTATGAAAAAGTCCGGGATAAATCTAAGGCTGTTATTGCTACGGTGATCATTACAGGTAAAATCAAAGGCACAGATATAAGTGAATTGAAGAAAGTATTCAATTGGAGTAAGAGCTTCAAGTCAGATGAAGTCTATCGCAAATTAGTCGTCGAATATACAAAAGGGACAGATGAAATAAGACGGTCTTATGAATTTAGCGAGATGTTTGTCCTGAATTATGAGGAATACTTAACCGAGGCTGGTACAGATTCTCAATATACTTTGACATTGCGGCAAAAAGAAGATCATCTTGATGATATTAAAACGTATTAAGTAGGGAGATGAAGTGTAGATGCAGATTGAGGGGATAGCAGGGTTATTGCGGATATGCGCCTGCCAGTTGCAAAAAAAAGAAGGGGAGCATAGCTGTTTTTTCTTGGAGGCACTGGTTCCCGAGGAAAAAGGAAATGCATATTTGCATCAAGTACACAAACCCATCAAAGTCTATTTAACAGAGGGCTCAGGAGAAAAAGGAGATTGCGTTTTTTGTGGTCTTATTACTTCTGTTACACTCAAACAGGATTTTTCTGCCACCAAAATCTGCGTCTACGCCTCTTCTTATTCCCTTTTATTAGATTTACATGAGCAAACACGCATTTTTCAAGATGAAAATAAAAAGCTAAAGGATATTTTGTCAGCAGACCGCTTGAAATTATCCCAGGACATGGGGCGGGGGGCGGTGTCCCTTGAAGTGGCAAAATCTATTTTACAGCGCCCATGTAAAGAAATTGTTGTGCAAAATAAAGAGACTAATTTCTCTTTTTTGAAGGGATGGAGCAAAGTGCTGCATATCCCTTTATGGGTTCGGGATCGGAATACGGATTTGACCTTGAAGTTGGACAACAATACTTCAAATCATATTTTGCCAATTACGGAAGCTCAAGTATATCAGTTCCATACTCACTGTGACTTTTCTGCCTCCACCTGTGAAGTTACGCTAAATCGTTATGTAGAACTGGGCTATGTCCTGACCTTTCCAGGTATAGTGGAAGGGAATTATTTGGTAATGGCCTGTAGTGCCTCTTATGAACAGGGACGGGATATTTATCGAGCCAAGTTGAAGAAAATTGTCAAAGAGACAGCTGATGAGGGCAAGCTGGACTTTTCCTGGCAGGCTCCTTTGCGTTTATTAGCAATTGTTACCAATGTAGAGGATCCGGCGCATCTAGGGAGGATACAAGTTCATTTTATGGGTAATCAACCAGAATATGCAGATATTGATGAAAAGAAGCCTTGCTGGTTACAGTATCGCAGTCCTTATACAGGTACCCAAAATGGTATTGTCTTTTTACCTGATAAAGGAGATATGGTGGAGGTTACTCTGTTACATGGACAGGCCTATGCCATGACAGCCTGGCGCAGTCGACCTCTTGCTGAGGAAGGGCAGAAGGTAAAAGATAAATATATTGGCAATAATTTTCAAAGGCGTATTATTTGGAAAGAAAAGTCGCTGGAATTATTATCTGGCCCTAATAAAATTGTCATGGATGATGAAAAGGTGGAAATCATGGTAGGAAATACCCAGCTGCAGCTGGATAAGGAAGGCCTGCAGCTGCAAGTGCAAGGTGGGAAAACCGCGTTAAAGATTACAGGGGATTTTAACTTGCAGTCCAATGGCAGTTTAGCACTGTCAGCTAAAGAAATAAATGCCAAGGGAAGCGGAGATATTAAATTTGACAGCGGTAAAGATGTACATCTCAAGGGAAATCACATCAAGATGGGATAAGGAGAAGGGTGAATATGGAACGAGATGAATTAAAACAGTATCTTAAGTGTGCTTTGGAACCGCTGAGAATGGCACAAGAGGAAGCAGTAAAACAAATGGAGAAAACTGTAACAGGACAGTTACAGTTGAAGCCGGAGGCCTGGACAAAGCTTTGGGAAATTAAAACCCTACTGGTGCCAAAAGATGAGGTAGAGCGGTGTAAGACTCGGGGCTATGTGCCAATGAATGAAGATATATCTGCCATTTTTCATCAAGAATGGAATTTGCTAGATGGTGAGGATTCGCTGGAAGAAAGAGGACATCGAGAATATTTCTGGAATGGGACATACGAATCCTGGCAGGATGAAATCAATGCTAATCAACTTTATGAAGGGTATTTTACCGACTATGAAGGAAAGGTACAGCCTTTTCATTATAAGCTGAGGCCTTCCCATGAATTGATGGGTGCGGAAAAGAAGCTTTATGAGGCGGCCAGATTGTATCGGATTCAAAGGCCGGTTTTATTTTCTCCTTGGTCAAGGCGGCTTGTATCTATTCAGTTGCAAGATGATATTCTGCCTATGACGGCGGCTGAATTTTTTGCCGGCACATATGATTTCCGCTGGCAGGAAAATGGCTTAGCAAATAAAATTCTGGAAGGCTTGGAATTGATGTGGAATGTGGCACTGGAAAGAGAAAAAGACGGTAGTGCCAGCATTTGGCCTGATCCGGTTACGGGAGCTACTTGTGATGGTATTCGTTTTTCTAACGTTAGTGATCGTACCTTTATCATACTAAATGAATTGACAAGTACAGCCTCCACGGCTGTTTTTGAAAAAAGCAGCCAGGTTATCAAGCTCTATGGAGATGCTTCCCATGAGGCTTGGCGGCTGGATATTCAAGAGATAGAACAACCAGTGGCTAGTACATATCCCACACTTTGTTTTGCCAATGTCTATGAACTGCCTCGCTTTGGTGAAAGCAGGCGCCTTTGTACAAAAGGCGATATCCTTAGCACCTTGCAGCGTTATAACGGTGCCTTGCCAGGAGTATCAATTGATGAAGATATATCCCTAAAAAGACCAGAGCATACCAAGTTGATTGCTCCTTATGTTGGTGAGGATGTATATGGCGGCAAGCTGGATAGGGAAAGCCTGATTTATCAACGGGAACGTGTCCGCCATCTGCCAGAATGTTTCATTCGTTTTTATTTAAAATGGGGTGCTCATTCAAATCATGACTATGATTATTTCTTAACTGATTACGCCCGTTATGTATTGGCTGATTTGAACTACCGATTTCCAGATTTTAAATGGAGGGGAGTGATAGCAGATGAGTAAGGTTTGGCAGGATTTTGATGCAGAAAAAGAATATATTGTGGATACAAATCCCGTCTCGCCTTTCATTGAAGTCTGTTGCAAGTCCTCCAGGACTGTAAAGGTCAACCCGTTAGTGCGTTTTCCCCAGTTGTTTTTGCCCCTTTGTCAGGAAGATAGTGGTTTTTCGGACGAAGAAAAACCAGTGATTGAAAATGCATTGTTTCATTACATTGCTAAGATGGATCGTTTAAGCGGTATGAACTTGCTAGCTCTGCGGCTCTTGGATATGCATCATGATATACAGCAGGGCTTATATGGAACTCAGGTAAAGGAATGGTATGCAAGCTTGAGGCCAAGGGATCAATATGCGTTACTACGTGGTATGGAACAGTCACGGTACGAAGAAATTCCCCTGTATCATATGTATCGGATTCTGCTGCAGCATTTTTTTCCAGGGGCCAAAGTCTATATTCATGAAGCAGAACAGCAGGTACTAGCCTATATTCCAGAAGAGGAAAGCGATGCCAAAGAGAGAACGGCAAAGCTATTGCAATTTTTGTTTCTTGATTTGCTTTGGGATACGTGCCTGTTTTGGAAATGGCCTTTTGGTATCATTGGTGAAGAACAGACAATGCATATGGACAATATGGTTATCTATTGAATAAGAGTGAGGCATTAGCATGGGAAAAGAGATAGGTATTGATTTTGGAACAACAAATACAGTTGTTTCGTATTACAATAAGAAAAACCGTTTGAGAACCTTGAAATATGACGGAAGTGCCATTATTCCTTCTGTCATATATTTCAATAGCAAAGAAGATATTCTGATTGGCAGTAAAGCTAAAAAGAAATTAGAGTATTTGAAAAACGGGGCAGGTATTGGTAATTTCAAGCCGAAAATCGGCAATTCAGACCGGGTGGAAATTGTTACAGAAGAGGGTGAAACACTTCGGCTTCGCTATAGAGATATTGCGACTAATTTTTTGAATCAGGTTATCCGGGGTGTCGAGGAAAAATTAATCCGCGAATTTGGTTCCGACGAAGGGTGCCTGGACCGAGCCGTAGTGACTGTACCTGCCATGTTTAACGACAAGGAACGCTCAGCTACCAAACGAGCCGTTAGAGAAGCCGGTATTCAGGAAGTAAAGCTCGTTGCCGAACCGACAGCAGCCGCCGTTGCCTATGAAGAAGACATGGGTGAACATATTCCTAATGCTACTGTCTTGGTCTATGATTTCGGAGGTGGTACCTTTGATGTTTCAATCATTCAGGAAAGCCACGGGCAGTTTAAAGAAATTGCCAGAGGAGGTCGGAAGAACTTGGGCGGAAACAATTTAACGGAAAAAATATTTCAGAAGCTTTGGCATGATTTCAACGAGAAATATGGTCTGGAATTACCTTTAGAAGATGATGAATTTGATGAAGAATATTATCATTATTCTTTCGATAACTACCGTAAGAATAAGGTAGCATTTTGGGATGGTGCCAACCATTTAAAGGAAGATTTATCCGAGGTTGAGGAAGTTGAAGAGGAGCTAAGTGTCTTTGGGGCTAATGGGAACCCGGAATTATATACAATCAGACTAAGCCGGGAGGAGCTGAATCAGCTAATTGAACCCGAAATCACCGAAACAGTGGAATCCACCATGCAGACGATTGAAGAGGCCAAAAACCGTGGCGTTTCCAGAGTAGATCAAGTGGTTCTGGCAGGTGGCAGCTCGAATATCCCCTTGGTAGCCGAAAAAGTAAGTGAAGCCCTGCAAAATCATGATACCGTATATGGTGACAATGTTTCCACCCTTATTTCCCGTGGGGCAGCGGTCTTGGCAAAACAATATAAGAATATTGATGCACTGACTCAGCCTATTACTAATGTTGATTTAGGTGTTGTTGTAACTGATGGCGTACAGTATCAGAAATTCAATACGATTATTCCTGCCGGGACAGACCTGCCTTGCCAGAATAGCTGCAAATTCCGCCTATTTCGTGATGGACAGCAGAAATTGGAAATCAATTACTACGAACGTGATAGCAAGAACTATCCCAAAGCGTCCCGTGTCGGAGATGAGGGAATTGAACTGGTTGATACATTAGTCATAGATTCACTGCCAGCCAATTTAAAAAAGACAGAAGTCACGATTGAAGTTACTTTCTGTGCCCAAAAGGATGGAACTTTGGATATGGATGTGGCTTTAACGGACCAGAAAGGCTGTATTATCAGTCAGGAAGTGATGAAGTATCAAAAGAAGAGCGATTTGGAGTGAGATTAATGGAAAATATAGAACAACTTTCATCACGATTAGAAGCCAGATATGGGAATCCTGAAGCAGCTTTCCTCGCTCGTGCAGGAATTAGGCTGAATATTGCTCCGGCTGCTGCTCCGGCTATTGCTCCGGCGGAAGTTAAGAAGCCTGTATCTAAGGTTGCTAAGGTGGTTCAGACAAAGGTAGATTTAAAAATCTGCAATGAAGCAGATTGGGAGAAAGCAACAGCAAAATTAAAAGATATCCAATCTCTAGTTCGTTATATCAGCAAATCTGCCTACAAAGATCGAGAAAAACTTTTGAAAATGCTGCAGCAGTATACAGTAACCATTGAGAAAAAAATGGTTTGTCCAGAAGATGAAGAAGAGCAATGTGCTGAAATTTGGCTGTCTAAGGTTCAGAATATCCTAGAAAAGCGATTTAAGAACTTGCGTATTGCTGCACGCCGCATAAATCAAATGCCGCTTTTTCAATATGGGTTGCAACATGAGATACAAAAATATTTTTCTGGCCTGGGCATGCATGAGAGTACATTCCGGGAAGGTACTATGATCAGCGGTCAGGAAGAGTGGTTTGACATTCATCCCTACCCGAATGATGATGAGCATCTGAATATAAGGATTAAGGAAATTGAGCTGCAGCCTTACTATGTTATGTACTTCGATAATGAAGAGGAGAATGTAGAGCAGGCAGTTAAGCGGTTCATCTTTCCAGGGCAAGCCTGGGTATATGAAAAGAAAAAGGAGGCATAAACAATGTCTTTTTGGGATTTTTTACATGTAGGAAAATACAAGAAAAAAATAAGAGAACTGACACAGCGCAACAAAGCCTTAGAACAGGAATTAGAGCAGTCAAGACGGGAATTAGAGCAGTCAAGAGGGGAACGACAGCAATTACAGCAGGAAGTACAGCAATTACAGCAGGAAGTACAGCACTTACAGCAGGAATTACAGCAATTGAAGCTGCGTCAACAGGCAAGGCTACAGGTATCGGCACAAACTCCGGTACAAGCTCCAGCGGAAGAAAAGCCCCTTGACATTACTGGCTTTAGCCTGCCCCACACAGATAGAATTTTGATTAAATCATCTTCTGATATTCCCCAAGCTATTCAGAAAATAAAAAATATCGACGGTATATGTTCTTTCTTGAAGAAGAGTGGCGACAAGGAAGCCGTGACACTTACCAAGGCTATGGAAGAATACATAAAGCGTATCCAACGCTTCGAAGCAGCACTGCCACAAAAACAAACAAAATGGGATGATGATATAGTCTCGGAAGAAGCAACAAGCGCCCTGTTTGCAATTATGCAAAAAAGTCTGTTGAAAATGCTTCCTGTGGCCATTCTCCGAGGCAGTGCCAGAAATCCTTCCTTCTATGAAGGATTGTTGGCGGAACTTAATCAGTATTTACAGCAATGCGGTGTATACACTTTGCTGCCATCCAGCAAGGAATATTTTGATACAGAGGATTGTAATTTTATGGAGGTCCTGCCACTGCCAACGAAAAATCATGCTGATGATAAACGGGTAGAGAGCATTGAGCGGCTGCCTTACTGCCTTGATTATCTTGACGAGGATGAAGAGCGACAGGTCTGTCGAGTAGACGGGCAAATATCTGTATACCGCTTTGAAGCTTGAAACCTACAGAGGTGGAGTACTGTATATGGAGAAAAAAAAGATTTACGCCGGCATTGATTTCGGGGCTTGTAATATTAAAGCTGCCTACTTGCAGGGAAATAGAATGCGTCTGGTTAAATTAAATAAAGATCAGCAGGCAGGCAATCAAACCCCCAATGTCATCTATTACGATAAAATTAACGATAAAGTCGTAAAATCAATAGGTCTGTCCGCTCAGAGAAGACTAGATTATGAGAATAAGGTGTCTCATATCAAGACAAAATTAGAACAAGCGGACTGGCACCAAAACATACCCAATTTAGGGAAAACGGTGACACCGCTGGAAGTGGCTCGGGATATTTTTGCTGAAGTCTGGCAGGAAATGGTCAGAATACAAGGGGATGCCAGTTGTTGGGATATTACCCTGACGATTCCTGTATGCTTTTCCGTGGTGCAAAAAAATTATCTGTATCAGGCGGCTTTGGAAGCAGGGATACCGGTGAAGCGGATTGTTTCAGAGCCTTTTGCAGCCCTCTTTTCCCAGGAGGATTTGGTAGATGAGGCTGATGAGGAAGAATTAGGCCTTATCTTTGATTTTGGCGGATCTACCCTGGATATCAGTCTGTTACAGCTAATGCCGGAGGAGGATGAAGTTGAAATACAGGAAATAGCTGCTACAGGTCTTTTATATGGTGGTCTGGATATTGATCAATTAATTTACGAGGAGCTCTTGCAAAAGAAATATCCTGATGACATAAAGACACTGTTGCAAGACGATGAAAGCGGGGCAGCAAAAGCTGAACTATTCCAAGGAATTGCCGATGCGAAGC
This sequence comes from Anaerovibrio lipolyticus, assembly GCF_021531495.1. Taxonomy (GTDB): domain Bacteria; phylum Bacillota; class Negativicutes; order Selenomonadales; family Selenomonadaceae; genus Anaerovibrio. Next base: position 104,704 of record NZ_JADYTY010000001.1, read on the forward strand.
AGGATTTGTTTGATTCAGATGGAGGGGAAGAGGAAAGCAGTATTCTTATTTCTGACAAAAAAAGTGGTTCCCTCCATGATATGACCATTACCCAGGAAGAGGTTGTGCAGATTTTAGAAGCTTCTACCATTGGACAGCGCATTCGGGATGCTTTGGATGTAGTTATGGAGGAAGCGGATATGCCCCTTTCTTGGATTCGCACCTTTGGGGGAACATCGTATATTCCTTATTTCCGTCAGTTGTTGGCAGATTATGCTGGTGACGAAGTATTTGATGCCGATGAAGAAGTTGATGAGGATATGTATACGGCTGTAGCAGAAGGCGCTGCCCGCTATGGTGCTATTTGTGGGGGAGATGAAACAAATATCATTGCCCATAACCATATACCCTATGCTATTGGTTTTTTGGCAGATAAGGGGTTTCGACCTTGTATTAATCGGAATGCTTTGCCGGGATTCATTACAGGATATAGGTTGTGGCAGCGTTCCTATGTAGAGTCTTTGGCCTATAAGATTCCAGTGTATCAGCAGTTCCTAACGGCTGAATCGGAACATCAGGCTCCAGTCTATATTGGCAGTATTCAATTAGATGCTTCCCAATATCCGGGTATGTCATCAATTATGTACAAAATGAAAATTGATGCCCAGGAACAGATTCAGGTGACGACATTTTTGCAAAAGGAAGGGCAGACGGAAGCTGAGCGGGATATTATTCCTATTGAACAGTTGATAGTCCCTATAGGAGGTCAATAAATTGAAGGAAACATACGAAAAATTATACACCTATGGCAAATCATTAACTCAGGATTTGCAGGCTGTACAGGAACATTTATATCAGGCATTATGTCAGGCAGACACGGAAAACAGTAATTTACAAAATAAGATGGCTGAAATGCGTGCTGCTTCAGAAGGTGAAATACAGAGGCTGGCAAATCTGCTGCAACAGAAAAATATTGCTAATCAGGCTATGCGACAAAAGCTGGACAGCCAGATAGCAGAGCTGCAACATAGTGTAAAGCAGGCAGCGGAATATCAATCATTCCTGGAACAGCAGCAGGGCAAAATAGCTGCGAAAGAAAGAGAGTTAAACGCTAGAACGAAAGAATTGGGTGACAGAGAAAGGAAAATAGCCGAGGGGGAGGAAGCACTCAAAACAAAGGAAGAGGAATTAGAAAAGAAACGCCGCGAACTGGAAGCGGGGGATGCATCGAAAAAAGTTCAGGCCTTGGAAAAAGAAAAAAAAGATATGGAAAACAGGTTAGAAGAGGCAAATCAAAACTACAATCAAGCACTACAGGAGAAGGCATCTTTAGCTAGAAAGTTGTTTGCGTTAAGTTCGGACTATGACAAAAAATTGCAAGAAAAAGATGAGAAAATCCAGGAATTGGAAAATGCGCTGGCCACCTATCGGCCTAAACCCCAAGTAATTCGTTGTATCAGTTACAGCAGCAATGATGATACAGACAGATAATAAGTAAAACAGGTGATGAAAATGAGTGAAGAAATTTATGTAGGTATTGACTTAGGTACGACAAACACCCTGGCTTGTTTTTTCCGTAAAGGCAAGCTGCGTTTTGCCAAATTCCCAGGCAGCGGAAAATTAATTCCATCCGTACTTTACGTGGATGAAAGAAAAAAAGTCCATGTAGGCGAAATAGCAAAACAAATGATGGGGCTGGATCCCCAGAACGGTATTCGCTCTGCCAAGACGGATATGGGTAATGCTGGGAAAGTCTGGAATTGCTATGGTCTGAGTTTTACGCCGACGGAGGTAGCGGCAGAAATTCTAAAAGCTGTGCGTCAGGCGGTCATAAAGGCCACGAAAAGTGATGAGGATGCGGTGGTTAAGGCAGTTATTACTGTACCGGCCTATTTTAATTCCAATCAGCGTGATGAAACAAAGAAAGCCGGTCAGGCAGCAGGTATTGAAGTCCTGCAGATTATTACAGAACCTATGGCTGCTGCCGTGGCAGCCGGGCAGGAATTGGAACTGGATAAGAAAATTCTGGTGGCGGACCTGGGGGGCGGTACTTTTGATCTAAGTGTCTTGGAGGCAGACCTTCAGCATCATAGCTACCGTGCTCTGGATGTTGACGGAGATCGTCATTTAGGCGGTGATGACTTTGATACATGCCTGGGGAATTATTTTATCCAGCAAATCAAAGCTGACTGCGGTGTGGATTTGTCTTCTATGGAAGCCTCAGGGCTTGCTCCTGGTGATTACTACAGTGTGCTTCATAGAATACAGGAAGAGGCAGAAAAGGCAAAGACGGATCTCAGTGATGTGGAAGAAACCAATGTCCTGATTTCTGAGCTTTTTCAGCTGGGAAGGGAAGCCTATAGTTTCGAAGAAACCCTTACACGGGAGCATATGGATGCCATCTTCCAGCCCCTATATAATAAAATCTTTACGCGGATTCACAACTTCGTCAGCCAGTCCAATAAGTTCGCTTCCGCTGATATTGCCACGATTATTCTAGCTGGTGGTAGCTGTTATATCCCATATATCCAAAGGGAAATGAAAAACATTTTCCACCAGCCTGTGGATACCCAGATGGACTTAACCACTATTGTTGCGACTGGAGCCTGCTATGTGGCAGAATCACTGCGGGGCGGTATGGAAACAGAAGGCGAACAGGTGGTAATTGAAGATATCATTGCTCATTCCTTGGGCATCCTGGTAGCTGATAAAAATGGAAATGACGTGTTGTCCAAAATCATAGATAAAGGCGAGGTCTATCCTTGCCAAAAAAGTCGTTCTTATACCACCACCAGGGATTGGCAGACGGTAATCCCTATTGATATCTATGAAGCAGGGGCGGATTGTGAAGACAAAAAAGAAATAGAAAATCATGATTTTTATGGCAATATGGAATTGACGGATATTACCGCGAAAAAGGCAGGGGAAGTAAAGATTAACGTTACCTTTGCCTATGACCAAAGCGGCTGTTTAACTGTAACGGCAGAAGAAGATGAAAGCGGAATTTCTAAACAGATTATGATACATAAAGGCGAAAAAGCCAAGGTGTTCTCAACCAAAGTGATGTCAGCCGATATGGTTGTCCTGTTGGATACATCTGGCAGTATGGGCATGGGCGTTTTTTCTAGTATGGAAGCTGCATTAGAAGCTTATAAGACCTTGGTAACAGACCTGGTGGATTTGTCGCAAAACCGGGTAGCCTTAATAACCTATGATAATTTTGCTGTAAAGAGGGCGCCTCTCACCCATTCCTTAGACGAACTGCTGCTGGCCACTAATAATGTCGTAGCATATGGCGGGACTAAGATATATCCGGCTCTGACAGAGGCAAAAGGATTGTTTGAGGCTAATGCTTCCCGGAAATTTGTCCTGATTATTACAGATGGTTACTTTGACGACGATTCTAAAGGACGGTCTCTGTCAAAGGAGATGAAAGCTAATGATATAACCATTATTTGCATCGGTGCCGGGGATGGAGTGAATTATAAGATGCTGGAAGGACATGCCAGCTCCGGTATGGTTTATACGATAAAATCAATGGATGAATTGGCAGATACCTTTAGAACCATTTCAGAAAGAATCCAATTAAAAGAATAGGAGGGAAAATAAATGGCTGATATTGCTATGGTGAAAAGGATTATGCAAGATTGTTTCATGCCTTTGGAGCTGACAATGGAAGATTTTTGCGAGCAAGTTTCATATATGGATAGGGACGATTTTTGGAGAATAAGTGATGACACACAGACAAAAGATGATATTATCGATGCTTTTAAAGACTATATAGACTTAGATGACTTAAAGGATTTAGTTAAGGCTCTCTTGGAGCGTTTTGATAAACCATCTGAGAGCATTGATGATATTGATGAAGACGAAGATATGTGTTTTTTGATAAGACATGGCCTGGTTTTTATTTCAGAAGAGGAAAGAAGACAAAAAGCGGAAGGAAGTCCTCAGCGTATTGATGAGCTTTTTGATGAGCTTGATGATATAATTGCAAGTTCTCAGAGGGAGCTGGATGAGCTGGAAGAAGCGCGAGCAAATATGTTAGAGGAGATAGATCAAAAACGCAATCAAATACTTCAGAGAATGGAAGCTTTGCACAGTAGAGTGGCTAAATTAGGTGCGAACCAGGAAAATATACAGCCCAAAAAAGATGAGAGAATACGGGAAATGGAGGGCAAATAAATGGCTAATATTGCTAAGGTGAAAGAGATTATGGAAGCATGTTCTATGCCTTTGGAGCTGACTGTGGAAGAGTTTAAAGAGCAAGCTTCATATATGGGTAGGCAATGGTTTTTTAACTTAATTAATGCACAGACAAAAGGTGATATTATCTGTGTTATGAAGGAAACATTAATTTTGACAGACTTACAGGATTTGGTTAAAGATCTCTTAGAACGTTTTGATAAGCCATCTGAGAGTATTGATGATATTAGCAACTATGAAGATATGTATTATTTGCTAAGACATGGCCTGGTTTTTATTTCGGAAGAGGAAAGAAGACAAAAAGCGGAAGGAAGTCCTCAGTATATTGATGAGCTTTTGGGTGCTCTTAATGATATAGTTACAAATTCTCAGCAGGAGCTAAAGGAACTGGAGGAGGAGCGGGACAAGCTGGTAGAAGAGATAAATCAAAAACGCAATCAAATGCTTCAGGGAATTGAAGCTTTGCGCAGTAGATTGGCTGAGTTAGGTGCGGAATGTGAAAATATCCTGCCCCAAAGAGATGAGAGAATACGGGAAATGGAGTGAAAATAGATGGCTAATATAAATTTTATTATGCAAGAATGTTCCATGCCTTTTGAAATGCCCCTTGGTGATTTTGTCAGTCAGGCTTTAGAGACGAATGAGGATGTTTTTGGTGCGTTATTGAAAAAACGGACAAAAGCTGATATTCTCACTTATTTGGAAAGTAATTCGGTAACCTTGAGTGACTTAAAGGAATTACTTGAAGATATCCTGGAACGTTTGAATAAGCCACATGAGCTTATTAAAGATGTTAATCGAAAAAGTGGTGCGATTTCCCTGATAGAAAATGGCATTGACCTAATTCCGCCCCAGGTCAAAATTACCAAAGAAGAAGGGCAGGAAACAGAAGAAGCACAGGAAAATCTGGTTCCCTTGACTAAGATGGATTTGCAGCGTCTCTATGAAACCCTGCAAAACAGCTCTAAATGCAAGCATGTTGATGACGGCTCCATCCAAATCTCTGACAGCCCACAGATTGTAGAATCATTACCCGTTGGTATTCAGGAGGATTTTTGTCTGGAAAGCGAGGCTTATTCTTTCTATTTTGGTGCTGTGGCCCTGATTGGTGGAAATGGGGAAAAAGGAGAGGTTGTGGCTGCCGGTCATTTGGAACGTAATGGGGATAACGAAATCCACTTTGTATTTCCTGCAGAAGATATTGATTATGATTTCTTCCGTAGTCAAACCCAGTGTCAAGCCCTATTGTTCCCCCAGGAAGCTGCTGCTGTGTTGAAGCAAAAGCCTCTTGTGCCTGAAAAGGTAGCTGCAGCTTATTTGGTGACTTGCTATGTTTACTTTCAGGAATTGGAGGAAACAGAACGCACCCTTTGCATAGATTTTGGTACAAGCAATACAACAGTAGGCTCCTATGGTGTTAATACGGCTGATGATAGCATTGAAATAGTTCGTTTCGTGGATCAGAGCAGCGGACATCCTGTGGAACGCCGCATGGTACCAACTATGGTTTATGTCCAGAAAATAGAAGAAAATAAGGTGAACTATCTTTTTGGCTATGAAGCACTGCAGGCCGTAAAAGCAAAAGATTATTGTACGACAGCCACCGTATTTTATGAAATCAAGCGCTGGATTAATGATCTGGATTCAGTTGAAGAAATCTATGATGAAGAAGGCCGACGGGGAAAGGTTAGGCATAAGGACATCATTAAAGCCTATTTGGATTTTGTCATTCACACAGCGGAAGAAAAATTCTTCAAGAAGAGATTTAAACGAATCCATTTTACTGCCCCTGTCAAATTGAAGGATTCCTTTATCAATGCGATGAAGGATTTGTTTAAGGAAAAGACCGTCCTGCGGAGTAGTTCCAGCTTGGATGAAGGAATTGCCATTGTCTATCAGTTTATTGCCAACAAACTTAACAATCGGGAGTCAGGCCAAGGTCTGCCTATTATGATTAGTGATTGTGGTGGCGGAACGACGGATCTGGCCCGTTGTGATTATACTATTATCCAAGATACAGGTACCTGCCCCCGTCTGGAAATTACCACCAGCTTCGAAAACGGCGATTCGAATTTTGGTGGCAATAATTTGACCTTCCGCATCCTGCAGATGCTTAAAATCAAGATGGCGTCTTATCATGACAAACAAAAAGACATCTCTATGAAGGAATTGGTCATGGATGAAAATAGCATCCTCAATCTCATTGATGAAGAGAAGAAGAAAGGCTGGGAAAAAATTTACGAAAAGGTAGAAGATTCTTATAAGAAATCAGAAGCATTAATCCCGACTCTCTTTGCCAAAGAAAAAATGAGAACGGATAAATTGTATGTCAAGCGTAATTTCTATTATTTGTGGCAGATGGCTGAAGCTTACAAAAAATCTTTCTATCAGACGCAAAAGGATAGGGTTTCTCTAAATTTCGATGACGAAAAGGATCTGGAATTGGGTATTGGAACCCAGGAGATGTATTATCTGTATTTTAGAAATACGGAAGGAAAATTAGAGAAGAAGGAAAGACCTTTGGAGGGGCTGCGGATTACCATTACTGATATTGAACGGCTGTTGTATGCTGATATTTATTATTTGTGGACTCGTGTTCTGCCGATTGATGAAATGGAAAAGGAAACTTATAATTTCAATTATCGCCTTTCAGGTCAATCCTGCAAAATTGATTTGTTTGCCCAACTGCTGAAGGAGTTCATTCCAGGCCGATGTTTGCGGGGCAAGGGGGATAAGAGAAACGACGACGAACAGCTTAAACTGGATTGTCTGGAAGGAAGCATTCGTTATAATATGGATAAAGATGAAGGCCGCTTTGAACCGGTTATTCATTCACTTACGCCAAAACTCTTGTATGATTTGCTGTTGGTTCGCAAAGACGCAGCTCATCCTCAGGCGGAGGATGTTTCCTTATTGCATCGGGAGGATAATGGCAGGATTCAACTTAAAGTGGCTTCTTTTCCGACTACAGCCAGCCGTTCTCTTTTCCAAGTACGGAAGAGAGAGGAATCGGATGAAATTGTCAATACTTTTGACTTTGAATTTAACCGGGAGAAGACACCTCAGATTACCTATGATAACCTATTTTCTCTTATCAGGGAGGATGTTAGCGAGGATTATTATGAGGAGATTGTAAAGGCTCTTCGCAGTCAATTGGGCTGTAGCCGTCAAGATTTGGAAAGACATGAAGCATATTATGTTTTTGCCGTGCCGTCTAAGGAGGGATATGGCGTCTATCTGTTTCAGGTAAAATGTATTAATGAGCCAAATAGTCAGGAGCTTTACTTGCAAAAAGCTCCATGTTACTACAGCTTTGAATCGGATTCCCTGATGACCTTCTTTGATGGAAAGCGGTGAGGATATGTTTGAAACCAAGGACACTGTTTTTGCCAGTGGGCGCATCCTGACACAGGAAATGCTGAACCTTCTGTATGACTGGCCCCGTCAGGCTATGGTGCAGTTATCTTGCCACGGCCTTGCCGAAGGGGTTCTCTGTGGTATGGAATATGAAGCTGCATCTGATGATCTCTTCATCCAGCCAGGTATTTTGTGGCAGCAGGGAGAATTTTGGTTCCTGCGCCAGAAATTGTCCCTAAAGGAATTGTGCCAGGAAAGGTGTCAGGAGGGCCAGAGGTATTTCCTGCAGTTATTGCCGGAAACCAAGGCGATACAGGGGAATGTGACGACTCGGCTTATGGAGATAAGGGTAGAGGAGGCCGAAGGCAAAGAAAATTTTGGCTCCTTTTGCTATCATGCAGGGATGGTGCCATCCCTGCCTTCCTCCTGGGAAGAGGTTATTGAAAGCCTGCACAATATATTTTATCTTAATCTAAGCCAACTTCCTTGGGCTGCACCGGAGGAAACTACGTTTCATCCTTTGATTTTTTCCTGTCTGGCTCAGGCACTGGAGAAAAAGTCCAGACGCAGTGCGCTGGAATCGGCAATGCTTGTTCAGCTTTATGAAAAAGGGACTTTGACCATGAAAACCCTGCGCCTCTATACAGGGGATTCCTGTGGGGTTTCTCGGGAGGACTTGTTGAAACATATAGATCAGGCCCTGCAAAGGGAGGATGACGCTGCTCCTCATACCGTTACCACCCCAGAAGCCCCTCAAAAAACAAAACGGATATCAAATCAACGGGGAATGATTTAAAAAATAGTAATACTACTTGACATACTTCTCAAATAGGTTTAATATACAATCATAAGCTTAAGCTAAGTTGTTAGATAATCATTAACCGAAGTGCCTGGTTGTTTTGATGGGGCATGGAGGTGCTAGTATATCAAGGAAATGAGGTATTTACTATGAGCAACTATAAATTTGAAACCCTGCAGTTACATGTTGGCCAGGAGCAGCCAGATCCAGCTACTGATGCCCGTGCGGTACCTATCTATCAGACTACCTCATATGTATTCAGAAATTCCGCTCATGCAGCAGACAGATTCGGCTTGCGGGATGCTGGTAACATCTATGGCCGTCTGACCAATTCCACTCAGGATGTTCTGGAGAAGCGTATTGCAGCTCTGGAGGGTGGCTCTGCTGCTTTGGCTGTAGCTTCTGGTGCGGCTGCTATTGACTATGCTATTCAGGCTTTGGCTGGTGCTGGTGAGCACATTGTAGCCCAGAAGACCATTTATGGCGGCAGCTTCAACCTGCTGGCTCATACTTTGCCTCATTACGGCATTGAAACCACCTTTGTAGATGCCCACAATCTGGAGGAAATCGAGGCTGCTATTAAGCCTAATACCAAGGCTGTATATCTGGAGACCTTGGGCAATCCAAATAGTGATATTCCAAATATTGATGCTATCTCTGAGCTGGCTCACAAGCATGGCCTGCCAGTAGTAGTGGACAATACCTTTGGTACTCCATACTTGATTCGTCCATTTGAGCATGGAGCAGATATTGTGGTTCATTCTGCTACCAAGTTTATTGGCGGTCATGGTACCTCCTTGGGCGGTATCATTGTAGATTCTGGTAATTTTGACTGGAAAGCCAGCGGTAGATATCCTGGTATTTCCGATCCAAACCCAAGCTATCATGGGGCATCCTTTGCTGATGTGGCTGGCCCTGCTGCTTTTGTTACCTATATCAGAGCCATTCTGCTGAGAGATACAGGTGCAGCTATTTCTCCATTCAATGCCTTTATCCTGCTGCAGGGTGTGGAAACTCTGTCTCTCCGCATTGACCGTCATATTGAGAATACCAAGAAGGTAGTGGAGTTCCTGAGCAATCATCCATTGGTAGAAAAGGTAAATCATCCATCTCTGCCAGAGCATCCAGATCATGCTCTCTATGAGAAGTATTTCCCTGATGGCGGTGCTTCCATCTTTACCTTTAACATAAAAGGCGGCCAGAAGGAAGCTCACAAGTTTATTGATAACCTGGAGATTTTCTCCCTGCTGGCCAATGTAGCAGATGTAAAGAGCCTGGTAATCCATCCTGCTACTACCACTCATTCTCAGCTGACTGATGAGGAGCTGGCAGATCAGAATATCTATCAGAATACCATTCGCTTGTCTATTGGTACTGAGCATATTGATGATATTATTGCGGATTTGGAAAAGGGCTTCGCAGCTATCAAATAAAATCCCAACAAATATAAACACCGAGAATCCCGTTCTTTACAGATATATGAACGGGATTTTCTTTTACCTCATTGCTGACAGAATAAGGAAATCCCTGTTTCAAATCCTTGTTTATCAGAGGCCATTTTACATTGTTAATATTTACACAATGGGCTTCCTCGGTGAAGGCAAGGAGGGAAAGAACTTTGGGCTGAACCAGAAAATCCAGGGATACAGACTGATAATCCTTGATAAAAATCAGAGCTTCCTTGTCGTCAATAAGCAGTCCCTGAAGAGGGCTGTAGGCAAAGCTGAAAGCTGTGCTAAAGGCGTGATCCAGTCGTCCCCCAAAGGGGCCGGTGAGAATTACAGAGGCATTTTCCTTGGCAGCCATATGCAGGGCCAGTTGAGTATCTGTATAATCCTTTTCTGGGGGGAACTGGTCGATTTTAACCTTTTGCTCCCTAGCCCAGTTCCAAGCCTCGGTATGGGCGCTATCTCCATCACCAATTAATCGCTCTGGCAGGAGATTGGCGGCATAACAATAATCCAGGCCGTGGTCAATGCACCAGAGCCGTCTGTCCTGAACCAGCTTTAGCAGCCATTCCTGTCTAGGACTGCGGCCGCCAGTGGCCAATACCAGCTCCTCCTGGGGGAGGGGGAAGGAAAAATCAGCAGTAAAAAAAGGAAATTTCAATGTATTCTTTGCCATATTATCACATCCATTGTTATAAAATATCTTATAATAAATATACCATATTCTTTCTCATCTGTCTTTTTTTCTAAAATAAATTGTCTATAATAAGGAGATAGTATATACTAAAATATGACTAAGTGTAAATTATTGAGGTGTAAATATTGAATAAACAGGAAATCTTCGACTATTTGGACGAGAAAAATATTTGGCACGAAATAACAGAGCATGAAGCTGTATTTAGCATGGAGGAAGCTATCAGCGTGGAACTGCCTTATCCTCAGTGTGATGCCAAAAATCTTTTTATAAGAGATGATAAAAAGCGGAATTATTATATGATTACGGTCTGCGGCCCTAAGCGGGTGGATCTAAAGGAATTTCGTCATGAGCATGGTACAAGGCGCCTTAGCTTTGCCTCAGCGGAGGATCTTTGGGAACTGATTCATATCAAGCCTGGTTCCGTATCTCCTTTGGGTTTGTTGAACAATCAGCAGTGCAATGTAAAGCTGTATCTGGATGGGGATTTCTTCCGCAAGCCTGGCATCATCGGTATTCATCCTAATGACAATACCGCTACCGTATGGCTGAAAGCGGATGATTTGAAGAATCTGGTGGAAAACCATGGCAACGAGGTGGAGATTGTGGATTTGCCTCAGATGGAGTAAACAAATATTTTTATAGGGAAAGTGCAAAGCTGCAAGACTGTTATGGCAGGACTGCAGCTTTCTTTGGGACTTGAATTATGCGGATTGCAGATGTATATATAAACATTCCAATAAAAAGCATCGCACAGGCCTTTAGCTACATTCTGCCAGCCAATCTGGCCAATGTAAATGCAGGCTGGCGGGTTCTGGTGCCCTTTGGGGGACGGGATATAGAGGGCTTTGTGGTGCAGGTATACTCAGAAACAGAATATAGTCAAAGGGAAAATTATCCCCTAGAGAAACTAAAGGCGGTAAAAGCCGCTGTGGATGAGGAGCCTTGGTTCAATCCTGTGGTGCTGGAGGTGTCCCAATGGCTGGCTAAGTTTTATCTTTGTTCTCCCGGAGAAATCATGCGATTGTTTATGCCGGGGAAAAGTGGTTTGAGAATCCAGCTTCAATATGAGGCGGTGCAGACCGAAGGAGAAAATATGCTGCTTCTGGTGGATGTATATCGTCAGGTCCATGAAGTATTACAGCAGGGAATTGCCAGCAAAAAACAGCTAAGGGACGGTCTGCTGCAGGCTGGCAGGGAGGAGGCAGCCGCCCAGCTGGACATAGTTCTGGAGGGGCTGCTGCGGCATGGTCTGGCTAAAAGGGTTTATCAGGCCAGCCAGCGGGCCAAGGAAAATACAGCCCCCTATCTGGTGATGCCTGCTCCTATGACAGAGGCAAAGCTACAGTCCATAGAGAAGAAAAAACGGGGACAGATTGCTTTGGCCCAGTGGCTGTATCAGGATGGCAGGACTGAGTATTCTCTGGCTGAATTGAAAAAGCAGGGCTTTTCCCTGCTGGTTATCAAGGGGCTGTGTGGTTCTGGTCTGGCAGAATTGGAGCAAAGACGGGTATTGCGGGACAGCTATGGAAATTTTGGCCAGGCTGGCACCGTTGAGGAACTAACCCAGGAACAGCAACAGGCTGTAGCCCAGTTGTCTCAACAGCTAGCGGAAAAGGCTTACAAGCCTTATTTGCTTTATGGCATTACCGGTAGTGGCAAAACTCAGGTATATATAGAGGCTGTGAAGCAGGTGCGCCAGCAGGGCAGAATTGCTATGGTGCTGGTACCGGAAATTGCCTTGACGGGACAGGTGGTGCAAGCCTTTAAGGCTTATTTTGGTCAGGATATTATCGTGATGCATAGCCGTCTTTCTATCAATGAACGGAATGATGCTATTCTGCGGGCTAGAACCGGAGAAGCTGGTATTATTATTGGTGCCCGTTCAGCTCTTTTTGTGCCTGTTGAGAATGTAGGCATTATTATTATGGATGAGGAGCAGGACAATTCCTACAAGCAGGATGAATCTCCTCGCTATCATGCCAGAGTGGTGGCTGATAAGCTGGCTCAGCTTCATGGAGCTGTATTGCTGTTAGGCAGTGCTACTCCTTCCTTGGAAACCTATTATCATGCCATTAAAGGCGATTATGGACTTTTGAAGCTCACCAAGCGTATCGGCAATATGCTTTTGCCCCAGATTCAGTGTGCGGATATGCGGCAGGAATTGAAAATGGGACGGCGGAGCGTAATATCCCAGCCTTTGCAACAGCTTATATTGGATACGCTGGCCAAAAAAGAGCAGTTAATCCTGATGTTGAATCGGCGAGGGTTTTCCACCTTTGTAATGTGCCGTTCTTGTGGGGAGACTATAAAATGTCCTCAGTGCACCATGCCTCTGGTTTACCATCGGGATGGACGATTGCTGTGCCATCACTGTGATATTCAGATGCCGGTGCCAGATACTTGCCCTAAATGTGGCAGTCATTATATTAAATATTTTGGTTCTGGTACGGAAAAGCTGGAGCAGGAGCTGTCTCAGCTGGTGCCCCAGGCCAGAATTGTTCGGATGGACAGGGATACTACCAGTCGTAAATTTGCCCATACGGAGATATTGGACAAATTCCGTCGGGGAGATTATGATATATTATTAGGCACCCAGATGGTAGCGAAAGGTCACGATATTCCCAATGTAACAGGAGTAGGTATCCTTAGCGCGGATTCTACTCTGAATATGCCGGATTTTCGGGCGGCGGAACGGGTTTTTATGCTGATTACTCAGACAGCAGGCCGAGCAGGCAGAGGGGAAATACCTGGGCGGGTAGTGGTGCAATGCTACAATCCAGAGCATTTTGCGGTGCAAACCGGTATGGCCCAGAATTATGGGGAATTTTTCAAGCAGGAAATGCGTCTGCGGCAGACTTTGTTTAATCCTCCCTATAGCCGTTTGATAAAGCTGATTTTTCAGAGTCCTCAGGAGCAGGAGGCCAAGAAGATGGCCATAGACCTTAGAGATGCCTATCAGGCTGTCTTTGGGGATAGTACCATTTATCAGGCTGTAGGGCCTGCCCCGGCTATGATGTCCTGTCTGCGGGGGGTATATCGTTATGTACTTCTCCTGAAAACAGGAGATATCTGGGGCGTTTTGGATTTCCTGCGGCAGCAGGGAATGGCTGGCAATATGCAGGTGGCAGTGGATATAGATCCTTTGACTACCTCTTGATAAGATAAATTATTGGATAAAGGAAAGAAATAATCTATGGAGAAAACCCTTTTACAGGCTCGTTTAACAGCAGCCTATAATTATTTTCATCAGCGCAAGCATCTACAAAATATGCAGAGAATCAAGGAGCTGGCCCAAAAGCTGGAAACAGGGGAATATGGCATTGCCTTTGCCGGCCATTTTTCTGCTGGCAAGTCCCGCATGATTAATACCATTTTAGGGGAGAACCTATTGCCTTCCAGTCCGATTCCTACCAGTGCCAATCTGGTACGGGTGCATAAAGGCAAGCCGGGGGAGGATTATGCCAGAGTTTATTTTCATCAGGATAAACCAAGGAAATATCTGGCTCCCTATGATTATGACCTTTTGCGCGGTTTCTGCCGGGATGGGGATGCCATTCGGGAAATAGAGCTTTGTCGCAGTGATTTGTCCCTGCCGGAGCAGGTAATCGTTATGGATACCCCTGGTATAGACTCGGCTGATGATGCCCATAGAAAGTCTACAGAGGAAGCACTGCATCTGGCAGATATTATTTTCTATGTTATGGATTATAATCATGTGCAGGCGGAGCTGAATCTTTCCTTTACTAGAGACTTGACTCAGGCAGGCAAGGTGGTTTATCTGGTGGTAAATCAGATAGATAAGCATGTGGCAACGGAATTGTCCTTTGACAGCTTTTGTCAGGGGGTACGGGAGGCTTTTCTGAATTGGGGTGTTCAGCCAGCAGGCTTTTATTTTACCTCTCTTCGCTATCCAGACCATCCGGATAATCAATTTGTTCAGTTACAGGAAATGCTTCAAAAGCAGATTGCCCAGCGGGAAAATACCTTGCTTACTTCTATTGAGGCTTCTCTGCATAAAATATTGCAGGAATATCAGCAGGAGCAGATACGGCTGAGACAGGAAAATATGGCTGAGGCTGTGGCGGTTTTGGCAAGGCTGGAACCGGAAAGGGAAAAACAGCTGCGGCAGGATTATTTCCGTCTTAAGCAGGAGCAGGTGAATTTGCAGTCCAATTGGGAGCAGGAGCTGGATGAGGCTGTACAGAAGATTATGGATAATGCCTATTTGATGCCAACCTCTACCAGAGATTTGGCCAGGGATTATCTGGAGGCCTGTCAGCCTGATTTCAAGGTGGGATTCTTTGGCCGGGGCAAGAAAACTCTGGCAGAAATGGCAAGGCGCCGTCAGCTGTTTTTTGAGGATGCCAGTGAAAAGGCAAAAACTCAGCTGGCTTGGCATATTAAAAGCTATTTGGTGGATTTTGCCAGAAAACAGCATATTGATGAGGCGGATTTGCTGGATTTTGTGGAAAAGATGGAGATTCTGCCACCAGAAGAACTACTGACAGAGGCTATGCGTTCAGGAGCCAAGCTTACTCAGGATGGCACCTATGTGATGAATTATACAGCTAATTTTGCTGAGGGCACCAAGGCGGTGGCTAGGCGCTTCTGTTATACCTACAAGGAAAAAGCAGGAGCTTTGCTGGAACAGCGGCGCAAGGCCAGAGGTGCAGAAATCGCAAAACAGCTGCAGGCTTTGGCGGATTATGGGCCAGCCTGGGAGGAGATAAAGCAGGCAGAGCTGGTTGCCAAGGAGGAAGCTCTGGAGCTGAGGGAGTTGGAAAAGGTAAATAAACTGCCAGAAAATTGGCAGGAGGTTTTTGCTACAGCACCTTTGGAGGAGGAAATCGTTCCACCTATAAGTAAGGAAGAAGCTGTTCTTCACCAAGGAGTATCTGCTGGAGAAGCAATAGCTGATTCAAGAAATCAGGGTAAGGTGGATGCTGGTAGGCAGACAGAAAAAACAGGGACTGTTGAGTCTAAGGAAGCACAGGCGGTTAAGGCAGAGAATAATATGTCCGGCCATGAGGCTTTGAACTATTGGGGGAATAAGCTGCGGCAGGGCAGCCAGCTGATACAGAATATTCCTATGCTGAAACAGCTGTCTGAGGAGTTGGCGGAAAGAGCTCAGCGGTTGGATAATAAGGGCTTTATGGTAACTCTTTTTGGTGCCTTTAGTGCAGGTAAATCTTCCTTTGCTAATTCTCTGTTGGGGGAGGGACTTTTGCCTGTATCGCCAAATCCTACTACGGCGGCTATTAATAAGATTTGTCCTGTGGATGAAAACCATCCTCATGGTACGGTGGTGGTAAAGCTAAAGGATGAGTTCATGCTGTTGGCTGATGTTAACCGTGCTCTGGGAGCCTTTGAACTACAGGGAAGCAGTATAGCTGAGGCGGAGAAGCAGGCTGGGATAGCCTTAGAGGATGATAGCAATGATCGTCAGCGGGAAAAATCCTTCCTGAGAGCTTTTCTTAAGGGATTGTCAAAGGCTTCCTCCCATCTGGGACAGGAGATTTGGTGTCAGCTAGAGGATTTCGGGGCTTATGCTGCCCAGGAGGAAAAGTCCTGCTTTGTGGATTGGCTGGAGGTTTATTATGATTGTCAGCTAACCAGATTGGGAATTACTCTGGTGGATACGCCGGGAGCGGATTCCATTAATGCCCGTCATACCAATTTGTCCTTTAATTACATTCGCCAATCTGATGTAGTGCTGTTTGTTACTTATTACAATCATGCCTTTAGCCGGGCGGATAGAGAATTTTTGATTCAGCTGGGCCGTGTGAAGGATTCCTTTGCCTTGGATAAGATGTTCTTTATTGTCAATGCCATTGATTTGGCAGAGAATCAGCAGGAAGCCCAGGGGGTAATAGACTATGTGGCGGATCAGCTTCGTAAATTCGGAGTAGGTCAGCCAAGAATGTTTGGTTTGTCCAGTCAGGAAATTCTGAAAAGCAAGGCGGCGGGACAGACACAGGGCTTTGCCTTTGAGGATGCCTTTTACAATTTTGTTTTCCATGAGCTGACAGATATTGCGGTAAATGCTGCGGCTGGTGAGTACAAACTAGCTCAGGAGCGTCTGCAGGAGCTGATTACTCTAAGTCAGGGAAATGCTGAGGAAAAACAGCGGCGCCGTCTGGAACTGGAGGAGCAGCAGAAAAAGGCTGATGGGATACTGGCTGGGTTGGATAATGGTGAAATGGAGAAGCGCCAGCAGCAGGAACTGCAGGAGCTGATATATTATGTCAACCAGCGGGTGTTTATTCGCTATATGGATTTCTATCGGGAGTCCTTTAATCCTGCTACCTTGCAGAAAAAGGGCAATAATAGTAAAATGCTGGCCAAGGCTCTAGGGGAGCTTCTCAACAGCATGGGCTTTGACTTTGCTCAGGAGCTGCGGGCAACCAGTCTGCGGTTGGAAAAATTCCTCCAGAAGCAAGGTGTGAAGCTGCAGCAGCAGATAAATGACAAATTGCGGGAAATCAGTGGAGAACTGCCTCTTTCTCTGCAGGATGTTTCTTATAGCTGTGATTTGGAGTTTGTTACAGCTTTTCAGCAGGCAGAGGGTAAATATTTCCAATCTGCTTTGGCGATCTATAAAAATCCCAAAGCCTTCTTTGAAGGGGGAGGTAGTCGGGAAATGGCTGATGCCTTGGAGAAGCTTTTGCATCCACTGGCTGATAAGTATCTGGCTCAGCAACAGGAAATGCTGGCTCAGGAAATGAGCCGAGGGGTAGAGATGGTTTTTGACCAGGTAAAGGAGCGTTTCCAGAACCGTTTGGCAGAGAATTTTGTCGCCAGCAAAGCTGCCCTGAAGGGAGATGTGCCGGTAGAAATATTGCTGGATATTCAGAAGCAATTAGTGTAATAGAATGTCCGTATTTCCCTTGTGAGGAAGATTGTGACATTGCATAGTGTAGGGCTGTAGTGCCTAAGGAGTGAAGTGATTATGAAATTTGAATTTAGCAAATGGCAGGGTACAGGTAATGATTTTGTAATGGCAGATTGCTTGAAGAATCCTGCTTATATAGCTACGGTGGATTGGGCCAAGGAAATCTGTGACCGTCACTACGGTATTGGGGCGGATGGCATTTTGTTGGTGCTGCCTTCTGATAAGGCGGATATTCGTATGCGGATTATTAATGCTGATGGCAGTGAGGCAGAGATGTGCGGTAACGGTATTCGCTGTTTTGCCCGCTATGTTTATGAAATGGGTTATGTGAAAAGCGATGAGTTTACGGTGGAAACCGGGGCCGGGATTCTGGTGCCAAAAATCATTAAGGAAAACAACGTCATTGCCATGATTCAGGTGGATATGGGAGAGCCTATTCTGGAGGGAGATAAAATCCCTGTGGCTGGCTACGGCATGAACCGTGTCATAAATGAGGATATTCAGGTGGAGGGACAGAATTTCAAAATGACCTGTGTATCTATGGGCAACCCTCATTGTGTGGTGTTTGTAGAGGATGCAGAGAATTTCCCTATTTTTGAAATTGGTCATTCCTTTGAGATTCACGAGAAATTCCCTCGCAAGACTAATACGGAATTTGTGCAGGTTTTGGATCGTCAGCATCTGCGCATGAGAGTATGGGAGCGGGGGGCAGCAGTTACCTTGGCTTGCGGTACTGGCTCCTGTGCAACCTTGACAGCAGCGGTGCTGAATGATTTGGCGGATCGCCGGGCGGAAATCCAACTAGATGGCGGCAAGCTGGTGGTGGAATGGGCTCAGGATAATCATCTGTACATGACAGGCCCGGCTCTGGAGGTTTATACCGGCACCTACGAAATCAAGGATTAAGCAGGGTTTTTCTTTTGTAAGTTGAATGTTACTGTTATTTAGTGATATAATAGATAGGCTAAATTTTGTAAAGAAGAGGATTTATTCATGATTAAAAGTATGACTGGCTTTGGGGCCGGGGATGCCGAAACTGCTGATTTCAAGGTTCATATTGAAGTAAAGGCTGTAAACCAGCGGTTTTTGGAAACCAATTATCATATGCCATATAGCATGAATATGTTTGAGAATCAGCTTACCAAGAAGATTAAGGAATATGCTTCCAGAGGCAAGCTGGATATCAACATACGTTTTCAGGACTTGCGTGATAAGGCCGTAACCGTAAAGGTTGACAAGGGCTTGGTTGCTGCCTATGGTCAGGCATTGCAGGAGATTAGCAGTCAGTTGGAGCTGTCTGCCCCAGTAACTGCGGCTCAGATTGCCAGCTATCCTGATGTATTGAAGCTGAATGAGGAAAATGCTGATTTGGAGGCTGCTCAGCCGGTATTGATGCAGGCTATGGAGCAGGCCTTGGAAAGCTTTGTAGCTATGCGAGAGGCTGAGGGACAGAATATCCAGAGAGATTTGCTGGCCAGGATTGGTACTTTGGAGAATTTTGTCGGGGAGCTGGAGAAGCTGGCTCCTGAGATTGTAGCTGCTTATCGTCAGCGTTTGGAAAATCTCCTTAGGGAATATCTGGCTAAGGAGGATATTGAGGAAAGCAGAATTATTCAGGAGGTAGCTCTCTTTACTGACAAGGTGAACTACACTGAGGAAACGGTACGGCTGAGAAGTCATTTTGATCAGTTCCGCCAGATTATTACTGCTGGTGAGCCAGTAGGCCGGAAGCTGGATTTTTTGATTCAGGAAATGAATCGGGAAATCAATACGGTAGCCTCTAAGGCAAATTCTGCCGGGGCAGCACAGTTTGTGGTAGATGTTAAAAGCGAAATTGAGAAAATCAGAGAGCAGATTCAGAATATTGAATAGTCGAGGGAGGTTCTGCCAATGGAAATTAAGCTGCTGAATATAGGTTTTGGCAATGTGGTTTCAGCCAATCGCATTGTGGCTATAGTTAGTCCCGAATCCGCCCCTATCAAGCGTTTGGTGCAGGATGCCAGGGACAGGTGTCAGCTGATTGATGCTACCTATGGCAGACGCACCAGGGCAGTGGTTATTACGGATAGCGGCTATATTATTCTTTCTGCTGTCCAGCCTGATACTATGTCCCATCGTATGACTGAGGAGGCCTGAGCGTATGCGTAAAGGATTATTAATATTGATTTCCGGTCCTTCCGGTACTGGCAAGGGAACTGTCTGTGATTTGCTGCGACAAAAGCATCCAGAGATTTCCTATTCCATATCTGCCACTACCCGTCAGCCAAGACCGGGAGAGCAGGATGGCGTAAATTATTATTTTTACACCAAGGAAAAATTTCGGGAAATGATTGCCCAGGGACAGCTGCTGGAATGGGCAGAGGTTTATGGCAATTTTTATGGTACTCCCAAGCAGAAGGTGCTGGATAGATTAGACGCTGGGGAGGATATTCTGCTGGAGATAGATACCCAGGGTGCCTTGAATGTAATGAAGGTTATGCCAGAGGGATTGTTTATCTTCCTGCTGCCTCCTTCTCTGGAGGAACTGGCTGCCCGCCTCAAAGGCAGAGGCACTGAAACAGAGGAAAGCCTGCACCGTCGTTTAGGGGCTGCTGTAGATGAAATCAAGCTGGCCACTAAATATCGTTATGTGGTAGTAAATGACAAGGTAGAGGATGCTGAGGAAACTATTGCCAATATTATTGAGGCAGAGCATCATCGCAGTGATTTGAATGAAAGCCTGCTGGCAAAGCTGCAGGTGTGGAAGGAGAATAAATAATGAGCAAAAACACCATTACCAATATTGTAACCCCAAATCTGGATCAGCTGACTCCATTGGTAGACAGCCGCTACACACTGGTAACCTTGGCTGCCAAGAGAGCTCGCGATATTATGGATAACAGCCATCCTGTTACTGCAGATAGAACCTCTACCCGTGATGTAACCAACGCTATGGAGGAGATTTACGAGGGCAAAATTACCTACAAGCGTCTGAATAGCGGTATTAAATAATCATAGGACAGTGTTATGCTAAAAGATAAAAATATTATTTTGGGTGTAACTGGCGGTATTGCTGCCTACAAATGTGTGGATCTGGTTAGCCGTCTGCGGAAGCAGGGGGCTAATGTTCATGTGATTCTCACCAAGGGTGCCCAGAATTTTGTTACAGAAACTGCTATGCGGGAAATCAGCGGTAATCCTGTTGTAACCTCCATGTGGCAGGAAATACAGCAGTATGATGTGGAGCATATTGCCTTGGCTCGGCTGGCTGATGTGGTGCTGGTGGCTCCGGCAACAGCTAATGTTATTGCCAAATGTGCCTGTGGCATGGCAGATGATATGCTGACCACCACCTTGCTGGCTACTAAGGCGCCAGTGTTTTTTGCGCCGGCTATGAACACCAATATGTATGAAAACTCTATAACCCAGCAGAATCTTCATACTCTGCAGGAAAGGGGCTGTCATATTATAGATCCGGCTGCAGGCCATTTGGCTTGTGGTACTAGTGGTGTAGGCAGAATGCCTGAGCCACAGGAATTGGTGGAAATATTGGTAGATTTCTTTGCTACAGGCAAGGAACTTGCTGAGCCAGATGAGGCCGATTCTCGCCAGCATCTGGCTGAGGAGTTGGACTTTAGCGGTCTAAATATTCTGGTAACGGCTGCTGGCACCAGAGAGCCAATAGATCCTGTTAGGTATATTGGCAATCGTTCCAGCGGCAAAATGGGCTATGCCATTGCTGAGGCAGCTAGAGATTTGGGGGCCAATGTAACCCTTATTTCCGGCCCATCTGCTTTGACACCTTTGGCTGGAGTAAATTTCTTTAAGGTGGAATCTGCTAGAGATATGCGTCGTCTGGTACTGGAAAACTTCCCAGAAAGCCAGATTGTGATTAAGGCTGCTGCGGTGGCAGATTACCGGGTAAAGAATGTAGCGGATCATAAGATAAAAAAGAATGATGAGGAATTGACTCTGGTTTTGGAGAAAAATCCTGATATTCTGAAAGAGCTGGGCCAAAAAAAGCAAAAGGGCCAGGTATTGGTGGGCTTTGCTGCAGAAACCCAGAATCTGATTCAGTATGCCCAAAGCAAGCTGGAAAAGAAAAATCTGGATATGATTGTGGCTAATGATGTATCTAAGCCTCAGGCAGGCTTTAATGTGGATACTAATCTTATCAAGCTTTTGAAGCGGGATGGCTCCATTGAGGAGCTGCCTTTGATGAGTAAGAAGGATTTAGCTTATATTATTCTAAACCATGTTATGAAAATCTATCGGCAGCATAATTAAAATATAGTTAAGTGGCAATCAGCAAGGACAGAATAATGTTCTTGCTGATTTTTTCTTAAAAATGTATAAATGTCCTTGACCAATAGATGTTTTTGCCGTATAATGACATTGCTGACATTTCCTAGGAAGCCATTAGGATTTATTCAAAGACTGATGGTGGAGGAATCTCTGGAGAATCCCATAGGCTTGCAGACAGGCAAAACCTGCAACAGAATGGGTACCGAAGGTGCAAGATTGTGTGACGGTGCTGTGCCGTAACCTTTCGAATCTCTCAGGTAAAAAGACAGAGCTAATGGTGATGCGATGATTTATTTACATTGTGTGGCTTTTGGTCCTGTACTCCAGGGTGCTTTCCATGTATGTGGAAGCACCTATTTTTGTGCAATTATTTTTATGCTAAATGGAGGTAGGTTATTTTGATGTTTAATGATTTGTTGCCAGTGGTGCAGACTATTAATGCCTGTTTGTCTGACTACATTTTGGTGTTCCTGTTGATGGGTGTAGGTCTTTTCTACAGTATTCGTACCAGATTTGTCCAGATTCGCTGCTTTGGTGAAGGACTGCGGAGAGTATTTGGTAATTTTTCCATTAACGGTAAGGCCAAGGAAGGCCAGATGAGTTCCTTCCAGGCTTTGGCTACTGCTATTGCTGCTCAGGTTGGTACTGGTAATATCGTAGGTGCCTGCGGTGCAATTTTGACTGGTGGTCCTGGTGCTATTTTCTGGATGTGGATTATTGCTTTCTTTGGTATGGCTACCATTTACGCCGAGGCTGTACTGGCTCAGGTTACACGGGTTAAGCAGCCTAATGGAACCTATCATGGTGGTCCTGTTTACTATATTCACAAGGCGTTCCCTGGTACCTTGGGCCGTGTGCTGGCAGTATTCTTTGCGGTAGCTATTACCTTGGCTCTGGGCTTTATGGGTTGTATGGTACAGTCCAATTCCATTGGTGAAACCAGCTCCCTGGCTTTTGGTGTTCCTGCTTGGGGCGTAGGTCTTGTAATTGCCACATTGTCCGGTTTTGTTTTCCTGGGTGGCGTAAAGCGTATTGCAGCTATTACTGAGAAACTGGTACCTTTGATGGCTCTTCTCTATATTGCTGGTTCCTTGACCATGCTTCTCATGAATGTGGAGCATCTTGTTGAAGCTTTTGGTATGATTTTCTATTATGCTTTTAATCCAGAGGCAATTATCGGCGGTAGCTGGGGTGCAGCTTTGAAAACTGCTATTAGCCAGGGTGCTAAGCGAGGCCTGTTCTCCAATGAGGCAGGTATGGGTTCCACTCCTCATGCTCACGCTTTGGCTCATGTAAAGCAGCCTCATGATCAGGGTGTTATTGCTATGGTAGGCGTATTCATTGATACTTTCGTAGTTCTTACTTTGACTGCTCTGGTGGTTATTTCCGGCTTGTACACCGATGGTGGCGTACTGGCTTCCGGTGCTGCTGAGGGTGTTAGCAAGACTAATATGGCTCAGTTAGCCTTTACAACTGTTTTTGGTCATGGCGTAGCCAGTGTTTTCGTAGCAGTTAGCTTGTTGTTCTTTGCCTTTTCCACTATTCTCAGTTGGAATCTCTTTGCCAAGATTAATGTGACTTATCTCTTTGGTGCCAAGGCTGCCAAGGTATTCTCCTGCATGGCTGTAGTATTTGTATTCCTTGGTTCCTGCCTTTCCAATGATTTGGTATGGGAGCTGGCAGATATGTTCAACAATCTCATGGTAATACCAAATGCTTTGGCTCTCTTTGCTCTTAGCGCGGTAGTTGTGAAAGAGTTGAAGGGCTGATAATTATATAGTTTCATAACACATGGGATTTAATTAAATTTGGTCGACAGAGATAGAAATGTCTCTGTCGATTTTTTTGTGAACAAGGCAGCATTTTGTAAACTGTTCTTGTAGCAAAAGTTCCAATATGATATTATAGAAACAGTGTAAAATAATGGGATTTAGAAAACCGTGTGAAAAGGAGGGTTGCCAGGTGGATGGATTTATTAATCTGTTGAAACCACCAGGAATGACCTCTCATGATGCTGTAGGATATGTGCGGAGACAGCTGGGAGAGAAAAAAATTGGACATGCAGGTACTCTTGATCCTGGTGCAGCAGGAGTATTGCCCATTGCCGTAGGCAAGGCCACTAGGCTGATAGAGTATTTGGACGGAGTGGAGAAGTCCTATAGGGCAGAGCTTTTATTTGGCTATGCTACGGATAGCGGTGATGATAGCGGCAAGGTGCTGGAGCAGGCAGACAGTTTTGTGATGCCCACAAAGGAAAAGCTTTTGGAGGCTTTTCAGCATTTTACTGGTAGTATTACTCAGATACCGCCAGCTCATTCTGCCATTAAGATAAATGGACGACGGGCCTGTGATTTGCTGCGGGAGGGCCAGAAGGTAGATATTCCTGCCAGACAGGTGCAGATTCATGGCATAAAATTAATGCATATAGGGCAGCGCCATATTGTTTTTGACGTGGAATGCTCCAAGGGTACATATATCCGCAGTCTTTGTACCGATTTGGGCAGTTGGCTGGGGATACCTGCCACCATGTCTTTTTTGGTGCGGCGTGGCGTAGGTAAATTTGCTTTGGAGGATACTGTTTCCATAGAGGAGCTGGCGGAGTTGAAGGCTGAGGCTCTACTGCCTATGGATGGGTATTTGGAGCATATTATGGCCTATGATTTGCCAGAGGACAGATTAAAGGCTTTTACTAATGGCTTATTGACACATGACAGGCAATTTATAGCGCGTTATCAGGTGACGGAGAATGTACCCCTTCGGGTATATTGCCAGGATAATTTTGTGGGCATGGGGCATTTTGATGTGTCTCAGCAGGCTATTTTGCCTGATAAGGTGATTATTCGCTAGTTGGTTGCTTTTGTTATTTTATTTTTGCTATAATATAGCCAAAAGAGGAGTTTTTGTATACATGGACATGGAAATATACATTTTTGTTGCTGTAACAGGTTTTGTGGCAGCTTTTATTGATGCAGCTGCCGGCGGTGGTGGTATGATATCTTTGCCAGCCTTGATGCTGACGGGAATTTCTCCCCTGCAGGCTCTTGGTACTAACAAGATGGCTGCTGTTATGGGAGCCTGTACCAGCTTTATTACCTTTGTGCGTTCAGGCAAGATGGATGTACAGCTTATCAAGAAGTTGTTTCCACTTTCCTTAATCGGTTCTGTGCTGGGTGTATTGGCTGTAAAGCAAGTGCCTTCGGAGTTTCTTCGCCCATTGATTGTAGTCTTGCTAATAGTGGTGGTGCTTTATAGTATTTTAAAGAAGGATTGGGACAAGGATACCCAGCCTGGCAAGCTGACTGGCAAAATGTTGGCTTTAAGCATGACAGCTGCCTTGGCTATGGGGTTTTATGATGGCTTTTTTGGACCAGGTACTGGTTCTTTGCTGTTGTTTATCTTTTGTATGCTGGGTTTTGATTTTATCAGTGCTACAGCCAATACCAAGGCTTTGAACTTTGCCAGCAATCTTTCGGCAACTATTTTCTTTGGTTTGTCCGGCATGATTAATTTTGAAATGGGTATTTTCATGGGTATAACCATGATTTTTGGTGCCTATTGTGGTGCCAGATTTGCCATTACCAAGGGTGTAACCTATGTGCGGCCTATGTTTATAGTGGTTACTACTCTCTTAATCGGCAAACAGCTGCTGAGCCTTATTGGTTAAATTTGCAGGGCAGCATATTATATTGAGGGGCGTGAGATCAGATTGGAAGATAAATTGAAATTGTATGGGTTTAACAACCTGACCAAATCCCTTAGCTTTAATATCTATGATATTTGCTACGCTAAGACATCCCGTGAACAGCAGGATTATATAAAATATATTGATGCACAATATAATTCAGAGCGCTTGACCAAAATTCTTTACCGGGTAACGGAAATGATAGGGGCCAAGGTTCTTAGTGTGTCCAAACAGGATTATGATCCCCAGGGTGCTAGTGTAACCTTTCTCATAGCCGAGGAGGCAGCTGTTACCTCTGGTAAGAAAAAGCCTTTAAACTGTGCAGAGGTACTGCAGGAAGGCCAGATTGTTCCAGATGTATTGCAAAGCGACACGGTGGTGGCTCATTTGGACAAGAGTCATGTTACAGTTCATACATATCCGGAGTTTCATCCAGAGACCAGTATTGCTACTTTTAGAGTGGATATTGATGTAGCTACCTGTGGAGAGATTACTCCGCTAAAAACTTTGGACTACCTTATTGGTATGTTTGATTCAGATATTATTACTATGGACTATCGGGTGCGGGGCTTTACCAGAAATATGGCTGGCCGCAAGCTGTTTATGGATCATAAGATTACTTCTATCCAGAATTTTATTAAGCAGGAAACTTTGGATAAATATGATGCTGTGGATATCAACATCTATCAGGCTAATCTATTTCACACCAAGATGCTGATTAAGGAGCTGGACCTGAAAAATTATTTGTTTAATACAGATATATACGAGATTCCTCCCAAGACAAGATTGGATATTCATAACAGCCTGCGTCGGGAAATGATTGAAATCTACAGTGGCAGTAATATCTTCAGCTAAGATTCTGTTTTAGGGGGCAGAATCGTTTTTTTGCTGGAATTTGTTATGCTATACAGGGGGAATATAAAAAATGAAATATATCTCACAGGAAAATGCTCCTATTCTGGAGGCGCTGGAAAGGATGAAAATTGCCAGATTGGTGCCCTTTGACGTGCCAGGTCACAAACGGGGCCGGGGCAATCCGGAGCTTACTAAGTTTCTGGGGGAGCAGTGTCTGTCTGTGGATGTAAATTCAATGAAAATGCTGGATAATCTTTGCCATCCTGTTTCGGTTATTAAGGAGGCAGAGGAGCTGGCAGCAGAGGCTTTTGGGGCAGCCCATGCTTTTTTTATGGTGGGAGGAACTACCTCTGCGGTGCAGGCTATGGTTATGTCTGCCTGCAAGCAGGGGGATAAGATTATTATGCCTCGCAACGTACACCGCAGTGCTATTAATGCTCTGATACTTTGTGGTGCTGTGCCAATATATGTAAATCCTCAAATGGATCCTACCTTGGGAATTTCCTTGGGTATGAGTGTATCTGATGTGGAGCGGGCTATTAAGGAGAATCCTGATGCCAAGGCTGTTCTGGTGAATAATCCTACCTATTATGGCATTTGTTCTGATATAAAATCAATTGCCAAGCTAGCTCATGAGCATGGCATGCTGCTTTTGGCAGATGAGGCTCATGGCTCTCATTTGTATTTTAGTGATAAGCTGCCAGTGGCCGCTATGCATGCCGGGGCAGATATGGCCGCCATCTCCATGCACAAATCCGGAGGCTCTTTGACTCAGAGCTCAATTTTGTTGATAGGGGATAGGGTATCCCAGGGCTATGTTCATCAGATTATTAATCTGACTCAAACTACCAGTGCATCTTATTTGCTTATGGTAAGTCTGGATATTTCCCGTCGCAACATGGCGCTTAGAGGCAAGGCACTGGTGGACAAAATCATTGCTCAGGTGCAGTATGCTAGGGATGAAATCAACACCATTGGGGATTATTATGCCTATTCCTCAGAGCTGATAAATGGGGACTCCATATTTGACTTTGATATTACCAAGCTGGCTATATATACCCGCTCTATTGGTTTGGCGGGAGTAGAGGTTTATGACCTGCTGCGGGATGAATATGATATTCAGACTGAATTTGGTGATATTGCTAATCTTTTGGCCTATGTGTCTGTTGGGGATAGGGAAAAGGATATTGAAAGACTGGTTTCTGCTCTGGCGGAAATTCGGCGTAATTATCGTCAAACCGGTCGTGAAATGATGAAGGCTGAGTATATCAGCCCACAGGTTGTATGCGGTCCTCAGGAAGCTTTTTATGGGGAGAAGGAATCTCTGCCTTTGTATGATACCTCGGGCAGGGTTTGCAGTGAGTTTGTCATGTGCTATCCACCGGGGATACCTATTTTGGCACCGGGAGAGCGAATCACAGAAGAAATTCTTCGCTATATCCGTTATGCCCGCAAAAAGGGCTGCCAAATGACAGGTCCGGAGGATATGGAGCTAAAACAGCTAAATGTTTTGACTCATATCTAGTGGCGGCATAGAAAATATTTGTCATAGTTTTAGGGTGAACAATAGTGAGAGGAGAGTGACTGGCATGCTCTGGTTTACAGAACAGCATACTCCTAATGTGAGATTTTCTATCAAGGTTGATCGTCAGCTTTTTAGTGAGCAAAGTGAATTCCAGCGTATTGATGTATTTGAATCAGAGGAATTTGGCCGGGTTTTGACCTTGGACGGCTATTTGATGCTTACGGAAAAGGATGAGTTTATCTATCATGAAATGATTGCCCATGTTCCTATGTGTGTACATCCCCAAGCCAAAAATGTGTTGGTTATTGGTGGTGGCGATGGCGGCACAGTAAGGGAGCTTTGCAAATATAAAACTATTGAAAAAATAGATTTGGTAGAGATTGATGAGCGGGTAGTGGATATCAGCAAGCTGTATCTGCCAAAGGTGGCTTGTGCCTTGGAAGATCCTAGGGTTCATTGCTATTATGAGGATGGCCTGAAATTTATTCGCCATGTGGAGGACGAATATGATTTGATTATTGTGGATTCCACAGATCCTTTTGGTCCTGGTGAGGGGTTATTTACCAAGGAGTTTTATGGCAATTGCTTTAAGGCTCTCCATGAGGATGGCATTATGGTTAATCAGCATGAAAGTCCTTTTTATCAGGAGGATGCCTATGCTATGCAGCGCGCCCATAAGAGAATATGTCATTCCTTCCCTATAAGCAGGGTATATCAGGTGCATATTCCTACCTATCCTTCGGGACACTGGCTTTTTGGATTTGCTTCCAGAAAATATCATCCTGTAAAGGAAGTAAATTGGCAGGCTTGGAAGGATTTGCGGATTCGTTGCCGGTACTATAATTGTCCGTTGCATGCAGGCTCCTTTGCTCTGCCAAATTATGTGGAGGAATTGTTAAGAGATGTTGAAGACTAATGTAGAAACCTTTTTGGGGTGTGAATCCCCTTGGGAGGAAGCCAGAATCGTTATTTATGGTGCTCCCTTTGATTCTACCACCTCTTTTCGTCCCGGTACCAGATTTGCCAGCCGTACCATGCGGGGGGAATCTTATGGACTGGAAACCTATAGTCCCTATCAGGATTTGGATTTAGAGGATGCTGCTATTATGGATAGCGGTGATTTGGAGCTGTGTTTTGGCAATACAGAGATGGCTCTTAAGGATATTGAGGCTAGGGCAGATGAGATTGTATCTGCTGGCAAGCTGCCTTTTATGATTGGCGGTGAGCATTTGGTAACCTTGGGAGCTGTAAGGGCTGTCCAGAAAAAGTATCCTGATTTGCATATTTTACATTTTGATGCTCATACAGATTTACGCCAGGAATATCTTGGTGCAGAGCTGTCCCATGCTACTGTGTTGCGCCGTATTTGGGATTTGGTGGGAGATAATCGTATTTGGCAGTTGGGAATCCGCAGCGGTATGCGGGAGGAATTTCAGTGGGCCAAGGAGCATACCAATTTGCGTCCTTTTGATTTGCAGGCTATGCCAGAGGCATTAGCGGCTTTGCAGGGGAAGCCGGTTTATTTTACCATTGATTTGGATGTTATGGACCCATCTGTATTTCCGGGAACAGGTACGCCGGAATATGGCGGTGTGTCCTTTAAGGAGCTGTTGGAAGCAGCCTTGGCTGGCTGTGGTCTGAATGTAGTAGGCTGTGATTTGGTGGAACTTTCTCCTGCCTATGATCAGAGCGGTGCTTCTACAGCCGCGGCCTTAAAGATTATGCGGGAAATGCTTTTGAAATTAGAGGCTCCTTTTATTCAGGGACCAATAAATGTTTAATAAATAAAATTATTTGGAGGTATAAATATGGGAAAAGCTTTAATTATAGGTTGTGGCGGTGTGGCCAGCGTAGCCATTCACAAATGTGTGCAGAATAGCGATGTTTTCGATGAAATTTGCATTGCCAGCCGTACTGTTAGCAAATGTGATGCTTTGAAGGAAAAGCTTTCTGGTGGCAAATGCAAGATTACTACAGCTCAGGTAGATGCCAATAGTGTGGAGGAGCTGGTAGCTCTGATTAACAAGGTAAAGCCAGATGTAGTGTTGAATTTGGCTCTGCCATATCAGGATTTGACCATTATGGATGCCTGCCTGGAGTGCAAGGTTAGCTATGTGGATACTGCTAACTATGAGCCAGAGGATACTGCCAAGTTTGAATACAAGTGGCAGTGGGCTTATCGTGAGAAGTTTGAGAAGGCTGGTATTACTGCTCTGTTAGGCTCTGGCTTTGATCCTGGTGTTACCGGTGTATTTAGTGCTTATGCCTTGAAGCATCATTTTGATGAAATTAATTATATTGATATTCTGGATTGCAATGCAGGAGATCACGGCTATCCATTTGCTACTAATTTTAATCCAGAGATTAACATTAGAGAGGTTTCTGCCAAGGGAAGCTATTGGGAAGATGGCAAGTGGGTAGAAACAGAGCCTATGGAGATTAAGCGGGTATACAACTTCCCAGAGGTAGGTCCAAAGGATATGTATCTGCTCCATCATGAGGAATTGGAGTCCTTGGGTATCAATATTCCTGGTATTAAGAGAATTCGTTTCTTTATGACCTTTGGGGAAAGCTATCTCCGTCACCTCAAATGTCTGGAGAATGTAGGCATGACCTCTATTGAGCCAATTGAGTTTGAGGGTAAGAAGATTATTCCTTTGCAGTTCTTGAAGGCAGTATTGCCTGATCCAGCCAGTCTTGGCCCAAGAACCGTAGGTAAGACCAATATTGGCTGTATATTCCGGGGCAAGAAGGATGGCAAGGATAAGACCTATTATCTCTACAATGTCTGCGATCATCAGGAATGCTACAAGGAGGTAGGTTCTCAGGCTGTTTCCTATACCACCGGTGTACCTGCTATGATTGGTGCTATGCTGGTAATGAACGGTACCTGGAGCAAGCCAGGCGTATATAATATTGAAGAATTTGATCCAGATCCATTTATGGATGCGCTGAATAAATGGGGATTGCCTTGGCAGGAAAGCTTCAATCCGGAGCTGGTTGACTAATGGCAGCTATGGAGAAGCAGCCTGCTTGGCTGCAGGAGGTTGCCACGCCGGCTTATGTTATTGATGAAAAGCAATTGATTCACAATTTGGAAATTCTCAAGGGAGTTCAGGATAGAACAGGCTGCAGTATTCTGTTGGCCCAAAAGGCTTTTTCCATGTATGCCTGTTATCCCTTGATTGCCAAGTATCTAAAAGGGGCTGCTGCCAGTGGTCTTTTTGAGGCTCGTCTTGCCTATGAAGAATTTCCTGGGGAGAATCATGTTTTTAATCCGGCCTTTCAGGATAAAGAATTTTCTGAGCTGTTGCAATACTGCGACCATTTTGTTTTTAATTCCGTGACTCAGTGGAAAAAATTCCGGGAGAGAGCCTTGGCAGCTCATAAAGAATGCGGTTTGCGCATCAACCCAGAGCATTCTACTCAGGATCATGCTATCTATGATCCCTGCTCTCCTTTGTCCAGATTGGGAGCGAGAATCAGCGAAATTCAGCCAGAGGAGCTGGAGGGATTGACAGGCTTTCACTTCCATACTCTTTGTGAGCAGGGCGCAGAGCCTTTGGCAGAAACCTTGGAGGCTGTAGAGGAAAAATTTGGCAAGTATCTACCTCAGCTAAAATGGATTAATTTTGGCGGTGGACATCATATTACCAAAGAGGGGTATAATATTCCTTTATTGGAAAAATGCATCAATCGCATGCAGGAAAAATACGGTTTGAAGGTTTATTTGGAGCCTGGTGAAGCTGTGGCTCTTAATGCAGGTTTCTTGATAACAGAGGTATTGGAGCTGATAGAGGGGCCGGAACGGGAAATGCCGGTGGCTATTCTGGATGCCTCTGCTGCCTGTCATATGCCAGATGTTATTGAAATGCCTTATAGACCACCTCTTTTTAATAGTGGCGAGGAGGGTGAAAAGATATATTCCTATATGTTGGCAGGAGCTACCTGCCTAGCTGGTGATAATATAGGCATTTATTCCTTTGATAAGCCTTTGCAGTGTGGGCAGCGGCTTGTATTTGGTGATATGGCCATATATACTATGGTAAAAAATAATACATTTAATGGCATGGCGTTGCCTGATATTTACTATGTAGATAGTCAGGACAAGTTAAAGTGTATTAAGAAATTTGCTTATGAGAATTTTAAGTGTAGATTGTAAAAAAGATTTAATTTCTATGGCGAATAGGTATTAAGTCCAATTTTTGTAAATATATACAAAAATGCACATTTGATATTTACGAAAGTTGCAATTTTTTATATAATTGGAAGGTATAGGAAAATTTGCCGTATAGTTTTATGTTTGATGTAGGGAGGGGCAGCTATATGGAAAATAGGAAGGTCAGGGATGAGATTGATACATTGGTATCATTCATCCGTCAGCGGCACAAGGAATTTATGATGGCTCGTTTGCAGCCACTGGGAATCAAAACCAGCTCTAGAGGTTCTGTGCTTTATGCAGTCTTTGAAAATGAAGGTCTGGTACAGGATGATATCAGCAACAGATTGAGCATGGACAAGGCTTTTGTCACCAGAGAGCTCAATGCTCTTAGCGAAGCAGGCTTGATTCATCGGCTAAAGGATCCTCAGGATCACCGTAGAAATCATATTTTCCTTACTGAGGATGGCAGAACTGTTGGTGAGGCTATTGTGAAGATTGAGGATGATTGGGTAAATATGTCTTATAACGGCTTGTCAGTTAGGGAACTGAATGAGCTTAAGACATATGCTGAACGAATCTGTGGTAATATTCGCAATACCTGATAATAAGTATGCATCCTGGATCTGGCCAGGAAAAATAGTTGCCATGTAATAAAAATAGTGTTAAAATACATGGTACAGCGAAGAAAGAGAAAGTAATCTGTTTGCAGACTTATAGAGAGTGCCGGAAGGGTGGAACCGGAACAGTATCAAATAGATGAAGTTCGCTCTGGAGCTATTCTGGTGAAGAGATGTAGTCAGAACGTTTTCCGCGTTAGGGAGTTAATTAAGTAAAAATTAGGGTGGTACCGCGAACCGCAAGTTATTTGCCTTCGCCCCTAGCTATGGGGGCGAGGGCTTTTTTGTTGTTCTGCTCCCGGATAGATAAAGGAGGATAATATGGAAGAAAAGATTGAACAGCTGCGGCAGGAAGCTGCTCAGGCTGTAAAACAGGCAGTAAGCAGCCTTGGAGATCTGAATGACATCAGAGTCAAGTATCTGGGCAAAAAAGGGGAATTAACCAGTATCCTGAGAGGTATGGGACAGCTGTCCAAGGAGGATCGCCCTCGTATTGGTCAGATTGTTAATGAGGCTCGTCAGCAGCTGGAACAGCTGATTGCAGAGAAAAATGAAGAGCTGCGGGAGAAGGAGCTTCAGAAGCGTTTGGCAAATGAGAAGATTGACGTTACTCTGCCAGGACGCCGTGCACCTCGTGGTCATATCCATCCATTGACTATGACCTTGATGGAAATCAAAAATATCTTTATGAAGATGGGCTTTACTGTGGAAGTAGGCCCAGAAATCGAGAAGGAGTATTATAACTTTGAGGCATTGAACCTGCCTAAGGATCATCCAGCTCGGGATATGCAGGATTCTTTCTATATTAATGAAGATATTCTCATGCGTTCCCAGACCTCTCCTGTACAGGCTAGAACTATGGAGGCTCATGAGCCTAATAGTCCAATCCGTATGATTGCTCCTGGTCGTGTATATCGTCGTGATGATTATGATGCTACCCATTCTCCAATGTTTACCCAGATTGAGGGTATGGTTATTGATAAGGGCATCAGCCTGGCTGATTTGAAGGGCACCTTGGAGAACTTCCTAAAGCAGATTTTCAATGACAAGGTAAAGGTGCGTTTCCGTCCAAGCTTCTTCCCATTTACTGAGCCTAGTGCTGAGGTAGATATTTCCTGCGTTATGTGTCAGGGTAAGGGCTGCCGTGTCTGCAAGGGTACTGGCTGGCTGGAGATTCTTGGCTCTGGTATGATTCATCCAAATGTATTAAGAATGAGTGGCTATGATCCCGAAAAGGTTAGTGGCTTTGCCTTTGGCCTTGGTGTAGAGCGTATTGCTATGCTGCGTTATGGTATTGAGGATCTGCGTTTGTTCTATGACAACGATTTGAGATTCTTGAAGCAGTTCTGGTAATAGGGAGGATTGAGAAAATGCAGGTATCTATAAAATGGCTTCATGATTATATAGATTTCACAGAAACCGCCGAGGAATTGGCTGATAAGCTGACTATGGCCGGGATTCCTGTGGAAAATGTTATTCGTGCCGATGAAGGACTGGAAAAGGTTGTTACCGGCAAGGTAGAAAATATCGTTCCTCATCCAGATTCTGATCATATGTTTATTACCACCATGAATGTAGGTGGAGCTGAGCCTGTACAGATTGTTACTGGTGCTCAGAATGTTCATCAGGATGATATTGTTCCTGTAGCAATGGTAGGTGCTAAGCTGCCAACAGGACAGAAGATATCTAAGGGCAAGCTTCGTGGTGTACCATCTAATGGCATGCTGTGTTCTGCCGATGAGTTGAAGCTGGACACCACCAATATGACAGAAGATCAGCTTAACGGCATTTATATTCTGCCAAAGGATACTCCGGTTGGTGTAGCAGTTACAGAGGTTCTTGGCCTGGATGATGTGGTTTTGGAATTTGAGCTGACAGCTAACAGAGGGGATTGCTTTAGTGTCTTTGGTCTGATTCGCGAGGTGGCTATTCTTACTGGCAATGAGCCAAAGTGGCCAGAAATCAAGGTTAATGAGGATGATGCTGCCAAGGCTGCTGATATGATTAAAATCGGCATTGAGGCTCATGATCTGTGCAGCCGCTTCTCCGGTCGTGTACTGAAAAATGTAAAAATTGGTCCTTCTCCAAAGTGGATGCAGCAGCGTTTGGATGGTGCTGGTATCCGTGCTATCAATAATGTAGTTGATGTTACCAATTTCGTTATGGTAGAGCTGGGGCAGCCTATGCATGCTTATGATTATGATGCAATTGCTGGTCATAGTCTGGTAGCCCGCAAGGCTGTAGCAGGGGAAAACCTGCATACTCTGGATGATTCCCAGCGTTTGGCCAAGGGTACAGAACTGGTTATTGCTGATGCTGAAAAGGCAGCTGGCTTGGCTGGTGTTATGGGTGGCTTGGAAACTGAGGTTACTGAGAAAACTACCACTATTGTACTGGAAGCAGCTTGCTTTAATGGCCCTAGCATCCGTCGTACATCCAGAGGCTGCGGTCTGCATTCTGAGGCATCTGGACGATTTGAGCGTGGCACCGATGTAACAGGTACTATTCGTGCCCTGGATAGAGCAGCCCAACTGCTGCAGGATATGGGGGCTTGTACTGTAACTCAGGGTGTGGTAGATGTATATCCAACAACTAAGGAGCCTGTTCATGTAAAATTCACTCCTGAGCAGATTAACAATCGTTTGGGAACTGATTTGCCAGCAGAGAAAATGATTGATATTCTGGAGAAGCTTTATTTCAAGGTTTCTGAGGCTGGTAATGGTGTATATAGTGTAGAAGTACCATCTTGGCGCAATGATGTAACCTTTATGGAGGATCTCTCTGAGGAAATAGCTCGCATCTACGGCTTTGACAATATTCATTCTACTACGCCACGAG
Organism: Anaerovibrio lipolyticus; assembly: GCF_021531495.1. GTDB lineage: Bacteria > Bacillota > Negativicutes > Selenomonadales > Selenomonadaceae > Anaerovibrio. The sequence goes on from NZ_JADYTY010000001.1 coordinate 140,045, forward strand.
GCAATGTTACTCAGGGTGGCCAGAAGCCTGCCCAGATGTTTGAGGACAGATTGAAGCTGACTTTGAGCCATATGGGCCTTAGCGAGGAGGTTTCCTTCAGCTTTACTAACCCTGATATCTTTGACAAGATGGAAATACCACAGGAAAGCAATCTTCGCAAGGCTATTCCTATTATGAATCCACTGACTGATGAATTCCCATTGGTGCGTACTACTCTGTTAGGCAGCATTTTGGAAAATGCAGTTCGCAATCTGTCCCGCAAGAACGAGGATATTAAGATTTTTGATGTAGCGCCTGTATTTTATCCAAAGGCTCTGCCGTTGACTGAACTGCCAAGAGAGGTTGTAAAGGTAGCTGGCTTTATGACAGGTCGTCGCAATCCTGTAGGCTGGAGCAATGACAGCGATATGATTGATTTCTATGATGCCAAGGGTATTGTAGAGGATTTGTTGGAGATTCTCTCCATCAAACGTTATCAGGTAGAGGCAGGAGAATATACTGCTATGCATCCTGGTAAGACAGCTCTCTTCAAGAAGGGCAAGGAGGTAATCGCTGCTGTAGGTGAACTGCATCCAAAGGTGGCTGAGAACTTTGGTATTACCAAAAAGGCTTATATCTTTGAGATGGATCTTCTGACCTTGATGAAGTATAAATCCGAAAAGACTAAGACAGAGGCTCTGCCTAAATATCCTGGTATTTGTCGGGATCTGGCTATGCTGGTGGATGAAAATGTCAGCGCAGCTGAGATTGAGCGCACTATTGCCCAAAATGGCGGTGAGTACTTTACGGATGTTACTCTCTTTGATGTATATCAGGGCAAGCAGGTGGCAGCAGGTAAGAAGTCTATGGCCTTCAATATTCAGTTCCAGTCCAATGATAAGACCTTGACTGATGCTGATGCAGATCAGGGCTTTAAGCAGATTCTGGAGGCTGTAAAGAAGGAGTTTGACGCAGAGCTGAGAGGTTGATTCCTATGGCAAAAAAAGCAGAAGTAGTCATCCTTGGTAATCGTTATAAGCTGACCACTGATAGGGATGAAGAAGGCTGGCTGGAAAAGCTGGCTGAGGATTTTAATGGGAGAGTGGATAAAATCGCCGGCGGCAGTCGGCGATTCAATCCCCTAAATGTCAGCATCCTTATTGGCCTCCAGTTGGAAGAGGAAATGTACAATCTGAAGCAGGAGGCGCGTCAGGCTTATGAAAGAATCAAGCAGCAGCACGAAGATATTGTCAAACAGCAAAAGACTCAAAGTGAAAAGCTGTTAGCTGAACAAAAGGCTGAATACGAGGCCAAACTGCTAAAGGAGCGCAAATCCTATGAGGCAAGGATGTCAGCCCAAAGTTCTCAGTATAGCAGCTCTATGCAGAAACTGCGGGACAGACACGCCCAGGAAATAACCAGACAGCAGCAGGAGCATGCGGCTGATATGGCTAATCTAAAGTCTAGTCAGGAAGCAGCCCTGACAGAACTGCAGGCTTCCAAGGAACGGCAGGTTACAGCTCTGCAGAATGAGCTGAATAGCAAGTCCTCTCAACAGGCAGATGCCTTGAAGGAATTGCAGGCGAAATATGATAAGCTGCAAAAGGACTATGATGAATTAATGGAGCTGCTGGAGGATGCCTAGTAAGCTGCAATCAGGAGAAGTGTTTGCAGTGCTTCCCAAACCATCAGGTTGCAGTATAGTAAAGTAATATAAAAAGACCATTGTGGCAACTGTAATGTTTAGTATTTCCAAAGGGTTCAAAATCTAAGGAGGCTAGAACGCAGAAACAGGAACTATAATGGTCTTTTAGCATATTGTATATATTTTTATCTATTTTGGGCGACTTGGCCAAGGTCAGAAGCAGGTAGTAAGGGCACTTGAATAGCTCTGCCTGAAGGAAGTGGGCCATCTATAGGCAGGCTGTTAATGTCAGAGATGGCTTCCACTAGCTTTTCTCTGTCGTCCTCATTAACAGTATATCTTTCGGCAATAGTAAGCAGAGTATCACCTGTACGGGTGGTAACAGTATCAAAGCTGCTACATCTAAGATATTCATTGTTTAAATGCAATGGGCTGAAAGCCGCAAAGAAAATTAAAGAGATAACTAATATTTTTTTCATGGTGAACAGCTCCTTTAACAGCTAATTTTTGTCTGTTGTTAATGGTGTGTCGCTGGAAGTCTTAAACGCAGAAGATAAAATGACACGTACTATCTACGAAAAGACTTTTGAGAAACCTTTTTTCCGGAAAGAGAAGTTCGCAACATGTTTGTTTGACTATATAATAACACGAAGTAATGTTCTTGACAAGTATTTTCGAAACAAATTTACGAAATTTTTATAGCAAAAAACAATAAAATGTATTTTTGTAAATAAATCTTGCAACTAATTACGGCAAATACTATAATGAGAAATGGTACTTTAAAAGAAATAAAAAATTTCTTTAAATACAGGAGGGTTACTATGATTAAATTGACTATGCCGGATGGATCTATCAGAGAAGCAGAGGCAGGTATTACTGCCCTGGAGTTGGTAAAGTCTATCAGCAACAGCCTGGCTAAGAAAGTTTTGGCTGTAAGTATTGATGATAAAGTTATGGATTTGACAACAGTATTGGACAAGGATGCTGTTGTTCAGTTTTTGACCTTTGAGGATGAAGGGGGACGTCATGCCCTCCGTCATACTGCATCTCATATTCTTGCTCAGGCTGTGAAGCGTCTGTACAAGGATGAAAATGTTCAGCTGGCTATTGGCCCTGCTATTGAAAATGGTTTCTATTATGATATTGACATGGAGAAGCGCCTTACCGATGAGGATTTGAAGGAAATCGAGAAGGAAATGCACAAGATTGTCAAGGAGAACCTGAAGCTGGAGCGTAAGCTGGTTAGCCGTCAGGAAGCTCTGGATATGTTCACCAAGGCTGGTGAGAACTACAAGGTAGAGCTGATTAATGATTTGCCAGAGGATGCAGAGATTTCTCTGTATGTTCAGGGTGAGTTTACTGACCTTTGTGCAGGCCCGCATGTAGTTTCTACAGGCAAGGTAAAGGCTTTGAAGTTGCAGAGTGTGGCTGGTGCTTACTGGCGTGGCAGTGAAAAGAACAAGATGCTGCAGCGTATCTATGGTACTGCCTTTGAGAAGAAGGATGATTTGGATGCTTATCTGAAGATGCTGGAGGAGGCTGCCAAGCGTGACCATCGCAAGCTGGGCAAGGAGCTGGATCTCTTTAGCATTCATGAGGAAGGACCAGGCTTCCCATTCTTCCACCCCAATGGCATGATTGTCCGCAATGAGCTGATTAATTACTGGCGTGAGGTACATCGCCGTTATGGTTATCAGGAAATCAGCACTCCTATGATTCTGAATCGTGAGCTGTGGGAGCGTTCCGGTCACTGGGCTCATTACAAGGAAAATATGTATTTCACTCAGATTGATGGCGAGGAATACGCTATCAAGCCTATGAACTGCCCAGGCGGTATGCTGGTATACAAGACTCAGCAGCACAGCTATCGTGATTTGCCTCTGCGTGCCGGCGAGTTGGGTTTGGTACATCGTCATGAGCTGTCCGGTGCTCTACATGGTTTGTTCCGTGTGCGTAACTTCACTCAGGATGATGCTCATATCTTTATGATGCCAAATCAGATTGAAGAAGAGATTCAGAATGTTATTAACCTCTTTGATGAGGTATATAGTACATTTGGCTTAACCTATCATGCTGAACTGTCCACTCGTCCAGAGGATTCCATGGGTTCCGATGAAATGTGGGAGCTGGCTACCAATGGCCTCCGCAATGCCTTGGAGCATCGTGGTTTGGACTATGTGGTTAACGAGGGCGATGGTGCTTTCTATGGTCCAAAGATTGATTTCCATCTGAAGGATTCCATTGGCCGTACCTGGCAGTGTGGTACTATCCAGCTGGATATGCAGCTGCCTGAGAAGTTTGACCTGACCTATATTGGTGAGGATGGCCAGAAACATCGTCCAGTTATGATTCATCGTGTAGTATATGGCTCTATTGAGAGATTCATCGGTATCCTTATTGAGAACTATGCTGGTGCATTCCCAACCTGGCTGGCTCCAGTACAGGCAAAGATTCTGCCTATTACTGATAAGCATATGGATTACGCCTTTGAATTGAAGAAGAAGATGTTTGATTTGGGTCTTAGAGTAGAGGTAGACGACCGCAATGAAAAGGTTGGCTACAAGATGCGTGAGGCTCAGGTTAAGAAGATTCCATATATGCTGGTAGTTGGCGATCAGGAAATGGAGTCTGGTACTGTTAATATGCGTCGTCATGGTGAGAAGGAAACTACTACCATGACTGTTGACGAGTTTATTCAGTATATCCAGAAAAATATTGCTGAAAAATCTCAGAAATATTAATTTTGGGTGTTGACATATCCTAAATGGTATGCTATTATAATGCAAGTGATTGAAGCAGAAGGCGCCACCTTCTCACCTGATGGCTGCAGGCCATGCAGGTAAGTATTGAATACTTATGGAGGTGGCTTTGTGCCGCCTCCATTTTTTGTTGGCGGATCTGCTGACACTGCCGTTGAAATATCTATCAGGAGGTGTATTTAAATAGCTAAGGAAATTGCAAGAATCAATGAGGAAATCCGGGTTCGTGGCGGAGAGATCCGTGTAACAGATGTTGAGGGACAGACTCTCGGTATTATGCAGGTGCGTGATGCATTGCACATGGCCATGGAACAGCATCTGGATCTAGTGGAGATTGCTCCAAAGGCAAAGCCACCTGTTTGCCGCATCATGGACTTTGGCAAATATAGATATGAACAGCAGAAGCGGGAGAAGGAAGCCCGTAAGAAGCAGAAGGTTATCTCTATCAAAGAGGTAAAGCTGCGTCCAAACATTGAGCAGCATGATTTTGACGTCAAGCTGAAGAACGCCGTTCGTTTTCTGGAAGAGGGAAACAAGGTCAAGGTTACTATTATGTTCCGTGGCCGTGAGCTGTCTCATCCAGAGCTGGGCCGTGAGATTCTCGGCCGGGTTGCTGAACAGCTAAAGGATTCAGTATCTATTGAAAGAGATGCTAAGCTTGAAGGTAAAAATATGATTATGATTTTGGCCCCAAAGGCCCCATCTAAGGGAGGAAAACAGTAATGCAGAAGATGAAGACTCGCAGAGCTGCTGCAAAGCGCTTTACTTTAACTGGTAGTGGCGAAATTAGAAGAAACAAGGCTTATAAGAGCCACATTCTGGAGAAGAAGTCTCCAAAGCGTAAGCGCAATCTGCGTAAGGCTGCTCTGGTAGTTGCTGCTGATAAGAAGCGTGCTATGAAGTGCCTGCCATACGCATAATATCGTTGTAGAAGCTTGAATTTGAGGAGGATAAGAACATGCCAAGAGTTAAAACTGGTGTGACTGCACATAGAAGACATAAGAAGATTTTGAAGCTGGCTAAGGGCTATAAGGGTTCCAAGAGCAAGCAGTTTAAGAAGGCTAATGAGACCGTTATGAAGGCTCTCTACTATGCACGTCGCGATCGTCGTGCCAAGAAGGGTGTTTTCCGTCGTCTCTGGATTGCTCGTATCAACGCTGCCGCTCGTGCTAATGGTATTTCCTACAGCCGCCTGATTGCTGGCCTGACCAAGGCTGGTGTTGAGGTAAACCGTAAGATGCTGGCTGACCTGGCTATCAGTGATGCAAATGCATTTGCACAGTTGGTTGCTGTTGCTAAGGAAAACCTCTAAGAGAGAAATTAGGAGCTGCTTCGGCAGCTCTTTTTTTGTAAGTTGGGGTGTATGAATTGCAGAAATTATCTATGAAGGAAATGTTTTCCGTTGGTTTTATGGTTTTTTCCATATTTTTTGGAGCAGGTAATCTTATTTTTCCGCCTTTACTGGCTCAGAATGCTGGTACTAATTATCCTATGGCTGTAATAGGCTTTCTTACTACAGGTATAGGTTTACCACTGTTGGGATTAATTGCTATAGTTAAATTTAGTGGCAAATATACTGAATTAGTGGAGCAAAGGGTTCATCCTTGGTTTCGTATAATTACCTTTGGACTTTTATATTTGGCTATTGGACCATTGTTTGCTGTGCCAAGAACAGGAGCTGTTTCTTTTGAAATTGGTATTAGACCTTTTTTGCCAGTAGATTTTATGGCGGAAGGACAGTATATATATACAGCCATATTTTTTATTCTGACTTATTTCTTTGCAGCCAATCCAAGCCGCTTGGTAGATACAGTAGGTAAAGTACTCAGTCCTGTATTGTTGCTATTTCTGTGTGTGCTTTTCGTCAGGACATTTTATGCTCCAATTGGCGAAATTCTGCCACCGGTAGATCAATATGTAGATGCTCCTTTTGCTTCTGGGTTTACAGATGGTTATTTAACTATGGATTTGCTGGCAGCATTAGCAGTAGGTGGTTTGGCCATTTCTGCTGTTAAAGCCAAAGGGGTAACTGAGCAAAAGGCTATTTACAGAACTTGTATCAAGGCTTGTTTAGTGGCTATTGTGCTTATGGGAACTGTATATACTGCTCTTGCTTATTTAGGTGCTACCTGCCCATCTGTATTGGGGTATTCAGCTAATGGAGGTATTATACTTTCTTCTGCCACTTATGTATTCTTTGGGGATGCAGGCAAGCTGGTATTGGCTTTTATTATTGGTTTCGCTTGTTTGACCACTAGCATTGGTGTCAGTGCAGCTTTTGCCAGCTATTATCAGTATGTGTCTGATGGTAGATTGGGATATAAAAAGCTGCTGCTGGGAGCTACCTTATTCAGCTATTGGGCTGCTAATATGGGTTTAACAGAGCTGATTCGCATTTCTGTGCCATTCTTGGTGGCGCTTTATCCAATTTTTATAGTCTTGGTAATATTGTCTCTTTGTGATGATGCATTTCAGGGAAGCTCCCTGGTCTATCGTCTAAGCATAGGTATGACCTTGCCTTTCAGTATTATGGATGGCTTGCAGGCAGCAGAGCTTCCATTGCCAGGTGTCCATGATTTCCTCGTGGCTTATCTGCCGCTTTATAGTGTTAATCTTGGTTGGTTATTGCCAGCTTTGGCAGGAGCTATAGTGGGAATGTTGTGGAATCAGATGCACAAGAGCCATCAGCCTGCCTAAAAAACGATTACGTCGGATTTTTTACACAGTCCGGCGTTCTTTTTTTTATAATTTAGCAGGATTTTGAATATTTTTGTTGAAATATATATGTATCAGAAAGGTGTGATTTATATGAACAAGATTATTACTATAAGTCGTGAATTCGGTAGTGGCGGTCGTGAATTTGGTTGTCGCTTGGCGGAAAATCTCGGTATTAAATACTATGATAAAGAAATTATATCCAAAATAGCCAGTAAGGCAGATTTGTCTGAGGGATATGTTAAGGAGGTAGTAGAGAAGCGTCCTATGCCTTTGTTCCCAATGACCATTGGTGCTACTTTTGCAGCGGTAGGGGTGTATTATCCTCTTATGGTGGAGGAATCTGTTTATACAGCTCAAACTGAGGTGTTGCAGGAGTTGGCAGAGCAGTCTGACTGTGTTATTGTTGGCCGCTGTGCTGACTATATTCTGCGGGATTATAATCCATATAAGATTTTCATCTATGCAGATATGCCTTCCAGGATTGCCAGATGTATGGAAAGAGCTACCCCGGAGGAAAAGCTGACAGAAAAAGAAATGAAGAAGAAAATCAATAATGTTGATGAGAGTCGTGCTAAATACTATGATTTTTACACAGGTCAGAAATGGGGGGCACGCCAGAATTACAATGTCTGCATTAATACTACTGATATGGATATCAAAAAGCTGGCAGAAGCATATAGTCATATGCTAAAATAAAACAGAGTGATGATAAGACCTCCGGAAGAGATAGGAAATTTCTACCGGAGGCTTGTATTAAGGAAGGAGCATACATTGAAGGAATTGGAGCGTATTGAAAGCTCTGCTAATAGCAAGCTAAAGCTGGTAAACAAGCTGCATAATCATAAATATCGCAAGGAAGAAAATCTTTTTGTGGCAGATGGAATACGTTTGGCTGAAATGGCCATCCAGGCTCAGTGGCCTGTAAAATTTGCCTTGGCTGCTACAGAATCTTTGAATAACCCAAGGGTGATTAAAGCGGTAGAGGAGCTGCAGGAAAGAAAATGCCCTGTCTATGAGCTGTCACAGGACCTGTATAGCAAGGTATCAGATACTGTTAATGGTCAGGGGTTGCTGTTGGTTATGGGACAGCGCCTTTTTACCTGGCAGGAGGTACTGACTGGCAAGGAGGGAGAAGCTCCTTTGTTGGCTGTTCTTGATGGGATTCAGGACCCTGGCAATGCTGGTAATATTATTCGTACTGCTGATGCCTTAGGTTGTACAGGTGTAATCTGCCTGACAGGTACGGTAGATTTGTTTAGTGACAAGGTGGTACGGGCTTCTATGGGCTCTATATTCAATATTCCTTTTTTGGATAATGTGTCCAGGGACACCTTTGTAGATGCCTGTCATGATAATGATGTTATTATGGTGGCTACAGCCCTGGATAAGCTTTCTCTTAAGCATTATATGGCTGAGTATAACAGCCCTACAGCAGTGGTATTTGGCAATGAGGGCAATGGGGTTTCCCAAGAGCTGATGGAGGCGGTGGATCGCAAGGTGTACATTCCAATGTCTGGCAAGGCAGAGTCCTTAAATGTGGCCTCAGCAGCAGCCATTGTACTCTATGAGGCTAATCGTCAAAGAGCTATCCTCTAAAAATAAGCGTAAAAAAGGTACTATTCAGATTAGATATGGTAATCTGAATAGTACCTTTTTGAATTTAGCTGGAATTAGCATCTATTACTAATGATAATTTAGCTAATGGTTACTGATGGGCGATCTAGAACCGTAGACAAAACTATAATGGAATGGGTTTTGCTAACGCCTGGCTGGGCCTTGAGGCGATTCAAAAGCTCTGCCAAGGTAGAGGTGTTGCTGGTTTGTACCTTTAGGGTATATTCATAGTTACCAGTAATCCGGAAGCATTCCTTAACATCCCGTTCTGTAGAAACATAATTTACAAAAGCATCTGCATTGCGCTGAAGCTTAAAGCCAATCTGAACCAATGCCATGAGCTGCTTATCTACCAATGAAGGATTCAGCATGGCGGTGAATTTCTGAATAACACCAGAGGACTCTAAACGCTTAACACGCTCGCTAACAGCTGGCATGGATAGAGAAACAGCTTCGCTAAGGCTGGAAATAGTAGCTCGGCCATTAGCCTGCAGTAAGCGTAGAAGTTCCTTGTCTATTTTGTCCAATTTGTACATGAAATCAACTCCTATACCGTAGATGGAATGAATATTGCTAGGATTGTACAATACATTTGTTATTATTATAAAGGTTATAGCTTCAAAAGTAAATAAATATTTTGTTTTTACTACAGAAAAGAGCAGGTAGGATTTTGTTTGTCCTAACCTGCTCTTAATAAAATACTAATATGTTCTTAACAATGTAAGTACAATATCTTTAAATTATGATTCTTTGCGAAGCACAGTTACCCGTAGGAAGAGGAACAGGAAGATGGCTGCAAAAACAAATCCCATTGGATAGCTGATAGTTGTTGGCAGCTGTAATCCTTCCTTAGCCTGCAAAATATAGGTGGTAGTTACCACTGACATAAAGGTAGCAGGAATAGCCGCTACAAGATATGCCTTAGAACCTTTGAACTTACGATACATATATACTGCACCAGTCCAAAGAACAATCATAGCCAGAGTCTGGTTGGTCCAGGCGAAATAACGCCATACAATGGTGAAATTAATCTGGGAAAGCAAACCGCCTACAGCCAGCAGAGGTACAGCCAGATACAAGCGCCTGGTCTTGTTGCTCTGATCCAGACCAATCCAGTCAGCCAAAGTCAAACGAGCGGAACGGAAAGCGGTATCACCAGAAGTAATAGGGCAGGCAATTACGCCCAGCATAGCCATAACAGCACCAGCATAACCCATAAAGCCAACGCAGATTTCGTAAACAGCCTTATTCTGACCAACATCAGCCATAGCCTGCATCAAACCACCAGTGCTTTCATAGAAGGTAACACCAGCAGCAGCCCATACCAGAGCAATAACACCCTCAGCTACCATAGCACCGTAGAATACAGGACGAGCCATATGCTCATTCTTCAGGCAGCGAGCCATCAAAGGAGACTGAGTGGAGTGGAAACCAGATACAGCACCACAAGCAACAGTAATGAACATCAGAGGCCAGATAGGCAGATCCTTTGGATGCAGGTTCTGCAAGGTGATTTCAGGCATGGTATGACCGCCTACGCCAGCCAGCATGGCAAACATAATACCAAAAGCCATAATCAACAGGCAGGCACCAAATAATGGATAGAAACGAGCAATCAAAGTATCAATTGGCAACAGGGTAGCCAAGAAGTAGTAAGCCAAAACAACTAACAGCCACATGGTTGGATCCATGCCAGTCAGCATTGCCAGCAGATTAGCAGGACCAGTCATAAATACAGTACCTACCAGAACCAGCAATACAACGGAGAAGAGACGCATAAGCTGCAGCATGAATTTGCCAAGATAATGACCTACAACCTCGGAGATACTCTTACCGTTTTCACGGAGAGAAATCATACCGGACATGTAATCGTGCACACCGCCGGCAAAGATAGTTCCGAATACAATCCAAAGATAAACGCTTGGCCCCCAAAGTGCACCGCCCAGAGCACCGAAGATTGGACCGAGCCCGGCGATATTCAAAAGCTGAATCATAAATACCTTCCAAGTAGGAAGCGGAATGTAGTCAACACCATCATTAATACGCACAGCAGGTGTTGGCTCGTCAGTTGGTTTGAAGATTGTGTCCACCAGCTTACCATAAACCAGGAAGCCGATAATCAGCATAGCCAAACAACCGAGGAATGAATACATAAATATACCCCCTTAAAATAATACCAATCATCCTTATGGATAAGGAAATGCTTCATCAATGCAGTTTGCTCAAATGAATTTTCTTTTACCTATAAGGGTACAGCTGTTAATCACTGTACAAAATGATGATAAAAAATATTTATTACGACATAATAATAACACTGTTGATGGAAAATGTCAAAAAATTCTCAATAAAAACAAGTAAATCAGATTAGGGTAATTAAGCTGTGCAGGATTTATATTTATGAATATAAGCTTTGAGTATTTTGAAAATGACATATGTCAAAAATTTAGTTGACATTAACTAAACAACTATTATAAGATTAGTATAAGTTACAAAGAGTAGTATTAAAGGAGGAAATATTATGGCAGTTATAAATATTACTAAGGATAATTTCCAGCAGGAGGTAGTGGCAGCCTCTCAGACTGTTTTGGTGGATTTCTGGGCAACCTGGTGTGGTCCTTGCCAGATGATGGGCCCGATTTTGGATGAGCTGGCCACTAAGCATCCTGAAATCAAGGTAGGAAAAATCAATGTGGACGAACAGCCAGAGCTGGCAACGCAATTCCAGATAGATGCCATTCCTGCATTGATAGTATTTAAGGGTGGTAAGGCTGCGGCTCAAACTGTAGGCCTACAGCCTATAGAGAATCTTGAGCAGCTACTCTAAGATAGCTCGCTATGGCTAGACCAACAAAATGCCGGCGCATTTGTCATATGCCACTGGTGCAGGAATTTATGCCGACAGGCCAGATAGAAGATGAGCCGATTATTCTAAATCTGGATGAATATGAAGCTATCCGCCTTATGGACAGGGAAGGTATGTCCCAGCAGGAATGCAGCAAGCGCATGGGCGTGTCCAGGACTACAGTGCAGAAAATCTATGAAGTAGCTCGTCGCAAGGTGGCTGATGCCTTGGTAGAAGGCAGGCCTCTCAAAATTCAAGGTGGAGATTTTCAGCTTTGCGAGGGTAATGATTGTCTGGAGCAGGAATGTTTCAAACGCTGTGGACATGGTTGTTATTGTGGCAAACACTGCTGTCATCACAAGCAGATATAAAAGAAAAACATGATGATTACACAAAGCGGAGTGATAATTTTGGCTTTGATGCATATCATCATGTTTTTTTATTGGTAATCGATAGTGAGATTTGTCTTTTCTGCAGGCAACTAAAAAAGTTCTTTTTTATGAATATGCCATATCTTAAATTATATACCTTGCTAATTTGTGAACTTTGATTAAAGTAAAATTGCAAAGAGGATAACTGTAGTAATACAATTGATTAACATGCCAAGGAAAGTAATTGATAAAACGCTTGGTTTTTTTAAAGTTAAGAAATCCGTTACAGAGTAATACATTTTTGTAAGAAATACATTAGGCATATGGGCTTCAGAATTATACATAGTAGTATGTGTTATGCTGCTATCATGTGGGAAATAGCCAGAAGAAAGGTTGTTTTCTATAATTCCGTCTGGATTCGAACGTATATAACTATGTACGTATTCTGTATGTCCGTTCGGCATAGTTCTCCAATATCCGTTCACATGATGGTATCCATCGGGTGGAGGAATAACATTGTCATGAGGGGTAACATCAACGGTATGTGCATCTCCCATCATTCCATCAAAATGCATAACTTTTAAAAATGGTAAAATTAAAGCTATGATAACCAAAGGGATAGTTCCCATAATAGACAGTGCTGTTTCAGATTTATAGCCATTGCAATATAACCAATATAATAATATCTGAAAAAATAAAGCTGTAAAAAAATATGGAGTCGTAATATGCAGTAAATGAAATAAATGAATTATATATGGATTATAAATGCCAAGTGTATTAAGTATAGTTCCTGGAATATAGAGAAGATATTGAGTTAGTAAATTAGAAATATAAATAAGCGACATTGAAGAATGTGGAGAGTCAAATAGTTGAAATGCGGTAGCATAAAGCATTATTCCACAGATAACAGGTCTCCAATTAGTTATAACATAGTTTATTCTCATAAAAAACAATACTGCCATAATTATAAAAGCTATTGGGGCTAAAAATGGCAAAGCAGCTAAAATTCCTGCAACTAGAACAGATATAATTATCATATTATATATCATAGTTCCACCAGTAAGAAGTAAAAATATTGTAAAAAATGCTAACACATACCAATCGGTATAGTGAAAATGTAAATAAATTAAGAAAAAGTAAAATGAAAATATGGCAAAAATATTTATTTTACTTTTTAATTGAGAGTACACAAAATATTCCATAAAAAACTTGTACGATGTCGTTAGAAGCAAAACATCATATCTTCCTTTCTTTTTAATGTTGTGTTTTAATATATTAGGGAGAATGATTTTCATGATTTACGTTGACATAGATATTACCCAATTTAACCATTTTGCCAAGGATATGTATTCTGATGACAAAATACTCATTGATTCGTTCAAATTCTTGAATGACGCTGATGGCTTCCAACTTCTTGTCTCAAAACTTAATTCCTTAAATAAAGACAACATCATCGTTGCGGCTCTCCTAATAATAAACATTATATATTATAGCAGAATCAATAGATAATGCAATAAAAAAGATATATCGACATATTATGAAATTTTGGCGAAATATCTAAACTGGAAGATTAAGATATAGAAATATGAAATATAGGCCCAGAAGGATATGGCTGTACCTAGGAGGCAAATGTAAGCCAGACTAAGAATGGCATCCCTATCCAAGGTGCCGGGATAGGAGAGGGGAGGATATATTAGAGATATGGCTGCCCCGCCTATAAGCATACCCCAGAAAATGGAACCTCCTACAGCCAGGATAATTCCTTTTAGTCTATTGGAAAGTGTAATCATAAATCACCCTTTAAAGCTAGTTAATCCCCATATACACTACAACAAATACGTTTATTTGTCCAATACTAATTTAGTCAATAGTATACGCAAAAAAAGGGTTGAAGTTAGTTTTACAATCGTAGATTTTTAAAATAACGAAATTTTTTTCAAAAAAGTGTTGACAATGATTAGTTTCCCCTCTATAATAATCAATGTTGCGAGGCGCTAAGGCCTCAGAAAAATGTCTCACTAGCTCAACTGGTAGAGCATCTGACTCTTAATCAGCAGGTTCGGAGTTCGAGTCTCCGGTGGGACACCATTTGAGATATGCAGGTTGGAACGTGCTTCTAACCTGTTTTTTTTGTATATATGATTGTTTCAAGGAGGATATCTATGCGCATATTGATTACTAATGATGACGGCATTCAATCTCCCGGTCTGGAAGCTCTGGTCAAGGTACTGCATAAGGAGCATCAGGTGATTGTGGCAGCCCCTGCTTCTCAGCAAAGTGCCAAGGCTCATGCTATTACCGTAAGAGAACGGCTATATGTGGAGGAATATGCTCCACTGCAGGAGGCTTATGGCATCAAGGCTTTGGCCATTAGCGGTACGCCAGCAGATACTGTCAAGCTGTATGTAGAAGGGATTATTCAAAGGAATCCTGCTCTGAAGCCGGATTTGGTTATTTCTGGCATTAATGATGGCTCCAATGTAGGTACGGATATTCTTTATTCTGGCACTATTGGTGCCGCTACTGAGGGATATGTGCAGGGCGTTAATGGTTTGGCAGTGTCTCTAGACTATAATGCAGAATATGATTTTGAAGTAGTGGCCAAGGAAATTGCAGCTAGGTTGCAGTTGCTTTTCCCTGTAGGCTGTGGCAAAACCCTTTTGAATATAAATTTCCCCAAAAGATTGGCTCAGCAGCCAAAATGGCTGTGGTGCCGTCAGGGAGTAAGGGATTATGCCAATGCCTATCAGCCCCATCACGATGAAAATGGCAGACTATATTATGTAGTCGGTGGTGGTCCCTTGGATGGAGGAAATCCAGAGGATACTGATGTTATGGTTACCTTGGCAGGAAATATTGCGGTAACCCCTCTTCAGCTGGAGAGAACCAAATATGAGAATCTCTGCCCAGGCACGGAATTAAATATGTAGAAAATATTATTTTCCCTGACTACAACTTGGTAGGGAACTATGTTATAATACAAACATAAAGAGAACAAGAGAGACATAGGAGGAATGTAGACAATGAATTCTGTAGAGAAATCCAAAATCAAAGATATTAATTTGGCACCATCTGGTCATGATAAAATAAACTGGGTAAAGAATTTTATGCCAGTAATGAATGCTATTGAAAAGGAGTATTCCGTATCCAAGCCTTTTGCTGGTATTCGCATGGTTATGACCATGCATTTGGAGGCAAAGACCGCTTATTTGGCTCTGGTATTGCAGGCTGCCGGGGCGGAGGTTATTGCTACAGCTTCCAATCCTTTGTCCACTCAGGATGATGTTTGTGCAGCTTTGGTAGAGGATGGGGTAACTGTTTTTGCTCATCATGGCTGTGATATGGACGAATACGATGCTTATATTGATATGGCACTGGATTGTGAGCCTGATATTATTATGGATGATGGCGGTGATTTGATTTATCGTCTCCACAATCAGCGCCGTGAGCTGCTGCCAAAGATTATTGGTGGTTCTGAGGAAACTACTACTGGCGTTATTCGCGATAGAGCATTGGAGGCCGCTGGCAAGCTGGAATTCCCTATGATGGCTGCTAACGACGCTTATTGCAAGTATCTCTTTGACAATCGTTATGGCACAGGCCAGTCCACCTGGGAAGGCATTATGCGGGCCACTAATCTGGTAATTGCAGGCAAGACTGTAGTTATTGCTGGTTATGGCTGGTGTGGCAAGGGTGGCGCTATGCGTGCCAAGGGCTTGGGTGCCAATGTTATCATTACCGAGGTGGATCCAATCAAGGCTATTGAGGCTGTTTTCGATGGTTTCCGGGTAATGCCTATGGATGAGGCTGCCAAGATTGGTGATATTTTCCTGACTCTTACCGGTGATAAGGATATTCTGCGGAGCTGGCACTATGAGTCCATGAAGGATGGCGCTGTTATGGCCAACTCTGGTCACTTTGATTTGGAGATAAATATCCCTGAGCTGGAAGAGGTATCTGAGTCCCGTCGTCCAGTTAAGCCTGGTATTGAGGAATTCAAATTTGCCAACGGCAAAAAGCTGTATCTGTTAGGCGAGGGCCGTTTGGTAAACCTGGCTTGCGGTGACGGACATCCAGCAGAGATTATGGATTTGAGCTGGGGCGTACAGTTCTTCTCTGCTTTGGAGATTGTAGAGAATCATGACAAGCTGGAGAACAAGGTATATGTGCTGCCAGAGGAAGTTAATGCTAAGATTGCCAAGATTAAGCTGGCGGCTATGGGCATTGAAATTGACGAGCTGACACCAGAACAGTATGCTTATCTGCATCAGTGCTAAGAATAGAGAAAAGATAAGTACGGAAGAGGGATATATATGAAGATTTTAATCAAGGGTGCCAATGTTTTGCGGCCTGATTATTCTACTGATATTGCTGATATTGCTGTAGAAAATGACAAAATTGCTGCTGTAGGAAATATTCCTGAGAGCTTTGTGGCTGACCATATTATTGAGGGTAAGGATCATTTTGCGGTGCCAGGCTTGGTTAATGCTCACACCCATGCATCTATGACCTTGCTGAGAAGCTATGCCGATGATATGGAGCTGATGGATTGGCTCAACAATAAAATATGGCCATTAGAAGCCAAGATGAAGGAGCAGGACATTCGCATTGGTGCTCAGCTGGCTCTGGTGGAAATGATTCGCACTGGCACAACTGCCTTTGCAGATATGTACGGGCCTTGGATGGAAATCGTTGCTGATGAAACCATTGGCGCAGGCATTAGAGGTATTCTGAGCCGTGGGGCTATTGGCTTTATGCCGGGAGCAATGAAAACTCTGGAGGAAAATGTGGAGTTGTTCCGCAACTATCATGGTTCAGGAGACGGCAGAATTAGCGTATTGTTAGGCGTTCATGCACCATATACCTGTCCACCGGATTTCTGTCAGGCAGCAGCTAAGGCTTCTGTGGAAAATGGCATTAATGTACATATTCATATGTCTGAAACTCAGGCAGAAATCAAGGAGATTCAGGAAAAATATGGCAAGCGTCCATTTAAATATATTGAGGATACTGGTCTGTTCCAGCGTCCATCTATTGCCGCTCATTGCGTATGGCTGGATGATGAAGATTTGGCCATTATGAAGGAGCATCAGGTAACACCAGTGCATAATCCAGGGTCCAATATGAAGCTGGCCAGCGGTGTAGCTCCAGTGCCTTGGCTTTTGACTCATGGGGTGCAGGTAGCTCTTGGTACTGATGGAGCTTCCAGCAATAACAATTTGGATATGCTGGAGGAGGTTCGCTTGGCTGCTATGCTCCACAAGGTAAAGGAGCTGGATCCTCTAGCTGTAGATGCAGCTCAGGCTCTGCGTATGGGTACAGAATATGGTGCCAAGGCTCTGTGGCTGGATAATGTAGGCAAAATTGAAGTTGGGGCCAAGGCGGACATTGTTCTCTATGATATGCGTCGTCCAGAATGGTGTCCACGACATAATCTGGTATCCTTGCTGGTTTATTCTGCTAATAGCTCTAGTGCAGATACCATGCTTTGCAATGGCCGTATTATTATGGAAAAGGGAGAATTGAAAACTATGGATGAGGAAAAGATTCTCTTTGAGGCCAATAAATGTGCTTTGGATTTGGTTAATAGATAATTAGGGCAATAAAAGACGGCATAGCCACTCCAATTTGGAAAGGTCATGCCGTTTTTCCATATTTATCTATTTATATTTTATTACAAAAATTATGAGAAAATGAAGGAGGTTCCTGTGGCAAAACCAAGGAATAATTATTATGCTGTTCTTTCTGGCCGTCAGCCAGGTATCTACAAAAACTGGGCAGAATGCCAGCGACAGGTGGTGGGGTTTAAGGGAGCCAGATTCAAGGGTTTTGTAACCTTGGCAGAGGCTCAAAGCTATATGGAGGGCAGCGAAGGCACCAAGGCCTTTGATGCGGATAGCTTAAAACAAGGAACTGTTATCTTTGTGGATGGCTCCTATCGTCATGGCTGCTATAGCTGGGGTTTTGCGGCTTATCGGAATGGACATCTGGTTTTTGAGGACAAGGGCAGGGGAAATTCTACAGAAGCTGCTAGATTGCGGAATGTGGCTGGTGAAATGGCTGGAGCCCAGCAGGCTGTTCTCTGGGCTGAGGCTCAGGGAGAAGAAGCAATTACTATTTGTCATGACTATGAGGGGATTGCAGCCTGGCCACTGAAGCGATGGCAGGCTAAATTGCCAGAAACCAAGGCTTATGCAGAGTTCATGAGTGCTCGTTTGAATATGGTGCGCTTTCAGAAGGTGGAGGGCCACACAGGTGTAGAAGGCAACGAACGAGCAGACCAGCTGGCCAAGGCTGCCTTGGAGCAAATCTGATTTAGCCAAGGGCCACATCCAAGGTCATCATGAGGCTAAAGCCCACGGCAAACATAATAGTGCCCATATCGGAATGTGTACCAGTGGACATTTCTGGTATTAGCTCCTCGACTACTACATAAAGCATGGCTCCAGCAGCAAAGCTAAGCATATATGGCAATACTGGTATTACTAGGCTGGCAAAGATAATGGTTAATATGCCGGCCAAAGGCTCCACAGCCCCGGAGAACATACCCCAGCCAAAGGCTTTGCTGGTGCTAATGCCAGCAGATTTCAAGGGCATGGAGATAATGGCACCTTCAGGAAAGTTCTGAATGGCAATGCCAATGGAAAGGGCAGTAGCTGCGGCCAGGGATATTTCGGATACCCCTGCCTGCCAGCTGGCATATACAACACCTACAGCCATTCCTTCTGGAATATTGTGGATGATAACTGCTAGTACCAGCATCATGGTTTTGGAGAAGGAACATCTGGGGCCCTCCTGTTCCTGACTGTACATATGAATATGGGGCGTAATATGATCCAGTAGCAGCAAGAACAGGATGCCTAGCCAAAAGCCTGCTACAGCAGGTATAAAGGCAAAACTGCCCATATCTGCTGATTGCTCCATAGCAGGAATTAACAGACTCCAAATAGAGGCAGCCACCATAACTCCAGCAGCAAAGCCTGTCAAGCTGCGCTGTACCAGCGGGTTTAGCTCCTTTTTCATGAAAAAGACACAGGCTGCCCCCAAGGTGGTGCCGGCAAAGGGGATTAATAACCCTTGCCAAATACTGGTATTTAATAGTTCAGACATAGATAAAACTCCTTTCTATTGTATTTTATGATAACTATTATCAATTACTTTACTCCATGCTAACGGGTGCTAAGGCTCTGGATTTATTCGACTAAATTCAGTGGGAGTCTAAAGCTCCCACTGAATAAGTCTCATTTTACTGGGCAATACTATATTGCTTTTTGTCACAATAGTCAAGCTATTTAATTGTGAAGGAGGTTCTAATTATGAAGAAAATATTTATCTGGCTTTTAGCGATCCTATTTTTGGTTCCCATGGAAGCTGGAGCTGAAATCCGCAATTCACTTCAACAGGCCAGATTGGCCTACATCTGTGCTTTGGCAGATATGGCGGTATATGATACAGATATGAATGATGTGGTGCGGCAGGAAATGAATCGCCTTGGCTGGCGTTTCACTGATTATCGTAATAAGGACGCCAGAGCAAATACGGTTTTTTATACCGTAGTTAATATGCAGGCAGAACCAGGCCAAAGGGAAACCTTGATTGTTATTCCTGGCACAGAAAAGCTTAAGGATATTGAGGTAGATTTGCGCTGCAGCAAGGTATTGTTTGGTGGCTCCAATATTAATGAATTTCGTCAATACGCTGAGCAGGAAAAGGTAGATAGCAATGCTCCTATGGTCCATAGAGGCTTTAATGACTACACCATGACAGCTTTTTTTACGCCACGGGAGAGCGGGAAAATAGCTGCCGATGAAATACAAAAATTTCTGTCAGAATCCAATGATCATTTGTATATTACAGGTCACAGTCTTGGAGGAGCAGTGGCTACCTTGTTAGGGGCCAGATTGGTGGCCGCTGGAGCAGATGCCAGCAAGCTAAGTATCTTTACCTTTGGTGCTCCCACGGTAGGTAATACGGCTTTTGCTGAGGAATACGGCTGTCTCTTGGATGTAAGCCGCTATACCATGAGCGGGGATTTGGTGAAAAACGCCTTGCAAATGTTAAAATCCGGCTATGTACAATTTGGTACAGAGTATAAATGGCAGAAAAATGAAAATTCCCACAGGTTTAATCACTCTATGGCAGGCTATTTGGATGCAGCCATTCGAGGCTATTATGATGAATCTTTAGGAGGAGTGCTGACCTTGCAGCAACTGGCCTCCTACAAGCCAGAGGCTATAAGTGAGGAAGGAATGGCAACAGGTCCCCTGTGGAATCAACAATTTGATAAGGGGAGAGTATATATTGCCCCTGTGCAGATGAAGCTGCCTGAAAATATTCAGAATGATAGTGCTTATATGCAGTTGGCAGTTGGAGATCTGCTTATGAATCAGTTCCAGAGAATACATGTGGATGAAAATGCTGTAGCAGCCTCCAATGAAGTGGATACCTTGTTTACAGCCTGCCAGGAAGCAGAACAGGTGGGCTGTGAATATATTGCCCAGATAAAAATTAGCGGTACTATGGACAAGGCAAATCCCAATTTGTATAGAATTGCTACAGAAACCAGCTTCTTTACAACCTCTGGGGAACCAGTGGCATCTTCCATGACTTCTACCACTACTAAGGAAATTACGCCTATAGAGGCTGCCATGTATAATATGGCTCGTTTAACAGGTGATATTCAGCAGGCCCAGGCAGAGGGTATCTTGCCTAAATGAAATTATATAAATAGTATCTAAAACACAACCCCCTATGAAATTTGAAATTTGCTTCATGCTTCTTAGGGGGATTACTTTATTTGGGACAAATTTGGCAGTTTATCTTCATAACCTGTTCCATCATAATATGTAGTAATTTTGTTTGTTGAGAATCGGCAGTCCGATAATAAACCTCCTTGCCTTCCCGACGGCTGGTTATCAGCCCGCTGGCCTTGAGTGGCCGAAGATGGTGGGAAATGGCTGGACTGGACATATTCATCATAGCGGCAATATTCTGTACACATTCCTCACAATGACAAAGCAGCCAAAAAATCCGCAAACGGGTAGGATCTCCTAATTGCTTGAAAATATCTGAAACAATGCGAAAATCTTCAATATGGTCTATATTGGCGCAAAGAAAATTAAAGGCTAATTCATTTTCATGATGGTCATGGGGAAGTTGCTTTTCCTGACTCATTTAATTCAGCTCCCTGTATTAATATACAAATCAGATGGCATACCAATGAAAAAATTTCTCACTGGTATTGACTTCTGTCTGTACATATATTATACTACATACATAACAATTAAACAAATACTTAATTGTTAAATCAATCCATTTTAGAAAGGAGATTTTCAAATGAAAAGAAATTACAAGATTGAGGTAGATTGTGCCAACTGTGCTAATCTTATGGAGGAGGCCACCAAGAAAACTGCTGGGGTAGCCAATGCTGTAGTGAATTTTATGGCTCAGAAAATGATTGTAGAGTTTGAAGACGGTCAGGAGCCTAAGGCTGTTATGGAAGAAGTGCTGAAGAATTGCCGTAAGGTTGAATCTGATTGCGAAATTGAATTCTAATTGGGTATTCGTTAATCCAGTGCTGGAATATTCAATATTCGGGAGGTAAGCAATGAACAAAAAACAAAAACTAATGTTGAAGCGCATTATCATAGCCAGCCTTTTGCTAATAGCCCTGCAATTTGTGCCTATTACTGGTGTGTTGCAGTTAATATGCTTTTTAGCGATATATGGCATTATTGGCTATGATATTCTTTGGAAATCCTGGAAGGGGATTCGCAACAAACAGGTCTTTGATGAAAACTTCCTGATGGCTGTAGCTACCATAGGCGTCTTTGCTTTGGCAATTTATGAACAAAGTGGAGATTACAATGAAGCTATTGCAGTTATGCTGTTTTACCAGATTGGTGAGTTATTCCAAAGTTATGCGGTAGGCAAAAGCCGTCGCAATATTACAGCTTTGATGGATATTCGGCCGGATTATGCCAATATTGAAGTGGATGGACAGCTTACCAAAGTAGATCCTTATGATGTGGCTGTAGGGGATATTATTGTAGTTCAGCCTGGGGAAAAGGTTCCCTTGGACGGAATTGTACTGGATGGCAAGGCCAGCCTTGACACCAGTGCCCTTACTGGTGAAAGCGTCCCCCGCAATGTTGTGGTAGGGGATGAAATTACTAGTGGCTGTATCAACATTAATGGAGTGTTGAAAATTCGTACCACCAAGGAATTTGATGATTCCACGGTAGCCAAGATTTTGGAGCTGGTGGAAAATGCTACCTCCCGTAAGTCCAAATCGGAAAATTTTATTTCCAAATTCGCTCGGATATATACGCCATTTGTCTGCTATAGTGCCTTGGCCTTGGCTATATTGCCACCTTTGGTCAATCAATTTATATGGCAGGTTGGTGCTAATTGGGAAATTTGGGTATATAGGGCCTTAACTTTCTTGGTAATCAGCTGTCCTTGTGCCTTGGTTCTAAGTGTGCCCTTGAGCTTTTTCGCTGGCATTGGTGGTGCCAGCAAAAAGGGAATTTTGGTTAAGGGCTCCAATTATCTTGAAGCCCTGTCCAAGATAAAATATGTGGTTTTTGACAAAACTGGCACCTTGACTCATGGAGTTTTTCAGGTTAGCGCCGTACATCACAACACTCTGGCCCAGGAAAAGCTGTTAGAATATGCAGCCTTGGCAGAATGTGCTTCATCTCATCCTATAAGCCTGAGTCTGCAACGAGCACATAAGGGTGAGATAAATAGAAATAGAGTTACAGATATTCAGGAAATAAGCGGTCATGGTATTGTGGCCAAGGTAGATGGAAAATATGTAGCTGTAGGTAATGACAAGTTGATGGCTCAACTTCATGTAGCATATAAAAAGTGTCATAGCACTGGCACCATTATTCACATTGCTATTAATAATGACTATGCAGGACATATTGTGATTTCCGATGTTATTAAGCCTCAATCAAAGGAAGCAATTCAGGATCTAAAAAAGGCTGGTATCAAAAAAACTGTTATGCTTACTGGTGATAGAGATTCTGTGGCCCAAGAGGTTGCTCATGAGCTGGCTATTGATGAGGTTCACAGTCAGCTGCTGCCTGCAGACAAGGTTATACAGGTGGAAAATTTGCTGACTGCCAAGGAAAAAGACAGCAATTTGGCCTTTGTGGGCGATGGCATTAACGACGCCCCTGTATTAACCAGAGCAGATATTGGTATTGCTATGGGAGCTATGGGCTCTGATGCGGCTATTGAAGCTGCCGATGTAGTTCTTATGGATGATAATCCAAGAAATATTGCTAAGGCCATTAATATAGCAAAGAAATGTATGAGCATAGTTTACGAAAATATTATCTTTGCCATTAGTATTAAGGCGTTGTGCCTGCTTCTAGGGGCTGTAGGTATAGCAAATATGTGGTTTGCTATATTTGCCGATGTAGGAGTTATGATTCTGGCAGTATTGAACGCTATTCGTGCCCTAAATGTAAAAAATTGTTAAAGCGTCATTCTGGCTAAAGTACATATCCCCTTTGAGATACTGTTTTTTATAGCGACCTCGTTGGAAAAACTGACAAGGTTATGGAAAACAGTATTCCTTAGGGGATTTTTGTTTTTAGCAAAAAAATAATATACAAGCTGATTAAATTGGATTATAATAATAAATATATATATAATATATGTATTGATAGGAGGTCATCATTATGGAGATGAAATCAGTGGCTGTTCTGGGAGCAGGAGCAGTTGGTTCCTATATAATTCAAGGTTTAGCAGAGAAACCGGGTATAACTCTAGGCGTTGTGGCTACAGGAGAGCGGGTTCAGCGCCTTGGGCAGGGTTGCAAGATAAATAATAAAATTTATCATCCTCAGGTGTGGAGTCCCAAGGAGGCTCATAATGTGGATCTTCTGGTAATAGCACTGAAATATGGTGCCTTAGCCGGGGCGTTAGAGGATATTAAGACTATTGCGGGGGAAAATACCACAGTTATAAGCCTGATGAACGGTGTGGACAGCGAAGAGACAATAGCATCTGTTATTGGGCCGGAAAAGGTGCTTTATTCTCTTATCAAAATAGCTTCCCACAAGGAGCAGGATGAATACGTATTTGATGTAGAATCTACAATTGGTATTATTTTAGGCGAGCTGCAAGCTCCCTTTGATAGTATTAGAGTAAAGGCGATAGAAAAGCTCTTTGCTGAGACAAATATTCATTATCGCGTAACAGAGCACATCCGGGAGGAAATTTGGAGCAAATTCCGTCTCAATGTTACCAATAATTTACCCCAGGCAATATTAGGGGCAGGGGTTGGCTGTTATCGTGATAGTCAACATATGAAGTTTATTAGCAAAGCCCTGCGCCGTGAACTGGAAGCCATTGCAGCAGCTAAGGGAATTGATATTTCTTTGGCTGAAAAAGCCGTTACCAAAGGCTGTCCAGTACCACCAGCAGCCAGATATTCCACCTTACAGGATTTGGATGCTGGTAGGCATACGGAAATTGATATGTTCTCAGGAGCGTTGATAAATATGGGGCAGCAGCTGGGGATACCGACTCCTTTCAATGAATATACCTATCATATGATTAAGGCTCTGGAGGAGAAAAATAACGGCTTATTTGATTATACTAGCCAAAATCAGCAAATAACCTGTGCCAAATAAAATTTAGTCAGGAGATTTTGCTTGTATATTAGATGTGTGAATTGTAAGTTTGGAGAGGTGTATATTTATGAAGATTATTCCAGAAACAAATTGGAAAGAGGACATGAAGGTTTTTCGGACGGCAGCAGCAAAATATTATGCAGGCGAGCTGAAAAGAGCTGAATATAAGGGGATTTCCGGCAAGTTTGGCAGTTACGCCCAGAAGGGAGATAAACCTCTGAGCATGCTGAGATTGAGAATGCCTGCCGGCAGACTTACACCTAAAAAAATGGCCTTTATAGCCGATTCTGTGAGAAAATATGCCATAAATAAAATGAAGTTTACCACCTGTCAGACAGTTCAACTCCACAATCTGGAACTGGAGCCAGTATGCCAGATTATGGAGGATGCCTTGCAGGTAGGCATTGTAACTGTTGGTGGTGGGGGAGATTTCCCTCGTAACATCACTTGCTCTCCTTTATCTGGTTTAGATAAGGATGAATACTTTGATGTTATGCCTTATGCGGAGATTGCTGGACAGTATGCTATGCAGTTTATCAATGCTGAGAAGATGCCTCGAAAATATAAAATAGGTTTTTCCAGCTCCCCTAAAAACCAATCCCATGCCACCATGCGTGATTTGGGCTTTGCAGCTCGTCCTGATGGCAAATTTGATGTATACAGCGCAGGTGGTCTGGGCTTAAATCCAATGATAGGTGTTAAGGTAGCTGAAGCTGTAGAACCAAAGGATATTTTAAAATATGTTCGAGCCATGTGGGTATTGTTTCGTACCTACGGAGACTATAAAAATCGCATGAGAGCCAGAAGCCGCTTTATGCAGGAAACTTTGGGAGGTCCAGAGAATTATCGGAAGGCTTTTCAGGAAAAGCTGGCCGAGGTAGAGGGGACTGATGATTTCGGTTTTGAGATTCATCCCAATGTGATTACTAAGACTGGCACAGATACTATTCAGCATCCAAGAGCTATTCCTCAGAAACAGGAAGGACTTTATAGTGTAATATGGCATCCATTGGGAGGATGTCCAAATCCAGAAATTTTCTGTCAGGTTAGCGATGCACTGCAGGAAGTTGAGGCGGGAGAAATCAGATTAGCCCTTGACGAAACTGCTTATATTGTTAATCTTAATGCCGAAGAAGTAGAGAAATTTATTGCTATAACAGCTAGCGATACAGCACGTTCCCAGTTTGAGATGGCCTCTGCCTGCATTGGTTCATCTATCTGTCAGCAGGGAGTACGGGATTCTCAGGCTGTGCTTAAGGTAGCAGTAGA
Organism: Anaerovibrio lipolyticus; assembly: GCF_021531495.1. Taxonomy (GTDB): domain Bacteria; phylum Bacillota; class Negativicutes; order Selenomonadales; family Selenomonadaceae; genus Anaerovibrio. The sequence goes on from NZ_JADYTY010000001.1 coordinate 165,895, forward strand.
AGCTGTAAGAGAAGCAGGTATTCCTGATGGGGCATTGCCTGCTATTCATATTTCTGGCTGTCCTGGCTCATGTGCCACTCCACAGCTGGCTGTTATGGGTTTTCGAGGTGCTGTTAAGGAAAGACAGTCTGCTTGGCTTTTGACAATTAACGGCTGTGAGCTACAGGGCAAGGAGGTTTTTGGCCAAGAGGTAGGCGTAATTTTTGAGACAGAGGTACCGGATTTCCTGGTGGCTTTGGGAAGAACTGTAGCAGATAGCGGTATGAGCTTTGCCGATTGGCTCAAGGCGAATCCGGAGGGGATTCAGAAGGCTGCTGAACCATTTATCTAATAAAAGCATTGAAGATAGGTGACCTTCAAAATTAAACTTTGGGGAGACGGCTGATTGTCGTCTCCTTTTTTTGCTAAAAAAATTCCTCGGCACAGCCTAGTCTGTTACCGAGGAATCTATTGAATATTAATCAAGCTTGCTTTTCGGTTTCGTTAATTACGCAGGTTACAGCGGCATCACCAGTGATATTAACAGTAGTACGGAACATATCCAGAATACGGTCAATACCAGCTACCAAAGCCAACCCCTCCATAGGCAGGCCTACGGAAAGGAGAACCATGGAAAGCATAATCAAGCCTGCACCAGGAACACCAGCAGTACCAATGGAAGCTAGAGTACCAGTCAAAATGATCATACCCATCTGAGCCATAGTAAGGTCAATGCCATAAACATTTGCTATAAACAGGGAGCAAACACCCATGTAGATAGCTGTACCATCCATGTTGATAGTAGCTCCCAAAGGCAGTACGAAAGAAGTAATATCACGAGAGCAACCCAGCTTCTCCTGGCAGTTCTTCATGTTGATAGGCAGTGTAGCTGCAGAAGAGCAGGTGGTGAAAGCAATCAGGATTGCTTCAGACATACCACGGAAGAACTTAAGAGGGGAGGTGTTGCCCCAGATACGAGCCATGCTGGAATAAACAGCAACAGCGTGAATAACACTACCAAACGCCATACACGCAATAACAGACAACAAAGGCAAAAGTACCTTAGGACCATTCTCGGCTACAACTGGCAGCAACAAGCAGAATACACCGATAGGAGCGAACTGCATTACCATGTTGATAATCTTATAGCTGACTTCAGCAGCTGCATCGAACCAGTCAATCAACAACTGGCTCTTTTTGCCGCCAACCTGAAGAATACCAACGCCAACAAACAGAGCAAAGATAATGATAGGCAAAATATCAGCCTTGGCCATAGAAGCAATAGGGTTAGTAGGCACCATTGCAACAAATACCTGCATAATGGAAGGTGCTTCCTTTACCTTGACAGCCTCGCCAGCGGTCATTTCAAGACCAATACCTGGATGGATAACGCCGGCTACAATAAAGCCAATCATAATAGCAATAGCAGTAGTGAACAGGTAAATAAAAATAGTCTTTATACCAATACGACCTAGCTTTTTCAAATCGCCAAGACTGGTCATACCGACTACCAAGGATGTAAATACGATTGGTACAATAACCATCTTGATTAAATTGATGAAAATAGTACCAACTGGAGCAATCCACCATTTAATAAATGGTAGACCATCAACCCCTGCCATCAAGCCAACAACAACAGACAGTACCAGGGAAATTAGAATTTTGACTGAAAGATTCATAGTAACCCTCCTAATTTGTATAGATAAAATATACTCATCCGGCATACACTGTCTAGGGAAAAGACAATGTATGAAGATATGCCTTTTATATTCCTTCGTCTAGGATATAGGAATATGAAGGCTTTTATGCTAAGAAACTGTCCGCACTACAATTTCTTAAAAATATATTTACTGACTATATGAGAAGCATAGTCAGCCCACTAGATATGAGCTAAAACTGTAAACATAAATAGCTGCAAGGCTATAGTAAATTTGGAAATAATAGCTATAATTTCAAAGGTTTTCAGATCTGGCTCATTTTTGTCAACCCAACGCTGCAAAAGTCTCGGCTTATCCTCAGCACGCTTGATAACGGAACTAACCCTTACTGTGAAGCGAAGAGCTATAATCTGCTCCGTAAAGAATATGCAAAAGCAAACAAAGAAAAATGTAATACGATAATATATATCATTAACGAGGGCGTAAGCAAATTTGTAGGCTAGATAAAATCCAACTATATCAATAGCCAACAGGGCAAAGGCCATCATCAGCATACATTTGGCAATGTAGGAGGGGGCGATAAAACGCTCTATCTCCATAAGCTGGTCTACAAAATCCCTATCCTCCGATTCTTGAAAAATATGATAGAGACTAAAGCCAGCATAGGCAAGCCAAACAATAGAAAACAAACAAACTTCTAACACTAGTATCGCTCCTTTATTTAATAACATTATATATCAAAACTATAGAAAAATCTATAAAAATTATAATCCTTTACGGAATATTTATTAATTTGCACTTTGTATACAGGTATTCATGCTTGAACACACAGATAAATGGTTATAAAACTGTAGCCAGAGGGCAAATTTCCTTAGAATGAATAGGTAAAAAAGCAGTGAGATTATAAAGTAAACTATTATCTATATTCATCCCTAAATTCCATTACAGGAAAATATTACTGTAATTCCTGATAATATAGCACAAAAAAACATATCACTACTATAATATATACATTATAACATCTATGGTGTGGAAAGAAAATGCCTATGCATTTTCTTTCAATAGTATTTTTACAATGGTAAAAGTGTTATATCCATAAAAATAAATTAAATTTTCATAAATTAATCATATTGCAACGCATAAATAAAAGCCCTTGCATTGTCGCAAGAGCTTTTCAGGATACTTACAAGAGGTCGTCATCACTATGATTGTGGTCAGAACATTGGGATCCAGTATAAATGCAATAAAAAAAGAAAAGCCCTCTAAACGCAGATGTAGCAAGCAAAAAAGCGTTAAGAGGACTGAGTGAGGGCACGCACGGGCCCAAACCTTGTTTCAATTCTAACACAAAAGGTGATAAAATTCAAGGATTTAGACTACAGGTCACTAGGGGGCATTACCAGCAATTTTCCACAATTACATCCGATAATGATAAATTATCGGATGTAATTGCCTAAAATAGCTGGTAATGTCCCCTAGTAACTTATGGACTAAATCCTTGTGCTATAAGGCTTTATATCAACATTGTGTTATTGATAGATTGAAATGTATAGTGCTTAAAAAGTGCCCAAAATAGCGACTTGCAAAAATATTTTTTTTGCAAGTTTTTTATTGCTCAAACTCACTTTTCAGTCACCCTGATTTCCCTGATAGTTTCCGACACTTGCTTAGTCTGCCCATTGTCTAATTTGATGTGGGATGACTTTCACGCCATATTTCAAACACGCATTGTGTTCCATGCGACACCCGCGGTAATTCTCCCAGCCATCTGCAAAATAAGCAACATCAGCTTTTGCAAGAAACTGAAAACTTTTACCCAAAAGCCATAGCCCGCTAGCCTTAACATCAGCTGGCTCTTCTTCACCCTGAAAAAACGAATCTAATACTTCCACTTCATTGCCTGGAAACATTTTTCTGACTATTTCAATAGCCTTGTTACGTTCCGTCAAAATATCTTCGTCGGTCTTTCCTCGCATACCTTGTGAGATAAACAACTTCATAAAAAAATCACTCCTTATTTTTTCTTGGCCAGACTGAATAATTATTCATGGCCACTACGGTATCGCCTAAACATATTCAGATTGGCCATAAATATATTAACCTTTGTGTTGTCACCAGGAATACGTGACTTTTGCCATCACTCTATTATCATCTGTATCGTAATCTAATCCGACACCCATATAACGGCCACTTTTGCTGATTTTCCATTGGTGGGTATATCCAACAGTCTTTTCAGCAGGGTAGTACTCTATTGTATTGATGTGCTTCTTGTATGCCTGCACATTGTACTGGTTGAGATTAACCGTTGCGTTCTTATCCAACTTATCAAGCTCTACAGACTCGTCTGGGTGGTCTTTATCAGTGACTATAGAGAAGTCTGCCTTTTCCTGCTTACTGGCCTTTTCAGAAGCCTCCTGAGCTTTGTTGCCTGTGGTTTGAATAATATATACAGGTTCTTTTTCAGTCACTCTGATTTCTCGTATAGTTTCAGATACCTGCTTTGTCTGCCCGCTGTCCAGCTTGATGTGAGCATTGCTGGCAGCCTTTTCAATCCCTGCTGGTGTTTCTGCCTGTTGCTGTGGCATAGTAGTTGCAGGCTTGGTTGTGTATCTATTCAAACCCGCATTAGCAAAAGCAAAAACCACTGTCAATAAAATCAAAAAGCTCATGACTATAAAAAGGCCTCTATTCCATTCCCCTTTGAACCAATTCTTAATTTTCTTCCACATAGTTTTCCTCCTATGTCGTATAAGGCGGCAGCCTAAGCCACCGCCACACACCATTACACTAATTCTGTTTGTACCAGTTAGCTTTGCCTCTCAACACATCGCCACCCCGTGTACCGTTAGTAGACCACGGATTATACGCTGGACTTTCAGCAGTACCAAGGTACTCTAAATCTCCTCTTGTGTCTCCGTCCTGATAGCTATCGTTCCACCATGCGTAAGGATTATGAGTACCGATACCGCCGTCCTCATTGTTGGCAGCCTCGCCGTGTGTAAGGACGTGATCCTTGTCGATAGTCAGCCACCATGCAGAAGCCACGGCATTAATCACTTGGGCCATTACTTCAATCTGCTTTGCTGTAGGAGGATAAGAACCTAGATCAGCAGAACCAGCTCCATAGGCACAACACAAAGCAATGCCTAAAGAACCGCTGTTTCTCCGCCAAGTATGACTCTTAGTCTCTGCAAAATTGGTAGTAGATACATAAATTTTGCCATCGCCTGTAATATTAATATGATAATCCGGAAAAGTAGTGCCATATTTGCCTGCTGTCCAATGCAAATAAATCTTCGGCTCGTGGCCATTAGCCTTAGCAATGCTCCAAATGCTTTCCCGACTTTCTTCTGCAAGCTGCTTTACCTGCTCCAACGTTACTTCCTGCATATCAATCACCCCCACAAATCAATACCTTCATCATATGCCCGTATTTCCAGAACACTCAAATAATCAACCATAGCTGCCATCTGCTTATCGTAAGTAGCTCTCGGACAAGTAGGTGTGAAATCAAGCTCTCCTGCATCCCACTTTTCACACATTCTCTTCAAGCCCTCATAGCGAATCCTCAGCTGGCGGTACTCAGTTTCAAACCGATTCTTGTAATCGGGACTCTTCATATCAAACACTGTAGCCAGCAGTGGAGAGTTATCTTCTGCGGCATAAGTTTTTTCGAAAATCTCTTTCGGGATCCAATTTTCATGAACGTCACCACGCTTTACGAGATAACCCTCATCAGCAGGATTTTCATCCGCCGGAATCTGCCAGCCACGATAAATATTATAATCACCGCGGGTTATAGGTCTTGCTTCGACTCTTTCTACACCAATATACTTCTGCATAATATTACCTCCTAATAATCACTCAGGACGTTCCCCGTCGCTGGAATTATACTTACTGTCAAGATAGTAACGGGCGTATTTAGTGCCGGCTAAAGCAGCAACGCCTGTCATACCGGCTACTACGGCAGAGATACCCTGCCAGCAGCTACCCAAGTCAAACTTTGCTCCGCACAAGCCATTGGCCCAGAAGCCGATAAACCAACTGAACATTACCAGTGCCAAGAATACCATCATAACTGTTACCAGCACGCCAATCTGCCGTGTCTGAACGGCTTTGAACAACTCTTTCAACTTATCCATAGTTATATCATCTCCTATCCGATTTTCTTCTCTAGCCCATCGAGCCGGTGATGCGCCGACTTTGTGGACTCTTCAACCCGTGCTAATCTCACATCGAAGCTAGTCAGCTTGTCATTCATCCTGTCAATAGATGTATTAAGCTTATCTACCGACTCTCCCAGGGCATCCACTTTTTCATCAATAGAATGTATCAAATTATCAAATCTAACATTCATTGGCTTCAATGTTACTTTATACAGCAGTGTACAAGTAGCAGAAGCTATCGTGATAATCTGTACAGCGCTAGTCAGTATATCTCCCACCAGCCATCACTCCCCGTTCTTTAATGCGTATAAGCTAAGCAATCTCAGCAACTTGATATTCATCTCAATCAGCTCCTCGTTGCTCCTTACGCTCAACTCTTCTTGCAGCTGCAAGTCGGTTTTCTGCTTAATATTCTGAAAATCATGCTGCATAATCTTCACCTGTATCACTGCTCAGCTTCAAGCTGAGCAACCTCGGCTTCCAATGCATTAATCTTGTCCCTCACTTTCTGGCGCTCTGCCAGCAAAGTTGCAGTGTCATATGGCATAGTCTTGGCACCGGAAAGGGTGGCCTCATAGCATTTGATTACACGGTAGTCACCGATTTCACTGGTGTTACTTGAAAGACTGGCCTCAAGGTTAATAATTTCCTGCTTCTTTTTCTGAATTTCAATTTTCTGTTCGTCCATTTTGTTTTCCTCCATAAAATAGTTTATAAAAATATTCATCCATCTTCTTTAACTTTATGCCACTATCATACTTGCTGTATGACCCGCGCCACGACTTATAGCAGTGTATTACGTGACTAAAAGACATTTTGCCTTCCCTGCAAAGCCTGTGGAACTTCTTTAGCTTGCGCCGTTCCCTCCTGAAAGAGCTGCTATGTACTTTTCTTATAAGCCCACCGGTAGGCTTCAGCTTATAGTTGATTTTCAGCCAGGTAAGCCAGCCAAAAATTTTTCTGATATGTGTTTTATCTTCATTCACAAAGATACCCAATTTGCTGCACATAGCTTTGATGTGAGTATATATCTCCTTCAATTCTTCTTTACTGCTTGTGATGATATATGTATCATCCATATATCTGCCATAGTACCGCAAACCTCTGACAGTCTTGCAGTAATTATCTATGCGGTGAGGATAGTATATGCCCGTTACCTGGGCTGATTGATTGCCAATCCCCAGAGATTTTCGCATAGTTTTCTGTCCTGTGCGCTTCTTTCTGGGTATTTCATCATACTTTAGAGCATTGAATGGTATATCCATACATTTTTTATATTCTTCATCACTCATATATGAAACATCTACTTCAAACTCTTTAAAGCAGCCGGCAACAAATGCCAGCTCGTCAGCGTCAAGTACCTTTGAGAACATTTCCAGAGCCTGCCTGTGTCGTACATTATCATAGTATTTAGTGAAATCCATGAGTAGAATATAGGCACTATAGCCATATTCTCTATACGCATTTCTGAGATGAATCTCAAAACGTCGTCTGGCAAATTCAAGGCCTTTATCTTTTAAGCTGGCCCCGTTGTCATATATGAGTTTTGGTCTTACTTTGGGTATCAACACATTGTCATTAAGTGACCGCTGTACTACTCTATCAGCTATATGCTGAGCTTTAATAAGCCTGGTATGCCCACGCTCTTGAAGTTTAAATTCTGTCATTGGCTTTGGCTTATAGCAGCCATTTTTTAAGTTACTCTGCATATGCAATAGATTGAGTAATAGATTAGCTTCATAGCTCTGCACTCCTTCCTTCCATTCCACGCCCTGCCTTGACTTCATATATCCATCAAAAAGACTATTAGCATTATATATATCTTTCATTGACATAGCAGATATAGGCTGACAGTTATCTTTACTGCCAGCCTCATCTCCTTTCCTGGCAGGGCTTATAGCAACATCTACCTTGGTAGGCTGCGTCCCTGTCTTAGTGTTCGTCCGCTATTCATGCGGAGCTGGTCAGCCTCCCCTTATCTGCCACCCGCAACGGCAACAACGGCCTAGGTGCAGGTGTTAATAATCGGGCGCACGCCCCCGCCAGCATTGCTAGCGTTGTTGTTGTTCGGGTTGCCGTTGTTGTTCGCATTGGCAAAGTTGGAACCGGAGGCACGTCGGAGGCAAACCTTTATTTTCTATTTGCAAGATACTTCTTATATTGAGCATTAGTGCGATTTTGCCAATTCTTTATGGCTGTCAGCTCTTTATCCACAAGCTCCACATAGGGCATTAATCGTTCTTTGTCAACAGGAAGTATATAGCATATATTTTGCATTGCTCTCAACAGCCTATAACAGTCTGCTTGAGCTAATTTCTGGTACTTTCTTCGGAGGGTATGCCAATATTCATAGTCATTAGCAGTGGGATAAATAGAGTTTGCTGTCACAACATTTTCTTCCAGCGAATCCATAATTCTAATTATCTTTGCTCTATAGTGTTCTATAAGCCACAGTGGCCATTCTGCTTCCACATCTATGCGATATTTTTCACACAGTGCTGTATATACAGTGCGGTCAGCCTCAGTCATTTTCGCACTATGTACAAAAGATTTGAGACTTCTGTTTACCGGTTTTACACCGAAGTCACGAATGAAAAGCCTAGTTATTTCTTGCTATAATTTGAAAAGTGTGTGAAAAAATTCTAGCTTGCTCTCACTTCTTCTGCCTAATGGTACCGTCATTTTTTACCTCCTAATCTATGGCGGGGCAACAAGGCCCCGCCTTTTCCAGTTTAGTGTCAGCCGACACAGATAAGCGGGCGCACGCCCCCGCCAGCCCAGCTAGCGTAGCCGTTGATCGGGCTGCCGACGTCGTACGCACCGGCAAAGTTGGAACCGGAGGCAACAGACTTCAGCCAGAACCACTGCCTAGAATAAGAATGTCCTTTGAACTGGAAGATTGGCAGTCGCTCGCAATCTTCAGCTGTATCAAAGAAGGAAGAGCTGAAAATAGTGCTGCCGTATACTGCTACTTCCGACATTAAGCAGGATTTAACAGTGAACCAGTCCCCCGCAGTGCTTGCGCCTTTCCAACCTGCACCGGCATTGCTTGCAATATCTTTATTGACAGTAGTCGTCAGATAAGCACGCCGACTCAGCAAGTGATTCCCCAACACCTTTGTCAGATTTGCGTCAACAGCCGGAATTACAGTCTTGTGCATATAGCTGTTTGCATAACCGCCGGTAGTATCGTCTGTGTCATTCATCTTGCTAGTAGTGAGATTCGTCTTTGGAATCAGAGCAAGATGATGAGTAGCAAAATCGCTATCACCTTTGTGTAGATATGTATCAAAACCTGCAATCTCCCACTCTACATTGTAAGTGCCGTCCTGAATCTTGAAATAATCACCGATATACAGGTCGTTAAAAAGACCGGTAGATACCCCATGGTCGCTCAAAAACTGTTGTACAGCAGACACGCTGGCAAATATGCCAAAGCTCTTGCCCCGGTATATGCCGTTATGAGACAATCCCTGCGTGCTGATAATATCCATGATACCTTTTGATGTTATAGCTTCTGTCTGCTTGTTTAAGGCTTCAACAATCTGCTTTCCGGTTTCATCTAATAAAATTGGTTTCGTTACAGTCGCCATTATGTCTCCTCCTTACACGTTATACGTAACACATATTTTGCCATCTTCAATAGATAGCCCTGCTGCTGTTGTGGCTTCTTGTGCTTTTGCTGGAATGACAGTGCCATTTTGCAGTTCTTCTATAGCAGCATAGGTGTATCTTATCACCCCGCCACTATCGTCGCATTTTGCCTGTCGATGTACCAAGGGTACAAACTCCCCATCAATCAACACACACACTTCACCTACTATGTTTTTTGCCATTTCATCACCTCCTTAATTGGTTAGTTTTATCCAGAGATTGGCCCCATCAGGCGGGGCCGCTTCTCCTACAAATATATTATTAGCCGGGTATATTTTTCCGGTAGTTGAATCAACGACATATTGCAATTCGACTACCCTCCCATCTTCTAACCTAACAACAACGTGAGCTTTAGGATTTAAACTTTCGCGTAGGATAGTTAGAGCATTATCAACAATGCCTTGACATTGTTGGGCAGCCCCCAAGGCATTATCAGATGCCTGTTGTGCTGATAGTGAAAAGTCTTTTGCATTGAAGGACCAGGTTCGCGAGCTCTGTGTTTTCTTCGTAGGGCTCTTGCTATCATACATGTTGTCCGGAGAGGCTTCATCTTCCGCCCAGCTTTTTGCTAATTCTTTATATTTTTCAGCAGAAGCATTGTGTATTGCAGCTATATCAGCACTGCCGGCAGCCATTGTAGCGCTTGTATCAGCAGCTTTACTATAAGATAGTGCTATTACCGAATACGCTTTTGATTCATCAGCCCATTGCTTAGCTTCATTAGATGAATTATATGACTGTTGTGCGTACTGGGCTGAATCTTTGGCAGACAAATTCGCATCAGTTGCGGATTTAGCCGCTTCGTCACGCATGTTTTCAGCGTGGCTAGCAGATGCATTTGCGCTTAGTCTATCATTATGTATGGCTTCGATCATCTCTTCAGCCGTTGTAGCTGATCCGATCGATGCCATGACGCAGCGGTTTAGCATTTCCAAGATTTCCTGTAATATCATAATGGGTTTATCATGCATATTTTCCAAAAGCTCCAGCGGATATTTATCTCCTAGATCTATCTCTTGGCTTATAGGTGTCTCACGATAAACGACTATTTTCCAGTTTTTTGTTAGCACAGGCGGTTGCTCGTTTTGGGGCGCTTCCTGCCCTGGCGGGTAGCCCGGATATTTCACTACATTTGCCACAGTATCAACGTAGTAGTCTTTTTTGATAACTTTTGTCACATCATTCAAGATGTCGTATATCGCTACTTTAACGTCAGCTGCATCATTGTACTTGAAAGCAAATGGGAAAATTTTAGTTTTGCCATCGCCTATATACGTGATTTTAGTTTCTGCAGAAGGTATCATTTTTTATCAGCCCCTTTCTTTTTCTTCTTAGGTTTTACCGGCTCCTGAGGTATCTCTCGTTCTACCGGTTTTTTGTTCCAGATGGCAGACCACACGATATTAGACAGTGTCTTATCATATCTGCCGTCGCCATCTGCCATATACTGCAGTGTAGTCATAGCCGCATTGGCCATAGTATCAGTTATGCCAGTTTTGGCTGCACTTGCAGCTGTAACCGTCTGTGCAACACCCTTAGCAATATCTGCCCAGGTAATCCTATGAGCCGGCTTCATATACTGTCGTTTCTCATCAAATTTCTTTTTAGCCTCTGGTGTCATCTTGTCATACTTAGCTTCGCGTTTTGCCTCCTGCTCGTCTATCCTGGCGTTTTTTTCTTCCTGCTGAGTTACCAGTTTGAAGGTATTAGTCAGCTTGTCAATAACTCCCACGCTGATACTTCCGATGCTGGCACCTCTGCCAAAATCTGTACCTTCAAATACAAGATTGTTATAAAGGCTTACAATGTCTCTTAGTCCAACAAAAGAGCCGGAGGCTGTAGATACAGTATTTTTCGCTAGCTGTACAAAGAATCTTTCTATCAGAGGTATTTCTTCTTTTATGTCATTTCCTTCATCGTCCTTTACTTTTCTATATTTATGGTCATCATCACTGCCATCACCCAGGATAACCATTTTTAAAAGTGTGGCCATAGCACTTGTGAGCACAATTCTATAGAATACCGCTTTGGCAAAAGGCATCCACCTTTTATAATTCTGGCCGCCTGCAATATCTTGTTTAGCAAATTTGCCCTTATAGTAAGCTGCTAAAATAGCATTCATTTGAGTGCTGAAGAAACTATAGAAGGCAGTGAACAGCTTTAGAAACTCCCCGCCTTTCTGCACAGATGCCAAGTCTTTAGTCTGACCAGAACCGAAAACATTTCTAACTACAGCATCAGCATCTTGTATAGCTCTATGCTCTGCTTCTTTGATTATATCAGACTGGCTCTTAAACGGCCTTTCAGACAGCCGTTCTACTTCGCATGTTGCTTTAAAAAGGCTTTTCTTCAAAGGCTCCAGCTCAATCTGCAGCTCTGCAATCCTTTTCCTTATTTCATTTATCTCTTGCACAGTCCCTGGGCCGGCTTCCTGCTCGTAGGGGCTTCCTTCCGTCAATCTCTGCTGCAAGATATATATTTCTTTGTTGGATTCAGATATTTGGATGCGGTATTCTTTTACAGCCTCCTGAGCTGCTTCTAAATCTGCTTTAGCCTCCTTTTCTTCTCTAAGTACTTCTTGATAACGGCTGGCAAAATTATCTTTATATGCTTTACACCACAGTGGCTTAGAGAACATCAAATCTGTAAAGGCTAATGCTGTATATGCGTGTTCCTTTAGCCAATCAGTAGTAACATATCCGGCTTTAAAAATGCCAGGTGTTGCACCTATGTCTCTATCCATGCTGTTAATGCGGTTAGTCATAAATATTGACTTCAATAATAGTTTGTCATTCTCCTTTCTATGCTTCATGTAGTCGCCTATTGCCGTAACAGTTTCAGCAGCTCCGATACAATCCATCATCGGAAAAATATTTGTTACATTTTCTATCACCGGCCACCATCTCCAACCCATGATATTGATAGCAGCATTTCTTCGTAAGAAGCCAATAGCGCTGCTAAAAATACTTGAGCCCAGGTCGTTATCTGTAGGCATGGTTCGCCAGCAGTCTACTACCCACTGATCAATAGCTCTTAGCGCATCATCTCCCAAAGTGCCCCTGACCAGATCCTCAAACCCCTGGGAATGAGTTAGTCTGTAGGCATCTCTAGCAGCAATGCGGAATGTAATGTTTTGAATAACATCTTGTAAATGTGCCGAAATGACATTGAATTGCAGCAATAGTGGGCGCTCAATGTTTTGCGTGTCGCTTCTGCTCTTTGTATGGTTACGGCCAGTACCCAGTACCTGTGCACCACTCATGTTTCTTTGAGTTACAGCATCCATTGCCTGCTGTTCTGCCTTAGGACTCTTCATAGGATTGTAGGCTATAGGATAATAGCCACCTCTCATTTTGATAGGCTGGCCATCACACATTACAGTAAACGGAGTAGGCTTTACCCCCTCCAGTGTTACGCCATTCAGCTCTTCTTCAACCTTTACTGTCTCCGGCCAATAGCTCCCGATAAGATCCCAAATAGCTTGAACTACTTCCCAATCTTTTTTAGTCATGTTGCGCTCTACAAATCCTTGGAGCACATTGCCCATAACATCCAAGCCCTTATAAAGGCGGATGAAATTTACGTCGTTGCCCATGTTCAGTGCCATGCAAATAATATTTTCCTTACTAAAGGTTTCTTCTTTTTTACCAATGCGGAACCTATATTGCTGTTTGGAAAAGTTCTGCTTTTCTTTACGGCTGTACACAGACATGATTTCCTGCAGTTTTTTGGTAGCTTCCGCGGTACGTCTGCCATTTTCGCCGGCAGCTCTATCATATAGCCCATACAGATATTTGTGTGCTACCGGCCCCAAAAGCCTAATCATTTCTTCTGGCTTCATGTGAGCTACCAGGTACTTAGAGCCATACTGACTTAGAGTCGGGCCAATACCTGGTATTTTAGCAAAGTAATCATTGTAGCCCAACCCGCCAATATTATCATTAACTTTATTTTGTATAACATGAGGCAGATTAATAACATCGCCCTGCTCGTTAATATCAAGACGTATGTCATTCAGTACATCAGAGATAAGTTTGCCATCAAAGGATTTTAGCTGGAATTTGTTTTTACCCGTTTTGTAGAGTACAGAAATAATATCTATGCAGGCTTCAAACTGCTTGGCCGTCAATGCTCTGTAGTCAGTAAAACCAGGCTGGTAGATAACGTCCAAGGCGCCCAGCATATCTTCTTTTACATCCAGGCTGTTTTTCAATTCGGCAAAGATTTCTGCCAGCTGGCGGCAATCCTCCGGCCGTACAGGTTCCTTGCGTACAATTCTGCCATTTTCGCTTGTAGGTCTGCCAATATCTTTCTGCCAATTCTTATCCAGCTTCATATCAAAAGCAATCTTCTGAATCCAATATCTATGCTCAACAGGGATACGAACACTTTTTGCAGTCAGCTGTTTTGCCACTTTGGCTAGAATTTTATTTACCTTTTCCCGGTTTTTCTCCGCAGCCTCAGCTAAAGCAGCAGAGGTAAATCTGGCTTCCTGCTGTATCATAGCCACATCCCAGCGCCCAGCCCGTACCATTTTATGCATCATTTCAGCAGCTCTTTTTTCGCTGGCTACATAACGGCCGTAGTCGCAGGATTCAGATATAGGCTGATTGTGGAGCATAGAGCGGGTAGTTTTCTTGATAATCTGCATCCGCCCCTTGAAGGCTTCTTCCAGGGTTTTGAGATTGCGCTTCCAAGCTGTAGCCTCCTTAGAAAATTCTTTCAATGCTTTTTCTACATCAGCCTTTGTAGCCTGCTTGGCCAGCCCCTCTATATCGCCCAATTCCTTGGCCGTCCAGCGGGTAGAGAACCGCAGCTTGTTGATTGCTTGAAGTAATTTCTTTACTTCCTTGTTATCCTTCTCGGCGGTAATATCTATATCATCTGGCAAATTATTTACAGCAGCATTTACCTGATCCATAGCCTCCTTAGCCTTGGCATTAATCTTGTTAGCAGCCTTTTCTTTTTCCCGCAGTGCCTCAGCCTCAAAAGCCATCAGCTTCTTATGATATACAGTCTGCTCCATCATCTTGGAAAGCTGTTCCTCAGAAACATGTTCCTGCAAAATCTTCTTGTCCATTTCCTCTGCAAACTCCTTCATGTAGTTTTCCAGAGTATCTTCCAGACTTCCATATTCTGCCAGCTCTGCATGATAGGCTTCAACAGTAGGGTACAGCCCAATTTCTACAACAGCATTATCATTGCCGGTTTCCTTGGCTACCTTTTGAGCGATATATAAAGGCAAGGCTTCTAGATTTTTTCTAGTCTCCTCTCTCTCATGCTCCAAGGCTTCCTGGTATTTCCGTTGGTGCTCTTCATCCAGGTCTTTCATCATAACCTTCATTAATTTTTCTTTGGCCTCCTCCTTGGCCTCCTGATACCACCTTGCATAGGTTTCCTGCTGAGTTTCGTTAAGAAGCTTTTCACCGCCTGCCTTGGCAATATCCTTATATCTATCATCCAAAGTCATAGCTTCTATTTCTTCATCACTGGCCAGCATTCTTGCCATAACCCTCTCTACCTTGGCATTAGCCCGTACACCTTCACCGGTAAAGGCAATATAGATTGCGCTAAGGAATTGCTTGAACCGTCTAAACACGCTCTGTAAGCCTCTGCTTGGCGCGGTACCGTGCTGTAAATACATCTCAAAGCCACGGGCAAATCTTTCATGAGCCCACTGGCGACGAATTTTATTGACAGTATCATAGTCTCCTGCCTGCTCTGCTGCCAACATGTTATTGGCCATTTGGCGAAATTCTTTAGCAAAAGGACTGCCCTTGAATTTCTTTTCGTCTCCTTCGTGATAGTTAGCCCACTCCATGATAGTATTTAAATCCGCCCGGCACTGATCATCCAGCTCTGCCAGCTTCTCCAGCTCCAGAAGATATACATGAGCCATTTCATGCATAAAGGTAGATTCATCTGCTTTCTCAAACAGGGAAACAATATACTGACCATTAGCTGTAGTGCCGGTCTGGCCTTTAATTTCCTGATTGAAAATTTCATTTTTCTTGACACTTCCCCCATTGCCAGATAATATAGATAAGTTATGGCTATTGACTTTTTCTATCCAATCGCTTACAATAGAAGCAGATTTAGAAGGATTCTTCATGACAGCACCGGAATTGTGATCCGGCCAGCCGGGTTGTGAAGAATCCTTCTTTTCTTGTTGGTAATTATCAATATTTATGTCATAACAATAATCGCCATTATTAGATCGCCTTATTACGGCGCGCACCAATACGTTTTCCCCATCAATAGATACTTTGCAGGCATAATGACTATAGCCATTAGTGACGGAATTTAATTTTTTTATTCTACCTGTAAGAGGTTTTTCTGAAAACATCAATGTGCTATTTTCTAATATTTGTTTTAAATATGGCATAAGCATAATAACTCTTTTATCTGCTGAGTGCCTAACCATTTCTTTGTAAGTACCATTTACTGTTATGCAGACTGGTTCACCATATTTTGTATAAACCACAGTAGGCTGAGGATATTTTGCACCGGCTTCGGTGTGCTGATACATTTCACGAAAATATTTTTTCAGCTCTGCTTTATCTTTTCCGGCTAAAATATTTTCAGTAATCTCTACCACAGGCTCTGAGTTCAGCAATTCCTCCTTGGCTCTAATCTGGCGCTGCACTTCTTGTTCATCACCATGCAAGGTATTTTGAGTGCTTGCCTCCACAGTAGCATTTGCTGGAATAGCCATATTTCCGAATATCACAATAGCATCTATGCCATGTGGGCTTGGCATATATCTACCCTCTTCAATCTTCTGATAGCACTCTCTGGCGGTATCTCTTTCCCAGGTCCAAGCTTGGTACGCTTCCAGTGCTTCTTTACCGCCCGGACGTTCATTTATCTCATTCTCTAATTTATCTATTGTATCCCAAACCTTATCATCAGCCTTTTCGCCAATAGATATAGAGTCCAATTTACTGAGCAATGCCTGTACCTCTGACGATGCATCAGAAAAAGCCTTATTGTATTTCTGCTTATACTCGTCAGCTTTACGCTGTTGCTTCTTGTATTCTTTTACATTCTCACTATTTTGAGCAGCCCTGCTTTCAATGTATCTAGCTTCCTGCTCTCCGGCCAGGCGCCAATACAAATCTACTCCATCTCCTCCTTCGGTAAGTGCATTTTTCAATGCAGTGCGTCTTGCCTTAATTTCTTGAATCTCTGCCCGGCGTTCCTTGCTTATTCTTTTTTCTAGCTTTTCAATTTCAGCAGAAGCTCTGGCTGCTTTTTTATCGTCAAATTCTATTAAGGTGGCATCCATCCACATATCTTGATACACCAAATAAGCTTTTTCATCTTCTGAAAAGCTTCCAAACTGCCTATCTAATATTCTTTGTTCTTCTCGAATTTGTTCGCGGGCAGTTTTTGGGCCACCACCACGGGCAAATCCTTCTCTTTTTTGGATAAGGTGCTGGATTTCATGCACTAAGATACTTTTTGCCTCATTGTCGTTTTTCAGACTTGCAGAGATGGTTATTGCATCTGCATAGGCAAAGCCGTTAAATCCCTTCTCTATTTCCTCAATTCTAACCGGAACATCTTTCAAATCTGGGTATGCTTCAAAAAGCTGCGGGTTATCATATATTTCCCCCAGCTTAGCCCGCTTATCATTCAGCAATTTGTCAAGAGTTATGGCTTCCAGATTATCCGGTATTTCAAAGCGCCATTTGCCATCCTGGCCTTTAAACCAGCCAGTAGCTTTATAAATTTCCTCCGATGAGCTATCCTCCGCCATAGCCTTAGCCTGCTCCAATTTATCCAGTGCAGCAGTTTTGGCATTTTCGCCTGCCATTTGATTGAGTGTATTTCCATTCTTGACAATCCCTAATAATTCCTGTATATTAGGAATTGAAAGAGCATGGTTACTGTCCGGAACTGGTTCACCTTGTGAACAAAGTCTCTCAGAACCATGTTCTTTTTTGTATGTTTCAAATAATGATTCGTTTGTCTTAGAAGCAGTCAAGAATACAGCTTCACCACCTGAACGCATTTCCAAACAAACAAAATAAAGCTCCCCATTCGTGTAGCACTTTCCGAATATAGGTTGTCCATGAAACATTCCTTCATGTTGTTTAGACTTATACACATCAGTCAGCTTATTTATACCTGACTGTATATTAGCTAAATCATCTTCTGTTAATTCATGCTTAGTAATAGCGTGTTTCAGCTGGGCTCCTGGGTAAACAACACCAGTAGAATTATCTACCCACATAACTTTCGATGGTGCTTTGCCTTCACTTTCCACTTCTTTCACTTTGTCAGCAAATTCTTTTAAAGATGACACGCCCACTTTAGATACATCAAACATAGCCTGATTCATATTGCTGCCTCTGTTATAGGCCCCGCCCAGCTGCAGCTCTATTTTTTTTGCCGCATCTACGGCAGTGTATTCCTGGTTTCCGGTAGCTCGTCTGGTATTTTCTGCCAATCGCTCTGCCATGTGGGCTAGAAGCACGGCATTTACCCTAGCAGCTCTGCTGGCAGTGCCAGGCGCATTCCCTAGCATAGTCATATAGTTTCTATAAACTTTGTATGCCTCTGGGCTCATAGACTCTGCTATCTTCATTTCAGTGCTGTTAATCTGCTGTACTTTATCTTTTACGCTGTTCAGTGCCTCCAACCTATCATTGACAGCACTCAAATCAGCAGACACCTTGTCGGCCTCTGCTGCCATATGTTCATCAGTTACAGTGAAATACTCAATATTTGATTTACCGCTCACCATATCGGAAGCTATATCCATAAGCTCCTGCTTGGTGGGCTTTCTTTTGTGCTCCCGATAGAAATCCTGATACCACTTAGCATTTTCAGACACACGAATACCACGGCCGTCACCGGTATCAATAATAGATACACCTTGGCCGTGAGTATCATTAAGAAAATTCAAAGCCGGCTGTAATATGGCCAGCTTCTCTGCCTCTGCCTGCTGGATGAGCTGCTTTAGACCTCTGGCGGGATTTTCCATATCCGTTACAATAGCAGCCTCTACCAAGTCTCTATAAACTTGTGCTTCTGGAGTATCCTCTGGGTACAATTCCTGGGGAATAGTTTTTACTAAATTTATCTGCTGCTCTACCAGCTTTTCAGCATTAGCTTTCATGGTTTCCAGAGTATGCTTTGCATTCTCTCTCATTCTAGCCATAGAATCAGCCTCCACATTGAAGGAAGCTGCATCCAATATTTCAGAGCTAGCTTCTGACTGAGCAAAGCACTCCAACGGTACAGCCAATGTTCCCTTGGTTTCTACCGCCGTCTGCAATGCTTCTTCGTCAATGCCGGCAGCCTTGGCCACCTGGGCCAAATCCTCCTTACCGTTCTCTTTCTGCATAGCCATTTCGGTATCAATATACATGACTTCAAAACCGGTGCCGGCAGCCTTATCATGTATCAGTTTCTTCTGTACATCTGGGGCCGTCTGCTGTAAATCGCTATCATGTACAGCCTCCTGCAATTCCTGGGCCATGATAGTACCTGTGTAGGTATGTCTGGCCATAGCTCCGTTGTTGGCTTCTATCTGAGACAAATGCCTCTGCCTTGCTGCATATCTGCCAGTAGAAGCAGCACCAGAACCAATAGAGCCTGCCATACCAAAAATCAAAGAAGAAGGTATGGCCACCACAGCTGCATCTATTGCATTGCCCAAAATCTCCTTAGCTGTTAGTGCCTTGCCTTCATCATACAGTACACCATACTTCTCACTGTATGCCCGGCCACCATTAGCATTTTTGATATTGTTCATAATAATATCATCAGAGATTTGCTGAGTAGCTTCTTCAAAAGACTCTGTGGCGCCGACTTCCAAGGTACCACTCATAAACTTCCTGAAGCTATCCCCCATATGCGAAGCCAGTTGCGTTTTTGCTGTATGGCCGGCAATAATATCCTCAAACACTCTGGCTGATTGTTTGCCAGGTGTGGCCAACTTGCCCAATACACCGAATGTAGGCACTACCTCTAAAGCTGCATTAGCAGAACCGCCCAGGATTGCATTACTCCAAGCTTCATCATCAGACAAAAGAGGATTGCCCTTTGAATCCCGCAGTTTTTTATACTCATCATATCTATCACCAATTTCCGGAGCCGCCATACCTCGGAATGCGCCAAACTGCATACCAGCCTTCATAAGCTGAGGTGCTGTTGCCTTGGCTGCACTTTCCATTGCTACCTGACGAAGCACTTCCCGTCTTGCCTCGCTGGTTGCTACAGCCTTTGCCACGCCTTTCACTGTGCCGATAATACCGCCGGCAGCGCCACCTGCTACAGCACCGGCAGCTGCACCACCTGGCCCTAATGCACTGCCTACTCCAGCACCGGCCCAAGTACCAGCAGCCCACCATGCGCCTGCATCTTCCATGCCCGCATAGATAGACTGGCCCATTTCTGGCAGAGACTGTCCTACTGTCGACAAAGCATACAAAATAGGATTATCTCTGAATTTCACATCATACAGTTTCTGCTCTATATCCAGCTGCTTTTCCAAATCCTGCATACGCTGTTTGTCATTTTCAGACAAATCTCCGCCATGAGATTTAAACCGAAGATTATTTAATTCCAGCTGTTTGTTACCCATGCTTAGATACTGAGAAAAGCCGTCTATAATGTCCAGCTCCCGTCTTATCTTTGGTGCATCTTTCAGTATCAAGGCACCAGCAGCAGGATCCGCTTCTGCCACTTCCTTCACAACAGGATAGCGGGAATAAAAATCGTCAATACTCCACTGCTGGCCATTTTCCTCTGCCAGCTTTTTATATTCCAGATTTTCCTGGTACATAGCATTGGCTTTTTTCCACGACTCCGAATCAGCCATAGTAACAGCTACCGGTATGCCCAATTCCTGCTCCACAGTCCTTGCCTGGGACAGCTTGCCTGTCTCACTAAAGAAATAGTCGGCTGCTGTAGAGCTTTGCTGTATAGCCTGGGCCACAGGCTGAAAAAAGCTGTTATTATCATTAGCTACCGCATTGATATTAGCTGTTAAATCATGTCGATTATATGCCTCGTAGGCCTCGTCCCAGCTTTTGGCCATCAGTACATCCCGTGTATCTTTATAGGCATCTGTATTTTTGATAAACTGGCCAACGGCAGAATCAGCCACCCACTCTGCCGCCTCCTTAACACCGTCTATCATGGTATCTAATATACCCTTGTCATTTTCCTCTGACTCTCTTGGCTGGTATTCCGGCTGTATATTGCCACTCATACCCTCTAATCTCTGTCTTATCGCATTGCGCTGTTCCTCTGTCATAATTACTCCTTATTCACTAAAAGCCGCCCGCAGATAATACTCCTTGGTTTCATCACTCACAACACCTTCAAGAATATCCCATATCTGGCTATAGCTGTATCCCTCATTTTTCTTTTCGTTAATCATATCCAGCACTTCTGTATCGTTCAAATCAGCAGTACCTGTGCCATGATAGAAGTTATACCGCCTTGTTGCCCGATTGTACTTTTTCTGGTCAGATGCCGAAATAGTATCATCCGGATCGTCCATACGGTCGTTATATTCTTCTATCAAACTTAAATCTTCTTCCTCTGTCAGAGAATTGAAATATCTATTAGCAGATTTATTTCTGCTTCCTCCGCTGGCAGCCTTTATAGCCTGCTTCTGTGCTTTGTTCAGCCTATTAAGATATGTGTTCTTAGTCTTTGCATTTAAGCCGGAATTTTCGATAGCCGCCCGCTGTTCTTCAAAAGTGTTACAGCCAGAGAGGGTTGCTTCCAAATCCTGCATTTTCTGCTTCTGGTCGATATTATAAAATCTGCTTTGATCAGCATATAAGCTGTACACGCCATCCATCAGCTCCTCATATCTATCTGCATCAAAGGTACTGCCACCACTTCCCAGCCGGCTTGACTTGATTATCTTGCTAGGCTGTTGCCCGTCCATCTCCCGATAATCACCGCCTCTGATTACCATACTCTGACTGGAGCTGGAGCTGTTGCCTACATAGCCAGTGCCTCCAGTAGCCACAACAACATGATCATTATCTCCGTAGATAATCATATCTCCTGGCTCCACCTGATCAGCAGAATAGGGAATTACCCCAGGACCGCCATTTGCCGTCTGGCTTTTAGAAACCAGCGTAGGCACATCTGTATCTCCTTGTATAGACTGAATCCAGGAATTGCTATTGTCTGTACCTAGTATTCTAACGGCAGCCTCTACACAGCCATTTGTGCCATGTGGCATTGTCTGGCCACCCCATTTCTGATACCCTGCCTCAACACTATCAGAGGATATACCATTGCTTTTCGTACACATTGCACGGGCTTCTTTCTCCAGGCCTGCTATATCCAGCTCGTTAGTCTCCGGATTGTAAAATTTGCCTATCAGAATCCTTGATGTATCTTTTTTGTCATTGGCCTTTTTCTGCTTTTCTACAGTGGCATAGAGAGAATTAAACTCGTCCTGGCTCATATTCTTTCTCTCGCGCTTCAGCCATTCGTAGGCATCGTCATATTTTTCATCAGCCACGCAGGCCTTAACAAGACTTGATACCGTCTGGGTACGGAATGTCATTTTCTTGGCTTCCGTCGTGGCAGCATCCCAGCCCTGCTTATCCGCCCAGCTGTTCAGAGTCTCGTTCGCTTCCTGCATTTGCCCATAAACAGTATCTGGATCCGCATAGCTGAGAGCCATGCTGTTTGAAAAGTTGCTCATTCTAGCGTTGAAAGTGTCAGTTTGATACGCTTCCCTTTCCTTGTTTTCCGTCTGCATACCGAGTTTGCCGTACTGCTCCAAATCCTTTGGCAAGTATTTATTCATCAGCTGATAGCGTACACGGCCATTATAATTTCCCGCTACCTCCTGGGTAACATCCTGCACAGACTGATTTACCCTGTCTGTCATGCCCTGGGCATTTTTACCCTTGCCGGTAGTGATAATACCATCTTCTGAGTAAAGGCTTTCATTCAGTTTTTGACTAATCTCGTTGCGGGCTGCCATAATGTCCGCCGCATCGTCCTCATCCTGTCTCTTTTGGATAATGCCAGCAATATGATTTGCAGCAGAGCTCCAAGCTCCCAGCTGGCTTCCATCAGTGCCGAAGGCTTCCTTAGTAACACTGGTAGATATCCTGGCATTAATAGTGTTAGCTTTTACCGCTGGTGTATATGTTGAAAACTTCATTTACAGCACCTCACCAATAATTTTTCTTGCTGGGATTGGTAATAGTCCAGCCCCTGTTTTTGCCAGCATTGAAATTGCTCATACCGCTGACAGTATTTTCCCGCCATTTCATAGTAGCATTGCCAATGCTTCCACCTGTGCTTCCAGAAGCCGTAGGTGTTTGCGCTCCTGCTATACTTGCAGCCGTGGAAAGCAGAGTAGGAACAAGCTGACCTTTGGCCTGGCTGACCACATTATCAGCAGCCGCCCGTTTCTGATTGGCATCGTTAATATAGTTAGTCTGCACCACTCTACTGTTGTAATTATCATTGCGTTGATTAGTTAAGAGTGTTGCCTGGTCCTGTCTATAAGCATCAAGACCGCTGGATAAAATATCCTGCTGAGAACCGCCAAAACCAAGTCCTGCCGCTCCCGCTTGGGCACGCTGGGCACCCTGGGCCAATCTCTGTCGATTGCGCAAATCCCTTGCTTCCTTAGCATAGTTATCCGCTATCTGCTCCTGCTTACGTCCTTCAATCCTTGCATTCTGTTCATCCGCCTCTGCCTGTGCTCTCATAGCCTTAGCCTTTGTATCTGCCTGCTGAACCTGCTGCTGATAACCGAATAGCGCAGAGGCACCTATAAGACCTGCTGTTAAACTACACATTATTTTCACCGCCTATTGTAAATTTCCAAAACTCATTGCTTCCTACCATGTATCCCTTATCAAACTTAGCGCCGTATGTACGAAGCCAGCGGATAGATAAAGTATTTTCTTTAGATACAAAATTCCAAAGCACCTTGTATCTTCTCCTCCATCTTTTCAGTATCTCCATACAGCAGCATACAAATGATTTCTTATAATCGTTGAAGATGTTTGAACCCAGGCACCATATCTGACCGCCCGGCTCCTTGTCAATTACTCCATATATGACAATTACTTTTCCCGTACTATCATAAGCAGCAAAGGCTTCATCAGAAGCCATGACCGACTCCTTGACTTCTTTATACCTATCCTTTACCCCCAGCTTATCCATCTCATCAATATCCTGCTGGCGCATATTCTCCACCAGATTTTCTATAAACCAATCGCTATTTGCCCATATCGGCACAATGCTATATTTACAAGCCTGCTCCACCTAATGTCACTCCTCTCACTACTGACAGCAGGGTAAACGGATACGGCTTATCATGCCTTATATACACCCTGCCATTTTTATTAAAACCACCACTGCCCATTGTTACATTCTTGTCACCAGAAAATAGGCAGGGCTGACCTAAATCCATTTCTCCTATGTCGTAGACAATATCATGCAGAGTATCCTTGTCCGGGCCTATCTCCCCGCCAAAGCTTTTAGACAGACGAAGCACCACAGTATTTACTGTCTGCTGCATACCCTGAATGTTGCCCATACCGGATACCGATGTATTAAAATTAGGCTGTTCCAGCACCATTGTGTACGGGATGCCTATCACCACATTACTTGCTGCCTGTTCCAGCTCAATAGCGCCGTTCTGAACTGTCTTAGGATTAAACAGATAACCATCACCCATCGCCAATACAGTACGGCCTTCCAGGTGCTCTAATCCATTAATAACACATTCTGCTTTTTCGTATGTTTTTCTTACGGCACAATCCAGCATGATATAGTCCTGCTGATTTTCGCTATCACTATCCAAATCCAGCTTCTCAATATACCTGGCAGTCTTGCCGTTAATCTCCCGTGCAACCTGGCAATACACTACATCATTGTTCCCCTGCTGAGCCGCCAACACGGCCTCAACTACTCCGTCGGTCACAATATGGCTCCAACCATATACCTTCTGCTCCATAATGTATGTGAGACAAAGCAGTGTGCCATCAGAGCGCACAAAGTAGATAACACTGTCCGGTTCCTGAGCAAAGCTGCTATCTACAATCTCCTTGCCATGTACAAGGTGCTTAGCTAGCAATGTTAAATCATAACCGCCATAGCTATCTGTATCATAGCTGTATGCCATATCACGGATAATACTTCCCCGTCTCTGTACATATACCAATCTATTGCCTACCCTCACCGGCTCCACATCATTACAGCCGTAATTCTGTTGGAGTCTTGGTGTGATATTTGTAGGTGTCACTGTTTCAGAGCCTGATATTGTCCACTCGTTGCCTTCTGTTAATACAATCAAATCGTTACCGGCATCCATGTGTGTTATCTGATACGGCCTCAGCGATAGCAGGTCAGCTGATATAGCACTATCATCAGTTACAGTGCCGGATTCCTTATCTACAGAAAAATTTTCATAATCCCCTGTCATACTCATCCATATTCTTTGGGGATACTTCACATTAGCAGCAAAGCACAATCTGTCTTGGAAGAATGTTGCACAGCTAGGATACCCCTGCTTTTTTCCCCATGCCGATAGATACCAATTGTTTGTCTTATTCGTACCGCCCAGGGCTTTCTCCACATCAGCTGTTACTTTCCTTGTACTGACAAAGCCTGTTATCTTTGCATATCCAACATGCGTGTATGGATACACTGTTAGATCTGCAGTACAGCTTCCAGAGCTTTTTGCTACAGTAACACGCACCAAAGCGTACTCTTCTACAGTACCAGATTCAGTAGGGTTATAATCGTTGCTGGATGTGTACTGCCTAAGCTGAAGCCATGTAGCACCATCGTCATATGATATTTCTACCGTCACAGTACCGCTCCATGTTCCATGACATGTGATTTTCCAAGTATCCCCCGCCAGGATGCTTTTACTTGTACCGCCGGTACAGCTTACAGTCTGCCCGCTCATGGATTGTTCCAGCTTTATCCAATCCCCGACACTCTCTGCTGTCCATGTATCCTTTACGGCTGTCAGCGTAACATTCCCCGTTGTGCCGGATGGAGTTATAAAATTCTCTTCGTCAACATTCAAATCCCCATAGGGCACCTGCTGCCAATCTACATCAGCCAGTTTCCACTCCCGTTCTGAATACCTCATCAGCTTCTTTACAGGGTGTTTTCCGCTGGCTATATATAGAACATCCACAGACTGCACAAAACGCAGTCCTGCAAGCTCTCCTGCCTCATACGGTGTATCCAGCTCTATACCAAGGTAATGACCATTGCGCCATACTCTTATATACTTATGGCCAATCTCCAGCATATAGGAAATAGTCACTGTAAAGTTAAACTTAACCAGCATACTCTTTTTATCCTGGTACTTTGTCTGGCCACAGTAAATCATGCCAGGCCGTTTCCGTACCGCCCCATAAGGGCGTACAATGGCATTCTCTGCCTGTAGTAGTGCCACCTGATATTTATCCAGGTCTATACGGCTGGCCACATCGACAGATATTTCACCGCCCGTAAATGCCGGCTGTATAGAATAAAACGCGTTGGGTGATGCCATTTATTTTCCTCCTCATTGAAATCTGGCCTGAGCATAGCTTTCCGGGAAAACAGTGCTCTTCCTTCGCTCCTGTGCCGAATAAATCTTAGCCGCCTCTATGCTATCCTGATACAGTTGGAATTGTGTCTGCTGGATGCTGGCACTGCCTGTCAGTACCATAGCCATGTTGCAGGCCAGATAGTGAGCAAAGGCCTCTATAAACTCGTCTGGAAACATATCAACATCTTTCACATTGTATGTGTACTCGCACCATGCCAGTTCTACATCAGTCAGCAGTGCCTTTTGATTGCCTGTCAGCATAGCTGTATCAAAGTCCTGTACCTGCTCTTCTTTTGCGCTGGCTCCTTCCTCGTCAAACACATAGCGTACTGCCAGGCACCCTGCCGGATATGCATAGGCAAAATCCCACCCAGGTTCCTTGCCGGCAAGCAGTGCCAGCTTTACAGTACGCTTGGCAAACCCCCAGGGATACTGTCTAAGCAGCAATCTTCTGGCATGGTCGTAATGTATCTTGCACTGTGCAGCCTCTTCCGTATTATCATCCATAGAAGTAATCTTGCCTTTTGATAAATAGCTTAGTGCTAAGTTGCAAATATCTGTACTTGTCATTTTTCTTTTCTCCTTTCCTGTCCTTTTGCTATACCGCCCAGAGGGGATAAACGATATAGCAAAAAGGCAGGAAACAAATATGATTTTGTCTCCCGCCCTCGGCTTAATCTAATATATCATCATCCAACACCAGCGCGGCTGTAAGCTCGCCATCGGTATATGTGCTGGTTGCTTCCAGCTTCATGTAGCCCTTATTGCCTCTCGGCAGCTTGGCCTTGATTGGTAACTCTGTATATGTGGCCAAAGTTACCGGTCTGGTAAACGCTTCATCCGCAGCCGTAATAACAGCTACAGACAAAGTACCAGTCCCGCTGGCACCGTTTACATCAGCAAACAGAATCAAAGGATCACTGGCCTCACCAGGCCCCAGCTTGATAATGTCGCTGTGCAGCTTGCCACTGGATAAAGTCTTTTTGTCAAAGAATGTATTTTCACCATCGAAAATCATATCAGCACCTCCTGTTAGGTAATAGCCGGCTCCTGCTCGGAAATAGCCTCACACTTCTTAACCGGCAGACCGGTGAAGAATAACTGTGGCATCTTGCCCATCATTTCCTGACGGGTAATATGCACATTGTTCTTATCCATCAGCCACAGCTCCAGCATGTCATAAATGCTTGGAGATACATACATGGCCATCTGCTTATCACCTCTATCAAGCCCCTGGATGCGGTTCTTGGCCTGTACGATAGCTTCAATGATAGCCTGCTTGTTGGCAGCGGTTTTCAGCTTAGTAACATCAATGTTGCGTACCAGCGCATTTGCACGGATATTCTGTACAGCCAAGCCTGCCTTCCAAGTGAACAAAGACTGCAAAGCCTGGTACTCACGGCCCTCGGAATCAGTTACAGTCTGTTCACCCAAATCACGGTGCTGCAAGCCCATAGCAGAGTTCTTTGGATAGATACCGCAGGTGGCCTGTGTGCCCCAGCCTACAATGTAGATACTGGTATTGGTATCAGTACCGGCTGTACCAGCAGAAATAACCTGGTGGCCAGCGGTACCATTACCGCCATCAGTCAGAGTATTGTAGCGCACACTCAATCCGTTGAATGTATCCGGATTATCATCGGTACTGCCATAAAACATATTGGCTGCCACCACATCAGCAAAGCCCTGCACGAAAGCAGCATCCTCAGAACGGCGGAAGCCTTCTTTGTCCCTCTGCAATGCCAAAAGCTCAATATCCACGCTGGAGCGATCCTCCAGGATAATGCAGGTATCCTGTACCTGCTTAGTGGTGCTCTTGCTACGCTTAATACCACGGTTAATCTTACGAATAGACGGGGTAGGCAGGCTGGTACGAATGGTAGTTACATTACCAGTAGGCAGATTGCCTTCCTTCCAGCGGGCATCCTGAGTAATAGGATTTACCTTTTCCAATGCCTCAATAATAAATGCTGTAGTCCCGTCCGGGTTGATACGTTTCTTGTAGTCGCTCAGCGTCAATGCCTGGGTTCCTAAAACGCTCATGCTTTATCATCTCCTTAATAAATTCCAAAATCAGTATTGCCATACAGGCTAGAGCGGATTGCTCCACTGTTGGCTCCAAAGCCTTTGAAGGTATCCTCTTTAGTCAAGTCACCCACAAAGGCCAACATTCTGATAAACTCAATGCGATTACCGGCACCAGTGTAATTCAATGCCTCCCGCAGGTTAGGTATTGCTTTCTCCATAGCCTCAAGGCCGGCGCCTGCCTTCTGCAAGGTTCTGTCAAAGTCAATGCCCAATTCCTGCTTGGCTTCCTGTCCCCAGCCGGCAATTTCATTCTGTCTCGCCTGCTGGGCAAGCTGTGTCATACTACCGGCATAGTTCATACCGTATGCAGCCAGCTTGCTTGCCTGCTCGTTGGAAAGCTTCAGCTCCTTGGCTATGGCGGCAAACGAGTCCGCCTGCTCCTGATTGTATTCCATGCCTTCCGGTACAACGGATTTAAAATCATATGCCTCAGTTTCTTCAACTGTTTTTCCAAGCAGCGTTGACTGATCCGCCTTACCAGTTCCGACTTCATTCTCCTGGCCTTTGCTGCTTTCCTTTTTGCCAGCCTCAACTTTCGAATCTGGTTGCGGATCTCCCGCATTATCTCCGCTTCCTGCTTCTCCATCTCCTCCAGCCTCCCCAAACAGCTGTAAATCAAAATCAAAACCAAATTCCTTGTCCATAATGCCCTCCTATTCCTCTGCCTTCATATACCTTGATACGATAGACCTTTTAATTTCCTCCTGCTGATCGTTATAGGCCTTGCTTTCAGACTCCATTTGATGATACAAGGATAAACCATCACCCATACTGAGAATGTTTTCCTTTATCACCAAGCCTACCCGCCTTTCGCCTTCCTGCACCAGCATAGCATTAGTATCCATAACCATGCTGCCATCAGAACGGAGCAAACCCAAAGCAGAATCAATGTGGCAATTCTCCAGCAATCTAGCTACAAACCACCGCCCGTCTGGGCTTTCCATTACATAGCTGATAGCTGCTTTATCCCTGCCTGCAACATTATCAGATAGTACCTTGTTAATTTCCTGGTGCATTTCTCCAATATCGTATCCTGCTCCCATAGCCCACTCCTTTACATCATACCGCCCAGCCACTGTTGAAGAGCTGGATTTCCATCGTTGGCAGCATCCGTAATATTCTTTGCCGCCTGTGCCGCTGGAGCTGCAAGCTGTACGGCCTGTGCCATTTCTGCCTGCTGTTCCTGCTTGGCAGCCGCTTCTGCCTTCTGCTTCTGAATTGCTTCAAATTCATCCTCAGTACGCTTCAAACCTGCTGGAGCACCTACCATATCGAAGTAATCATCAATAGCCTTGGTCCAATTAACCTTATCCAATACCGACTGGTCAAACTGTGCTAACTGGCCAGTAAATGCAATAGCCTGTTCAATGTTAGTTAGGCCTGCCATCTTCTGTGCCTGTGCCAGCGGAGAAATGTACTCTATAGTCACTTCCTCCTGACTCATTATCATAGCCAGTTCTGGATCCTCAGCCTGTGGCAGTACCCCTGCCCGGTCAAGTATGTTATAGACACGCTCTATAATCTTGCGGAGAAATTCAAACTGCAAGCGCTGGACCACTGGCCCAAGCTGCTGAAGCTGTTCCTGTTTTCTCTGCAAGACTTCCTGTGCCGTCATATGCTTATCTTCCAGCCTCTCTAGCATCATAAAGAGGTCAGCGCTGTAAGCTCTCTTTATTCTGTCCTGCAAGTCCATTATCTTTTCCTGCAAGTGCTGGAGATTGATGCCCACCTGGAACAATGGCTTAACAGGTTCATCCCTGCCAACAATGGTGTAACTGCCAGGGGCCAGGTTAATGCCCTGCTTGAATGTGCTGGCACTTCCCATCATTGGAGGACGGATGCCAAGCTCTACCGCCACAATATCGTCCTTC
This sequence comes from Anaerovibrio lipolyticus, assembly GCF_021531495.1. Taxonomy (GTDB): domain Bacteria; phylum Bacillota; class Negativicutes; order Selenomonadales; family Selenomonadaceae; genus Anaerovibrio. The sequence continues at coordinate 195,878 of NZ_JADYTY010000001.1, forward strand.
TCCAATTTCTGGAGGCCTTTACTGTCACCTTCCGCAAACCAGCCAGGCCCCTTGCCATAGGTTTCACTGCCTGTCACAAGGTATCTTGCTACCGGTATTGGCCACTCCTCAAAACCGCCAATATCAAGGAATGTATCTGTATTACCTGCTTCCAGCCAATACAGTGACAAATATTTCATGTGATACTTATCCATGATTTCCTTGTTGCGGTCGTGGAAGCGGTTAGGCTCCACCAGCCACCACACACGATATTTTGTTTTCATACCGCCATTATCCAGGTCAGCCCTGATTTCAGCAGGGATTTTGTCAGCGCCATACTTATCTACCAACTGGCGGGCCGTCATTTCAAACTTTGTACAGAATGTATCCACGATGCCATCCGGCCCGTTTTCCATCATGTAAGTGCCTATGGTAAAAGGTACAAAATGCACTCCTGTGTCACTGTCCTGAAATATGGCCATAGGAGCCTGCCCAAAGGCAAGTTCCAGATATGCACTATGGATTGCATTATAGAAATTAGATTTCAGCAGCACATCCTGTAATACAGCCATCCGCTTGTCAAGCAGCTCCCCAGCTTCTGGATGATTTCTCATATCATCACTAGACCATGTTAGACGGAACCATTGCCTGGAAGGCGGTGTTAATCCCGACATAACACCGGCCGCAAAAGCCTGATTAGCCTGCCATGCTACAGAGTGATAGATGTTTGTATCCCGTCTCCGTGCATAGTCCGTAGTGTCGGCTGTATCATCAAACTGGCCAATGTACGGCAGTTGGAAGTCTCTAATTGCTTTCCACCTTTTCAGATAGTCCTGCCTGTTAGACTCCATTTGCTTTACTTTGGCCTGATACTTTCGTTTTTCCAGATTCAGCTTCAAGGCCATATCCGAAGTTGTAACCAATGTTGCAGGTGCTCTTTCCTGCTTCTCTGTATCATACATGCTACTTCACCCCGCCCAGGTTGCTTACTGTACCGCTAGTATCACCAGCAGAGACACCGCCAAGCAATGTACCACTGTAACGGTCATTACTAAGTCTGGTGCTAACCCGCTTTCTCTGCTTCTTCTTAGCAATTGCTTCTGCCTGGTCAGCTCCTGTATTAGCACTTGTTACCTGCACCGGAGTTGGATCTACCTTTGCTGGTGCTGGTGCACTTGAACCACCGCCGCCTCCACACATACTATCATCCTCACTTTCAATCATCATATAAATCAAAATCTACATTGCACATTGCGCGCCTGGTCCCGCTAATGAAACCTTTCGGTTGAACCGGATACGCAAAGGTTAATGCCAATGAGTCAGCTATATCCGGAGACTTGCCCATAATCTCCTTGATGTCTTCCTTGCTGCTCAGCTTCATTCTGTTGGCAGCATCAAAGCTGTATTCTGGTACTACCAATTCGCTTTTCAATTCTGGAACATTGGGCAATGCTCCACCAGATTTTATCCATTCATGCATTTCATCCCACATCTCTACACGCTTGTTGATATAGCGTTCCGGATTCAATGCACGGGAACCAAAGTTGACTTCTGTCACGTCATAGCCCATCTGCCGGCACCGGTCAATAACACCTTCACCACGGCCAGCATCTACAAAGACCGCATCCGGCCTATGCTTATCTATCTCACGCATGAGATAAGCAGCAAATGTCATGTTGTCAATATCCTTGTACACCTTTGGCTCATAGCATACAAGGCCCTGACGTCTGGTAATAACACAGCTATCATCACCATATCTTGCCACATCTACGCCAAAGATTACCGGAGCCAAGCCCACATCTTCCTTTGTGTAGGTGCGCCCCGCAGACTCTGTTACCTCGTCAATGGTTATCAGCACATTTTCGCAGGATGCCGTAAAGTCACATAACATTTCCTGTCTGAATTTCGTTTCGGACATTTCTGCTTTCAGCGTTTCCAATGCTTCCGGTCCATATCTGCCGCCAACATCAAAAAGCCCCGACTCATCGCAGCGTATCATGCACGAATACCATTTATCATCGCTCTGTGCATTCTGCCATATCTCATAGAATTGGTTTTGCCCTTTAGGCGTGCCGATAAACACCGCCCAGCCGTTTCTATCCATCAAAGCGGGGAGTATAACCTCATCCCACAGCTCGCTCTTTATCTGAGCCGGCTCATCAAGCACAACCCCATCAAAGTAAAGACCTCTTGCACTATCTGGATTATCAGCGCCCATGATATATATCCTTGCTCCACTGCATCCCTTATGCATACTGGCAAACTCTACATAAAGCTCACTTTCATTCACTGTGACGCCTGGCAATACATGCAGGTAGTATTTGAGATAGCTCCACGCAATTGTCTTTGCCTGCTTTCTGTACGGTGCAATGTACGCAAAGACCGGCATCTTCTTTTTGCACTTGATAGCCATTTTTATCATGTGATTAATAACAAGTACCGTCTTTCCGTATCGTCTATGGCACACCAGCACAGACCGTGAATGACTCTCAAGGGCTGGATGAATAACTTTTCTGGCATACGCTGTAGGGCAATACGGAATTATATATTTAGCCATCTTCATCATCCTCCCAAGCCGTTGTAGCTACCCCGTCACCATCCACATTCTTAACCTCTGAACGCTCTCTATATTTTTCCGGTGCATTAGCTTTTAGAAGTATCTCCATCAGCTTATCAGAGTATTTTGTGACAGTGCCTACCTTCTGCCCTTTGTAGTACACATCCTCCTCGAAGCCCGTTGCCCTTCTCTGTGCCTCATCTTCAAGAACGGATATGGCCTGGGGCCTCACATCATTCTCATAGACAGCAGCATATCTGGCATCCTCTTTCAGCCAATTGTAATGTGTCTGCCTGGTAATTCCGGATTTAGCAGCCGCCCGGCCAATATTTCCACCACACGATATTAGATTATTAAGAAATACGTTTTTCTTTTTCTCGTTCGTAAATCTGTAAAGCTTGGCCACTTTATCCATCACCTCCCAGCCCTTGTATTATCTACATCCGCAGACAATTGCGTTTTTAGATTTTTCCGGCCGACTTTATGTGTAAAATTTTTGCTCTGTGAAAATCATATCATACACTCCAAAAAGTGACCATGTTTTAGGGGCGGTACAGATTGCTCCATACCGCCCCTTGTTTTACTTATCGCTTATGTGATTTTCCCGGATGCTTTTCTCTCTGGCACAGGCCATAGCCATCAGCGACCGCATGACAATGTGGCTCAAATGATCCTCCATTCTATCCCCGTCACAGTACTTCAAGATGTGGCGAAAAGCCCTGGCCAAATGCTCCTCTGTAGGAATGCTCCGCCATGTGGCCCCAGGATGTTTCCTAGCTCCTACAGTCAGTCCTTCTGCTACTTCCAGCAGTACACCGGATAAACCGTCTTTCAAAAGATACCTGCACTCGTCTCTTTCCTCGTCCTGGGGAAATCTACTCTCTTTGTCTAAAACCTTTGTCATTTTTCTATTCCTCCTTACAAGAACACTGTTGCTCCTTCTTTATCAACACCCAGCTTTTTAAAGATTCGCCGGTTGGTTGCAAAACTTACGGCATCTGTTTTGGTCTGGCAAACCTTCTCCATCTCCTCCAGCATATTCTTGAATGTGCTGAAAGGCAGATTAGTAATATGCTCACGAAAATACTCCTCGCACAGCTTCAATCTCTTTTTGCCAAAACCAAAAGTGGTCCACATGGTATGCAGCCAAATCAGCCTCATATTGTCCATCGTTCTCATTGCGTGATTCCTGGCATGGTGGCGCGCGTATTCGTCAATGCTTGCCTTGGCTGGTGCCTCATTCTTTTTCTGCCATAAGTAGGAATAGCCACACTCCACCTGCAAATCGCTCTTTATGTCATGAAGGCTCAAATAGTGGTGTGGGTATTTACCCCCAGACTCTGGCAGTACCACTCCTTGGAGTCTCAGCTTATCTGATTCATTTGTCTCTGCTACCAGCCCAATGATTTTATTAAACTGCTGGGCAAATCTTACCAGCCGTACATAGCGATAGCCAAAGTCTTTGTACAGCACCCACGCGAAAAGTGGAACATAGTAAGCTCGACAAAAATCCACAATGCGGGTTAGGTTTTTGTTAGCTATAGCAGCCCCCGCCCCGCTCTTGCGCAGCTCCTCCTTCATCTCTCTCATAGCTTTCTTTTCGTCAAGGCTGGATGAAGCCCCTAAGCTCATGTTGATTCTATCAAGGACATTGTTATGCATCGCCTTTTTAACGCTTTTGTATTTTCCCATTTTGCCTCTCCTTTCTTTTTCTCGCGTGACAATAGGCAGACTGAGGATGATTCATCTCCATCAGCTCACCTATCTCCTTCCATGTGCACCCAGCTTTGCGCAAAAGTGCCATGCCTATATGGTCAACCCGTCTTTTCATGCCGGGATTTGCCAGTTTCTCAAAAGCCATCTCTGCTGACATTGGCCAGGGATTCAGAATGGCCAGTACAAGAGCACAGATATTTTCAGCGTGTATTGTTTCTTCTACCTCTCCCATTCTCCGGCCCTTTCTTTTTCTCCACCTTTTTCAGCCTCATACGGCAGAACAAATACATTTGCCCTGTTTCTTCACTTACGCTCCTTTCTACATCCTGCAGCTCATAGCCGGGATTGTCCCTCTCTATAGTCACACGCAACAGCTCAGAGTCCTCTGGTATGCTTTTCAGAACTTCAAAACGCTTACGGGATATTTTTGTATTTTTACTGCATGATACCCAGGGCTTGATTAATCCTTTGCTGGAAATCCAGCGTTTGGAGTTTTTCTCGTCAGTCTCCCCACCCTTGGAAAGATAGCTGATGATTTTCTGTAGACCTATCTTGGGATCACTTCTCAGCCGATCCGCATTGCAGTAACCTAACTGCCATTTGTTTTCGACTTCCTCTCTGGATAGCTGACCGTCCATCAGTACATGAAAATGCATTCTGCCTCTAGGGCTTTTCTCAAAGACTATTATGTACTTGCAGTTTGGCAGCCCCAGCTTCTTGCGACGATAGTTCAACCTCGCTATCCAATTCTTCACCAGCTTGTGAGCCTGCTCCTCAGACTCTGGATAATTATCTTCGCTAAAGGTAGGGTGTACTACCAAATCTCTATTGCCTTTGAAGTTAGCCTCTACTAGAGCCTCAAAGTATCTCTTTGCTTTCTTAGCATTAAGTCTCTTTTGCTTAGGCGTAGACTCACGATACTTTCTCGGTGCCCATCCTGGAAGAGCACCCTCAGAAAAATTAAAATAGGACACCTGTATATAATCTGCCCTTGTGTTCTTCTTTGATGAATTTCTTTTAATCTTTCTGATGATGTTCTTCATACTCTCTACCCCAAATTTAAGTGATATGCTTTTCCCTCACTTGTTACTACCCTAGTACAAGCCCCAAAGGGCTCCATCGAACCCTTTGAGACAAATACTTTCTATATAATTATTCCGCCCAGGCCGTCATTTCCAGAACGCCCTTCATTAAGTTTCTAATAGCTGCACCATAGTTATATTTCTTTTCTCCTTCCATATAACTAAGCTGGGTTAATAATGCTTCTATTTCAGTACGAATGTTCTCATAGTGCCGTATCAGCTGTTTTTCTTCTGGAGTCCGCTCTGGCTTTACCGCTTCCAACTCTGCCACCCTGGCCTGTAACATTTCTAACTGTTTCGCCTTATCCTCTGGCATCTTCTCAACGGTAACAGCGGTAGTTTCTATCGGCGCCTTCTTGGCTTCTTCCAATTGGTTCTTTGTATCCTCAAACAGATTTTGATACTTTTCTACTTCCTGGGCCATAGCTTCATGCTGCTTATCCGCCCGGCTTAAGTCGCGCTGTAAAGACTCACATTTTTTCTTTAGCTCTGTCAGTTCCTGGCTATCTCCAGCAGACTGCAGCTTCGCTTCGGCTTCCTGCCATTTCTTTCTCGCCTCATCACAGTTGTCCCGCATATCATCATATCGGCCTCGCAAGGCCTTTATTTCATAATCTTTCTTGGCCACAGTTTCCTTGACTTCCTTTAATTCAGCTAGAGCTTTGGCCAGCTCCTGCTTGCTCATATCTGGAAGTTCTTCTTTGTGCTCATTCATAAACTCAGTACGCTTTTCTTCATCTTTAATAGAAGATAACGCTAAAAGCTGGCTCTGGTTCAGCTTGCCCAGAAGCTCTGCATCCGGTACCGTGCCAAATAACTTTGTTTCCTTATTATTGAAGTTTTTGTATATGGTGATGATATTCTGGGCGGTTCTTTCCGAATAATCTACATTATCCTTTAACCACTGGCCCCAGTTGCCATGCCCTACAGCTCCCTTGGCTAGCAACAGCTTTTCACCTATACGGCAGGTAGAAAGGTATACCGTCTCTCTTACCTGCTCCTTGATAGCATTTATTTCAGCCGCCAGTTGACTCAGCTTCTGCTCTGCTGGCAATTGGCTCTCTGTATTCATTACTTCGTTCATGCGGTTTTCCTGCCTTTCTTTTTCTCCAGGACTTCCTTACGGAATTTATCTACAAAATCCTGTACCTCTTTGGGTAAGTCTTGATTATATTTTCCCCTAGCCTGTTTGATACGGCCGTCACATATCTCCATTGTGCCAAGGGATTTGTTTATCTCGGCCACTTTTCTGATATACACAACATCAGTCTTTCCGTTGGCCACTCTGCTGATATAGCCGCCCACGCAATTATGCATATCCTTGCCTTCCCTAATTAAATCATTGATTTTCTTAGGAACCACAATTGCATATCCATCCGCCTTGAAGCTGTACTTAGCTTTTAACTTCTTTTGTCTAGCTATCCATTTGCGTTCGGCTTCTTCGTCTCTCTTGCGTTTGATTTGTTTTTGCAGCTTTACATGAAGCTGCTCCAGGTCCTTTGGAAAGAGTGTGGCCTTTTCCGTGAAGTCCATTTCCAGCTCCTCGCAGTCCCGCAGGTAGTCTGCATATGTGCTCAATAAATAGCTTTTGCCCATACCATACATAGAGTCATTTTTCTCAAGATACAGCAGGGCTTTTTTTAGCTTTACATGCTCCATAACTTTTTCTATATCCATCATATGGCATATGCACAGCTTCTCTTTAACTGTCTGCATATCTATACCGGCTCCCATAGGGTGCTTCCTAATCTTCTGATACCGCTGTAATGTTTGTATATTTATATTGTGTTCCTGAATATACTTCATATCTGACTTGGGAATTTTGCCTCTTAATATTTCCTTTAAGGTATGGCCACGCATATTAAACGCAGCTCCCAGTCCTGCACGTGATTGAATGGCATAGATTAAAATACTTTTAAATCCGCTTTTGGCTAGATACTCTATCTGTAAAGGATATTTAGCCAACATATGCATTATATAAATCTGCCTCCAAACCTCCCACATAGCACCCTTCATAGAGTCAAATACATATTGCAAGGCATGCCCCTTTACAGCATTTTGTATCTGCATAAGGTTTGGATGGGCTATTTTTACTTTGCTGGCTACGTAGTATGAACTGATTCTATCCCTGCAGCTTGCCCGTAAAACCCACCTTGCTTCGGCAGGTTCGCTGTAGTAGGTGTTATAGTATTCCCCTGCATAGAAGAAATTCTGATGAAACATTGTACTTCTGGCTATGTAGTAACCACCCTTGTTAGGTATGAAGATATACCGTGCATCCACATATCTATAGGGTTCTGACTCCCAAGGCTTTGTGTTAGAGAACCAATGGCAGCTTAATATAGCAGTGCAGGTCAATATATCCGGATCCTTAATAGATGGTGCCCAATGATATGTCAGCCAGGTTTCCCGCAACCTCCGAGCTTCAGCCTTACGATACCTAGTCATATGTACCACACAGGCCCGCTTATGACAGCAAGGGCACTCACCAATTTCCAAATGCTTGTGGTATTTAGAAAAGTTACTGCCACAGTTACCGCAGACGGTATGACCTTCTTTGTCTGTTTGAAACAAATATATAGGCCTTACATTATCAGCCTCATGGAGAAATTCTGCTGGCACTTCGTCTGGGAAGTGGGATAGTACCTCATCCACAGTCATAACAACCCCTCCATACTGAATGCAGACAGATCTACTAACGCTCTATGGGGCTGTTCTACTGCCGCATCTTTCCCTATTTCCTCAGTTTCCGCATCCGGTTGCGGATTCTCTACCGCTGGCTCCGCTACTCCGTATGGTCTAAACTTCTTGCTGGCTGCCATCATCATTTGATACAGAAGTCCATGCTCCAGCTTCTGCTGAACATCTTTCATGCCAAAATATTCTAAGATAGTACCTACTGCCTCTTCCGGCGGTGTGCATACACAGGTTGCACTGCCCCTATTTTTGCTGGCATTTTCTCTCATGGCGGTATATGCTCCGCCTACTGTTTTCTCCTTTTTCAGTATCAGCTCAGCAGCCTCAGCAGGGGAAGCCTCCAGCCACAAAAACAAAATTTCTCTGACTCTATCCTTAGCACTGCCGGCAGTAAGTTTCTCCTGCTCCAGCTTCTCCCGTGCTTTATCCACATTCTTATCCACAATGAAAACCTCCTGTTCATAAAAACAAAACTATCAATAACATAGCCAGAAATCCCAGCCATGTCATAGCTCTATCTGAAAGCATAGGCCTACTCCTTTACCCAGTAGTTGATTCTTATCTCCTGGCCAGGGTAGATTTTGCCTCTATCCTGCTGGAGTTCTGGGTTGAGTTCCACTATACCTTCTTCAAACTCCAAGATATAACGGCGCCCGCCTGTATTGAGAGGCAGGTACGCTTCGGATATATCCCGCAGGGTATCGCCCTCTCTAACGATATATGTAGTCTCTACCAGTTTCTTGGGGCCGTCATAACAGCCTACCAGGAACCCCACAGAAACTATCAGCGCCACACCTGCAATAAACTTTCTCATATAAATGTCACCAATCCTTTCTCTACCATTTCATCCGCTTTATATCCATATTTTCCCTTTACTCTGCCACACAATAGGCACCTCCAGCAGCGTTCTCAGAAAGGATAGTATAAAAAAGCAGAAGCGCTTATCCCTGCTAAGGGAGGGTACTGTTCAATGTTGCCCTAACAGGTGCAGTCTCAACTGGAAGCGTCTACTGTGTGGCAGAATATACTCAGTGTTGGATATATGCTCCCCACAGCTTTTCGTAATCTTCTTTAGTGATTTGTGGAAAAGCCTTGACTATATCAATTTCCTCACCAATCTTTTCCTGGAGGAAATCGTAAACCAATCTTGCCTCTAAATCATTACGGCAAAGTACAAATACATAATCGTCGCATAAATGGGAAATTATCTTAATCCCTGTGTGCTTTTCCATATCTCGGGCTATCTCGCCCATTTTCTCCGCCCAGCGCTTAATGGCATAGATACGGCCGGCTTCTACCAGCTTCCTTGGCACCAATATTCTTACTGCTCTTATATACACAAATTCTTTTCCCATTTACTTGCCTTCTTTCATAGCCACGATAGTATGCAAATTATCTCCCTGGTGCTCCCGAATAAACTCAGTCAGCACATAGATACTGATGCGCTTGTGTCTGCCAAACTGTATGCAGGGCAACAACGATGTGTCTATTAACCTTTTTATAAAAGCTTGATTTGTACCCAGGCGGGCTGCCGCCTCTTTTTGAGAAATAAGGCGATCCCCCTCTGCCACATCAACCACGGAAAACTCTGACATTTCTTACACTCCTTTCTACTTTCTCAACTCATTTCCTACTCAACACACCGACCAAAGTGTGTGCGCCTGGGGCGCAGCAGGCACCCATAGCAGCACTGTCTAAAGAAGTTGAAAAATGACAATGCTTATCCCCTCCCACCATCTGAAGGAGGGTACAGTCTAAACTATGGATACCTGCTCTGCCACAGGCTAGCCCCGCTGGATGGCGGGGCTATATTTCACTTTCCCCACTTGGCATCATCAATCTTACGGAGGGTATCCAATCTCAATGAATAGTGCAGCTGATCCAACTTGTATTTCAATTTGTCGGCTCTAAGCCGGCAATACAACGCCCCACAACATGCAGTGCTTCCCAGCTTCACTTTCGTATTCTGATCCTTTTCCTCTGGTGTATAGAGCCTTATCAGCTTTTCAGCAATCTGGCCAAAGTCATGAGCCATCCGGCGAAGCTCTGCTTCTCTCTGAGCCGACATCCGCTCCATTGTCCGAAGCTCCTGGCGCGCTATCTTGTATTCCTCATAGATTTTCTTATTCATCTTTCTCACCTATTTCATCTTTCATATTGCCAATTCCTTTTTGCTTTACATTCTGTAGGTTCTTCCGGCTACTGACTGTATAAGCTCTGTTCCCATCATCTCAGTTGCCCTGTTAATTGAGCTTATGCCGTGGTACTCTTTGTAGTACCAAGCCGCGGCGGCGGTTAATAAGTTGATAGCCTCCATAGGCGCCATATCGTCTGGTTTGAATAGATGAGCTTTTTGTGTTTCGTCTATTTCTAATATGATTGTTTTCATCTTGCCAGCTCCCTTCTATCCAACATCTTTAACAGCTCTCTTCTGATAACCCCTGGCTCCTGAATGGCCATGATAGCGCAGGTGATATTCTTGCGATGGTACAGCTCGCTTGGAGTGTTCTTCTGTACCTGCAGGTACTCCTTGCCAATGAATCTGTAGATTTTACAAATGTCAGAGTCTGCTTCACTGTCGTACTTGTCGCCCAATACCTTCTGAGCTGCTTCCATGAGCTTGGCCTCATAGGCTTCTTTTCTAGCCTTGGCCCAATGGAGGGCGGCTACTGTGATAATTGCGATGGTGCATACAATAATAACGGTTGTCATTTTTTAGCATCCTTTCTTATCTGCTTTACATTCTGTAAGTTCTGCTCTGTTATGCTGACTTGTGAGGTGGGATGGCTGCCATACCCATGTTGAAACATTTTGAAGCCATGCGCTTTACCGCTTGTTCCCAAGGGTTGCCCTGGCGAAGTTCTTCAATGAGCTGATGGGCATCTCTTACGATTTCTTCCATTTCTCTGTCTTTGGTTTCCATGGTGTTTGCTCCTTTCTTAGTTGTGTTAGTGATTAACTTTATGTCTATATAATAAGCTAATTATTAACAATTGTCAAGATATTTTTCTTGCTTTTTGTTAGTCGCTAACATATAATGTTTACAGAGGTGATTTTTATGAGTATTAATAGGAGAATAAACTTATTACGAAAACAATTAGGAATGATTCAACAAGATTTTGCTAACAAAATAGGAGTACAGCGGGTTACTATCAGCTGGATGGAAAAGGAAGGCAACACTATCACTAAGCAGAACATAAAGATTATCTGTGATACTTTCAATGTCAGCGAGACTTGGCTTTTGAATGGCGAGGGCGAAATGTTCCGCCCGGCTGATAAACCTGACATTCTGGACAGACTGCAGCAGGAGCTGAAGCTGACCAGTCAGGAAATGGAGATTATCAGAACTTTTGTGGAACTTTCCCCGGAACAGCGCCGTATGGGTATTGAGTTTGTACAGACCTTTACCAGTAAGCTTTCTGATGTGGCCAGTGCTTTGCAGGAAAAAAAAAGCAAAAAAAATGATGTGTCAGAATCTGACACATCGAAAAATGGTAATATTAATAATTTGGATAGCTGCCATCAGACTGCTTCTCCAGCTAGGGAAAACTCAGCCCCGCCAGCTGATAATTCCCGCCCGGAGAGTCTAACAGATGAAGAATGGCAGCTCATCCAAATGGCACGGCAGGAAAAAAGACAGGCATCACAAACCTCATCCTCTACAAGCTCCGACATCGCATAAAATAATACGTGCTTGATTGATACGTATTACTATGTTATAATAAATGTGTAAGGAGGGTTGGTAATGACACCAAAGGAAGTTGAGAAAATTGTAAAAAAAGATGGCTGGTATCTGGTTAGTATAGAAGGCTCACACCATCATTACAAACACCATGAAAAATCTGGCAAGGTTACAATACCTTTTCACAAGAAACCTAAAGACCTGTCAACTAAAACCCTGAAATCTATATTTAAGCAGGCCGGGCTGTAAGTCCGGCAAATGCTATCTGAAAGGATGATTTATATGTTGAGTGTTTATCCTGCTCTTTTCTATCAGGAAGAAAATGGCATTTCTGTAGTTTTCCCAGACCTTAATCATCTGTCTACCTGTGGCGATGATATGCAGGAAGCTATGGAGATGGCTGTTGACTGCCTGGCTGGTTATTTATTCTCTGAGAAGCTGGATGGCAATGAGGTTCCCGCTCCTACTCCTATTGATAAGCTGGATATTTACTGTGAGGACGATACTGATGAGGAGCGGGCCGTTCCCCGCTTTGCTAATATGGTTTCTGTTGATGTGGAGGCTTATGCTGCCAAGCATTTCAATAAGGCCGTTAAGAAAACCCTCACTATTCCCCAGTGGCTTAATGATGTAGCAATGGCCAGAAAAGTAAATTTTTCTAAGGTATTGCAAAAAGCACTATGCCAGGAGCTAGGTGTTAGTGTTTCATAAGGATGTGATATTTATGCTGTCTATAAAAATTGCTAATGTAGTACCATTGTCAAATATGCAGCTGCTGGTTTTCTTTGAAAATGGTGTTATTAAGAAATTTGATGTAGCGAGAGCATAGAACATTGACCATTTCGAGCAAGTGCATGAAATGGTATCCTAATACACTTTAATAGCACTATACATTTCCTACTCAGCACACCGACCAAAAGTTTATCACTAGGAGATGTATAGAATGAAAAACCCAAATGTTAAAGATGTGCCCCATGTTAGATGCAGGGGCAAGAATTGGTATTTCCGTATTAAGAAACCGAATATGTATGGCGAATGGATCTGGACTGAGATTAAGGGTGGCAGTACCAAGGAAGAATGTATTGCGAGCTACTATGCCACCAAAGAACAGATTGGCCAGGAAGTAAAGGTATACAATCCTGATACCATTACTGTACGCAAGGTTTTTGAGGTATGGTTCAGCGAGTATGTTGAGCTTAACACCAGGCCTTCAACCCAAAAATCTTATGAGGGCATGGTCAAAAAGCATATTCTGCCTGTAATTGGCAATCTTAAGCTAAAGGATGTTACACCCCGTGCCATCCAGAAGCTTATCAATGTGAAGCACACTGAATTGGCCAGAGCTTCAGCAACAAAGCTGCTGACTGTATTGAAGCAGGCTATGGCCTATGCTGTATCGCCATGCTGTTTTATTGATGTCAGCCCGGCGACTAACATCAGAGTGCCAAGAGCGATAGATGCCAAGCCCCAAAAAGCTCATGTATTTACATTGCAGGAGTTAGCAAGCATCGAAAAGCGTTTTCCGCCTGGCCATCAATACTATGTGCCACTTCATATCTGTTTGTATGCAGGTTTGCGCATCGGTGAAGCTCTGGGGCTTCGCTGGGATGATGTAAATATGGAGAACCAGGAGCTTTCCATTAGAGGTACAATGATGGAAAATGGAGTTTGGCAGGATGTACCCAAAACAAAAAGCAGCTTCCGCACCATACCCTATGGTGAGAAGCTGCAAGAGATTTTGAAAGCTGAACGAGAGCATCAAGACTCCGCCCGGCTGACATTCAAGTATGGAGTCTACAATCCACGCAATTATGTATGTTGCCGTCCTGACAGCGGATACAGGATGTGTGGACGAGACTTCCGTTACTTTAATGAATGGTGCAAGGAAACCTTCGGCGAAGGATCGACACACTCCCTCCGTCACACCCACGCGACAATGCTTCTTGAAGCTGGCGAATCGCTGGAGGCTGTTTCCAAGCACCTAGGTCACACTACCGTAATAACCACATCTAAATATTACTCCCATGTAACGGAAAAAGGCAAGTCCCAAATGAAAAAAACCATGGATGCAGTCTTTCCCATCGGTGAGTAGCTTACGAATTTATTATCGGATGTAGTCGCTACGGGTAGCTGTGAATGACGATTCCTTGCAAATGCAGTCTTTTTGCAATAAGCCAAAAACTATATAGCGATACAGGATTTTATGCCTAATGATAAATTATCGGATGTAATTTTAAGAGCTAAATCTACAACACAATATACAAAACACTCTAATTACAGTAGCATTGTACCATAATTAGAGTGTTTATTGTCAATTATTCGCAGTCCCCGCAACTATAAGCTGCGGGATTGCATATTATTTTAATACAGCTTTGCGCCGGCTGGGATGCGATCAGATACCATTAACAGATTCAGAGCTTCCTCGTCATCCTCCTGATGAACAGCACTTATGATCATACCACAGGAGTCAATGCCCATCATCTTTCTTGGAGGCAGGTTAACAATAGCAATCAAAGTCTTACCGACCAGCTCCTCTGGTTCATAATACTGATGAATACCGCTGAGGATAACTCTGTCATTGTCAGTACCATCATCCAAAGTAAACTTCAACAGCTTCTTGGACTTTGGTACAGCCTCACAGGCCTTAACCTTAACAGCACGGAAATCCGACTTAGAGAATGTCTCAAAGTCTACGCATTCCTCAAACAGAGGCTCAATCTGAACCTTGGAGAAATCAATCTTTTCCTCAACCTTTGCTGGTGAATTTGCATGCAGGTTCTTCTTACCCTCACCAGCCAATGGTTTCATGGTTGGGAACAGCAATACATCACGAATGGATGCACTGTCAGTCAAGAACATTACCAGACGGTCAATACCGATTCCAAGACCACCCGTTGGTGGCAAACCATATTCCAGAGCAGTAATGAAGTCACGATCCATTTCATGAGCTTCATCGTCACCAGCCTCACGCTGCTTCAACTGATCCAGGAAACGTCCCTCCTGATCAATTGGATCATTCAGCTCAGTAAAGCCGTTAGCCAGCTCACGTCCATAGATAAAGAACTCAAATCTATCTGTAATCATTGGGTTCTCAGGGTTGCGCTTAGCCAATGGGGAAATCTCTGTTGGATGACCAGTAATAAAGGTTGGCTGAATCAGAGTCTCCTCAACCTTTTCCTCAAAGGCTGCGTTGAGAATACCGCCAATACCGAAACGCTCCTCATAAGGTACACCAATTTCAGTAGCCATAGCTCTTGCTTCCTCAACAGTCTGACAGCTAAGGAAATCCTTGCCAGTTGCTTCCTTAACAGCATCATTCATGCTGATGCGCTTTACATTGGCTAAATCAATGTGAGTACCCTGATAATCAAATTCAGTTGTACCAAGAACCTTGTTGGCTGCATTCAATACAAGGCCTTCAGTAATATCCATCAGATCAGTATAATCCGCATAAGCCTGATAAAGCTCAATAGTTGTAAACTCTGGGTTGTGACGGACATCCATACCCTCATTACGGAATACGCGGCCCATTTCATAGACACGCTCCATGCCACCAACAATCAGACGCTTCAGATTCAGCTCTGTAGCGATACGCAGGTACATATCGAGATCCAGAGTATTGTGATGGGTAATAAATGGACGAGCCGCAGCACCGCCAGCAATAGTGCCCAATACAGGAGTCTCTACCTCAATATAATCCCTCTCATCTAGATACTCACGGATGGACTTCATAATATTGGTTCTAGCAACAAAGGTATTCATAACCTCTGGATTCATAATCAAATCAACATAACGCTGACGATAACGAATCTCTGTATCAGTCAAGCCGTGGAACTTCTCTGGCAATGGACGCAGAGACTTGGACAGCATATCAAAGTCGTCAACACGGACGGTAATCTCTCCACGACGAGTACGGAATACATGTCCCTTAACACCAATAATATCACCAATATCCAGTAGCTTAAACTGAGAATACTTTTCCTCACCCAAAACATCCAGCTTAAAATAAATCTGAATGCGACCGCTGCGATCCATCAATACGGAGAAGCTTGCCTTACCATGACCACGAATAGCCATCAGACGGCCAGCAATGGTAATTTCCTCGGAGCTTTCCTCCTCACCTTCCAGATGACCAAACTGCTCCAGTACATCCTTAGCATGATGAGAAACCTCAAAGCGATGGCCAAAAGGAGCCACCCCCTTAGCCTCAAAGGCAGCCAGTTTATCCCGGCGAACCTTCATCAATTCATTCATATCCTGCTCAACAGGTCTATTTTCCTTGTTTTCTGACACTTAAATCTATCTCCTATTAGTTCTTAATTTCCATTATCTGATACTGGATAACATTCTCGCCTACCACAACATCCACTACAGAGCCTACAGGCTGACCCATAATAGCCAAGCCTACTGGAGACTCATTGGAAATTTTGCCGTTATCAGGATCGGCCTCAGTAGCACCAACCAGCATGTAGGTATCAACCTCATCAAATTCAATATCCTTCAATACAACCTGCGCACCAAGGGATACAGTATTGCTATCTGCACTAGCCTCAATAATCTTGGAGTTGCGGATGCTTTCCTCCAGCTCTAAGATTTCGCCCTCCAGGAATGCCTGCTCATTCTTGGCATCATCATACTCGGAGTTCTCTGACAAATCGCCCAAAGCAATGGCTGCTTTCAGACGTGCAGCAACCTCCTGTCTTCTCTCGCCTTTCAAAAAATCCAGTTTTTCCTGCAGCTTTTTCAGACCATCAGCTGTCAATAATACACGTTTATCTGCCATATCGTCAAAACTCCTTTTCATATATTGTTATGGGCAAAGCCCATACTTTTCATAAGTCACACTGTACTATTATATTAATTTTTTAGTATATTGTCAATGTGTCAACCTTGGCTCAGCTGGCAAGCTAAAAAAATGGAGTCAATCTGCCATAGGGCAAACTGACTCCATGCCTATCATTTTATTAGAATTTTACTGGTGCAGCATCAGGCGCTACGCTCTTAACCTCGTTAATTTCCACGCAGTCAGGTACATACAATACCATAGTAGCTGTGATACGACGTACATCACCATCCTGCACATAGCAAACGCCATTGAGGAAATCACAAATACGACGCTGCTCAGCCAATTCTACTCGCTCATAGTTTACGATTGCGGAGCGCTTGGACTTGAGTGCATCTGCAATCTCAGATACACTATCAAAATTCTGAGGAGTGTAAATCTGAATCCGCATATCCTGCTCCTTGTTGTTGACAACCAGCTTCATGTTTTGACGATTCATAGCTGCCTTAGCAAATGGATTAGTATCAACACTGTTAACATTGATGCTCTCCCCACCTACAACCTGCTGGCTGTTAACGGACTGTGTCTGCTGGCCAGCAGATGCTACAGCATCCTCTGCCTTAGCATATCCATCATCAAAAATAACCTCTTCATCTACAGGTGCTAAAAAATTCTTAAGCTTTTCAAGTATCTCCACAATCTCCGCCTCCAAATAAGTCCCATATCCCTACGGCTTTCATCCAAAAATAATTTTTACGCTGTTCAAGGGTTACTTGTATTATCATATATTATTTCAGCATGCTACTATTGTACATGATAATTCAATAAATAGCAATAGAGATTAAAGACCTATTTTATATATTTCAATTATTTTCTTGCATTTTTGCTAGCACGGCCACGAGTGGTTCTGTCCAGGATAGCCTTGCGGAGACGAATGCTTTCAGGAGTAACCTCTACCAATTCGTCCTGATTGATGTACTCAATAGCCTGCTCCAAGCTGAGAATACGAGGAGGAACAAGACGAATTGCCTCATCAGATGCAGAAGTACGCATATTGGATACATGCTTAGCCTTACATGGATTAATATCAATATCCATCTCACGGGAGTTCTCACCCACAATCATGCCCTCATATACAGCCTGACCAGGAGAGATAAACATAGTACCACGGTCCTGCAAGGAAAAGATACCATAACCAGTGGTCTCACCCTGCTCAAAGGCTACAAGAGAACCACGAGCACGGCCTGGAATATCTCCCTTATAAGGTACATAACCAGCAAAGGTATGGTTCATAATACCATTACCCTTAGTATTAGTCAAAAGCTCAGAACGGAAACCAATCAAGCCACGAGCAGGAATCAGGAATTCCATGCGCATATAACCAGAAACCTCAGTCATATTGGACAGCTCTGCCTTGCGGGTACCCAGAGACATCATGACAGTACCCTGATACTCCTGTGGAACCTCTATAGTCAGATTCTCCATAGGCTCGCACTTCTGACCATTAATGGTCTTGTATACAACCTCTGGCTTACCAACCTGCAGCTCATAGCCTTCACGACGCATAGTCTCAATCAAAATGGACAGATGCAACTCACCACGGCCAGAAACCTTGAATACATCAGCACTATCAGTTTCCTCTACACGGAGAGATACATTGGTCTCAACTTCCTTGAAAAGACGATCGCGGAGATGACGGGAAGTAACAAACTGTCCCTCGCGACCAGCAAAAGGACTGGTATTTACACCAAAGGTCATGGACAGAGTCGGCTCATCAATATTAATAGTTGGCAACGCCTCTGGATTTTCTGCATCGGCAACAGTATAACCAATGCTAACATTGCCCAAACCAGTCAAGCAAACAATCTCACCCATGGAAGCCTCTGGAACCTCTACACGGCTTAGGCCCTGATAGGTATATACCTTGCCAATCTTGGCCTTAGTCTGGCTGTCACCATCTAACAGAACAACGTTCTGGTTAGGCTTCACTTTACCACGGATAATACGGCCTACAGCAACCTTGCCTACGTATTCATCAGCTTCCAGATTAGTAATCATCATCTGAAGAGGGCCATCTGCATCGCCCTGTGGACATGGAATCTCCTTGATAATAGTTTCCATCAATGGAGTCATATCATTATTATCATCATCCATGCTGTACTTGGCAATACCATCACGAGCAGTTGCATAGATACAAGGGAAATCCAGCTGATCGTCATCAGCATCCAAATCCATGAACAGTTCCAGAACCTCATCATAAACATCATCAACACGCTGATCAGGGCGATCAATCTTGTTAATAACAACGATAGGCTTCAGTCCCTGCTCCAAGGCCTTGCGCAGTACATACTTAGTCTGTGGCATTGGGCCCTCAAAGGCATCTACCAGCAGAACAACACCGTCTACCATGTTCAGTACACGCTCTACCTCGCCACCGAAATCAGCATGGCCCGGGGTATCTACGATATTGATTTTGATGCCATTATACATAATAGCAGTATTCTTGGAAAGAATTGTGATACCACGCTCACGCTCCAGGTCACCGGAATCCATTACGCGCTCGGCAACCTGCTCATTAGAACGGAAAATGTGGCTCTGCTGCAGCATGGCATCTACCAAAGTAGTTTTACCGTGGTCTACATGGGCAATAATCGCAATATTTCTCAAATTCTCGTTTGTACTCATTGGTTTTTCAATTCCTCCCATTAATGCAAACAAAAGGGGAGTCACCTACTCCCCATTAATAACACATTCTGTAATAACATAACAATTATATGCTAGTATTTCACCACTGTCAATTATTTTCATAAGAAAACACCAAATTTTGAGTACCTTATGAGTAGTTTTGACACTGTTTTCATCATATCATGATTTACTACAATAAAAATATGATGACATATACATAGTACAGCAACTGCTCTCTATGTATATGCCATCATGTAAAAATCACAAATTCAAAATCCTACATTATTAATTTATTTGCCAGTAATACCTGGTGTGGTCATGGACATAGGAGCCATAATCTCATCCAGCTTCTCCTGAGTCATAATTCCCTTTTCCAGAATTATCTCTTTAATAGGACGGCCGGAATTATATGCTTCCTTAGCCAGCATAGCAGAGGTTTCATAGCCGATATGAGGCAGCAAAGCGGTAACAACGCCTACGCTGACATCAACCCAATGCTGACACTGCTCTCTATTGGCCTGCAAATCCTTCAACAGCTTATCAACAAAGCCATTTACTGCATTGGTCAGGAACTTCATGGAGTTAAAGAGATTGAAGGCAATAACCGGCTCCATAACATTCAGCTCGAACTGGCCATTTTCTACACCCAGGGAAACAGCCAAATCATTGCCAATAACCTGATAGCAGGTCTGGTTCAAAACCTCAGCAATAACAGGGTTTACCTTGCCTGGCATAATGGAAGAACCTGGCTGGCGCATAGGTAACTTCAATTCGTAGAAGCCATCTCTTGGTCCAGAAGCCATCAAGCGGAAGTCATTGGCCATCTTAATAAGTACCAAAGCGGTATTCTTCATGGCAGCAGATACATCAGCAAAGCCATCGGTGTTGTTGGTCATATCAATGAGATTCTCTGCTTCCTGCCACTGCTCCCCAGTTACCTTTTCTAATTCCTGGGCAATACAAGCCAGATAAGCAGGCTCTGCGTTAAGGCCAGTACCTACAGCCGTACCGCCCATATTGATGTACTGGAGATTGTCCAAAGCAGCTTCTATGCGACGCACCCCACGTCTAACAGCAGAAGCGTAAGATCCCATTTCCTGTCCCAGAGTAATAGGCACGGCATCCTGAAGATGTGTACGGCCCATTTTCAGGATATCCTTGTACTCCTCAGCTTTCTTATCCAGCTCTTCAGCCAGCGAAGTCAGGGCTGCAATCAGCTTTTTGCCCTTGGCTCTGAGGCAAACCTTAATGGAGGTTGGGAAAACATCATTGGTAGACTGAGCCATATTAGCATGGTTATTTGGTGAAACAATATCATAACGTCCTCTAGCCTCACCCAGAATCTCCAAAGCTCTGTTGCACAAAACCTCATTCATGTTCATATTGCACGAGGTACCAGCACCACCCTGAATTGGATCAACTGGGAACTGATCATGCATTTTGCCCTGGATAACTTCATCAGCAGCTTGTACAAGAGCATTGCCTATTTTCTTGTCCATTCTGCCAGTAGACATATTGCCAAGGAAGGTAGCCTTCTTTACCTGTGCCATAGCTGTAATGAAATCATCGTCCAGCTTATGACCGGTAATGGCAAAATTCTCTATAGCCCTTAAGGTTTGTACCCCATAGTAAACCTCATCTGGAACCTCTAACTCACCGAGAAAATCATGTTCCTTTCTCATATTGCTCGCCCCCCCGTATTTTATTTTGTATTCTGTATACAATATTCCTGTTGACCATAATATACCACAGAATACTCAAACAGACAAGTACTAAAAAGGCATAGTTTATATAAAAATTAATAATATTTATTATACCAAGCATTTTAATCCAAGCTTTGCACAATATACTATCTATTGATTATTATAAAATAAATATATTTTATTTAAATGTACACTGGTTTTGGCATATAATCAGAAAATTTTCCACAAAAAAGCACCTATGAATTAACATAAGCGCTCAAAAACAATGTTGTATGCTAGTAGGCCCCGCGTTGTGCGAGGCTTTTTCATTTATTTATCCTTTAGCAGATTCGGAGTTGTATACATCTTTTAGCAGGGTTTCTTTGCGTAGTTCCTGGCAATGGCAATGCTTATCCTGGGCGGAGGTGTTACGGATGGTTTCCAGCAAAATTTCTCCTATCATAACAGCATCGTCATAGAAGATATTGGACATATCCTCATGGGACCAGACTTTGATTCCCTCGCCGTAGTTGACAGTAAAATACAATCCCGCATAGCAGGCGCCGATTTCCCGGGCTAGATATACCTCAGGACACATGCTTTGGCCCACAATATCTGCATGTCCATTAAGCATAGCCACCTCAGCTGGACTTTCAAAATGCCTGCCATCGGTTACAGCATAGGTTCCTCGAATAAAGACTCTACCATCAAACCGCTTGGAAACAGCCTCAATGAGAGTTTTACGCATTTCTGGGCAAAGAGCCTCCCGCATAATCAACAGATATCTGCCATCCAGCATAACATCCTTGCGGACAGACATATCCAAATAATCATCTGGCACAATAAAATCCCGTAAATCCAGCAGCTTGTTTACGGTGCCTACTCCCCCCTCGGACAGAATCCTCTTAACACCTGCTTCCCGGAACACCCAGAAAACCTGTCGAGAAGCATCACTTCTGCTGACACCGCTGCGCCAGCCGTGCATTTTCACCGTCAATACTTGCTTATCTCCTACAGAAAAGAGCCGCATAGCTGGACTTTCACCATAAGGAGTCTCAAATCTCAGATTATCCGCAATTATCTCTACATCCTGAGCCTGAATATTGTTAGGAAAATCGCTGGAAAGCGTACCAGAACCTCCCACAATACCATATTCGGCTTTGGGTATCTTGTTATCTAACATCAGCCTTGCCTCCATATGTCTTGATTACATTGTACTCCGTATCTCGCTGAGCTGCCTGCCAGCCTGCTCCCTGAATCATGTCCACCATTTTCTGAATAGACATATCATAGGCTGTACCGGCCGCCTTGACCACATTTTCCTCCAGCATAATACTGCCCAAATCATCTGCCCCAAAAGCCGGAGTAAGTTGTCCAATACGTTCTCCCTGAGTTACCCAAGAACCCTGAATATGAGGCACATTATCCATATAAAGTCTGGTTATAGCCAAATTTCGCATATAATCCCAGCCAGAGGTTTTTTCTCCTCCCAGCTCTGTATTGCCAGGCTGGAAGCTCCAAGTAATAAAGGCCCTAAAGCCTCCTGTTTTATCCTGTAGCTGACGAATACGCTCCATATGCTCCACCCGCTGAGCCATGGTTTCACCTAAGCCGATAACCATAGTTGCAGTGCTTTCCATACCGATGGAATGAGCACATTCCATGACATGGAGCCAATCCTCCGTCATAATCTTCTTGGGGCTGACCCGCTGGCGCACCTCGTCCACCAGAATCTCAGCTCCACCACCAGGCAGGCTGTCCAAACCTGCTGCCTGCAATCTTTTGAGGCAATCCAAGATAGAAATACCTGCCTGACGGGCAAAATGCTGAATTTCCGTAGCAGTAAAAGAATGAATGGTAATCTTGAAATTTTCCTTGATAAGCCGCAGCATTTTTTCATAATACTCCAGCCCCAAATCAGGATAAAGACCACCCTGAATCATAACCTGAGTAGCCCCAGCATCTACTGCCTCTCTCACCTTGCCTAGAATTTCATCAAAGGTCAGGAGATAGGCATCCTTGCTTTCCTTGCGACGGAAAAAAGCACAGAATCTACATTCATTAACACATACATTGGTATAGTTGATATTTCTATCTACAATAAAGGTAATTCTATCTCCAAAGCGTTTTCTAGCTTCGGCTCCTGCCAGCTGTCCTAACTGGATAGGATCTCCATTTATCAGCAGCTGTTCTGCTTCCTTGGCATTCATTCTCATCATTTGACTGCCTCCTCTCCAGTTTCCACAGGATGATAGAAAGTATCTCGCTCCACAGGCTCAAAACCAGCTTCTGTAATCAGCTGACGCAATTTGCTGCGGGTAATCCCCCGTCCTGTATTGGCACCAGCAGCATGAATGATTTTTTCCTCTCCAATGGTACCATCCAAATCATCAGCTCCAAAGCCCAAAGCTAGCTGGGCAATAGGCATGGTCAGCATTATCCAAAAAGCCTTAATATGATCCACATTATCCAGAATCAATCTGGACAAGGCCATCATTTTCATATCCTCCCAGGAACCAACCCGCTTTAAATAATCCAACCCTGTATTGGCAGGGTGGAAAGGGAAGGAAACAAAGGCCTGAAAACCACCGGTTTCATCCTGAATATCCCGTAGGGTAAATAGATGCTGCAACCTTTCCTCAATGGTTTCAATATGACCATACATCATGGTGCAATTGGTGCGGATGCCTAGCTTGTGAGCTGTCTTAATAGTTTCAATCCACTGGACAGTAGTAGCTTTTTTCGGACAGATAATTTCCCTTACTCTATCGCTAAGAATCTCTGCGCCACCTCCTGGTAGAGAGGAAAGGCCAGCCTTTTGCAAAATCTCCAATACTTCTTTGATGGATTTGCCAGTCATTTGGCTAAAATGCACAATCTCCACCGGAGTAAAAGCCTTGATATCCACCTGTGGCAAAGCCTGCCGTACCTGTTTTACTACATTGAGGTAATATTCAAAGGGCTTATCTGGATGGAGTGCGCTGACAATATGGATTTCGCCTAGATTTCTGGTAACCTTGGCCTCCTCCAGAATTTTGGCAATATCTGTTTCCTCCAGTACAAAGCCTCCCGGCTCCCCTTCCTTTTTCTGAAAGGCACAAAGAGGACAGCCCGAAGTACAGATATTGGTCAAATTAATATGCTTATTAACATTATAAAAAACCTGTCGTCCGCTCTTTTTTTCCTTCATGCGTCTGGCACAATCTGCCAAAAACAACAAATCATTATCTTCATAGAGGGCCAAGGCCTCCTGTAAATTCAACCGCAAGCCAGCATTGGCTTTTTCTCTGGCCTGCAGAATCAATTCTTTGATCATAATATCCCCTTTTATTTGTAAAAATCTCCTATCTAATCCTTAATCTGCAAAAGTTCTCAGAATATTGAAATTGCAGTCACAGGCTGCTGGAATCCGGCCTGCCTCACGAATAATCTTGATAATATTGTCCTCGCTGAGAGCAGTAGGACTGGAAGCTCCTGCGTCGTGAAGAATGGTTTCCTTGTGAATGGTACCATCAATATCGTTAGCACCAAAGCCCAAAGCAATCTGAGCTACCGGCACTGTCAGCATAACCCAATAGGCCTTGATATTGGTAATATTATCCAGCATCAATCTAGAAATAGCAATGGTGCGCAAATCATCCCACATGGAGGTTTGCTGAACAGTTTTGCCCAGCTCTGTATGTTTCGGCAGGAATGGGAAGCAGATAAAGGTCTGTATACCGCCAGTTTCATCCTGCAAATCCCGTAAGGTCAGCAGATGATCTACCCGCTCCTCCAAGGTTTCTATATGACCATAGAGCATGCTGGCATTGGTTTTGATGCCCAGCTTATGAGCTGTTCTAGACACCTCCAGCCATTGAGCTGCCGTAGCCTTGTTAGGACACAGTTCATTGCGTACTCTATCACTAAGGATTTCCGCTCCGCCACCAGCAATAGCCTGCAAACCTGCCTGCTGCAGCTTGCGCAGAACCTGTTCAACGCTCAACCCAGAAATCTTGGCAAAATGCGTAATTTCCACCCCAGTAAATCCTTTGAGATATAAATTTGGAAACTCATCATGCAAGGCCTGCAATCGCTGTAGATAATCCTCAAAACTCCAATCACTATGCAGTCCGCTTACCACATGAAGCCCAGCCAGATTTGGATCCTTGGAGGCATCCCGTACCAGCGCCAAGGCATCTTCTACATCCATGGCATAAGCCCCTTTGTCATCCTTATCCCGGCCAAAGGCACAGAACTTGCACTTGGAAGTACAAATATTGGTTAGATTAACATGGCAATTCACATTGTAATAAACAATATCCCCACATTTCTGCTGGCGGACGTAATCTGCCATATTACCTAACCAGGCTATATCCTTGCAGGCAAAAAGCTTTATACCATCCTCACGGCTCAATCTCTCCCCTGCAAAAATCTTTTTTTCTATTTCTTTATATTCCTCGGAACTATACAAAACCCGCTCCTCCTATCTTAAATGCATACAAAATACATTATATCAATTAATAAGCAGATTTGCAAAATATCATATTATTCTTTTTGTTTGCTTGCTATTTATTCGGGTATCTTCATTGACAACAGTCTGTTCTATAAATTCCCTACACATTTTCTTGCTTGAGACATTAGGGATTTCATTGCCCTTCTACTGATTCTGTGGTATAGTTGGATTACAAGAAAGACTCTCTCCATTAGCGGAATACGTGCTAGTGGCAGTAGTGGTAGAACGTGCGAAGTCCTCTACCTTTACAGGGCCTTTTTTGTTTGCATATCATACAACAGCACTATCCACTATTGTTTCCATTATAACCAAAAGAGCTGTCCACTAAGGAACAGCCCCCAATTCTACACCAGTGCAGAGTGATATTTATTCAGCAAATAGTCACAATAAGTTTTGTCTTGAATAGCCTTGGTTACATCATCATTTAATCCCTTGGCCAAGAGTAAGGCATATAGCTTATTAATCATCTCAATTCCATATTTCTTGCCAATTTCCTTGCCCCGGGATTCGGCTCTATCCAATACCTCACACATATCCAATCCCTCCATTTCATTTAAGTCTGTAGAATATACCTCCATATAGCGCTTATCGTTAGTCAATACTGACATAAGCTTCAGCAATCCGTCTACATGGCGGATTTTTTGTTTACTAGGTTGATATTCTTTCGTATTGTAAATCTGCACAAAATAATCAGCGATGATTCTAAAATCACTTACAAATTTTCCTACCTGCTCGTCAGTTAGTCTAGGCACATCTATGACGTTTATTTTATAATCACTAACAAAATCCCTCAATCTGGGAGGAATATCCAACGAATCATACAAACAAAGTGGCTTTTTCCAAGGTGTTTTACCAAAATACAAAACTAAGGTTATGATAGGATAACGCTTATTTTTGACTCTGCGCTTCTGTCCTGTAACCTGACAGGTCTGCAACTCATCCTGATTCATTTCGTCACGATAAGCTGAACCATCATAGCCCATGATTCGCAGAGGCATATCCGTGTCAATAGCCAATTGATTTTCCACACCTATAAGTGCTAAGCGTAGACAACACTTTTTATCAAGCCAATATTTTGCTACATCCCGTTCCTGTTCATGTATAGCAGAATCATCTGCTTTATACTGTGAATAAGTCTGGGCATCCATCAGGCTGTTTTCAGAAATCACTTCCTCCCCATCAAAAAGACAGCCATTGATAATATCTGCAAAAACATCGTTGTATGCCTCAAAATTCTTTTGCGTAATGTCTTTTTCTCCCAAAGCCAATCCCCCCTACTGCTTTTATTATACCATAAACCAGACACTTATAGTAATTGATATAGGTAGGTTTTCCAACTCCTCATGGTGAAACGGGTTCACCTTGGCACTTATAACGAAAAAGAGCTATTTCCTCAGGAGAGAAATTAAGCTAACACCATGAAAATATCATATTTTCACGCTGCTATACAAATCCCCAAGGAAACAGCTCTTTAAGAGAGTACAACACCCCGCTACCTATAGAGATGTTGCACACATTATTTGTTTTTACTTAGAGTCCAGCCTGAGCCTTCAGAGCCTCTGCCTTGTCAGTATGCTCCCAAGGCAGATCCACATCAGTACGGCCGAAATGACCATAAGCTGCAGTCTGAGCATAGATAGGACGACGAAGATCCAGCATCTTGATAATGCCAGCTGGGCGCAGGTCAAAGTTCTTGGTAACCAGCTCTTCCAGAACACGGTCACTAACCTTGCCAGTGCCAAAGGTATCAACCATGATGGACACAGGAGTAGCTACGCCAATAGCATAAGCCAGCTGTACCTCTGCCTTGTCAGCCAAACCAGCGGCCACAATGTTTTTTGCTACATAACGGGCTGCATAGGCACCGGAACGGTCAACCTTCGTTGGATCCTTGCCGGAGAAAGCACCGCCACCATGACGAGCCATACCGCCATAGGTATCAACAATAATCTTACGGCCAGTAAGACCGCAGTCACCCTGTGGGCCGCCGATAACGAACTTGCCAGTTGGGTTAATGAAATACTTGGTTTCCTCGCTGAGAAGTTCAGCAGGAATAACAGCCTTGATTACATACTCAATCATATCCTTGCGAATCTGCTCCAGAGTAACGCTTTCATCATGCTGAGTAGAGATAACAATAGTATCAATAGCTACAGGCTTGCCATTCTCATAGGCAACAGTAACCTGAGTCTTGCCATCTGGGCGGAGATACGGCAGTGTGCCATTCTTGCGCACCTCAGCCAAACGACGAGCCAAACGATGTGCCAAAGCAATTGGAACAGGCAAATACTCAGGAGTTTCGTTGGTAGCATAACCAAACATCATACCCTGGTCACCAGCACCAGTAGCTTCTTCCTCATTCAGATTTCCCTCGCGAGCTTCCAGAGCCTTGTCAACACCCTGAGCAATATCTGGGGACTGCTCGTCAAGGGAAACAAGAATACCGCAAGTATCTGCATCAAAACCGAACTTTGCTCTGGTATAACCAATCTTACGAACTGTATCTCTTACGATTTTAGCAATATCCACATAGCACTTGGTGGATATCTCGCCAGCAATATGAGCCTGACCAGTGGTAACCATAGTCTCACAAGCTACACGACCATATGGATCCTTGGCCAGAATAGCATCCAAAATGCTATCAGAAATCTGATCTGCTACTTTGTCAGGATGTCCCTCAGTAACAGACTCAGAGGTAAAAAATAAACGCTTTGCCATAAAAACGCCTCCTCATAAACTACTGTACAGCAGAAACCTCTACATAACCTAATCAGCTATCCGTCGCTGTACTCTTAACAAAACACGACCTGAAATATGAAAACAACCGTTATATAACAGCCCTTATCGCTTTTAATACACAAAAAAACTCTCCCTAATGAGAGAGTTTCTAAACCTCTCATCTTTCAGGCTATGCCTTCAGGAATTAGCACCGTTTTGTCACACTGACAATGGTTGCCGCGGCTTCGCAGGGCCAGTCCCTCCACCGCTCTGGATGAGTTCATATTTCTTTTTAGTGTCCTTAACAACACATATGAATGATACACGAAAAAACACCAAATGTCAACAATTTATTTAGCAGTAAGTATATCAGATTTCTGCAGCTGTCTGATGCATCTGGTATAAGCAGCCTGTAGTGCTTTGCCAGGGGTGTACTGGGATTCAATGGTGTATTGATATTTTTTGTGACCGATGATACCCTGTTTATCTACCAAGGTGGCCTCTAAATAAACTACTGCATCCCAGGTATCTTCAGAGCCAAACCACCAATCCCAATGGCGCCTTGTCTTGTATACCCTGTCATGAACATTAAGAAACAATGCCTGTTCCTTGTCCATACTGGTCAAAACCTCTGTCATTTCCTTTTGGCTAAGGCTGTGTATATCTTTAGCCCCATTTACCTTGCTGCAGGCCTGATAAAAATCCTGTTGTGCTTTCCGGCCATATGCCATAGGAAAACGATATTTGGAATAGCATTTTACAAAATAGCGGGTTAAAATATCCTGATATTCCTCCTGCAAATATCTTTCACTGCCATTCATCACAATAACAGTTGGTTTTTGCACAGCAATTTCTGGAGTATCAGCAGCAATAACTGCCATAGCTTCTGTAGTAGATGCATTTTCAGATACATTGTCCTTAGCCTCAGCCATCAAAGCACCATTTAGGAACAATATAAAGCCTAAAACAAATACTACAAATCTTTTCATGGCAATCACTCCCCTCGAATCTATTTTACTACCGCCCAAGACTCCTTATAGCATAGACCAATCCACATAGCAGCCATAACAGCATAGAGGATGGAATATTAAACAATACATCATCTGTCACACCATTCAGCGCTACAGAAACCAACGCCAATCCCAATCCCAGCAGCAAGCCTTCCATCAAAGTGTCTGGCAATACCCGCTTGTTAAAAAGAGCCAGTCCCATAGTTTTGAAAAAGTACCACAGGAAAGCAGTACCGCCGATCAACCCAATTTCTGCCCAGTAATTCAAATAAATATTATGGGCATGAACCAGTGTTACACTGCCATCAACAATATAGGTATCATACAGCGGGTACACCATCCAGTAGGCACCCCAGCCAATCCCCAGCAGAGGATGGTCCATAATCATCTGAACTGTACTTTCCCACATGGCAATCCGCATTTCCGAGGATGTATCTGCCACCAGAAAAGCTGTCTGCATGCGCTCCAACAGCACTGGATCCAAAGCCAATACACCACCGGCCACTAGAATAAGGGTCAGCAGAATCCGTCTATCCTTTAGAATACCGTAACAGCCTATAATAACAGCGATAGTCAGCAAGGCTCCTCTAGCATAGGTCATGGCCAGACAGGCCAAGGAGGCCACCATAAACATAGCCAGATATATTCTGGTGCTCTTATTATTCATTTTGGCAAACAGCCCCAGTAGAACGCAGATAACAATATCCAAATAGGCTGCCAAAATATTAGGATTCTCCCAGGTAGCAAAAACCCGCTTCCGCAGTTCTGGAAAGGCCTCGCCATCCACCCACTTCATATCGGCAGTATCAATGCCGAAAATAAACTGATAGAAGCCATCTGCCACCACCACTAAAGCAGAAAGTCCAAGAGCACAAGCTACCACCTTGATTTCATCCCTAGTCGTAACATTCTGCGTCACCAGCACAAAGGTCATGCAGTATACTACCGCCAGATTGTACCAATTGTAAAAGCTAAAGCCACTATCTGGAGAAACCAGTATGGAGGCTGCGCCACAGACCATAAATACAGCTATAGCTCCAAATACCGGTGATTTCTTATAATGGTAATTTTTATCCATTCGCCAGCGAAATAGATAAATCAAAAAGCCTATTAGCAGGGAAACCTCCGCTACTAAAGGCGACAGTGCCAGAAAAAAGGCCTCCAACACCACAGCAATGACAATCAAATCCTTGCACCTTCTTGAGGAAGCAAAATTTCTTAAAGCCTTCAAATATTAGCACCTCCACATTTTTAGTTCCTGCCTATCATACCACAAATACAAAATTTTTACCATGATAAAACCCTGCCAATAAATAACAGCCAGCAACAATTTCTTATTTCAAGAAAGCCAGCAGTTTATTTATCAGCAGGGCTTACAGAACTAATACCTATTAGAGAATATCAATATGCTCTCCAGACAAAGCCTTGTTCATACTGCGAACAGCACAGAATTTGCCACACATGGAGCAGGTATCCTCATGCTCTGGAGAACGATCCGCCCGGATGGCCTTGGCAGTTTCAGGATCCAGAGCGCACTCCCACTGAGCCTCCCAATCCAATACCCGGCGGGCATCACCCATTTTATCGTCTATATCCCTAGCACCACGGACCCCCTTAGCAATATCAGCTGCATGAGCCGCAATCTTGCTGGCAATAATGCCCTGCTTTACATCATCTACATTTGGCAGAGCCAGATGCTCAGCTGGGGTTACATAGCACAGGAAGGCCGCACCATTCATAGCTGCTATAGCGCCACCAATGGCTGCTGTAATATGGTCATAGCCAGGCGCAATATCTGTTACCAATGGCCCCAATACATAGAAAGGTGCTCCCTGACAAATAGTCTCCTGTACCTTCATATTGGCTGCAATCTGATCCATAGGCACATGACCAGGTCCCTCAACCATAACCTGTACATCCTTAGCCCAAGCTCTCTTAGTCAGCTCACCAAGGCGTACCAGCTCCTCAATCTGGCATACATCAGTAGCATCAGCCAGACAGCCAGGACGGCAGGCATCACCAAGAGAAATGGTAACATCGTATTCACGGCAAATGTCCAGAATCTCATCATAATATTCATAGAAAGGATTCTCATTGCCAGTCATGGACATCCAGGCAAAAACCAAGGAACCACCCCGAGAAACAATATTCATCTTTCTCTTGTGCTTCTTAATCTGGTCAATGGTCTTGCGGGTAATACCACAATGGAGGGTAACAAAATCCACACCATCCTCAGCATGAAGGCGGATAACATCAATAAAATCCTTGGCAGTCAGGGTATCCAAATCTCTCTGATAGTGAATAACACTGTCATAAACCGGTACAGTACCAATCATTACAGGACATTCACTGGTAAGCTTACGACGGAAAGGCTGAGTATTGCCGTGACTGGACAAGTCCATAATAGCCTCTGCGCCCATGTTTACAGCAGACATAACCTTTTCCATTTCCACATCATAGTCCTTGCAGTCTCTGGACACACCAAGGTTTACATTAATCTTAGTGCGCAGCATGGAGCCAATACCCTCTGGCTCCAGACATTTGTGGTTAACATTGGCAGGAATAGCCACCTTGCCACAAGCTACCAGTGGCAGCAGCTCATCTACAGACATATGCTCCTTGGCAGCAACCTTTTCAATTTCCGGAGTCACAATCCCCTTGCGGGCTGCCTCCATCTGAGTCTTATACTCTTTTGCCATACATAACATCCTTTCCTAATACACAAAAATGGTATACCTAGCCACAACCATTGGTATACCATTATATCTACACAATATGGTTCCCTACGGTGGCATTATCCACATCAGGTACGGTCAAGGCCTACGCCTACTCTCAGCCTGCCTCTGCAAGCTCCCGTTTTGTCTAATTTATTCGTCTTTGTTTATTGTAACATCTTTTTCCAAATTTGTACAATAATAGGGAGAAAAAATTTTCTCCAGTTCATTAACCAGATTTACCTGAGAAGCTTCCTGCTTCACTATTTGGTCATAAATAGTCAATATTTTTGACCTGGCTTGCTCACCAAGGATTTCTATATCCAGCATTTCTGCCTGCTGTAAGTCCCCTGGTTGCAGTTTCTCCAGTCCTCGTCCCAGCTCTTTCCGATTGCGATTAACAAGCTCTCTGGCAGTAGCTGTTAGAAAATAACAAAAGATAATATCCGTTAATTTCTCATAGTCCTTGCGAATAAAAATACCATGAAAGGCTGTTAGATTAGCTGTTCTAGCCAAGTTTCGCAAAAGCTTATATTCTTTGCGATAGGCAGAAGAAATCAAAATAGGAGCCACAGGCTTTTGCTCCATACTATACCAGGGCTGTCTTTTGGACAGAAGATACCGCTTATCCAGTCCCTGAGCCTGTCCCTGTCGAAGGTATTTCAGTACCCTGCCATCTGGCTCACCCTGTATATTCAGTAGATAAGCCTTACCCTGCTTATCTGCCAGAGTCTGCCAATCCTTTAGCTGCCAAATATTACCTTTTACATCCTTACTGCGACAAAGACAGGGCTGAAGATACTTTTCATCAATTTTCAATTCCTCTGCCTGCTGTCGGCTGAGGCAAAAGAAATCATTAGCTCCTGTGGCAATCCCCCTGCCAACCCGGCAATACTTCCCTATGGACACTAAATGAGCCAGCTGTCGCTGACTTTCCTGATGAAGATAAGGACGCCATTTTTCCTCTGGCTTTAGATTGTTATAGGCCACCCTGATACCATGTGGTCCTAAGCCTTTATCCACATCTAATTGAGCCAGCTCCTCTATGGAGGATAGATTATAAAAATCCACATATTTTTTTTTCATCTGCTGTAGCAAAATAATACAACAGGTAGTATTGGCCCCGGGAAATACTTCCTCATTGTAACGAAAATTGATAATACACCGTAATAATCCCTGTCTTAACAGCAATTCTTTTAGCTGGGTGCCGTAGGCGGAATTGAGAAATTCACTGGGAATAATATAGGCCAGCCTCCCTTGCGGTGCCAGCTGATAGATGCTTTTTATAAAAAAAAGGCTATAAAGATTGCTATTGCCACTGTAATGAATACCGGTTTCGGCATAAATTCTGTTAAATATATTCAGACGATTGTCTACAGCCTGGAATTTATTATAGGGAGGGTTCCCCACAATAGCCTGGTATTTTTCCTGCCAATCCAGAGTCAGATAATCTCCCAAAATCATTTCTGCGCCAGAGGGATTACCAAAAAAATCCAGAATCCCGGTGTCAATTTCATAGCCCTTTAGCTGACATTGAGGATAAATCCTGTTCATCTGGCACAGAAACACACTGTTACCAGCTGCAGGGTCCAGCATATTTTTGGCATTTTTACCAGCCCAGTTACACATAAATTCTGCCACAGCCTTGGGGGTAAAAAACTGTCCCAAAGCCTTCAAATGCTTATATCCTGCTTGCTTGGCATATATTTTTTCCTGCTCCATTTCCTCATCCTTTACAAAAATATCTTTCCATCTGACCATAAATCTGATATTATATTTTTATCTTATTCTGACTATTTCAATATAGCCAATGTGGCATTATACTAAGTACCATATTCAATATATTGAACAAAAATACAGTCAGGAGTGACAATTATGAAATTAACAACTAAGGATTTATGTCTTACTGCTTTATTTACCGCTATTGTTTTTGTTATGACCTTTGTGCCAAAGATTCCGATTCCCTTGGGTTATGCCCATTTAGGAGATGCAGCTGTTTTGCTAGCGGTGGTACTGTTAGGCCGTAAGCAGGGAGCTGTTGCCGGTGCAGTTGGCTCTGCTCTGGCAGATTTGATTGGAGGCTTTGCCCTTTGGATTGTGCCTACACTGCTTATCAAATATATTATGGCTTGGATTTTTGGCATACTTTACAAGAGCAATCACAACAGCTTTGTGATTAATGGTGGCAATCTTACAGCTATTTTCTTAGGCCTTGTCTGGATGGTGGCTGCTTATACTATTTTTGGCGCTGTGCTTTATGACAGTATCGAGGCTGGACTTAGCTCCACACCGGGACTGGCTCTAAAGGCACTTCTCAATGCCATAATCTTCCTGATATTGGTAAAGCCATTGCAGAAAATTTCTCTGTAAACTAAAGCGGCATTTTCTGCCGCTTTTATTTTACCACAATTTTAGCTTATTTCAATCTATAACAGAAAGGCGGCCCCACATGCTGACTTTGAATCTGGACCCCAATAAGCCTCAGCCTATTTATATGCAGATTTACCAATACATCAAAAACGAAATTCTTCTGCATCATCTAACACCAGGCACCAAGCTGCCCTCCAAGCGTTCCCTGGCCACCCAGCTGGGCATCAGTACCATAACTGTAGAAGGAGCCTATGGACAGCTGGTTTCTGAGGGTTATATCTATGCCCGCTTAAAATCAGGATATTTTGTTTCCCCAGTGGAAAACTATCGTCAATCCATGAATTTCTTTGACCAACAGCAAATAAACAATAACAATCCCCAAAAGAAGAATACTTCTCCTGACTGGGAAGATAACATTCCCCAACAGGACACCCAAAAAAATTCTGAGCTGAAGGACTCGCCTATAGCCCCTGCCCCTCATAGAGTGGATTTGTCCTCTAACAGTCTGCTGGCGGAAAATTTTCCCTTTAGCACCTGGAGCCGTTTGCTACGACATACCATTAACGAGAAACAGCAGCTTCTTCTCACTCAGTCTCCTACAGCAGGTGTAGCCCCTTTGCGGCAGGCCATAGCCAATCATCTGCGCCATTTTCGAGGTATGGATATTTCTCCAGAGCAGATTGTTATTGGCGCCGGTACAGAATACCTTTACGAGCTATTGATTAAGCTTATTGGCCGGGACAAGATTTATTGCGTGGAGGATCCGGGGTATCAAAAGCTGCGGCGCATCTATCGGGACAACGGTGCTTGCTGTATTGCCCTGCCTATTGACCAGCAGGGTATGTCTGTAACAGCATTGAACACTGTAAGCTGTGATGTTATTCATATCAGCCCTTCCCATCATTTTCCTACAGGTATTATTACCCCCATTAGCCGTCGCTATGAGCTGCTAGGCTGGGCGGCAGCTGGGCCTAGATATATTATTGAGGATGATTATGATACAGAGTTCCGTTTGGTAGGTCGGCCTATCCCCTCCCTATTCAGCATAGATATGAGCAATAAGGTTATTTATATGAATACCTTCTCCAAGAGTCTGGCCTCTACCATTCGTATCAGCTATATGGTACTGCCCAAGCCCTTAATGGAAGAATTTAACAACAAATTAAACTACCTTAGCTGTACTGTATCCACCTTTGAGCAATATACTCTGGCAGAGTTTATTAATCAGGGGTATTTCGAGCGGCATATTAACCGCATGCGGAACAATTATAAAAAACTTCGTCAACAGCTCCTAAAGGCTTTAACCAGCCACCCTGACCATGAGCGGATTAAAATTCTCCAGCAATCCTCTGGCTTGTATTTTCTCTTGCAAATCGATACTAGTCTATCAGATAGGGATTTGCAGGCTAGACTGCGGCAAAAGGGATTAATGCTGCAGCCGCTACAGCATTATTATCAAAACCGTCAGGCCGCTCCGGAGCATACCTTTGTAGTAAATTATTCCTCCATTGCCTCCACTGATATTCACCAAATTGTAGATGCTCTTTTTAGCAGCTTGGTTTAGATAGAAATAGCCCTCTCCGGCTTTCCTCCCTACATAATTCAGGAAAAGTCAGAAAGGGCTATTTTATTTTACTTACATATCAGCAAGAATCTTTCTGGCCACAAAGACACCACTGGCAGAAGCATGAGAGAGAGAATGGGTTACACCACTGCCATCACCAATAATGTACAGTCCCTTGTAACGACATTCAAGATTATCATCTAATTCTACTTCCATATTGTAGAATTTTACTTCTACACCATAAAGCAAAGTATCATCATTGGCTGTGCCTGGAGCAATCTTATCCAGAGCATAAATCATCTCAATAATACCATCCAGAATACGCTTCGGCAGAACCAAGCTTAAATCACCAGGTGCGGCTGCCAGAGTTGGAGTAACAAAGCCTTCATCCATGCGTTTCTGGGTACTGCGGCGACCACGCACCAAATCACCAAAGCGTTGTACCAGCACACCACCGCCTAGCATATTGGAAAGGCGGGCAATGCTTTCACCGTAGCCGTTACTATCCTTGAAAGGTTCAGAGAAATGCTTGGATACCAGCAGGGCAAAATTAGTATTACCTGTCTGGAGAGCCTTATCCTCATAGCTATGACCATTTACGGTAATAATGCCGTTGGTATTCTCGCTTACCACGCTGCCATAAGGATTCATGCAGAAGGTACGCACCTTATCCTCAAATTTTTCCGTTCTGTAAACAATCTTGCTTTCATACAGCTCATCGGTAAGATGGGAAAATACCTCTGCCGGCAGCTCCACTCTTACCCCTAAATCCACACGGTTGGACATGGTAGGAATTTCCAGCTCCTGACAGATTTTTTCCATCCACTTACTGCCACTGCGGCCTACAGAAACAATACATTTATCACATTCATAGCTGTCCTTGGCAGTAATTACCCGATAGCCATTAGCCAAAGTCTCCAGCTTTTCCACAGGAGTCATAAAGAAGAAATCCACTCTCTCCCGCAGTTCATTGTAGATATTTTCCAAAACAATATAGTTTTTATCTGTACCCAGATGGCGTACAGAAGCATCCAGCAGCTTCAGCTTGTTCTGCATACAGGTCTTTTTCAGGCTGGTACCTGTAGTAGAATACATTTTAGTTCCCTGGCCACCGTGGCTGACATTGATTTCATCCACATAATACATCAGCTCCAGAGCAGCCTCTTTGCCAATATGCTCATAAAGAGTACCGCCAAAATCATTGGTAATATTGTATTTGCCATCAGAGAAAGCGCCTGCGCCCCCGAAGCCATTCATAATAGCGCAGGATGGACATTTGATACAGCTTTTGATTTTTTTGCCGTCAATAGGACATTTTCTTTGCTCCAAGGGACGGCCAGCCTCAAATACAGCCACCTTAATATCCTTATTTCCCTTAATCAGCTCATAAGCAGAAAAAATACCACCAGGGCCTGCACCAATAATAATAACATCGTATTTCATGTCAACACTCCTTATCCTACAACTAAAATGTACACTACAAAACTTGTGGCAAAGGGGTAATTTAAATTTACACACAAAAAAACCGCCTAAAAAGTGTACTACAACCCAGCGGGTCATAGACAACTGTTCTCGGCAGTTGGTAGATACGCCCTTCCTTATCAAGAGCTTATATAACCTGAAAAATAATACCAAAAAAGAACTACCTTGTCAAGCAGGGATTTCAAAACAAAATGACGCCGGAGCTCCGACGTCATACATTTCATTCTTTATTTTTCTATATTTTTGTAAAATGGCTCTTGAATTCCTCAGTAGCCACATAGTGCTTGATGAAATCCAAAAATCTCTTATCCATATCGCTGAGCTGTTTATTCCGTCCCCAGTAAAGGCAGATATTAACCTTGAGAGGTGGTGTAAGCTGTCGGCGTACAAAAATGGTTTCCTCATTGGTAACAAAATCTGGCAGCACGGAGATACCCAGTCTATTGCCCACCAGCTGTTTAATGGTTTTCAGCTGAGTGGTACACAGAAGAATATCCGGTATATAACCCCTTTCCACACACCGCTCATATACATGCTGATGCTGATAGGTATTAGATTGCTGCATGATAAAATGTTCATTCTTCAAATCATCAAAACTGATATTTTCCTTGCGGGCCAAGGGCAGCTCAGGGCTGACACAAAGACTCATATTATCTGTCATAATCAACATCTGATTATCCTTAGTATCACCTCGGCTGGAAAAGATAATACCGAAGTCCAGCTCACCGGAATCCGCCTTTTCCATTACCTCTGTAGAATCTCCATATTCCCGCACATCCAGATTCATATCAGGGTACATAGCCTTGAAGCTGGTGAAAAGATCTGGAAATAGATAGGCCTCTACCATAGGAGGAATACCAAAATGTACTGTTCCCTGCTTTTCCAGCTGAAAGCGTTCCATATCCCTGTAGGTATCCTCTACTGATTTCATGATTTGTTCCGCATGAAGCAGAAATGCCTTGCCCTCATTGGTAAGGGTAACATGCTTTTGCCGCCTATCTATCAAGGTCAGCTTCAACTCCGTTTCCAAGGACTTGATAGCCTTGGTAACGGAAGGCTGGGAAACATGCAGTTCTTCTGCTGTGCGGGTAAAATTTTTTAGGCGGCTCAGAGTACAAAAATACTCCAATTGTCTAAAATCCATATTGCAAACACTCCCTATTGCTACATTACCAGCAAGGAAAACGTGGTATTGTGAAAAGCATTTCTTCCCTTGCTGCTAGTTTTAGTTTTTATAGGACAGGCTTCGCCATAAGCATATAAGCCTGACATCTCCATCCCATCTGGTATCCTATCCACATAGGCAATGCTTTCATCATGTATAGCATTGGTATAGCTCATAAGTCTGGAGGCACAGGAGGTAACCATCAGAGTATGATAGCTTTGAGGATTATTCTTTGCAATACCTTCTAGGCAATCATGGACTACACTTGCCACCGAGTCATGAATCCCCTCTGCATCCAGAATCCCTACCTGCAGCTTGGCTCCTACAGGTATTTTGCCAAAAAATTTGGCTGTTCCTTTTTTCTTATCCACACAAAAAAGGTGGCGCAGGCATTGTATTTCCTCTCCGGCTTCAGTTTCAAAGGAAATTTTGAAAGGAGTATTGAGGTAATCCTGAGCATTATCAAAATTAAAAACCACGCCAGCTTTAGTCAAAGCCTCCACGAAAGGCACACCATCCAGCTCTAACACCTGATTGCCTTCAGCACGGGTGACAATGCCTTCGTAATCAATAGCCGTATCCACATGAAAACCACTGGACATAACTGGTTGGATGTTACCGCTGATAGCTATAACTGCCGCACCATATTGAAATACATGACCATTGCACACAAAACGACAGTCCTCCACAGCAAAATCATCTGATGCCATGGCGCCATATACTGGTACCCCCTCAGACAAGGTATCCAGAGTATCTACAAAATCGTCTCCCGCCATGTCTAAGCTTGGATTGCCATAAGTCAAAAGAAGCTTTGGTTTTTCACCTAGCTGATTAACCAAGTTATGATAAACCTGGCCCATAGCCTCCTTTACATGCTCAGGCTCCAGTTCTCCTGTACTATCCACAGCAAAGCGGCAATCATCAGCAGAGAAAAAATGCAGGGAAATACCCTCTCTTTTTACACCTTCCATGGTAAATATAAAGGAGGCAGTAACTCCTATAATAGGTATGGCAAATGCCTCCGTCAGCAAAGACATTAATTCTTCCAAATCGGTATCTGGATGGGCAAAAAGCAGTCCTGCACTATGCTGCTGAAAATCAAATCCCTGGCATTGCTTTTGCAGCTCTGCCACAGCCCTTTCAAGATCATCTATTTCTTCAGTAAATAATGCTACTGATTTCAAAATTCTCACCTCTAATATTATGATTTATTGGCATTTTGCCATTGTGCCATAAGTTTCTCCAGAGTATCATAATCAAATTCGCCGCAGGCATCTTTCATTTGAGACAACAGCTTATGTCTAGCGCTGTCAAGCTGACATCCCAGCAGTTCCTGCAGCAATTCTTCCAATCTATCAAGATCATAATCCTCTAATGCTTCCTGCAATTGAACAGTTTTTTTTGATAACTGTTCCGAGGATATGGCAGACAGGTTCTGTTCTTGCTTTGGCAGAAAAAGTTCCTCGGCAAATTTTTCGCTAATATAGGTCAACAAGGCACCATACTGAGCTAAAAGTCTGTCAAAATTTCGATAAATATACTGATAATCTCCTGATTTCCCTGCTTTTTCATGAGCCTTGGCCATTTCCGCCAACTGCTTTTGGCCAATATGAGCTGCTACAGATTTGAGCGCATGTACCTCAATGGTATATCTTGACCAATCCTCTGCCTCCAGCAGATCCATAAACAGTTTAATCTTTTTGTGTCCCTCAGTGTAAACCTGCATAAGAATATCCCGATCTACCTCATCCATTCTGCTGGTAAAAGGTTTATCCAGCTTATAAATGGTATCCGAAGGCAGAAAACTATGCAGACATTCATCCAATTCCTTATCCCCTAGCGGCTTGGACAAATATCCCTGAAAGCCTAGCTGGAGATACTCATCCTGCACACCAGCTACTGCATTGGCGGTAAGAGCCACCACCACGTCCTTTTCATGGCTAGGCAGTAATCTAAGCTTTTGCAAGGTTTCTACCCCGTCCATAATAGGCATCATATGGTCCATAAAGACAATGTCAAAATGTTGCTGTTTCAGCAGTTCCAAAGCCTCATAACCACTTTCTACAGTTACTACCT
This sequence comes from Anaerovibrio lipolyticus, assembly GCF_021531495.1. GTDB lineage: Bacteria > Bacillota > Negativicutes > Selenomonadales > Selenomonadaceae > Anaerovibrio. The sequence continues at coordinate 236,335 of NZ_JADYTY010000001.1, forward strand.
GGATTCTATAAGGAGACAGCATTCCCTCTGCCACCTTGAGATTTACCTTGTTATCGTCAACCACCAACACCTTGGCCTTTTCCGCAATAAAGGTATATTGGAAAAGCTTTTCCTGATTTTGGATATCCCCCTTGCCTATGGTGCCAATAGGAGTCCAATCATCTACCTGATTCACCATAGTCCAACTAAATACGCTGCCCTGGCCATAAACACTTTTTACCCCTAGGGTACCGCCCATAGACTCACATAGGCGACGGCTGATGGCCAGGCCTAAGCCAGTACCCTCAATAGACCTGTTTCTTCGGGTATCTACCTGCTGAAAGCTGGAAAACAGCTTACCCAAATCCTGGGGTTTTATGCCAATGCCAGTATCTGCCACACTGCCATATATCTTTACCGTATTGTCATCCCCAAGCTTTCTGCAGCCCATACGAAGTGTAATAGTACCATCCTGGGTAAATTTCACCGCATTATTCAAAAGATTTACCATTATCTGCTTGATGCGGATTTCATCCCCAATCAGGCCACGAGGCATTTCAGGATCAATCTGTAACACAAAAGAGACTTTGCTATCCTTTAGCTTAATGCGAATAATAGCAGCTACATCTACCAAAAGAGAAGCCAATTGGAAGGATGAATTTATCAATTCCATTTTGCCTGCCTCTATTTTGGAGAAATCCAAAATATCATTAATAATAGTCAAAAGAGAGGTAGATGCATTCTTTATGAGAATGGCATTTTCCCTGGCAAATATATCTGTAGTATCCCGAATAATAAACTCCGCCATGCCATGAATAGCATTCATAGGGGTTCTTATTTCATGAGACATATTGGCCAAAAAGCTGCTTTTGGCTTTATCGGCAGTTTCAGCTTTTTCCTTGGCAGAAATGATATCTGTAATATTCACCATAATCAGCATGAGGCATTTTTCCCCTTCCTCTATGCCTGTTACTGGATGAATATAGACATCGTAGACCAATTCCTGCCTTTCCACATTTAATTTCTCAATGTAGTGAATTTCCCGCTGCTCTGTCAAAGCTACCTGACACACAGACTCCAAATGCTTGCATTCAGGATATTCCATGACACCATGAAAGACGGTAGCAATAGGCAATCCGTCATTAATTTCCTCAGTGGTACACCGGCCTACCTGATAATATTGCTCTGTAGCCAAAAGTGTCTTAAGCTGACTATCCAACATAATGGAAATATTAGGAGAATTCTCCACAAACATTCGTGTATAGTATTCCTGTCGTCCTTTTTTGGCCTCACTAAACTCTCGGAATCTATTGGCCTGCTCGTTCATGGTAGAAAGGATATTGTTCTCTCGATGGAGACGCTTTACCTCCCGATGGGCCTTTTTTAATTCCAGTTTTAGCTGACGAATCTCTTCCCGTATATTATCATCCATGACCTCTTCCTCAGTCCATATATTTCGTTATGGTATTCAACAGATGGGATATATCAAAAGGCTTGTGGAGCATGGCTTTTATGCCTGCCTGTCGGCCTTGTTCCTTGGTTTCTGCCTCCTCATCTCCTGTCAGCATTACCACAGGAATCTTGGCCAGCCTTTCATCTCCCTGCAGTATTTGCAATAGCTGGAAGCCATCCATCTCTGGCATCATCACATCCAAGAGAATCAAATTTGCCTGATTTTCCTCCAAATACTTCAAAGCCCGCTGTCCAGATGGTACCAATATGGGTTTCCATCCCTCCTGGGATTTAATGATTTTTCCTGTCAGCTTGAGATTTACGGCACTATCATCCACGACCAAAATTTTCTTTTCTTCCATGTATATCGCCAACCCTGCTCTAAATTTATGCTCCTGCCGACTCTATTTCAGCGAGAAAGTCCTTAATTCCTTGCAATACCTTTTGGTAATATTGAGTAAATTCAATATGTTTCGCCACAAGATATGCCTGATTGCCCTCCTTGGCAGCATTTTCCAAAAGCCTAGCCTGCTGGGAAAGCTCCTCTGCCCCTATATAGGCCGCCGAACTCTTAATAGTATGCACATTCATCCTATATTGGGGCCAGTCCTGCCGTTGATAGTTCTCCTGCAAGGTTTTCAGCTTGCTTTCCTCTGCAAACTCTTTTACAAGCTCCAGATAAAACTCCTCGTCATTCATACAGCGCTTTTTACCTTGCTCGAAATTCAAAAATTCCAAGCTGGATACTAATTTATCCAGACTTTTTAATGACTTTTTTTCCCTCATTACCGTCACCATACTATACATTTATTGCTGATATGTATTAATAACACTTCAGCTATTCCTATTACCTATGATAGCCTAAAACCATGCCATTTTCAAGGGTAATTTGCCTATTTCCAGACAATAGAAAAGGACTGTCTCTCTAGCTTTTCCTAATGCAAATTCGATTCGAATATTAGCATTAGGAAATCACCAGGAAAACAGTCCCCATTTAGTAGATTAAATTATTTGTGACCACTGCAATACGGACAGGAGCCTTCTTCCGCCCCAGTATTTTTTTCCTTGTCATGATATCCACTGCAGGCATCACAGCCACAGCAATCATGCTTGCCCTCTACAAAATTGTGATATACATGACGGAGAGCAAAAACCAGCAAAACAGCTATAATCACTAACAAAACCAAAGTCTGAGCATTCATTATATAGACCTCCTATCCTTATTATTGTATCAGATAACTTAACTAAGCACCACTTGTAATAGTATGCTGACTTAATTATTTTAGAAGCCTAACAGGCTGCCAATCTGATATACCAGCAGGGAAACAACCCAGGCCAGCACAAACATATAAACCGCAGCAAATACCATCCACTTGAAGCCACCAGCTTCTTTCTTTATAGTACCCAGGGCAGTTACACATGGGGTATACAGCTGGGAGAATACCATAAAGGCAATGGCGGACAATGGTGTAAAGGCACTGCCCATACCAGTCCCCAGCATAACCTCAGCAGTCTCCACTGCATCCTCTGCCTCAGCAGAAATATCAGGCATACCATAGAGAATACCAATGGTAGATACTACAGACTCCTTGGCCAGAACACCGGAAAGTACGGCTGCACCAGCCTCCCAGTTGCCAAAGCCCTGGAAAACAAAGAGGTAACCAATCACAGAACCAATGGAGGCCAGGAAGCTGTCGTTAAGATCCTTAACCATACCCTCGCTATTAAAGGCAGACAGGAACCAGAGAATTACACAGCCCAGGAAGATAATAGTACCGGCCTTAACCAGATACCCCTTACCCTTATCCCAGGTTTCCAGCAGAACAGTTTTCATATCTGGCATACGATATGGAGGCAGTTCCAACAGGAAAGTGGAATTATCATCCTTGAAAGTGGTATGAGACAAAAGCTTGGTGGAAACAATAGCCATAACCACACCTACTACATACATGGCAAATACCACATTAGCAGCATCATCAGGGAAGAACATGGCAGCAAATAGGGCCATAATTGGCAGCTTAGCACCACAGGTCAGGAAAGGAGCAGCCATAATGGACAGCATACGATCCTTTTCCGTATCCAAGGCACGAGCACCCATAATGGAAGGAACGCCACAGCCAAAGCCCATCATCAAAGGCATAACACCCTTACCAGTCAAACCACAGCGACGCATAATAGGATCCATAATGAAGGCTACACGAGCCATATAGCCAGTTCCATCCAGGAAGCTCAAGCAGAAGAACAGAATGAAAATCAGTGGTACAAAGGTAATAACGGAACCAACGCCACCGATAATGCCATCGCAAACAAGGGACTGCATCCAATCAGCTACCCCGGCATCTGCCAGAGTCTCAGAAGCCCAGCCTAGGAACTGGTCATTGACCAGCTCATCTACGAAGTCTGCGATAGGCTGACCAATCCATTCAAAGGTAATCTGGAAAACAGCATACATAATCAGCAGGAAAGCTGGAATAGCCAGAATACCGTTAGCCAGTACATGGTCAATCTTCTCAGAGGTGGTAGTACCTACATGGGAGAAAGTAACAGACTCTCTAAGAATCTCATCAATAAAGGCATAACGCAGCTCAATCAGCTGCTCCTGACGAGATTTTTCATCAGTAACAGTGGACTCAATCTCCTTGGCCTTAGCAATATGGGCCTGCAGCTTCTCACTAGGGCCATAACCTTCCATGGAAATAGAAGTAAAGACATTCAACATATTCTTCAGGCTGCTGCCATCTCTAGCCACTGTAAGTAGTACAGGGAAGCCCAAGAAATTCTCCAGCTTTTTGACATCAATCTTGATGCCCCGCTTCTTGGCCTCATCCTGCATGTTCAGGTCAATAATCAAAGGAATGCCCTTTTCCAACAGTTGTAAGGTCAGGAAGAGATTTCTCTCAATGTTAGAGGAATCCACCACATCTACAACCAAATCAGTGTGGTTCTCCATAAGATAATCAATAACGATTCTCTCCTCTGGGGAACGGGCATTGACACTATATGTACCTGGCAGGTCCACAATCATAATATCCTTGTCATTATGACGAACATAACCTACCTTTTTATCAACAGTTACGCCAGGCCAGTTACCAATCTTCTGACGGGCACCAGTCAGCTCATTAAAAATAGTAGACTTACCAGTATTGGGATTACCAGTAAGGGCTACGGATAAACTTCCACTCATTTGCTAAAATCTCCTTCCCAATTAGATTGCTGTTACCTGAATCTGCTCTGCATCCTTACGACGAATAGCCAAATTGTAAGAACGCAGTCCAATTGCAATAGGATCTCCCAGGGGGGCGGAACGCAACACCTTAATTTTGGTGCCTGGCAGCATACCCATTGTCATCAGTCTTTCCTTGAGACCGGATTCTCCAATGCTATCTACGCGGAGAGTCATACCGGTCTTGCCATCTTTCAATGTCATAGCCAATACCTCCAATGATAATGATACATGATTTCAAAATACATTGATAACTAATCTCAAAAATACTTAAATATGATAATCTTTATCAGAATCATTGTCAATAGCAAATGAGATTTTTTCTTAAAATTTTACAAATAAATATTTTAAACCATAACCATAAGCTACAGATTCAAACAAATAGGTGCAGATATAGGCCAACCAAATACCATGATTTCCCCATGCTGGTATAAAAGATTTCAAGCGTAGAAAGATGGCTTATCCAATATAGAGCATATATTATCAATCCTATCTCCACAAATGAAATAAACATGAGATTACCTAAAAGAATTTTATTAGCCAAGGAAAGCAATATGGCTCCAATTAATATCTTTGTATATTTTCCCATGACCGCTCCGGAAGATTTGCGGTAGGTGTAATATCACAAAATCCCTGCCAGCTGTAGGATTTGCAGCTAGCAGGGATTAGCTTACAGTATATAATTTTATGCTTCGACCTTGTCTATAGGCACTACATGGAGCTCTAAGTCTGGATTGTTATCGGTTATCCAGCCCAAGGCCCATTCGTTATTTACCAACAATACTGGGTTGTTGCGGCGGTCGTAGACGAACATGCCGCGGTCTGCACCGCGAAGGCTGGCTGGAGTTACCTCCCGGCCATCTGCATAGGTCATCCATCTTGCTACCTCATATGGCTGCATATTCATCACAATATCTACACCATATTCGTTCTTTAGACGATATTCCAGCACCTCAAACTGCAAAGTACCTACTGTGCCTACAATGTAGGATTCAGTGCCGGCACCTGCCTGCTGGAATAGCTGAATAGCGCCCTCCTGAGTCAGCTGCTCTACACCCTTGACAAACTGCTTTCGCTTCATGGTGTCCTTGGCCTGTACTCTGGCAAATTTCTCTGGTGGGAACACAGGGAAATCCTCGTAGCTAAACTTGTGGGATGGATCGCAAAGGGTATCTCCAATACCGAAGATTCCCGGATCAAATAGGCCCACAATATCTCCTGGATAAGCTTCATCCACAATCTGTCTATCCTGAGCCAGGAACTGCTGTGGCTGAGCCAGTTTAATAGGCTTGCCACTGCGATTGTGATAAACACTCATGCCTCGCTCAAATTTGCCGGAACAGATGCGGATAAAGGCCAATCTATCACGGTGAGCAGGATTCATATTAGCCTGAATCTTGAACACAAAGGCGGAGAATTTTTCATCATCTGGAGCAATCAGACCAGCGCTGGAATTTCTGCCTACTGGCTCTGGTGCCAGCTTGAGATATTCCTCCAAGAAATTCTGCACACCAAAGTTTGTCATGGCAGAGCCAAAGAACATCGGAGTCAGCTCACCACGAGCTACCTTGTCCAAATCAAACTCTTCACCAGCTGTATCCAGAAGGTCGATATCATCCACCAGAGTCTGATGAGCTTCCTCTCCCAGCATCTCTACGAATCTGGCATCATCCAAAGATCCGGTCACAGATGCCCTGGCGTTCTGTCCGTGGGAAGTATCATCATCAAAAAGCTCTATCTGCTTCTTCTGCCTGTCATACACCCCAAAATAGTTGCCATCAGTGCCAATAGGCCAGTTCATGGGATAAGAGCGGATGCCCAGCACATTTTCCAGCTCATCCATCAAATCCAGCGGTGCTTTGCCAAAGCGGTCCAGCTTGTTAACAAAGGTAAAAATAGGAATGCCCCGCTGCTTGCAGACCTTGAACAGCTTCTTGGTCTGCGCCTCCACGCCCTTGGCCACGTCAATAATCATGACAGCACTGTCCACCGCCATCAGGGTGCGGTAGGTGTCCTCAGAAAAGTCCTGATGGCCCGGCGTATCAAGGATATTGATGCAATAACCATTATAATTAAACTGCAAAACAGACGAGGTAACGGAAATACCGCGCTGCTTCTCTATCTCCATCCAGTCAGACACAGCATGATGCTGGGTTTTTCTCGACTTGATAGAACCAGCCAGATGAATGGCGCCACCGTAAAGCAGCAGCTTCTCCGTCAAGGTAGTCTTACCTGCATCCGGATGAGAAATAATCGCAAAGGTGCGACGCTTCCGGATTTCTTCTCTAAAATCAGCCAAAATCCTTCCTCCTGAAAAATTATTTAACTTCTTACATATACCACAAAAATCCTGTCCTGACAAGCAAAAAATCAGCATACCCGCCCAGGCCTGGCAAAATATCCTGCAAAGCGGCGTGCAGCAGCTAATGCAGCCCCCTGCACACCACACACAAAAAGCGACACGACGGAGCCGGAAACGGAATAATCTCCGTACCGGCACCGTCATGCCGCTACTTTGAAAGCACAAGCCCGTAAATGCCTACAGCTCGTTTTTCAATTTCTCCAGACTGCCTATAACAGTAGAGGAAAGAGCAGACAACTCATCCATCAGCTCATCCAGCTGCCGCTGCTTGTTAGCATGATAGGCATCAATGGCCTCCGCACAGCAGGAGTGGAATCTGGCGTGATCCTTCTCTAGCTGCCGGAACTCCGGCAGGTTGCCAAACAGCTCCTTGCCCTTGGAGGCGTACCACTTACCAAGGCGGCAGGTAGTATGGTCGCGGACATTGGATGCATCCAGGTCAATATTGCCCCACAGCATCTGGCTGATGCGTGCCCGCCACAGCAGGTGATCCGTCTTAGCCAGCTCCACATTTTCCTTGTCCGTAATATCCAGATCCAGACCGGCCAGGGCGGTGCGCATCTGGCTGGATGCCTTCAAGGCCTCATACACAAAGCGGTTGCAGTTTTTGGTAGAATCGTTCTGCCTATGAACATCATCCATGGTAGTACGCAGGGAGGCGGTCATCTCCTGGAAAGCTGCCGACTGCTCCTCAGCCAAAGGCGCCAGGATATTCACAGCATTGTCAATGCCGTCAAAGACACCTGTCAGCTTCTGGGTGTGGGATGTGGCTTCCTTTACAGCCGTCGTATTATTCTTGAAGGCGGAATCCATCTGGGTAAATTCATCAGTAATATCCTTGGAGGTTCCCTTGATGCTGGACAAATGCTCATTGATTTCACTTACGGACAGCTTGGACTGCTCCGCCAGCTTCCTTACCTCCTCGGCAACCACCGCAAAGCCCCGGCCATGCTCACCGGCGCGGGCTGCCTCTATAGAGGCGTTCAGCGCCAAAAGGTTGGTCTGGTCAGCGATGCCCCGTACCGTTTCCACCAGATTGTTGATATTGCCTGTATCCTTCTGCAGCTGGATTACACTGCCATGCATGCTCTGCAGGCTTTCCTCTGCCGCCGCAGTCTCCCGTGCAACAGTATCAATACTGCTCTCGGTATTGCGCATGGCCTCCATGCCCTTTCTGGTCTGGTCGGATGTCTCCGTGGCAGTTCCCGCCAGCCCCATAATCTCGTTGGCCAGTGACTCCACTACCTTGTGCATCTCATCAATCCTGGCAGAAACATGGGTATTCTCAGTAACAATGGCATTAAGCGCCTCGGACACCTCCGTGGAATCATATACCGATTCGTTCAGCTTCATCAGCATGGAGCGCAGATCACCTCGCTGCTTCTGCAAAAATGCCTCAATCTTTTTGCCCAGCCGCTGCAGCTCGGCAGACTCTACACGAGGCATTGACGCCGTATAGTCACCATCAATCGCCTTCTGCAGAAACCTGTCCAGGTTTTCCACATCCCGTTTCATCTGCGCACAATCCTCACCGCGGCCTGCAGCTTTTTTATTATCATTACTTGAGCCAAACAAAAACATCTCTCTATACCTCCTAGCCTCAATAATTATTTTCCTGTATGCTAATATTCGCCACAAAACAGGAAAAACCTCTTTTTCCAGTCAAAATGTTGCAAAATTGAAAGTATTTTTTACAACAGACTCCATATAGAGTGCTTTTGCATCAAATCCTGACCTGCCCCACCAGCTCAGAAACATGCTTCAGCCCCACTGCCTCCAGATAGGCGTCGATATCCTCTGCAACCCGCACCACAGCATCAGGATGCACGAAATTCTCTGCACCCACAGCCACGGCACTGGCACCTGCCAGCAAAAATTCCACCGCATCCTCGCCGCAGGTAATGCCACCCAGTCCGAGAATAGGAATCTTCACCGCCTGAGCCACCTGCCATACCATGCGGACAGCAATTGGCTTCACAGCCGGGCCGGAAAGCCCGCCTGTAATATTGCCCAGCAGCGGCCGCCGCGTGCGAATATCAATCACCATGCCCGTCAGGGTATTAATCAGGGCGATGGCGTCTGCACCAGCCTCCTCCACGGCCTTCGCCATGACGGTGATATCCGTCACGTTTGGGGACAGCTTCACAATCACAGGCTTCTTCGTATTTTTCTTCACAGCCTCGGTAACAGCTGCCGCTGCCCGCGGGTCAGTGCCAAAGACAATACCGCCTTCCTTGACATTCGGACAGGAGATATTCACCTCCACGCCATCCACACCGTCCACATCCAGCTTGGCCGCCATCATGCCGTAGTCCTCCACCGTACCGGCGGAAAAGTTGGCAATAAATGCCGTATCAGGGGCTTCCTGCCTCACCTTTGGCAGAATATCCCGCAAAAAAACATCTATGCCGGGATTTTCCAGGCCGATACAGTTCAGCATGCCGCCAGGGGTTTCTGCCACCCGCACCCCATTGTTGCCGGACCGGGGCAGGGGCGTCAAACCCTTGCTGATAATCGCCCCCACATCACCCAGATTCAGAAAATCCTTATATTCTATGCCAAAGCCAAAAGTGCCGGATGCTCCCATGACAGGAGTTTTCATCTTTATTCCGGCAAAATCCGTCGCCAGTCTTTCAAAATTCATTTCTCAAAAACCTCCTCCGCAGGGAATACAGGGCCATCATGGCAAATCTTCCATCTCTTGCCACTAATCATTCCCTCAAAGGTACAGCCCAAGCAGACGCCAACACCGCAAGCCATGCGCTTTTCCAAGGAAACCTGGCATTCAATGCCCTGCTCCATAGCCAACTTGGCCAATCCCTCCATCATAATGGTAGGGCCGCAGATTTTGATATGACGAATATCGTAACGACTGAGAATCTCCGGCATAGCATCAATGGCAAATCCCTTGATACCAGCAGAGCCATCATTGGTGGTTACGATGATTTCCTCTGTAAAATCCTTCAGATAATCCTGCCAGAAAAGTTCTCCCTCATTGCGAATGCCCAGCAGGAAAACAGGCTTGTTGGCAGGCTCAAGTTCAGCCAAACGACGAGCCGTATAAATCATAGGGGCTACACCTACACCACCGCCAATCAACAGGGTGCGTCCCCCTGCCTCCAGGCCATCTGACTCAAAGCGGAAACCACCGCCTAGAGGCCCCTCTACGCTAAGTTCCATAGTAGGCTCCAAGCCGGCCAGTTCCTGAGTCCCCTTGCCGGCCACACGATAAATCAGCAGAATACGGCCCTGTTCTCTATCCACATCAGCTATACCAAAAGGCCGCCGCAGAAAAGTACCGCCATTTTCATTTTTCACCATAACAAACTGCCCAGGCTCAGCCTCAGCAGCAATAGATGGCACCTGAATCACCATACATCTTACATCATCAGACAAAATGTCATTTGTCACAATGGAACCTGATTCCACCAACATTTAGCTACACCACCTGTTTCTATAGGATTACAAATTACATACCTTTTTATTATACTATATTTCGTTCTCTAATGGTTATTTATTTTTCTTCTGCTCCTGCAAAAGCCGTACCAGAGCAATCACTGCTACACCAATGCCACAGATACTGGCAGCTCCAGAGGCTTCCTCTGGGCCAAATTCGCTAACCAGCCACATAAGTAGAACCAAGCCAACCAATATTTTAGAATTAAGCTTCATTTATTTTACCTCTTAACAAAATTTTATCCCAGCATATATTGTGCAGCTCCATAAGCTAGCAAACCACTGATAATGCTATAAGGCAAGGAACGAGTAGCCGCTGCTACTGGCAATACTATGATAGAAGCCAGCAGCTCCTTGTTCTCCCAGCTGAAGCGAAAACCATCTACACCAGTTCCAAAAATAGAGGTAAAAATCAAAGCACCAAAAACCGCTGTAGGCACATATTGAAGCCACAGCCGAAAGCCCCTAGGCAGCTCCCGGTTCCCCAGCAGAGCAAAGGGCAGGATTCTAGGAATATAAGAAACAACAAACAATCCAAAAATACACAGCAAAGTATCACTATAGCTCATTATCCTCATCTCCCCATACGCATTTCATAAAAGGCTGCCAAAGCTGCTGCTATCACCGTAGCCACTACCACATTCAGCATATTGGTTAACCAGTAGGACAAAAGCAAAGCCAAAAACCCACCCAGAATACCTGTCAACACCAGACGGGCATTGAGAAAATGAAAGGACCATAAACCGATGAACATGGCAATCAGGGCATAGCTTACCAAAGCCGTATCAATATAAATGCTATTACCAAGATAAAGTCCCGCTAGATTAGCCAATATCCATGAGCTATGACCAATAATATTTACGCCCAGAGCATTTTTGCCATTCCATTCTGCATCTAGTGCAAATTGATTTTGATTCACCGCAAAACTTTCATCCACAATTTCTTGGGCAAAAAAGGCCTTGTAGAGGCGGCTTTCCTTGGACAAATACTGATTGAGAATCAAAGCATATAAAAGATGCCGCAGATTTACAATACATACTGTCAGCACTACTGGCATAATGGTACTGCCGCTGCCAATCATGGCCAAGGCAATAAACTGACCACTGCCAGCAAAAAGGAAAACCGCCATCATCAGCATCTGGAACCAGTCAAAGCCCACCTTTTGGGCTAATATCCCACAGGCCATGCCCAGAGGAATGTAGCCAAAAATAATGGGCCAGGCCGCCTTAAACACCTTTAATTCAAAATATCCCTTTAGCAAATCACACATCTCCAAATCTTAATTAGTCAAAGCTAACAAAATTTCCCTGACGGAAAACTGAAACCAGAGTGCCATCAGCCTTAACCCCATCTATCTCCATATCCTTGGTACCAATCATAAAATCCTCATGTATCAAGGAATCATTTACGCCATGCTGAGCCAGCTCCACGCTATTCATTTTTTCTCCTCCCTGAATACAGGTAGGATAAGCCTTGCCCAAGGCCAAATGGCAAGCCGCGTTTTCATCAAAAAGGGTGTTGTAGAAAAGAATCCCGCTGTTGGAAATAGGAGAATTATAAGGAACCAAGGCCGCCTCTCCCAAATGGCTGGCCCCTTCATCCATAGCCAGCAACTGCTCCAACACCTCCTGACCCTTGGTGGCAGAAGCCTTAACAACCTTGCCCTTCTTCAGCTCCAGACATATACCTTCTATTAAATTGCCATTATAATTCAAAGGCTTGGAGGCGTAAACCAATCCATCTACCCTATTCCTATCTGGCAGGGTATAAATTTCCTCCGTTGGCATATTGGCCACAAATTCTACCCCATCACCAGCAATTTCCGCACCACCAGCCCAGATATGTCCCTCTGGCAAGCCTACAGTCAGCTTGGTTCCTAAGCTATTGCTGTATTTCAAAGCAGTAAATTTCTGTTCATTCATAAATTTGCAGGCCCGCTGCAGAAAAGCAATGTGATGCTGCCAAGCCTCCACTGGATTATGCTCCTCATCAATGCGTACAGTAGCAAAAATCTCTTGCCACAGCTTGGCCACAGCTGATTTGCCATCCTCTTGGGCAAATACCTTGGCAGCCCAGCTTTCTGTAGGAATGGATACCACACACCATCTCAGCTCATTATTCATCATGGCCTGACGATATTCCAAAAGTGCCACCCCGGCAGCCCGCTGACTTCTGGTCAGCTTGTCTGTATCTACATTCTGAAAAATAGTAGGATCTGAGGCGTGAATGGAAATTACTGCTGCTCCCTTAGCCTTGAAATCCATAAACATATCCCGGCGCCAGGCAGGAAATTCATCAAAAACCTCTGCCTCTGCTTTATCCAGGCGAATCCGTGCCAATCGTTCATCTGACCAGATTACCTTTACATCTTTAGCTCCGGCCTCAAAGGCAGCCTCTGCCACCCGACGGGCAAAATCACTGCATTCAATAGGGGAATTTATTACCAATAGCTGCTGTGGCTGGAGGTTTACACCAGTTCTTACCACCAACTCTGCATATTTATTCAAAAGCTTATCCATATTGCAAGCTCCTTTCGCCATACATTTTTATTTTCAGATATATACCAAATATTATAACCAAATTTAATCAATATAGCAATCTCGCTTTTCAAAGTCTAGCTTCCTTGTAAATTTACCTGCATATTTTCACAAATCCTAAGCAATACTACTCAAAAGAACATTCTAATGGTATTTTAATTTGCCTAATCGTTCTTCATGTATTAATATAATAATATCAAGCCTATGGAATAGAATCTTATGGAGGTTTTAGTATGTTGAACATGAAAAAGAATCTAACTAAGTTGTTAGTAACCTGTATGGCTGTAGGTATGCCTATAACAGCAGCCCTGCCCTCTCAGGCAGATGCCAGCGTATTAGGCTCCGTTATTGCTGCTGGCATTCAGATGTCTGCTCAAAATGAACAGTTAAAGGCCATGAACAATACCGAGGAAGGTCGTCAGGCTCTCTTTCAGTCCATGAAGGAGCAGCAAGGTGTTAATACAGATCCTGGGTTGAACCAGCGGGTAGACCGGATTATGGCCAATCTTTCCCAAGCCATTGCTCAGGTAGATCCATCCATCAATGATATGCCTTATAATTACTATATTAATCCAGATACCAGCTTTAATGCAGCCTGCTCTCTGGGACACAATATGACCATTAACACAGGTATTTTTTCTCTGCTGACCACTGATGATGAAATTGCCGTAGTACTAGGCCATGAAATGGGCCACGGTCAGAAGAATCATGTACTGAAGGGCTATCAGAAAAGTATTCCTGTAGATTTGCTGGCTACAGCAGTGGCTGCTGGCGGTGGCTATGGTGCCGCTTTAGGTGCCGGTGTAGTGGCCAACTACATTGACAAGGTTCATATTTCCAAGCCTTTAGAGTGGGAAGCTGACAACCTGGCCTTTGAGTATATGACTCATACGAATTATAATATTGGTGCCACTGCTGCTGTATGGCAAAAGGTTATAGAGGAATATGGCTCTAACAAGGGAAATTTCGTAGGCGATATGTTTAGTCCATCTGACCATCCAACCCATGAACAGCGCCGAGATTCCTATGCTAAGAAAATCTCCGAATACTCTAATGGGGTTGTTACCGTAGCAGATGGAGTGGTTAAAATTCATGGTAAGGAGTTTGTAACTCCTGCTTCTATTAGTTCCATGAGCGGTGCTGAGCGTTCTTATTTTGTAGCCGGCAATCTGGCTCGTTATTACAAACGAGGCACCAGAAATATTCCAGAAGCTCATGTGGTAAATGGCATAGTATATGTTGAGGATCAGGCTATTATGACTCCGGCAGAGGGAGATTTATCTGCTCAAGAGCTGGCCGACCGCTTCAACAAGCTGCGGAAATAATTTCCTTGGAAAGTCGGAATGCTCTACCCTGAATATGAAAAAATAAAAGTGAGTTGATATACATATGTGGAATCGCCATAAAACATCTATAATTGTGGGTGTTGCCATTATCTGCCTGCTGGCAGCTTTCTGGTATATGCCATCTTTCGCCTTTGTCTTTTTCCTATCTGTGCTTTTGACACTGTTACTTCTGGATTTGGTAGACAAAATGGCTCTGAAACTGCCCCGGGGGCTAGCCGCCTTCCTTGGCTTAGCTGGTTTCTTGGGATTGTTACTGGGACTTGTAGCCATTGTTTCCAGCACCTTTATTCCTACCCTGTCGGAATTTACCAATGAACTGCCACGGCTGGCCAGCAATATTCAAAATATGCATGGCTGGACAGAAAGCGGTATTTTCAAAACTGGATTGAACGAGGCCTGGGCGGAAGCATCTAATTTTATCACAGATGCTATCCGTTCTTCCCTGCTAATTGCCTTTTCTGTTTTCAACAAATTTATTGATTTTATCATTATTATCTTTTTATCTTTCTACATGCTTATGGATGGAGATAAAATCAAAAAATTTGTGGCTAGACTTTTCCCAGCCAAGGATGTAAAGCGGATTTCTCTGCTGATTGATAGAATCCTGCTGTCCCTGCGGCTATATGTCCGTAGTCAGCTGGCCATCTGTGTTCTCACCGGCTTTATTGTTTATGGCTATTTCACCATTATGGATCTGCCCTTTGCCTCTGTATTTGCTGTGGCTTCTGCCATTAGTGAGTTTGTGCCGGTGCTGGGCCCTACTGTAGCCTCCTGCTTCGGTATCCTTATGACCGCTATTTATGATCCTGAATTGGCCATTCAGACAGCTATCTTTTACCTAGTTATGACTCAGATAAACCATAATGTTGTCTATCCAGCCATTGTAGGCCGCTCCCTGAATCTACATCCTGTGGCCATTATTCTCTCCATCATTTTAGGCGGGGAGCTGCTGGGAGCTGCTGGTATGTTTTTGGCCGTTCCTTTTATGGTGGTAATTCGCCATGTTATTGAAGATATCAACGAACATAGTCATTTAATGTAATAAAAAGACCTCTAGGACCATCGTTTCCTAGAAGTCTTTTTTAGTTTGTCAACTTTTAAAACTCATATTCACATGGCAGGGAAGAGATAGGCTTCTCTACCAATTCCACCCCAATATCCTCCCAGATGCTGCCATATTCGCGAATTTTGCTGGCAATCTCTGCGGCTTCCTTCTTGGTGCCAAACATCTCACAGGCCATACGAATTAGCCGTTCTCTGGATCTTGGCAAGGAAATAGGCCGACGGAAGGACATTTCTGTTAAACAAGCATGCATAGCACCCTTAATCATCAGGGTGTTTTCGTAATATTCCTCGTCACTTCTTTCGTATTTGGTGCCGTTAAAGAGGTTTCTGGCCATCTCATGGAACTGGGCAATCATACCCTCAAAGATAATAATAGAATCGTAACCCTTCTTATAACTATCCCGTACTATCTGATTATCCGCCAGTACCTTCAACTCTACCTGACAAACTGCAGCATAAATAAATAGAGGCGATTCATTTTGGAATCTCAAATTGATACGACGAATACAATCCCGCATCAGCTCCAACAGAATAGCGTGGAAAATATCTTCCTTGTTTTTGAAGAAATAGTAAATACTGCCAGTCAGAATGCCGGAATGCTCCACAATCTTACGAATGGTAGTCTTGCTATATCCTTCCTCCGCCAACAGGCATTTTGCGCTATTGATAATTCTTGCTCTTACGGCTGATGCATGGTCGTGATTTCCCACCAGCTTCTGAATATTGCCATCCTCGCTGGCATAAGTTTTTCTTCTTGCCATTTCCCAAGTCCCTCTCTTTTTCATTTTCCCTTGTGTAAATTGTTTTTTACAATCAAATAATAATTAACAAACGCCCCATTCAAACATGAAAAATTTCACTTAAGTAAATTTAATCAGTTCAATAATATAACATATGTCCAATTTTGTCAATATAATGTCCAAATATTAGACAATAAAACGGTGCATATTCAGCAATCAGCTAAAAATATGCACCGCTGCATACAAAAATATTTACTTATTAAGTCTTTCCAATGCCCAATGAGCAATATCATGACGGAAATGAGCATCCTTAAAGGAAATCTTGTCAACTCCGGCATAAGCCTTGTCAACAGCCTCCTGAATGCCATCAGCCTTGGCTACTACACCCAGCACGCGGCCTCCATTGGTATAGATATGGCCATCCTTGGCACTGGTGCCTGCTTGGAACACAGTACAGCCATCAGCCTCGGAGGCATCAATACCTACAATTTCATCGCCCTTGTTGTAGGACTTTGGATAACCGCCAGCAGCCATAACAATACATACCGCTGCACCGTCGCTCCACTTTACCTCAGTTTCGGCCAGCTTGCCATCAATACATGCCAGCATAACATCTACCAAATCACTTTCCAGCAGAGGCAGAACAACCTGAGTCTCTGGATCACCGAAGCGAGCATTGAACTCTACTACGCGAGGGCCAGCCTCAGTAACCATCAAGCCTGCATAGAGACATCCCTTGTACAGACGTCCTTCCTGCTCCATAGCCTTGATAGTAGGATCCAGAACTTCCTTCTGAACCTGAGCCAAAAGCTCTGGAGTACCAACAGGAGCTGGAGCATAGGCACCCATACCGCCGGTATTAGGTCCCTTGTCGTGATCATAAACACGCTTGTGATCCTGAGAAGGAACCATAGGCACGATGGTCTTGCCATCTGTAAAGCAAAGAACGGAAACTTCCTCGCCTACCATAAACTCCTCAACAACCACACGGCTGCCAGCAGCACCAAAGGCCTGATCGCCCATGATTTCATCAATAGCCCCCAGAGCCTCCTCCAGAGTCATGGCTACAATAACACCCTTGCCTGCAGCCAAGCCATCAGCCTTGATAACGATAGGAGCACCTTCCTGACGGATATACTCCTTGGCTGCCTCAGCCTCAGTAAATACCTCGTACTTGGCAGTAGGGATATTGTACTTCTTCATGAGATTCTTGGAAAAGGACTTGGAGCCCTCAATCTCTGCTGCTGCCTGTACAGGGCCAAAAGCCTTGATACCTGCTGCATTAAAGGCATCTACAGCACCATTAGTCAATGGCACCTCTGGGCCTACTACAGCCAGCTCTACATTCTTCTCCTGAGCCAGCTTAACCAGAGCATCATTATCTGTAATGGAAATACCATCAATGCACTCTGCCAGCTGAGCCATACCAGGGTTGCCCGGTACTGCATAAATCTTGTCTGCCTTGGCACTCTGAGCCAGCTTCCATACCAATGTGTGCTCACGGGCACCACTACCAATTACCAGTATATTCATTATTTGTTCACCTGTTCCATGAGATAGTTCTGAATGCAATCATCATACTCTGCAGTGTGCTGGAAAGCCTCCTGAGCCAGCTGCATACGCAGCATTCCACCTACGCAGCCATCCTTGGCTACACACTCAGCAACCTCGTCGTAGCGAGCAGGGTTGGTAACAACAGTAACGTACTTGAAGTTCTTAGCAGCAGCACGAATCATAGCAGGGCCGCCGATATCAATATTCTCAATAGCCTCGGCCAAAGTAACATCAGCCTTGGAAATAGTCTCCTTGAAAGGATAGAGATTAACTACTACCATATCAATAGGAGTAATCTTGTGCTCCTGCATAGCCTTTACATGGGCAGGGTTATCACGAACTGCCAGAATACCGCCATGAATGTATGGATTCAAGGTCTTAACACGGCCATCCATAATTTCAGGGAAGCCAGTTACATCACTAACATAGGTTACAGGAATACCTGCTTCCTTAATAGCCTTCATGGTACCACCGGTGGAAACGATTTCCACACCTGCAGCATGGAGCTTCTTGGCCAGCTCAACAACACCGGTTTTGTCGGATACACTAATTAATGCACGTTTGATTTTCATAGTAGTCTATCTCCTTTTCTCATTGGTCAAAGCATTATTTAAGCCCTAGGGCCAAATAATTCCCTGAGCCTGTTTATGGTTTGATACGGACATGACGATCATCTATAAGTTCCAGACGACCATCAACGAAAAGCTCTATAGCCTTTGGATAGAGAATATGCTCCTTGGTCAGAACTCTGGCAGCCAGAGTATCCTCAGTATCATCATCCAGTACAGGTACAGTGTCCTGCAGGATAATAGGACCATGATCCATACCCTCATCCACAAAATGAATTGTACAGCCAGATACCTTGGTACCATAGGCCAACACATCACGATGCGCATGAGCCCCGCCAAAGGATGGCAGCAGGGATGGATGGATATTCAAAATGCGATGGCGATACGCCTCCACAAAATATGGACTGAGTATGCGCATAAAGCCAGCTAAAACTACCAAAGTAACATTGGCAGCCTTTAGTTCAGCCACCAGCTTTTCCTCAAACTCCTGCTGAGTGCTGCAGGCCTTGCGATTAACACAAACACTTTTGATGCCTGCCTCGCTGGCAACCTGCAAAGCTCTAGCTTCTGGCTTGTCTGTTAGCACAATGCCGATTTCTGCCTTAATCTGACCAGACTCAATAGCAGCCATAATGGACTGCATATTGGAACCTCGGCCAGAGCAAAGAATACCTAAAATATGGTTACTCATCGAATACGCCGCCCTTAACAATTACTTCATGACTGCCCTGAGTAACCTTGCCGATTTCGTATACAGCTTCGCTGCGAGCCTGCAGATCAGCCTTAATCTTCTCTGCCTCGTCAGCAGAAGCAATGATAATCATACCGATACCCATGTTAAAGGTACGATACATTTCATGCCAGTCTACATTGCCCCATTCCTTCAACAAATTGAAGATAGGTGGAACAGGCCAGCTGGTAGCATCAATCTCTGCGCCCATATCCTCTGGCAAGGCACGAGGAATATTCTCATAATAACCGCCACCAGTTACATGAACCATACCGTGAATATCGAATTTCTCAATAAGAGGCAGGCAGGATTTTGGATAGAGACGGGTTGGAGTCAAAAGTTCCTCACCAATGGTCTTGCCCAGCTCGTCAATGTACTCATCACCCTTGAAGCCCTTTACATCAAAGACAATTTTACGAACCAGAGAGTAGCCATTGGAATGAACACCGGAGGAAGGCAGGCCCAGAATAACATCTCCAGCCTTTACCTTTTCACTGGTGATAATCTTGGACTTCTCCACAGCACCAACAGCAAAACCAGCAATATCATATTCTCCCTCAGCATAGAAGCCAGCCATCTCAGCAGTCTCACCGCCGATAAGTGCACAGCCGGACTCCTTGCAGGCGTTGGCTACACCCTTTACTACATCTGCTACCTGCTCAGGCTCCAGCTTGCCTACAGCCAGATAATCCAGGAAGAACAAAGGCTCAGCACCCTGTACCAGAATGTCATTAACACACATAGCAACAGCATCCTGACCAATGGTATCATGCTTGTCCAGAATAAAAGCCAGACGCAGCTTGGTGCCTACACCGTCAGTACCAGAAACCAATACAGGCTCCTTGTACTTAGTGCTCATGGCAAAAAGGCCGCCAAAGCCACCCAGATCACCCAATACCTCTGGACGATAGGTTGCCTTTACGCTGTCCTTAATCAGCTTTACAGACAGATTTCCTGCATCAATATCTACGCCAGCATCTCTATAAGTAAGTTTCTTTTCCATCTAATCCTTTTCCTCCTGTATATTAAGACTTCTTACGCTGTTCAAATACATATTTGTCATGCTCGGCAGGAGAAGCGGTCTTCTGCTCTACCGGATAACCGCCGTTGAAGCAGGCATAACACATATGATCAGGCCCCAGCTTGCCCATGCAGTGCTTCAAGCCCTCCAGGGACAGGAAGTGCAGGGAGTCAGCCCCGATGTACTCACAAATCTCCTCCACGCTCTTGGTGGCTGCAATCAGCTCCTTGCGGACGGAGGTATCAATACCATAGTAGCATGGATAAACAATAGGAGGAGAGCTAATGCACATATGTACCTCTTTGGCACCAGCATTGCGAAGCATACGAACAATCTTGCCACTGGTGGTACCACGTACAATAGAATCATCCACCATAACTACTGATTTGCCCCGAACGGCAGAAGCAATAGCATTCAGCTTAAGCTTCACAGCAGTATCACGCTTCTTTTGGGTAGGCTGAATAAAGGTACGGCCAATATAGCGGTTCTTCATCAAGCCCTCTACATATGGAATGCCAGATTCGTAGGCATAACCGGAAGCAGCAGTATTACCAGAATCTGGTACAGAGATAACAATATCTGCCTTGTAGTTAGTTTCCCTAGCCAACACCCGGCCCATCTCAAAGCGAGCTTCATGTACACTAAGTCCATCCAGTACAGAATCGGGACGAGCAAAGTAAATATACTCGAATACGCACATGGAAAGCTTGGCATCTGCAAAATGATAGCTCTTGACACCATTCTCGTCAATAACCACCATCTCACCTGGCTCAATATCCCGCACAAATTCTGCTCCAACTACGTCCAAACCGCAGCTCTCAGAAGAAAGAATCCATGTATCATCGCCGATTTTGCCCAGACACAAAGGACGGAAACCCTGTGGATCTCTAGCACCAATCAGCTTATTCTCAGTCATAATGGTGAGACAGTAAGCACCCTGAATCTTGTTCAGGCTCTCCATCACCTTCTCCTCCACAGTGGCCTTGCGGGATCTGGCAATCAGATTCACAAAAACCTCGGAGTCAATAGTAGTCTGGAAAATAGTACCTGCATCCTCCAGCTCCCGACGAATCTCGGTAGCATTAGTCAGATTACCATTATGAGCCAGACTAATCTTGCCGCCAGAGTAGTTAACCATAAGTGGCTGGGTATTAGCCAGCATGCTGGAGCCGGTAGTGGAATAACGAACATGGCCAATAGCAATATACTGGTTGTCCATATGAGGAACCTGATGACGGAAAACCTCATTTACCAAGCCCATGCCCCGAGTAACATCCATCCAGGCGCCATCAGTAATGGCAATACCTGCACTTTCCTGACCACGATGCTGCAGGGAATACAAGCCCAAATAGGTCATGCCGGAAACATCCATTTCATGGGAATATACGCCATAAACGCCACATTCCTCTTTCCACTTGCTGCCTTCAACTTCTACACTATACATTGTTGTTCTATTTCTCCTAACATTGACACAGCTCTCCCACATATGGGGAGCCTTGATATGCGGCAATATGTTGGTCAACCCAGCTGCTGC
This sequence comes from Anaerovibrio lipolyticus, assembly GCF_021531495.1. Lineage (GTDB taxonomy): Bacteria > Bacillota > Negativicutes > Selenomonadales > Selenomonadaceae > Anaerovibrio. The sequence goes on from NZ_JADYTY010000001.1 coordinate 257,903, forward strand.
TCTACACGGGCTGCCTTCTTTTCTACCTCCTCAACCATGTTCTGGCGATAGTCCTTCAACTTCTGAGCCAGCTCAGGATTGGAGATAGCAAACATCTCTACAACAAAAATAGCCGCATTCTTGGCACCATTGATAGCCATAGTAGCTACAGGAATCCCTGAAGGCATCTGTACAGTGCTCAGCAGGGCATCCATGCCGTTGAGTGCGGTTGCATTAATAGGTACACCTATAACAGGCAGAGTTGTGTAGCTGGCAATAACGCCTCCCAGATGGGCAGCTGCCCCAGCAGCAGAAATAAAGGCGCATACACCACGCTCAGGAGCAGTGGTAACAATTTCCTTTACTCTGGCAGGAGTGCGATGAGCGGAAGCTACAATAACCTCTGCCTCAATGTCGAATTTCTTTAAAAGTTCATAAGCAGGCTTCAGAATAGGCCAGTCGGAGTCGCTGCCCATAATGATAGATACCTTCATGTTTTAATCACTTTCCCTTCGTAGAATATCAACAATATAACCTTGTGAATTAAAAATCAATTCTATTTTACCATAGCCACACAAAAATTCCTAGTACCAAGCCCTAACAAATTAGCTGGAAATAAAATTATGTGAAAAATTGCAAGGCCATAGGTCCTTAATAAATAAAAATTTTAAACATCCTCATCACTGACAATAGCCAAAAAACCTGCTGTGCCTGTTCCTAATCGTCGCTGGTATTCACCTACAATGCTACGGAACAGCTTACTGTCCATAGGAGATGTCATAGCCAGATTCAAGAGAACCTCCAGCATGTTTTCATCCATCTTGGTCAAATAGTGAGCTTTGGTACATTTATCCAAAAAGGCATTGAGTTTTTTCTCTGCCTTTTGTTTTTCATTTGTAGTGGCAGAAAGCTGCGCATGCAAAAAATCTCCAATAAGCATAAGCAGCTTGTTCATGTCCTTGTCATTTTTAATCATGCTACTATTCTGCTTTGCTTTTTTGCCTTTATGTTTTTTTGCCGCCTTGTCCTCTACATCCGGCATATAACCGCTGCTGCAGCCCCAATCTGCTCTAGGATCCGTAGGTTCCCATTCCTCATCATCGAAATTCTCTACAGGATTACGGCCTGCCAGCACATTTGCTCTCATGGTTACCAGCTGTGGTACTTCATCCAATACTAATTGAATATCCAGCTTTTGACAGAACACTTTCATAAATTCGTAGGATTCCTCGGAGCCCACCACAATCTTCATAGGACGGCCATCCTTCTCCATAGCCTCTGTCATAAAGCTCATAATGGCATTTTGACCTTCAACCCGCATGAAGAAATTGTCCATAAACATAATATGGCCCATAGATTCATCATAGATAATCAGAGCATCTACATATATACCGGCACCCTCTCGAAGCAATTCTTCTACCTGGCCGCCAACATTGTAGGTCATCCTATTCATCTCGTGTGTGAATTTTTCCAACTGCCAAATACTGCCATTTTTAGGGAATCGTTTCATGCGGACAGTATCAAAATCATTAGGCAGCAAACGAGGCCAGTTCAAAGTGCCAGCAGGAGGTAGATTTTCCTTGCCTAGCTGCCAGCTGCCATTAGCCTGCTCCAGCAATACAGGAAGAGTTATCTTTTCTTTTATTTTTTTACCGTAGTGTCCCTGCTGTGGCAGCAATTCCCCTGCCTCCAGCCTTCTATCCAGCTCATCCAGAGCTTTCACAAAGGTTTCACAGGCGGATATTTCCTCCACACTATTCAAATCTCTGGTATAAAAACCTGGCTCAAGATGATGAAAGAGTGGATAACATCTTCTGCCACGGCATTTCAGTCCATGCTTATCACAATAATCCTGAATCCACTCTGCTTCTTTCCAATGCCTCAACTCAGATTTGTTTACAAAGGTAAAATAATAAACATTCTGCTGATTCAAAAAACTTTCGCATTCATAATCCGAACTATTATCCATCAATCCTTCATCCAACATATAGCGAACCACAGGCAAGCCATATGCCTTGTCGTAAATAGCAAAGCCAATAGCATCATCTTCAGTATTTATAACAGGCAGTCCATACCACATACCATGATGTTTGGTCTTTATTCCTATCAAAAAATCCCAAGGCAGGTTTAACCAATGCTTTTTCTTACGCATGGCAAAGGCCTTGGTATACAGATTGTCAAGCTTTTCAAAATCCAGCATAATTTATCCTTTCACATCAACAGAAATAATCAGCGATAACAATTGAGCAATTTCAGTCTGTTGATTGACACACTCATTCGTATTTTATGTTATTATATTTCCTCCCAAAAAGCAAGAAACTTTGTAGGAATTTATTGTAGTTTGCTGTAGTATTTTGTCTGCTTTTTGATTTTATTTAGCATTAGCTCCAAGGATTTTTCCTCTATAGTGGATATACATCCCTACAATCATAGCTCCCGTTACCAGCCAGCTAATGGAATAACAGGCCATAAGTACATCATAGGTAGAATATACCGCAAATACGCTATACAGCCAAATTATCCGCACGCCACAAATTCCCACCAAAGTCAATATGGCAGGCCCTAGTGAATAGCCATAGCCTCGCAGAGCGCCCGAAAATACATCAATAAATACCTGCAAAAATTCTGGTGCCACAATATACCATAACCGAACAGTACCCAGGGCTATAACATTTGCATCTGGATTGAAGAATCCCAAAAGCTGCTGGGACAACAGCAGCACCAGAACCGCCATGCCCATAGTAGAGCCGAGAGCCAGCATCATCCCCCGTTTGGTTACCATCAGGCATCTAGCCATATTCCCCGCGCCGTAGTTTTGACTAACAAAGGTGGTAGTGGCCTGAGCAAAAGCATTTAAGAAGCAATAAACGTTGATTTCAATGGTAAAGGCTGCTGCCGAGGCTGCCATAGCATCTGGTCCCAGACTGTTAATAGCTGCCTGAATCAAAATATTGGATACAGAGAAAACCATGCCCTGAATGCCTGCTGGCAAACCTATTTTAATAATATTTTTCAACAGCACCCTTTCTGGACGCAACTTGCTTAGCTGCAACCGAAGTCCCTCTTTGGCATGAAGCAGCTTCCAACATAAAATACCAGAACTAATACCATTGGATAAATCCGTAGCTAAGGCTACGCCAGCCACTCCTAAGCCTAGCTGAACAAAAAGCAAATCCATAATCACATTGGACATACTGGACACCATGAGAGCCATCAAGGGCGTTCTCGTATCTCCCTGAGCTCTAAAAATGGCCGACTGAAAATTATACAGGGCCAAGAGAGGCATACCCAAAAGATATACTCGAAGATAGGTTTCTGCCATCTCCTCTACCTCAGAGGGAACCTGCAGCCATTCGATAATAGCTCCTGCTGCAATTTGGCCAATAATTGCCATAGAAAAGCCAATAATCAAAGCCAAGACAAAGGCTGTATGCAAGGCCGCCTGAGCCCGCTCTCTTTGCTTGGCACCAATAAATCTGGCAATGATTACATTGCCGCCAAGGGATAATCCCAAAAACAAATTCACGATAATGCCAATAATGGCAATATTATTGCCTACAGCAGCCATTGCCGTAGTCCCCACAAACTTTCCTAGCACCGCCACATCAGCTGCATTGTACAGTTGCTGCAGCATACCTGTCAAAGCCAGCGGCAGGGCAAAAATCACCATTTTGTCCCACAGGGAACCGTGAAGCATATCAATATTTTTACTCTTTGCCATTATTCACACCTCGAAAAAAATTTCCAACTATGTTATAATATCCCTTGGGCAAATACAATCGTATTTTGCTACATCAACCCACCTTACTCTTGAAAGGAGCGAAGGAATCGCTGTGCTTATCCCTTGACAGGAAGTAAATACAGTGGGTTCCGCTTATATGAAAAAACTGGGATTTATCGGTATGGGCAACATGGCCCAGGCCCTGGCTATGGGCTTCATCAATGCCAAAGCTATTGCCAAGGAAAATGTTTATGCCTATGCCCCCCATCAAGAAAAATTGCTGAAAAATGCTGAAACTATTGGCTTTACGCCAGTAGCAACCTTGAAGGACTTGGCACGGAGTGTTGATACACTGGTCATGGCCTGCAAGCCTTATCAGATTGAAGCCGTTATCAATGAACTAGGTAAGGCTCTAGAGGACAAGGCACTGATTTCTATTGCCGCAGGCTGGGATATTGCCAAGTATCGTCAGTTTATCACTACCAACACCAGATTGCAATTCATTATGCCAAATACTCCTGCTATGGTAGGGGAAGGCGTCCTGCTTTTTGAGGAGGAAAACACCCTTACTTCAGAGGAGCATCAGCAGATTGTGGAGTTGTTCCGCTCTGTTGGCCTGGTAAAGGAGCTGCCTTCTAGATTAATGGGAATCGGTGGCACTGTAACCGGTTGCGGCCCTGCCTTTGTAGATCTCATGATTGAAGCCTACGGAGACGCTGCTGTGAAATACGGTCTTCAGCGCCAGGATGCCTACGTTCTTATTTCTCAGATGATCCTTGGTTCTGCCAAACTGCAGTTGGTTTCCGGCCAGCATCCTGGTCAGCTAAAGGACAATGTCTGCTCCCCTGCTGGTACTACCATTCGAGGTGTCACCGCTCTGGAAGAACAGGGCTTCCGCAATGCCTGCATCAAATCTATTGATGCCATTATGAATAAATAGTAGTGCTTCAACTACACAGTGCAACAAAAACACGCTACTGATTTTTACTTACAAAATCAACAGCGTGTTTTTTTGTTATTCTATCACATATACAATAGTTGTGACAAGACGATAATATACAATTGCCTTAGAACTCTATGCCCCGCTGAGCCTTGATTCCCTTCTGGAATGGATGCTTAATCAGCTTCATTTCTGTTACCAAATCCGCTCTGTCTATCAATTGAGGATGGGCATCCCGGCCTGTTAGCAATATATGCTCCTGAGCCGGCTTCTTATCTAGCAAGTCCAATACATCATCAATTTCAATCAAACCAAATTTGACAGCATAATTTATTTCATCCAGAATCACCAAATCATATTCGCCAGATGTAATAATCTTCTCTGCCTCCAGCATGGCCTTGTGGGCAGCCTCAATATGCTGTTGTTTCTCTGCCTCGCTTTTGGACATCAGCCCCAAACCCATCGGACGAATCTCAATCCTGCCATTGATTTCTCCCAACTTGGCAATAGCTTCCAGTTCACCATATTTCCAGCCACCCTTGATAAATTGCAAAATCATAACCCTTAGGCCACTACCCCATGCTCTAAGAGCCAAGCCTAGAGCCGCCGTAGTTTTTCCTTTGCCATCACCGGTATGAACCATAATCAAACCTTTTGTTTCCATTGCCTTACTCCCTCCTGCAGTTCTTCAATTCTTTGCGCTCATACCATTTCCCAGCATAGCCAAATTTTATTGACTTTCATAATTATCCATAATCTCAAAGGCCTGTGCCTCTGTTACCAATATATCCCTTGGCTTACTGCCCTGAGGCGGGCCCACAATACCCAGCTGTTCCATCGTGTCCAGCAGTCTGCCAGCCCGGCTATAACCAATATGATAACGACGCTGGAAGCTGGAAGCAGAGGCATTGTTGCTGGACATAACCAGCTCCACAGCCTCCCGCAAAAGACTATCCATATTAGTCTTGGCTGGCTTATCTTCCTCTGGCTCATTTTCCGCCTCAGCAGCCTTGTTGGTAAAATCAATAATCTCCTGATTGGCCTCAACCTTGTGTCCCTGGCTCTTAATATATTCTACCAACAGCTCCACCTCTTTATCACTAACAAAGGCACCCTGAATACGGGTAGCCTTGTTGGCTTCCTGTGGCTTGAACAGCATATCACCCTTGCCCAACAGCTTTTCTGCACCAGATGCATCCAATATAGTACGGGAATCAATCTGAGAGGTAACAGCAAAGGAAATACGAGAAGGAATATTGGCCTTGATAACACCTGTAATAACATTAACAGATGGCCGCTGAGTAGCCAACACCAAATAAATACCGGCAGCTCTAGCCTTTTGGGCAATACGGCAGATAGCATCTTCCACATCATGGGGAGCCACCATCATTAAATCAGCCAACTCATCAATAATAATTACGATGGAAGGCAGTTTCTTCTCAGTTTCCTCCTCAAACTGCTTATTGTAGCCATCCATGTTGCGCACCCCAGCCTGAGCAATCAGTCCATAACGCTTTTCCATTTCCTGTACAGCCCAGTTCAATACTGAGGCAGCTTTTTTGGCATCTGTTACCACAGGAACCATCAAATGAGGAATATCATTGTACACAGACAGCTCTACCATCTTAGGATCTATAAGAATGAATTTGACTTCTGTAGGCTTGGCCTTGAACAGAATACTGGTAATAAGGGTATTAATACATACAGATTTACCAGAACCAGTAGCACCAGCCACTAAGAGATGAGGCATTTTGGCCAAATCTGCAAAAATAGCCTGACCGCTAATATCCTTGCCCAAACCAACTGTCAAACGAGATTTGGCCGCAGCAAAGGCTGGATTTTCCAGCACCTCTCGCAGCTGAACGCTTTCCAGTTCCTGATTTGGCACCTCAATACCAATAGCTGCCTTGCCTGGAATCTGCTCAATACGCACTGCCGAGGCCGCCATATTCAAAGCAATATCATCAGCCAGCCCCGTAATCTTGCTTACCTTAACACCAGGAGCAGGCTTTACCTCGTAACGAGTAACAGCAGGGCCATGACAGGCATTGAGAATAGAAGCCTTCACCTTGAAATTGGCCAAGGTTTCACCCAGAATACGGGCATTGGCTGCAATTTCCTGATTCAGAGTTTCACTCATTACCTTCACTTTTTTGGATAAAAGATGAAGAGATGGCAGAATATACGGCGGAGGTGGAGGCTGAATCTCTATGGAAGTCTTGGACAAATTGCCCGCAGCAGCAGCGCTGGCAGTATTACTAACAGGGTTAGCCACAGACGTGCTGACTGCTGGCTTGGGAAGTTCCTGAACTGCTGGCTCCTCAATTTCCCCACTATCATCTGGCACATTCTCTGTTATATCCACGCTCTCCTGACTATAGCTAATATCCATATCATCTAGGCCATAGTCGTATGCCTCAGCTTCAATATCATCTTCCGGCTGCTGCAGCTGTAGACTGTCCCAATCTAAATCCTCATCTGTAGCATTCTCCACTGTAGTATCCTCTACTGTAGTATCAAACTCTGGCTCTGCCTCTACGGCTTCTGTTTTCTCTTGACCAATAGGAGCTGACAAATCCAATTCCACAATATCATCAAAAAACTTAATAGCATCATGGCGTGAACTGTCAACAGAAGCATTGTCCACAGCAGAATCTTTCTCTAAATTAGAAGCTTCCGACTGTTCCCGCTCTGGATGAAGCTCTTCCTCCGAAATCCCCAGCTGACTAGCCAGACTTGGCACCTGATCTTCCGGCTCCACATCACTGGCAAATTCTGCCCCAAAGAAATTGGCTGCCACTGGATTGGCATCCACCAGATTATTCCCTGTAGCCTTCGGCTTCTGAACAATCTTATTTGGCATCTGAGCCAATTTACCTGACTTCTCTGCTGCCCTGCTTCCTGGCAGAGAATCGTCTTTCTGCGTCTCTGATAGTTCCCGATTCAAAAAGGCAGATTCCTCCTCATAACGACTAAGGAACTCCCTTCCTTTTAGTTTTTGCAGTTTTTCACCTACACTCTGTACCTGCTCTTGCACATATTCCTGAACATGCTCCTGCACATATTCCTGTACCTGCTCCTTGGCCTTAGTTCCTACTTCAAGGGTTTTATCGTAAGCCACCACCGTAGCCTTTTTGGCCACCTGTGCCCCCTGCTCTGCCTTTTCCTTGGTGGTAAGGATTCCCTTAGCTAAGGACCAGGTAGTTACCACCAGAGCACTACCTAGAAGTCCTGCTCCCAGCAGCACCGGTGTGCCATCAGTACCTACTACCTTATGAAGAATCAGCGTAAGGATGCCTCCCAGCAATCCGCCTCCATCCACCAGACTTTCTGGCAGAATCTCAGCACCTTCCTTAACCACCCAGTGATGATACATTCCCAAGCCACAGGTATAAAATAAAATTCCTCCTACCATACGGGTATTCCAATGGAGCTTGGTATGCTTCATAATATAATAACCACCCAGCCCTAAAAATACTGCAGCAGCCGGCATGGCTCCTATACCAAAGAAATACTGCAGGAACTTGGCCGCCTTAAGGCCTACAAAGCCTACATTCAAGCCTACAATACCACAAAGACAGATAATACCCACAGCTGCCATCACTATGCCCATCAGCTCATAGTTCCGCAGGGAATGATCCTTCTTCACCTCTGGAGCAGCTGTCCCTGCTCCTTTAACAACAGTTTTTCTTTTATTATTTGTACCACGGCCCTTAGAGCTCACAGTTCGTTTTTTTTGCAATTCTCTCACCCACATCTTTTCGTTTTAAACATCCATTCTATATTATATCAGAAAAACCACTTATTGACAAAAATCTTCCTAACAAAAAACTATCACCTCTATTAACACGAAAATAGCCTGACCGGTTACAAAAACCAATCAGGCTATCTATATAAAACACGATATTTTCCATTTTCGCGTTTATTACTGGTGGAGATGAGGAGAATCGAACTCCTGTCCGAAAGCGTTGTCATATAGACTTCTCCGAGCGCAGTCAATGTTTAAATCTCGAATCTAGGCAGACACAGACAACCGCCGTCCATTCCATCCTGGAAAAATTTCCCCTTCAGTCCTCCAGGAGTCAGACATCAGGTATCCCGCAATTGGCCCCTTATACTCTCAGGCGGGAGCTAAGAATACAGGGGTTAGCATCAAGCTGCTAAAGCGTAGTTTTCGTTTGCTTTTATATTTAAAGCGTTTTCACCTTACTAACGGGGCTAGGTGACCCCCCGGCTCGCTATCCATACTCCAGCCACCCCCGTCGAAACCTTTACATCCCCCTGTAAAGGGAAATCGACTGCCACAAAGGCAGGATTTCAGAGTATAAATATTTTGTAATGCTATGATAGCACTATAAAATCAAATTGTCAAACTTTTTCTAAATCACAGAAGAAATATTCTACATCAACCTTCAAAAACGTTACTATAACTGTTGAAATAGTCTATATCCTCAGGTTTCAAATTATAATAATACTTCTCTCCATTGCTGTGAGGCAGTTGGCGGGAACGGAAATGCTCAAACAATTCCTCATACCCCTTGGAAAAATCAGCCAACTGAATCTCTGCCACTACATGACCGTGGCCAGAGCTTCCACCATTAGCCATCTGCTGAGCAGAAGGCTCACCTTGGGATTGATGATCATCCTGACTATTGCTTTCCCTTGCCTCCTCATGCCGATGAGTATTATAAGGCTTGCGGCGAGCCACCATCAGTGTCCCCTCTGGTGTATCTATAAGATAAAGCCACCCCTTAGCCTTTTCTACCATGCGACGATGCATTTCTTCTGCCACCATCTTGTGGAGATATTCCCAGCCTGCATAAATCTGCTCATCCGTAAGGCGAGCCTGTTCCTCAGAAAGAGGACACAAATTATACAGAGTGATAAACTTGCGCATTAAAACTTCGTAGCAGTAAAGAGTAGCCTTGGCATCTGCTGCTGCCGAATGAGCCGAGCCTTCCTCCCATACATAACCACAAAACTCTGCACATTTTATCAGGCTAGGTACATGATAAAAATCCATTTGGAGTTCATCACGATACACGCCCCAGAAAAGCTCCCGCACATCCAGACAACGCTCTGGTGTAAGGCCCTTAATGCCAGACTGCTCCAGAATGCGAACATCATTATCTAGAGCAAAACCTAATATCATCTGACATCGATCAAAGATTTTCTGAATCTTGCGCAGGCAATCCTGAAAATGCGGCTTGTCCTGTACCATATCCGGGCTAATACCATGTACTTTCTCAGAATGAGGCCAACGCCTATTCCTCTTTGGCTTATAAAGGCTATTAAGCACCAGCTCACCTCTGGCACTGTAAATGGCCAGCTCCAGTATTTCATTGTATCTTCCTGTACTTGTGGACTCTGTGTCCAGGCAGGCTATATGCATCTTTTAACCTTCTCTCGCAGAGGTATTTACTCAGCCTTCTTCAGCTTCAAGCCACGCTCAGCCAGCTTATCAACAATCTCATCAAAGGACTTGGAACCAAGATTACGGAGAGTCTTAACTTCCTCATCAGTTTTCTGAATCAAATCTCCAATGGTAACAATACCTGCCCGCTTCATGCAGTTAGCAGGACGCACATTCAGCTCCAAATCCTCAATAGGACGATCCAAAACATCGGCTCTGCCGCTGGCATCTGCTGCTTCATCATCCTCATTGCCAGTCTGATAAATCACATTGTTCAGTTCTGGATTTGGCTCCTCAATCTCAGTATCAGCCAATTCCCACATAGGAATCAGGGAATCAATCATCAGGCTGGCAGACTCTCTCAAAGCATCTGCTGCGCTGATAGTACCATCAGTTTCCAGTTCAACAATCAATTTATCATAATCAGTAGTATTACCTACACGAGTATTCTGTACCTTGTACTCTACACGGCGCAGAGGAGAATATACACAATCCAATGCAATTGTTCCCTCTGGTGCAGAAATATTCTTCTCAGCAGAAACATAGCCATAGCCACTCTCAATATAGAGCTCCATCTCCAGCTTACCACCGGCCTTAACGGTAGCCAAGCAGGTTTCAGGCTCCAGAATCTCCAGTTCCTGCTCCTGATCCTCACAGGTGATATCAGCCACAGTAACCTGAGTATCCTCAGCCCCAGCTTCTACATTAACAACAGCCTTGATCGGAGCCTCTACAGGCTTAATGCTCAGTTCACGGAGACGAAGAACAATATCCTGTATGCTGTCCTTTACGCCCTCAAGCTGATCCTCCATGGAATCCGCGCCATTAAAGCGAACTGCCACTACAGCAGCACCCTGAATAGAGGACAGCAGAATCCGCTTCAAGCTGCTGCCAATAGTAGTGCCATAACCACGATCCAATGGCTCACAGGTACAGGTTGCATGATTCTTATTCTCCGAGTTATCCTCGTATTTAATTTTGGTATCATTAATATCCAGCATGTAAAAACTCCTCTCGGATAAAATATCATTTTTTGCGTACTCTACATTTTACAACAATATCACTAATTTTGCAATAGATTTGCACAGATATTGGGATTAATTGCAAAAAAAGGACGCAAACAGTGCCGTATGTCCTCATACCAACTCTATTGCGTCCAGTTTTTGCATTATCTCCCTATCCCTTAATAGGCAATGCAGAGATTGGCACACATACTCTCAATAAGCATGCGTTCCTCGGTGGTGGCCATCCGTCTGTCTAAAAAAAACAGCCGCCACAACATGGGGTTGCAACGACTATTATAACAGCAAGTATATTAAATTGCAATAGATTTATTTACAGTCGTAAATACAGATGACAAAACCAAAACTTCTTGGGAAGTAGGCTGCCGCAAACCAAATTCCAACTCTGCGTATTCCTCCAGAGTCCCACCTAGAAATTCTGCCATCATATTCATGCTATACCCCTTGGACTGACGAAGCTGCCCCAAATCCTCTCTCTTCATTAAAATTCACACCTATCTGACCAATATGATTACCTGTGCCTGCAGAATCCTCCTAGAAAAGGCTTCTGCAACTCCAAACAGGATTACCTGTAAACGACTTACGAAAGTATATTATATTGAAAGACATTTGTAAAGTATAATTTTACATTTAGGGGATATATTACTTAATGCTCTTGAAAATAACTATCTGTACGGCAGTCTAACAAGGTTACCAAAACCACAGGCTTTATGGTTGAATATTCAATGCTTCGATAAATCTCCGCCACCGTGCAAATCCACCTGTCATGGTGACGACAACGTATCTTTAGCCGCAAAGGAGCTTCGTTTTCCTGAAAGTATCTCACAATTCGTTCCGGCTTCACAAACCAGGTATATTTCACCCTATCCTCTGGATGAACATATTCATTGATAGCCTTTTGGAAAAAATCCATAATATTTTTGGAATAACGATATAATTCCGACGGAGCATCTGGATGCTTGTGCATTATATCAAAGGCACCAGTTCTCATATTTACCTTAAGAACAGCTCTAAAGGTACGATGCATCAAGGTCACAGCATCAATCTTGTCGGAAGCATCTGTATGGGCCAGCTTCCAGGTAAACAGCACCCAAGGCTCCTCCATAGAGAAATTCTTAGGCTGCTGGCATTCAAAGGTATACCATTTGTACACACCATTCTTCTTGAAACGCACATCATACAAAATCCTAAGACTTCTGCTCAACAATCTCTCACGAATAAATTCCAAACCTGTCCGGCGCACATAGCCTGGCACATCATCTGGATGTACGTTGCCCTTCTGCACACAGCTGTCTATATATTCAGAAATAGTATCTGGTCTTAAATTGGTAGCAAATTTGAAGGATGCATCATGATGGATAAAATGATATTCCCCTGTGAAAGGATTTACCTCGGCCACCACGGCAAAATACTGGGCCAAATCCCGCAGGTAAGCGGAGCCGGATTTACGATTAACTATATTGGGCATAGCTACGTTGTTTTCATCTTCCAGCAAAATCTCATATTGGTTGATTGACATAGGCCGATAGAAATAATAACCCTGAGCAAAACTGCAGCCAAGAGCAGAAAGCATTTCACTTTGCTCCAGATTCTCCACTCCTTCCGCAATAACTGGCAAATCTATTTGATTGGCCATAGCTATCACAGAGCTGACAATATTTCTCCCCTTGTCAAAATTATTTTCATCCATATTCAGGAATTGCATATCCAGCTTCAATATATCTGCCTGAATATCTTTCAGCATATTCAGGGAAGAATAGCCACTGCCAAAATCGTCAATAAGAATCTTCAAACCCAATTCCCGTAGGCCTCGCTCTGCTTCCTTGATAATGGCCTCGTTTTCCACATAGGCGCTTTCGGTAATTTCTACCTCCAAATAATTGACAGGTATCCTATATTCCTTCAGCAATCTGTCAAATACTGCCACCACATCCATTTCCCGTATATCCACCCGGGAAATATTCACAGAAACAGGCAGCACCCTACGCCCCTGATCCAGCCATCTTCTCAACACCTGGCAGGTTTTCTCCCAAATATATTTATCCAGCTGAATAATATAGCCATTCTTTTCCAGGGCTGGTATAAAACGGTCCGGGCTTATAACCTCACCTGTGGAGCTTATCCAGCGCATCAAAACCTCTGCCCCCACAATACGGCCATCACGCAACTGGCATTTAGGCTGAAGGAAGAAGGTAAATTGGCCATTTTCCATACCATAGGTAACCTTTGGCATCAGCTCCATTTCTTCCATAAGCTGTCGAGCCATGTCCTCATCAAACCAAAAAATAGAGCTTTTAAGATTGCCTACGGCCTGCTGGATAGCATTAATAGTATAATCAAACAAATCTATGGACTTGACCCGCATTTCTGGGCGGCAAACGAAACCGCCAAAAATTGGCCGAAACACCTCATTATCCTTGACTTTCTGGAGAATACTAATTATCCCCTGGCGTATTCTCTCTGTTAAATTAGGATTGATTTTGAAAAATGCTGAAAATCTATCTGCTCCCATGTAGCCGATTATCATTTCCTCTTCATTGGCTAATCTTTTCAAAAAACTGGCTATATCCGACAAAAGTCTATCACCATCTGAACGGCCATACCACTTATTAAAATAGCTAAAGTGCTCTATATCCGTAGTAAGCATACAAAAGCTTTCCTGAGGGTGCTTCCCCAGACAATCATCTACCAGGTCAAGATAGCCCCTCTGCTGTGGCATGCCTGTCAATGCATCCATTTGAATTTCCATAAGATATCTCTCCAAATCCCTTTTATATATCTTTTTATCTTTTAGTTTCTTCTATTATAACATTTTAATTGACTAAATTGTAATATTTCTATATAATTTGCAAATAATAGGAGTTTTTACCTATTCACTTTAAACCTATGTCTTGCATACTTTACAGTTATATGATACAATCAATAGTTAGTGAGATTTACAACGAGATAAGGCTTATTTTGTTACAGAAACAAAGTGATATGTTGCATGATTTTATATCGTTTTTGTAAAACTCATGCAAAGGGGGATGTATCGCGTTTATGTTTAACAGATACAAGGCTTTTAGGAGTAATATTGTGAATAGAGGGAATGAAGCGGAAAACTTTAATAAATATGTAGAGGCTACAGTCAAAGCTCTTTTTCATTCGGCTGTGGCTGCTTTTTATGTGGATGTACAGCATGATTGGTTTCATACGGTTCGCAAGGCTGACAAAATGCCTCCGTCACTTCCAACAGAAGGATCTTACAGTGTAGCTATTGAACGGTTTATTGCGAGGTTTATTCCTGCTAGCTACCAAGCAATATTGCGACTTAAGCTGTCTCCTGAGTACATTCGTAATCATTTGAATCGCCATGAAACTGAATTTTCCTTAGAGGTTCCTTTATACAGTGAAAATGCCAAAAGATGGTTTAGAATATCTGTCACCTTGATAGATACCTTAGAGGGACTTCCTCATCATGCTGTAATTTCTGGTCGAGATATTACTGTAGAGCATGCCGCTGATCAAGCTAGATATGATCTTATTTGTCATTTACAAATTAAAAATGATAAACAAAATCTGGCTATCGAACAGCGCAATCGAGAGCTGTTGATCCAAAATCAAGAATTGGCTAATCTCAACAAGGAACTGTTGGAAAGCAGAGATTCTCTTTTTGAGCTGGCAGACGATTTGCAAAATGCTTTGGCTCAAAACAGTATGTATCATGAAATGTTGCAAATGCAGCAGGCAGGGTTAATTGTTTATGATTGCAAAACCTTTGCCCTCTTATATATGAATGATATTGCCTTGTCTCTTTATGAGCTTACTGAGGATGAGTTTCCCAAACTAACCTTGCAGGATCTTAGAGACAAGATTCATCTTATGGATGATACTCCACCTATTAGCGAGATGCCAGTTATGGCTGGTGCCGGTGCTACTGAGGAGGTAGAGTGCTCCATCACTCATGCTGACGGCAAAATTTATTATGTAAATATTTCTTACAAAAATGTAGTTCTTAGTGATGGACATAATGTAGTTATTGCCGTAGTTACTGATGTTACCCGGCAGGCTCTGAACAGCCAGAAATTAGCAGATAAAGCATACTCTGCCAGCCATCGTTTGGAGGCTGTGGAGGGAACACTGCGGCACTTTGCTGACTATATTTACCATGTGGATTTAACCGATGGCATGATTGTAGATGATTTTGTCAGCAATGGTTATTTAAAGCTTCTTGAAGAAGAGCAGATTCCTATTCCTTGCAAATACGATACTTTCATCCAGCGCGCCAAGGATTTGTTAGGACTAGAGTTTATCAGTTACAACGGCAGACATAATTATAATTGGAATTGTGATACCCTTTTAAATGATTTTTATCATGGCATTACAAACTGCGAAATTGAATTTCATCATACCAAAACTGACACCTATCATCGTATTACAGCTCTCATGGCTGTAAACCCAGAGGATTGTCATGTTGTAATGACTGCTATTGGCACTGATATTACCAACATTCGCAAAAAGGAATATGAAAACCAGCGGCTTCTCCTACAGGCTCAGGAGGAAGCTCAGCAAGCCTCTGCTCTTTTGGAGGAACAGCAGGCAGAGCTGGAATTAAAGCATCAGTCCCTGGAAACAGCTTATATGGAGCTGATGGAGTTTAACAGCATTGTACAAGGACTGCAATCCATCTTTAGCAGCTGCTATTATATTGATATTAACCAGCGCAAATTTACTGAGATTAAAAGCAATCCTGTTATGCAGAGTATCTTTATCAGCAGCCGTCAAATGACGGATTCTATGGATGTATACATTCATTCTGAGGTCAAGCCAAAGTATCAAAAGCTTCTGGAAGACTTTATGCATATTGATTCCCTCTCCTATCGACTACAGGATAAGCCGTATATTACTATGGAATATGAATCTGAAAGTCTTGGCTGGATGCGCAGCTATCTGGTTCCTGCCCAGTACAATCAGAGTAGTCAACCAACCCATGTTCTTTATGTAAATGAGATTATTGAAGAGGAAAAGGTTCTGCAAAATCATTTGCGCAAGGTGGCTGAAACTGATGGCCTAACAGGAATTCTGAATCGAGCCACTGGCGAAAGGAAGATTATTTCTCAGCTGAATGCCAACCAATCCGGTGCTTTTGGCATTTTGGACTGTGATGACTTCAAGGGCATCAATGATAACTATGGTCATGGTATTGGCGACAAAGTATTGATTATGGTAGCTCATAGCCTAACGGAAGCAATGGGGGCAGAAAATATTGTCCTGCGACTGGGAGGTGATGAATTTGCCTTTTACCTGACTGACTGCAATTGCAAACTGCAGCTATCATCAGTGGTAAACAAATTCTTCACTATTTTGGATTCCATCCATATACCTCAGCTGAAAGATAGAAAAGTTACTGTCAGCGTTGGTGCTGTGCTCTATGACGGCAAATCTGGCAAGACCTTTGATGAACTGTACGAAATAGCAGATCACAATCTATATGAAAGCAAAAAACTGCCTTCCAATAGGTTGACAATCTAAAATTAAAGACTGTTGTGAACTGCTATCCGTCAAGTAGATAAAGCAAAAATAGAAAATGCCGTTCTGGATTACCAGAACGGCATTTTCTATTTCAGCCTATAATCTGCACTCTTTTTACTCCCAGGGCTTCTTTCAGGGCAGGAATACAATCCCGCTCCAAAAAGCTTCTCTGTAAAATACCTCCACTAACAATGAGAAGATTATCTCCTCTTCGGTTAAAGGTCTGGATATTGCTAAAGGCTCTCTGATAAACCTCCTCTGGCAATAGTTCCTTTAATTTAGCCACAGCCTCTGCCAACTCAGGCTGCTCTCTTTGTATCCGCTGTACAAAATCCTCAGTGGCCTCAGCCTTTAAATGAATATTTCCCATTAAGTGATTTTTATCAAACATAGTTCCAAGCTTCCTTTCTCTTAACGAACTTCTACACCCTTAATACCCCGCAAAGATTGAAGGCCATTGGTAATGCAAATATTTTTTATATGATCACTATTAATCAAGGTCAGCTCCATTACCAGCATAATGCATTGTTCCCGGCTATTCTTATCATATTCCTCCCGGATTTTGACGGATTTAATGTCAACCCCCATTTCTTCCAGACAGCTGCTAATAATCGACAGCTGCTCAGGAATATTCTCTGAATATATACACACTCTAAGGATGTTGGCTCTAGCCGACCATTTTAGCTCCCAATGACTTAGGGTACCTACTGTTACCACTACCAAAACAGTGGTCATAATAGCTTCCACGTAGAAGCCTGCCCCTACCGCCAAGCCTACACCAGCCACCACCCACAGGCAGGCCGCTGTAGTTAGTCCTGTAATGCTAAGCCCTTCCTTCATAATGGCACCAGCACCCAGGAAACCAATACCACTAACTACCTGTGCACCCAAGCGGGCAGGATCTGCATTGGTCAAGCCCTCAACGGATTTGTAAATACTAAAGGACATCATCATAATCAGGCAGGAGCCAAGACACACCAAAATGTTCGTCCGCAAACCTGCCGCCTTGCGCCTGGACTGGCGCTCATAACCAATCATGCCGCCTAGCACGCAGGCCAAAGCCAGCTGACAAAAACTCATCAATATATCATGCATACTATCACCACCAACATCCACAATTCAATACAATGTCTATTATACCATATTTCCAGCTTATGGCATATTATGCTATAATATCTATGTGTATTATTTGCCAAAGGCAGAAGGATTATCACCTGCCTTAATTGGCTTGTATCAAGGAGGAAATTATGGAAAGCAGAAAAAATATTGCTATAGAAATGCATAACAAGGGTTATAACTGTGCCCAGTCTGTGGCTCTTACCTATGCTGATTTGGTGGATATGAAGCCAGAACAGCTTTTTAGAATCACAGAGGGTTTTGGTCTGGGCGGAGGCAATATGCAGGGAACCTGTGGCGCCATTAGCGGCGCTTTGGCTCTGGTAGGCCTTTTGAACAGCAGCGGCGATTTGGAAAATCCTACCACTAAGGCCAAAACCTATGGACTTAATAAGGAAATTCTGGAAAACTTCCAAAAACGCAATGGCTCTGTTATCTGTCATGAGTTGAAAGGCATTGGCACTGGCAAAGTTCTACGCTCCTGCCCAGATTGCATTATGGATACCTGCGAATTTTTTGAAAATCTCTATGAGACAAAGCTAAAAAAATAAAATATCTGCAAAATACAACAGCCCCTGATAACCATAGTCAGAGGCTGTTTTTTACTATCCAATATCTGCTAAAATCTATGCCAATATGGACTTTAATTTTTCTACAATGCCTTCATCAGCAGGAAGCCAGGCTACCTCATCCAGCTGATTTTTCCCCAGCCATCTTGCAGCTTCATGCTCCTTGAGAACAAACTTCTCCTTAGCTAGCTGACAGAGGTAACAGTGCATGGTTAGATGAAACTGCAGATAATCATATTCCACTGTTTCCAGCAATTCCCCTACAACAACCTCCATATCCAGCTCTTCCCGCAGCTCTCTTTTCAGGGCATCTACCCTTGTCTCTCCTGCCTCCAGCTTGCCGCCGGGAAATTCCCAGCCATCCTTGAACTCACCATAGCCCCGCTGGGTAGCCAATATCTTATTCTCTCGACAGACAATTCCTGCCACAACCTCAATTTTCTTCAACTATAGCACCTCGCTGGTAATATATTCATATATATCTTCTCTAACAGGAGTTTCCAGATTCCAAAAAATTTCTACCGCCTGACTTCCGGATTCCATAACAATATCCTCTCCCTTTCCTGCGGTCATTCTACCAAGATAATAGAAGCTTTTTGCCTCTTTATCATCCTTATTTTTTCGCACAAAAAGGTCCACTGGAGTATTATTTCTCTCAGCTTCCAAAAATCTACGCACATCCTCAGATGCCATAGTTCTCTTACCCTTGGAAATGGCAATCAACTGAGCATTATTCTGGAATCTATCATGATAGGCAATGGTATCACTAATATCTTCTGCCTTATCATAATTGATAAATACTGGATAGGTATTGGTGTCAGAATCATATTTATAGCCACCAATATTTAAGGGAACCACATTTTGAGACCATTCCAAAATCCGGCAGACATCCTCATAATCATATTTCTGATACAGCTTAAAGCCTCTATCTGCTTTTTCCGGCATATAATATGCATTATACCTCTTTAGGCCAAATTTCACCAGCTCCTGAATCATCTTCTTAAACTCTGGATTTTGCAGGCATTGGGCAAATCTCTCAGAAATCTCGTAATTATCCTGTGCCTTAGCTAAAAACACACAATCAGCAAAGGTCCCCTTGGAACTTCCGGTGGCAAAATTCCCTGTCATAATATTTATCATGTTTACCAAGGTATTCTGCTTAAAGGAAATAGCATATTTATCCTGCAAGCATTTCTCCAATTCCCTTAAAGGATTATTTTTGCCTGACAACAAAATAGACAAAAGCTCCAGCTCATGGGGGCGCTTGCCCTCAGCAAACTTGCAGGAAACAAATTCTATAAATTTGCTCTCCTGCTCATTTAACTTTATGGTATATTCCTTTTCGTACTTAACAAGAAAATTGTGATAGGAACCTAGCTTGCCCCGAAAAATACAAGCCACATCCATTTCTCCATAAGCATCAAAATCAGCTAAGGCCGGTATCCGCCCCAGTTTATTTCTCAGCCGCTGGTAATTCTCCTTTATCAGCTTGATTTCCCCCATATTGGAGTTATCTATAGACTGAAAAATTCTCTGCTTAGCAATCTTGTCAAAATGAATAGTAGAGGCTCCAGGAATTACCCTATTCCCCTCCATAAGGGCTCGTCGAATATTATCCTTGTTATAGCTTCTATCTCCTGACAAGGCAATAGGTATCAGAAAGTTCTTGCTATAATTGCCAATAAAATCCAAGACCACCACATATTCCTTATCCTGATATTTCCGCAGGCCACGACCTAGCTGCTGCACAAAAACAATGGGACTTTCCGTTGGCCTTAGCATAATTACCTGATTTATTTCGGGAATATCTACACCTTCGTTGAATATATCTACAGAAAAAATATAATCCAACTGCTCATCCTCTGGCAGACTATCATCCACCAAACGTCTTACTACAGCAGCCCTTTCCTCCTGACTATTACTGCCAGCAATACTAACTGCTCTATAGGGTTTATCAGTATCCGGATTAATGCGTTGGCAGAAAAGTTCTGCCAAAATACTTGCTTCCTGATTTCTACTGCAAAAAATCAGGCCCTTTACCCTATGCCCGGAATAACCATAAAAGCGGATTTTGTCCAAAACAAAGTCTACACGGCCCTCATCTGTCAACACAGACATAGCATCCTGCCATTTCTCTGTCTCTAGCTTTTCATCATTTACATAGGCATCTGTTATACCAAAATAATGGAAAGGACACAGGAAATCTTCCTCCAAAGCCTGTTGCAGTCTAATCTCATAGGCAATATTGTAATCAAAAAGCTTGTAAATATCAAATCCATCAGACCTATCTGGGCTTGCCGTCATACCCAAAAGCATTTTAGGCTGAAAATAGTCAATAATCTTCTGATAGCTATTGGCGCCACCATGATGAGCCTCATCAATGACGATGAAATCAAAGGCATTGGGGCCAAATTTTAATAAGATGTCTGTTTTGCTCATGGTTTGCATGGTAGCAAATACATATTTTTTATTAAAGGCATCCTTGGAATTACCAGATAACAGGCCCATTTCCTCCTTGGCTCTGGCTCCCAATACATTTGTGTAGCTTTTCATAGCCTGCTTGGCGATTTGCTCTCTGTGCACTAAAAACAGCATATGTTCAGGAGCAAAATCCCGCACCGCAAAAGCCGAGGCATAGGTTTTGCCTGTACCTGTGGCGGATATAAGCAAGGCTCTATTGGCCCCTTGCTGACGAAGCTGCTGCATATTATCTACAAATTGCTGCTGCATAAGATTAGGCTGCAGCTTGGCAATATAGCCATTATTTGCTTCTGCAACACCTGCAAGATTAGTATACTGTTGCAAGGATTTCTGAGCTATATAATAATCCTTGTATTTGCCAGCTATTTCTGCATAGGGCAAGGTGTGTTCATCCTGCCATAGCTCATGAAATCGCCTGATAATCCCTTCGGTATATTCTCCCTGCTCCATAGAAACCAGCTTGGTATTCCATTCCTCATTACGTGTAAGGGCATTGCTGGTAAGATTGGCAGAGCCTACAATAATTCTATATTCCTCACCTCTGCGAAAAATATATCCCTTGGTATGAAAGCCTCTATCCCCAGCACAATAAAATTTCAGTTCAATATTCCGAAAGCTGTTTAGCTTTTCCAAGGCTGCTGGTTCACTAAAACTAAGATAATCTGTGGTGATAATTTTGCCTTTTACCCCATCAGCTTCCAGTTCTTGCATGGTTTGCAACAAAGGGATAATACCGCTCATGGTAATAAAGGCTACGCTAATGAAAAATTCATCACAATTATTAAGCTCCGTTTCCAGTGAGGTTAGTACCTTCTGGCCAAGTTTATGATTATTCAATATCAGTTGTGGTCTATATGATTCCCCTGAATATACACCTTTATCTATAAAAGCAGCTGTTAATCCCTTTTTCAGCTGATCTACTGCTGTCTCCATATGCACAAATCCTTCCATGCTAAAATTGTTACCATATTCGGACTCCAAAGCGACATGCCTTCGGCCTATATAATTATACACTTTTAACATATTCGCCATTTATTTGTAATTTCCTGCTAATATAGTAAAAAAGGGACAAAATATATACCAAATAGAACCTAGTGCCTATTTGTGGATAATATTGTGTTAAATTCTGATTTATTGAGCCAAAGACTTATTTGCATAACGGCATACATATACTCTTTACTGAGGCATGACATATACCCTTACAGGCACGCTCTCGCTACTTTTCTCGCCTTTCGTTTTACCGCCATATTATTCCTCCTGTTTTTCCTCTGTTGCAAACAAACAGGACAGCAGCTTCTCTATCCGCTTATCCTTAATGCTATAGGTAATCTCCAAACCCTTTCGCTGTCCCTCAATAATACCTGCCTGACGCAGCTTGCCAACATGCTGAGATACAGTAGACTGAGGCGCCTCCAAGCAGTTTTGCATATGGGTTACATTACAGCTGCCATTACGCCACAAGCCTCTGGCAATACACAATCTAACCGGATGAGCCAATGCCTTTAGCATCTCTGCCATATCCTGTAACTCTTTTAAATCCTTATTTTCTATCATAACATTCACCTCTTATTTTATATATCACAATATTGCGATATACGTGTCAATATTCCACTAGAAAAAATCTCTTTCTTGACAATATATGCAAAAAACATTACACTTATTATGAAATATGAAATAAGTACATATTAGTATTTATTTCTCAATATTTTTATAGAGTTGACCAAGTGATTGAACAGGAGTTCATGAAGGGGTGCACCACCGCGGGTGTACTTTTTTGTGGACTCTTTTTTGTTTGGAGGTGAAAATAATGATTCAAGCCAAAATCAACGGTCAAATAGTGGATTTGGCAGAAAAAACCACTATTCAACAGTTCCTACAGGCGCAAAATCATAAAACAGACCGAGTAGCAGTAGAGCTAAATGGACAAATTGTACCTAAAAGTGCTTATGAACAACAGGAAATCAAAGCTGAGGATACTCTGGAAATAGTATCCTTTGTAGGAGGAGGCTGATACTGTGCCATCACAGGAGGAAATCTATGCTGCCCTCTGCCAGCGTCATGGCAAGGCATTGCAGGACAAACTGCAGAAGGCCAAGATTGCCATTGCAGGTCTGGGAGGCCTTGGCTCCAATATTGCTATTGGACTAGCCCGCATAGGTGTAGGACAGCTTCATCTGGTGGATTTTGACCGGGTAGATTTAACCAATCTTAACAGACAGCATTATTTTATCCACCACTTAGGCCAGTACAAAACAGAGGCCCTAAAAAAACAGATTCTGGAAATCAATCCCTATATTCGGGTAAGTACAGATTGTTTGAAAATCACAGCCAGCAATGTAGCTACTCTATTTTCAGATGCTGACATTATTTGCGAAGCCTTTGATGTACCAGAGAACAAGGCTATGCTGGCAAATACGGTTTTGGAGCAGCTGCCAGATAAATGGCTTGTTTCCGGCAATGGCATGGCAGGCTATGGCAAAAGCAATTTGATTCAAACCAAGGCTATCATGTCCAAATTTTACCTTTGCGGGGACAATATCAGCAGCAATGAAGCTCAGCCCCTCATGGCCCCAAGAGTAGCAATTTGCGCAGGACATGAGGCAAATATGGTAGCAGAATTAATTATTGAACATTTAGGAAAAGAGGCAGAAAAATGACTTGGAAATTAGGCAAGCATGAATTCAAATCCCGTTTTATTTTAGGTTCCGGCAAATATTCCCTCAATCTGATTAAGGCTGCCGTGGAAAATGCCCAGGCAGATATTATTACTTTGGCTCTCCGTCGAGTTAACGATGGCGGCATGGCCAATATTCTTGATTATATTCCTGAGCATATCACCCTTTTACCTAACACCTCTGGGGCCAGAAATGCCGACGAGGCGGTGCGGATTGCCCGCTTGTCCAGAGAGCTTTGTCACAGCGATTTGGTAAAAATCGAAATCATGCGGGATAGCAAATATCTCCTGCCTGATAATCAGGAAACCATTAAGGCTACGGAAATTCTTGCCAAGGAAGGCTTTACTGTCCTCCCCTATATGTATCCTGATTTGAATGTAGCTCGAGACTTGACCAATGTAGGAGCAGCTGCCATTATGCCTTTAGGGGCTCCTATCGGCACCAACAAAGGTCTGTGCACCAAGGAGTTTATTCAGATTCTCATTGATGAAATTGAATTGCCAATTATTGTAGATGCTGGCATTGGCAGACCATCTCAGGCTTGTGAAGCTATGGAAATGGGTGCCGCGGCCATTATGGCCAACACCGCCATTGCCACTGCTGGCGATATTCCAGCTATGGCAGAGGCCTTCAGGCTGGCTATTGAGGCAGGTCACCTAGCCTGCAAGGCAAAGCTGGGACGGATTCAGGACAAGGGTAGTGCCTCCTCCCCTCTGACAGGATACTTACGGGACTAAGGAGAAGTGAATATGAGCAAGGATGAACATCTTAATGAAAGTATTATCAGCCAGGAGGCCAAAGCCTTTTTAGCCAAAGAAAACCGCAGCAACCATATGGAATATATGCCGGATATGGAGGTGCTGGACAGCGATTTGCTGGACAGAGTTGTGGCGGATATGGAAAGCTATGATTACGATAGCTATACAGCTCAGGATGTACGACGGGCTCTACAGCACAGCCGTAAGACACCAGAGGATTTCCGTGCCCTCCTTTCCCCAGCCGCTCTGCCTTTTTTGGAAGAAATTGCCCAGCAGGCCAAGGTGGAAAAGGAAAAGCATTTTGGCAATTCAATTTGTCTTTTTACCCCTATCTATATTGCTAATTACTGTGAAAACTTCTGTATCTACTGTGGCTTTAACCGTTACAACCACATTCGTCGAGCCCAGCTTACCTATGAGGAAATTGACAAGGAAATGGCAGCCATTGCCCAAAGCGGACTTCAGGAAATCCTGATTCTCACTGGGGAAAGCCGTCAAAAATCCACAGTGGAATACATTGGAGAAGCCTGCAAGATAGCCAGGAAATATTTCCGAATTATTGGCTTGGAAGTTTATCCTATGAACAGTGAGGATTATGCCTATCTTCACCAATGCGGCGCTGATTATGTAACAGTTTTTCAGGAAACCTATCATGCCGACAAATATGAAACTCTCCATTTGGCAGGTCACAAGCGCATCTTCCCATACCGCTTTTATGCTCAGGAACGAGCGCTAAAGGGTGGCATGAGAGGTGTAGGCTTTGCCGCTCTGCTGGGACTAGATGATTTCCGCAAGGATGCTCTGGCTACCGGTATGCATGCCTATTATTTGCAAAAAAAATATCCCCAGGCAGAAATTGCTTTTTCCTGCCCTCGTTTGCGGCCGATTATCAACAACGACAAAATCAATCCAATGGATGTGCATGAAGCCCAGCTTCTGCAGGTGGTTTGTGCCTATCGGCTCTTTATGCCCTTTGCCAGCATAACGGTTTCCACCAGAGAATGTGCCAGAGTCCGAGACAATCTGGTAAAAATTGCTGCTACCAAAATATCTGCCGGCGTCAGCACGGCCATTGGTGAGCATTGCACTGAAGCAAAGGACAAAGGAGATGCACAATTTGAAATCTCTGACACCCGCACTGTCGATGATGTATATCAAAGCCTGCTAAATCATGATTTACAGCCAGTTATGGCAGAATATATCTACGTTTAAACCCTAATAAACACAAAATACCGACCTGAGCAAGAGAATTTTGTCCCTTATCAGGTCGGTATTATTTTTATACTCAATCAGCCCTTGGCCTTGATATAATTAATCAACCCGCCGGCCTTGGCAATATCCTGTACAAAGCCTGGCAATGGCTGAGCGTGGAATACATCACCAGTGGTAAGATTCTCAATCACACCAGTGGAAGTATCCACCCGCAGCTTGTCTCCATGATGAATTTTCTCCACATCATCGCCGATTTCCAGCAGTGGCAAACCGATATTAATGCCGTTACGGTAGAAGATACGGGCAAAATCTGCTGCAATTACCACAGGCACACCAGAAGCCTTGATAGCTACAGGGGCATGTTCGCGGGAGGAGCCACAGCCAAAGTTCTTGCCACCTACCAGAATATCCCCCTCTACCACATTGGCAGCAAAAGGAGCCTCCTGATGCTCATCGCTATCCTCCATGCAATGAGCAGCCAAATCCTTGGGATCAAAGGAGTTCAGATAGCGGGCAGGAATAATTACATCTGTATCAATATTGTCGCCGTAGCGCCAAACCTTTCCTTCTAAGCTCATCTTAATTTACCTCCTCTGGAACTGCGATATAACCGAGAATTGCACTGGCAGCTGCCACATATGGGCCAGCCAGATATACCTCGGAGTCAACATGGCCCATACGGCCACGGAAATTACGATTGGTGGTGGAAACAGCCTTCTCCCCTGCTGCCATAATACCCATATGGGCACCAAGACATGGTCCGCAGGTTGGAGTGCTGACAGCTGCGCCAGCATTAATAAAGATATCTACCAGTCCCTCATGAACAGCATCCAAATAAACCTGCTGGGAACCTGGAATTACAATACAGCGTACATCTGGATGTACACTATGGCCCTTCAACACCTCTGCAGCCTGACGGAGATCCTCCAGACGTCCATTGGTACAGGAACCAATTACCACCTGATCTATCTTTATCTTGTCAATCTCAGACACTGGATGAGTGTTGCCAGGCAGATGTGGGAAAGCCACCACTGGTGTCAGCTTGGAAAGATCTATCTCGATTACCTTTTCATAGCTGGCATCCTCATCAGGAGCTACAGCCTCATATGGCTGCTGCACTCTGCCCTCTACATATTCCTTGGTAATTTCATCAAATGGGAAAATACCATTCTTGCCACCGGCCTCAATGGCCATATTGCTTATTGTAAGACGGTCTGTCATAGTCAGCTCAGCTACACCCTCACCAGCAAATTCAATTGCCTTGTAGAGTGCACCATCTACGCCAATCATGCCAATCAGAGTCAGAATGACATCCTTACCACAGATGTACTTTGGCTTTTTGCCAGTAAGTACAACCTTGATAGCCTTTGGCACCTTGAACCAAGCCTGACCAGTAGCCATAGCCACCCCTAGGTCAGTGGAACCAACACCAGTAGAAAAACCGTTAACTGCGCCATAGGTACAGGTATGGGAATCTGCACCTATGGTAAGCATACCAGGGCCTACAATACCCTTTTCTGGCAAAATAACATGCTCGATACCTACCCGGCCAATTTCAAAGTAATTCTTAATCTGATGCTTCTTGGCAAATTCCCGCACAGTCTTGGCCAGACCTGCTGCCTTAATATCCTTGTTAGGAGTAAAATGATCTGGCACCAGCGCAATCTTAGTATTATCAAATACTGGACGACCGATTTTCTCAAACTCCTTGATAGCAGGAGGAGCAGTTACATCATTGGCTAATACCATATCCAGCTGGCAGAAAATAAGCTGTCCAGCAGTTACAGAATCCAAACCAGCATGCTTGGCCAGGATTTTTTCTGTCATATTCATTCCCATTACATACACCTCGTCATTATGCTACAAATAGGCTTATGCCACTATAGCATAAGCCTATTCGCTAAATTTCTAGTTTAATTTGCTTGGATTAGTCCTTGGAAAGGTCTGCACCATTCTTCAGCCAAGGCATCATGTTACGCAGTTCTGCGCCAACCTTCTCGATTGGATGCTCTGCATGGAGACGACGCTGCATCAGGAAGTTTGCACGGCCAGCGGAACGGTTCTCCAACAGCCAGTTGCGAGCAAAAGTACCATCCTGAATTTCCTTCAGAACCTTCTTCATTTCCTTCTTGGTTTCCTCGGTAATAATACGAGGACCAACCATGTAGTCGCCATACTCTGCAGTATCGGAAATAGACTTACGCATCTTGGTGAAGCCGCCCTCATAGCACAGGTCAACGATGAGCTTCATCTCATGGAAGCACTCGAAATATGCCATCTCAGGTGGATAACCAGCCTCAACCAGAACCTCGAAACCAGTCTGCATCAGCTGGCAAACGCCGCCGCACAGTACAGCCTGCTCACCGAAGAGATCCTCTTCAGTCTCATCACGGAAGGTAGTCTGGAGAACGCCGGAACGAGTTGCACCAACACCCTTAGCATAAGCCAAAGCCAGATCAAAGCACTGACCGCTAGCATCCTGATAAACAGCGAATACTGCAGGAACACCGGAACCCTCAGTGTAGGTACGACGTACCAGATGACCAGGTCCCTTTGGTGCTACCATGAATACATCTACATCAGCAGGAGGTATAATCTGCTGATAATGAATATTGAAACCATGAGCAAAAGCCAGAGCGCTGCCAGACTTCAGATTTGGCTTAATCTCAGCCTTGTATACATCGGACTGCTTCTCATCAGGAATCAGAACCATGGTAATATCAGCCTGCTTTACAGCCTCAGCTACATTGCAAACCTTCAGACCGTGCTCTTCTGCAACCTTCTTGGACTTGGAACCCTCATACAGGCCAACAATAACATTAGCACCGCTTTCCTTCAGGTTCAGTGCATGGGCATGTCCCTGGCTGCCATAACCAATAATGGCAACGGTCTTCCCGTTCATGAGGCTCCAATTTGCATCCTGATCATAATAAGTTTTTGCCATAGTAATCTCTCTCCTCACAATGTTCTTGTATGGTGTGCTCCCCCCGCTCCAGTCCAATAAGACCGGTTCGAATGATTTCCAAAATACCGTATGGCTTCAAGAGGCGGGTAAAAGCCGTTACCTTGTCGTCATCACCAGTAACCTCAAAAATCAAGGTAGTGGGCTGCACATCAATGACTCTAGCTCTAAAGAGCTCAGCCATTTTTAACACATCTAATCTGTTGGTATCATCAGCCTTAACCTTTATCATGGTCATACCACGATAAACAGAGCTTCCGTCATCCAAACGCTGGACAGCTTCCACCTCCGGCAGCTTTTCCAGCTGCTTCATCATCTGATCCACCAGATACTCATCTCCATGTACCACCAAGGTGATACGAGAGAACTCAGGAGATTCTGTAATACCTACAGCCAAGCTGTCGATATTGAACTCCCGACGCGAAAACATACTAGCTACTCGAACCAAAACGCCGGTCCTATTTTTTACCAGAACAGACAATACGTGCTTCAAGAAAATCCCTCCTATACCATCTGCTCAAGAATTTTGTCTAACAAGTTTTCGTTGAGCTTTGTCTATTATCACTCATTCCTAGCAATTTGTCAACCTTTTCTGTAAAGAAATATTACACCTTGTATTTTCTGATTGGATTTTCGTCTTTTATTAATCCACAAAACCCTATTTTTGAGTTTTTTTCCACTAGGAAATTACATTATTCCACATATATAAAACTTTTATATTTACACTCCAATAAAAGTGTAACAACTCTAACATTGTCCTACCAATTTTTGTAAGGTAGCTTTATCAGGCTGGAATTGTAATACCTAGCTTCCCCAGAAACCTCCCGGTCAATCCAAATAGGCAAAGCCAGAGCCGTATCCTCTGAGGGAAGCTCTGCCTCTGCCACAGCCAGCCCTTCATTATCTCCAGCAAATATATCTATCTCCCAAAGCTGCTGTCCATGCTGCTCCAGATAACGAGTCTTTTCCACCAAAGGATGGAGACACAATTCCTCTAACATTTGACTGGCTTCCTCATAGGGAATTTCATATTCCAGCTCTGTACGGGATATGCCCTGATTTTTTCCCTTTATGGTAAGATATCCCTTAGCACCTTTAGTACGCACCCGTACCGTCCGCTCAGGATCTAGAGAAAGATAGCCCTGACGAATCTCCATCCCTGGACTTTGAGGCTGCCACAGCTCCCTTTTAATGAGAAACTTACGCTCTATCTCCTTGGCCACCTTCATGCCCCCTTTTAATCTTTGCTTATTGCTCGCCGATGATTCTAACCTCTGGGAAAAGCTTCACGCCATTTTTGGCATAAACCCTATCCTGCACCTCTTTAATAAGTTTCAATACATCTGCTGCTGTAGCATTGCCAGAATTTACCACAAAGCCTGCATGCTTGGTGGAAATCTGCGCCCCACCTACCTGCAAGCCCTTCAGGCCAGTTTCGTCAATAAGGGTGCCAGCAAAATATCCCTGAGGACGCTTGAAGGTACTGCCTGCGCTTGGCATTTCCAAAGGCTGCTTGCTTTCCCGCCGCTGGGTAAAATCATCTATCTTGGCCTGAATAGCTTCCTTGTCTCCCGAAGCCAGCTCCAAAGTAATCTCGCAAATTGCCTGTCCATTATGCTGGAAAACACTGTGACGGTAACCAAAATCCAGTTCATCCTTCTCGTAGGTAAGAATCTTGCCATTGTGGGTAACAGTCTTGACCTGCACCACAATACCTGACATATCACCATCGTAGGCACCCGCATTCATAAATACTGCTCCACCAAGACTGCCTGGTATGCCACAGGCAAATTCCATGCCTGTCAGCCCATTTTCCGCCGCAAACTGGGATACATGCTTTAAATAGGCACCTGCCCCTGCAATAATTCTATTTCCCTCACAGCGCTTGTAGCTCATAGGAGCGTGCATCTTGATAACAGCCCCACGGATTCCCTTATCCAGCACCAGTACATTGGAGCCATTGCCTAAAATAGTATGAGGAATATCATAATTCTTTAACAGCACAAATATCTGGGAAAGCTGCTCCATATTAGCAGGGAAGAGCAAATAATCTGCCGGCCCGCCAATATTAAAGGTGGTATGCTTGCTCATAGGCTCACTAACGAAAAACTGCTCCTGCCCTAGCAAAGCACTGGCTTCTCTAATAAAATCCTGATTTAACGACATATCATCATTTCCTTATCTATAATTTCATAATAATTCACTAATACACACCTGCAAAAAAGTTGTGTCAGTACCAATAATTATACTAATATTTCATACATTTGTAAAAGGTATTATTGTTACACCTGACAAATTAATGTATAATAATAAGTAATTATTTTACTGGAGTTTGTATTTATGCGAAAACTTTTTATTTGTTTTTTCTCATTTTTAACTATTATTTGCTGTTTTACTATATTATGCATATTTCTCACGGAAAAAACTGACCTGCTGGGCCTGAAGAATTACCGTGTTTCTGCTAGCTTTACAGAAGAAAATGGAGATACACTGCTATCCTGGAGCCGTTATCCCTATCCCTGCTTTTATCAGGTAGATACTTATTACAAAACTACAGGTCTGGTGGAAGGAGAACCTGAATACCACAAGGTTGCCTCAGCCTATACCATGAACGATACCTATGTGGTACCTCCTACAGCTATTCCTGCCTATTACAGGATTACGGCCTATGGCATCTTTGGCAAGGTTTCTGATGATGAAACCTTGATTCCCAATGGGAATTACCGGGAGCCAATTCGTCCAGTTCCCATTACCAAATATCCTGCCGATAAGCCTGCCAGCTTAAAGCCATTTCTTATTTGGCACAGTATTCCTGATGGGGTGCTCTATGAGCTGGAGCTTTTATCTGGACCACCAGATACGGAAAACACCCAGAGCTTTTCTACAACAAATCATCTCTATGGCACCAGACAGGTATTTACCAATGGTCTACAGATTGATTTAACACCCTACCGTAATTTGCCAGTTGTGTACTGGCGGGTTCGTGCCCTAAACCTGCGTCACGAGCCTCTGGGAGTTTATTCCACGGCAGAACCTATCTACATGGATGGCCACAAGGCTGTTCCCAATAAGCCTGTATTGAACAAATTTGATAGAATGCCTGATTTTAGCCAGCCTATATATCCAGTGTTTACATGGATTCCTATGCTGGGGGCTGAACGCTACGAGGTGGAGCTTTTAACCAAGCCACCTACTCAGGAAAACAATACTGACCCTACCCCAGACCGCTATTGGGCCAAAACTGTGACCAACGCCTTTAGCTGCTATGATGAATATGCCAGATATTATGCCGGCACCTACTATTGGCGGGTTCGAGGGCTGGATGCCAATGGCAATACAGTAGGGGTTTATTCCGACACCGATAGCTTTCAGGTGCCAAATCATATCACGCGGCCTTTAGTGGCTGCCTTTGGAGACAGTATTACCCACGGTGGCGGTGCAGTTTCCTTTTCCCCAGCCAGTCTGGAGTACAGCTACACCACCTATATGGATGAACCCTGTATCAATCTAGGTCGCAGCGGAGATACCTCCACCACTACCTTGGCCAGATTCGATAGGGATGTCCTGCCGCTAAGGCCTAAAAATCTCTTGATTATGACTGGCTCCAACAGTCTGAGAGCTACCCATATCACCGGTCAGATGGTTATCAATGATCTAAAGCAGATTGTAAAAAAATGTCAGGACAATGATATTCGGCCTATTCTTATGACCTTGCCTCCTATCAATCCTGATAATATCATGCTGGCCTTCCACACGCCAACAGATCCTAATTGGCGCAACAAACTGGAGAAAATTAATCGTTATATTCGCCAGCAAGAATACTATATTGATTTGGAGCCTTATTTTTATGACAGCACCCATACCATTATGGCACCAGAGTGGGCCAATGATGGCTTACATGCTGATATTCGTGGCAAAATGGTTATAGGGGAAGTTATTAATATGCATAAGGATTTATTTAAGAATTAAAAAAGACTCATGGGATGCCCTATACGGCATTTCATGAGTCTTTTTTGCTGTGGAAATTTATACAAAGTATTTCATGGATGTTTTTTTCCATTCCCGGCCAGTATATAACAGCTCATACTGGCTGATACCAGTTTCCTTGGCCAAATCCTGAGCAATTTGCTGACAGTCCTCCCGGCTGGTGCCATGTATCATGGTATAGAAATTATAGGGCCAATCTGGCATGACATTTCTATCATAGCAATGGGTTACGGCCATATGGCTGCACATTATCTCAGCCACCTGATCCATCCGTTCCTCCGGCACCACCCAGACACCCAAGGCATTGGCTCTAAAGCCTACCTCTCTATGTCTGAGCACAGCCCCCATCTTGCGCAGGGCACCATCCTCCTTCATAAGCCTCAGCCTGGCCAAGACTTCCTCCTCTGTACTGTCGATTTCCTCAGCAATCAGCTTAAAGGGCTCTGCCACCAGAGGCAGTTCGTCCTGCATGGCTCTGACGATTTTTTTATCCAGCTCTGTTATTTCCATCTTCTACCTCTATTTCAGAATATTATTTATTACTATCCCCAAGCCTTTGCCATAGGGCCAAAACCTAACGCAGATTAAACTGCACATTAATTTTGTATTTGCGACGGGCACTTAAATCCATGGCATCCTCTACTCCCGGCAGCTGCCGTATCTGAGTCAGAATATCCTGTCTTAATCTTTCATTAGGGGTAATCAAAGTAAACCAGAGATTATACCGCCCTTCCCGTTGATAATTATGGGTAATCCCCGGAAACTGATTGATAAAGATGGCGGTTTCCTCCATAAGCTCAGGCTTTACCCGCAGAGCCACCAAGGTTCCCTGATAGCCCAGCTTATCCGAATTGAAGAAGGCTCCTATCTTGCGAATATAACCTCCTGCCTTCAGCTGCTGGAGACGGCTGATAACCTGCTCCTCACTAAGGCCCAACTGCTTCCCTATAAGCTGAAAGGGCCTTGGCTCCAACTGCAAGTTTCCCTGCAGCAGATTCAAAATTTCTTTATCCAACTTTGTTAGCTTCATCATGCACCTTATTCCTCAGCTTCCCCTAAGCAATCAGCAATAACTTGCAAAAGCTCCTGTCGTCCTTGATTTTTCAAGGACGAATAGGGCAGCACATCCAAATCTGGAATCCCTAAGCCCCGCTTAATAGCTGCTACATTCTTGGCTACAGTATTCTTGCCAATCTTATCAGCCTTGGTGGCTATTACCAATACTGGCAGATTGTTCTCCACTAGCCAGCGGAACATTTCCACATCAGAAGCCATAGGCTCATGTCTGACATCTATCAGCTGACAGACAAATTGAATCCTAGGGGAGGACAGAAGATATTCATTAATAAACTTGCTCCAGATTTTGCGTCGCTTTGCCCCAGTCTTGGCATAGCCATAGCCAGGCAGATCCACCAGATAAAAATCCTGTCGCTCCTCCACCTGGGGCAGTTTTGCTCCTATTTCGTAGAAGTTAATGGTCTGGGTTTTACCAGGCTGACTGGAAACACGAGCCAGATTCTTTACTCTGGTAAGGGAGTTTATCAAGGAGGACTTCCCCACATTGGAGCGGCCAATAAAGACTATTTCTTTCCTGGGAACCTCTGGATACTGCTCCTTGCACACCGCAGAAGCCAAATAGGTGCCCTGAGTAATAATAACCTCCTGAGAGGCATCCTTCGTCAGTTCTCCCATTTTACTCCTTTCCTGCTGGCAATAGAGCCTTTGTCAATACCTGATCCATTTGCTCCACCGGCACAAACTCCAGCTTTTCTCGGACATTCTCTGGAATATCCTCAATATCCCGCTTATTTTCCATAGGCAGAATAATGGTCTTTATACCCTCCCGATAAGCAGCCAATACCTTCTCCTTAAGGCCTCCAATAGGCAGTACATTACCTCGAATGGTAATCTCACCTGTCATAGCCACATCACTGCGAACCTTTCGGCCGGTTAGGCCGGATACCATAGCCGTAGCCATAGTTATACCAGCAGATGGACCATCCTTTGGTACTGCTCCCTCAGGAAAATGTACATGGATATCCTGCTTCTCGTAGAAATCCTCTTTCAAGCCCAGTTGGCTCTGACGACTGCGAATATAGGAAAGGGCTGCCTGAGCAGATTCCTTCATTACATCCCCAAGCTTGCCAGTTAGAATCAACTGTCCTTTGCCTGGGAAAATATTTACCTCTGTAGGAAGAATATCCCCTCCTACCTGAGTCCAGGCCATGCCAGTGCACAATCCAACCTCTGGCTTTCGCAGAGATTTCTTGTGAGGGAATTTTGCCTTGCCTAGAATATCTGTAAGGTTCTTGGTGCTGACATAAACAGACTCCTCTTCTCCCTCTACAATCTTTCTGGCTGCCTTACGGCAAAGATGGCCAATTACCCGCTCCAGCTCACGAACGCCAGACTCTCTGGTATATTCATCAATAAGCTGCTGCAGGACACCAGCCCCCAGACGTATCTGCTTGCCAGACAAACCATTTTTGCTGCGCTGTCTAGGCAGAAGATACCGCTTGGCGATCTCCAGCTTTTCCTGCTGGGTATAACTGGAAAGGGTGATGACCTCCATACGGTCCAACAATGGTCTTGGAATCCCGCCTAAATCATTAGCGGTCACAATCCACAGTACCTTTGACAAATCAAAAGGCAATTCAATATAGTGATCACTAAAGGTATTATTCTGAGCTGGATCCAGCACCTCCAACAGAGCAGAGGTAGGATCTCCCTTGTAATCACTGCCCATCTTGTCCACCTCATCCAGGAGGAAAACAGGATTGCAGGTACCGGTTTTCTTAAGAGCTTCCAAGATGCGGCCCGGCATAGCTCCTACATAGGTACGACGATGACCGCGAATTTCCGCCTCATCCCGTACACCACCTAGAGAAGCTCTGGCAAATTTCCGTCCCAAAGCTCTAGCCACAGAACCAGCCAAAGAGGTTTTACCTACTCCCGGCGGACCTACCAAACATAGAATAGGTGCATTCTGTCCCTCTGTCAGCTGACGCACAGCCAAATACTCCAGAATACGCTCCTTTACTTTCTCCAGACCATAGTGATCCTTGTTTAGAACCTGCTGAGCACTCTTAATATCATTAATGTCCTTGGACTCAATTTCCCAAGGCAGGCTCAAAAGGTTATCCACATAGGTGCTGATAACTGCAGCCTCCTGAGAGGCGCTCTGAGAGCGCTCCAGCCGCTTTAGCTCCTTATCTACAGCTTTCACCACATAGTCAGGATATTTTCCATCCTTCATGCGCTGCTGGAAATCCTCAATATCACCCTGAATACCGTTCTGATCTCCCAGCTCCTTGTGAATGGCCTTTACTTTTTCCCGCAGATAATATTCCTTCTGAACTTTTTCTATCTGCTTCCGAACCCGGCTGCCTATCTTACGCTCTATTTCCAGAATATCCCGCTCCCGCTTGATAAAGCCGTAGAGGCATTCCAAACGAGCTTTAACATCTATGGCCTCCAGAATCCGCTGTCTATCCTCCAGCTTTAGGTTGATATGACCAGCAATCATATCTGCCAAACGACCAGCATCCTCAATAATAGACACTGACACCATAGCCTCCGCCGGTATCTTCTGGCTGGACTTTACCCACTGCTCAAATTCATGAACCACAACCCTTACCAAAGCCTCCATTTCGGTGGTTTTGACAATTGGATCTTCGTATTCACGAATCTGAGCCTCTATAAACTGGCTTTCCTCCTGATTAACCTCAACAATCTGACCTCTATGAAGTCCCTCTACCAGTACTCGTACTGCACCGTCAGGCAGCTTTACCAAATGCTTAATCTCTGCCACAGTACCTACATTGTAAAGATCCTTTATCTCAGGTCCCTCCACATCTGCATCCCGCTGTGCCAGCAAAAATACATGATGCTCCTCCTGCAACATGGCCTTTTCCAGAGCAGAAATAGACGGATCTCTACCAGCATCCAGATGTACC
Organism: Anaerovibrio lipolyticus; assembly: GCF_021531495.1. Taxonomy (GTDB): domain Bacteria; phylum Bacillota; class Negativicutes; order Selenomonadales; family Selenomonadaceae; genus Anaerovibrio. The sequence goes on from NZ_JADYTY010000001.1 coordinate 294,205, forward strand.
ATCATATATGGAAATACCACCATCCCCCGCAAAGGAAGAATCGGTAATGTTCGCAAAATTTCATTTTCACTCATAAAATTCACCTCCGTAGAAGTTATAGGTATATATAAATATAGACGCCACCCGGAGGCAACGCCTATATCTTTCTCATATTTTACCTGATGTAATCAGGCAGATGCCTCCCGCTGCTGTCCCCCATAGGACAATTCAGGCTCCATGCCCTTCTGTACAACATCCTTAGTTACATGGCAGGTATTAACACCCTCCATAGATGGAATTTCGTACATGACATTCTTCATTATTTTTTCAATAATAGAGCGGAGTCCTCTTGCACCGGTTTTCCGTTTGAGAGCCTCCTGAGCAATAGCTCCCAGAGCCTCCTTATCAAAATCCAGCTCCACGCCATCCAAAGACAGCAAGTGCTGATACTGCTTAACCAAAGCGTTCTTTGGCTTGGTCAAAATCTCTACCAAAGCAGCTTCATCCAAAGGAGCAAGGGTTACAACAACTGGCAGACGTCCGATAAATTCCGGTATCAAACCGCTCTTCATCAAATCATCTGGTACCAGCTTCTGCAACAGCTGACCAATATCCAACTGCTGCTTGGAGTGAATTTCCGCTCCAAAGCCCATGCTCTTTTTACCGATACGCTTGTTAATAACCTTGTCAATACCGGCAAAGGCACCACCACAGATAAACAGGATGTTAGTGGTATCAATCTGCAAAAGCTCCTGATGTGGATGCTTCCGACCACCCTGAGGTGGTACTGATGCCACAGTGCCCTCCAAAATCTTCAGCAATGCCTGCTGCACACCCTCTCCAGAAACATCTCTGGTAATGGATGTATTCTCACCCTTGCGAGCAATCTTGTCAATCTCGTCAATATAGATAATTCCCTGTTGGGCTCTTTCTATATTGTAATCCGCAGCCTGTATCAGCTTCAAAAGAACGTTTTCCACATCCTCGCCTACATAGCCTGCTTCTGTAAGAGTGGTAGCATCAGCTACAGCAAAAGGCACATTCAGTATCCGGGCCAAGGTCTGGGCCAGCAGGGTTTTACCGCTACCGGTAGGTCCCAGCATCAGAATATTGGATTTTTGCAACTCCACATCCTTTACTTGATGGGGCTTCACCTCTGCCCTGATACGCTTATAATGGTTGTAAACTGCTACCGCCAGAGACTTCTTAGCCTCCTCCTGACCAATAACATACTGGTCAAGAGATGCCTTGATTTCCTTTGGCTTTGGCAGTCCCTGAAGAACATCTTCTTTGTTCTCCTGATCATTCAGTTCACCCTCTATGATGGAATTGCAAATATCAATGCACTCATCACAGATGCAAACCCCTGGGCCTGCTACCAGCTTCCGTACCATATCCTCAGATTTGCCACAAAAGGAGCAGACAAGCCCGTCCTGATGATCTACGCTCATGCTACTACCTCCTGTTATTTGCTATCATCTTCCTGGGTGTCTGCCTCTCTGACGATAACCTTATCTACCAAACCGTATTCCACAGCCTCTGCAGCACTCATAAAATTATCACGCTCTGTATCAGCCTCAATCTGCTCCATAGACTTACCAGTGCGCTGAGACAAAATCTCATTCAACATCTGACGAATCCTCAGCAGCTCCTTGGCCTGAATCTGTACATCGGTGGACTGGCCTCTAGCACCGCCCAATGGCTGATGAATCATAATTCTAGCATTTGGCAGAGCAAAACGCTTACCCTTGGCACCTGCGGTAAGCAGCAGGGAACCCATGCTGGCAGCCTGTCCGATACAGATAGTAGATACATCAGGCTTGATGTACTGCATGGTATCATAGATAGCCATGCCGGCGGTTACTACACCGCCGGGGCTATTGATATATAAATAAATATCCTTGTCAGGATCTTCCGCTTCCAGGAAAAGCATCTGAGCCACAATGGTATTGGCCATATTGTCCTCTACCTCGCCGCTAAGGAAGATAATTCTATCCTTCAACAAACGGGAGTAAATATCATAGGCACGCTCTCCCTGACCGGACTGTTCCACAACCATAGGAACATAACTCATGAAAATCACCTCATAATAATCGCTGACCAACCAGCAATATAGGCGTTAATTACTCAGCAACGCTGTCCAGAATCATCTGAGCAGTCTTGCGACGGAGAACAGTCTCCACCAAATCTACAGTACGGCCCTGCTGGGTAATAATCTTCTTTACCTCGGCAGCGGTAGCACCATAAGCCTTAGCCATGGACTCAACCTCTGCATCCAGCTCCTCAGCCTCAACCTTGATACCCTCAGCCTTAGCAACAGCCTCTAGAACCAAGTCGGTCTTTACGTTGATAGCAGCGGTATCCTTATAAGTCTCACGCAGCTTGTTAATATCAGTATTTGCATACTGGAGATACATCTCCAGCTTCATGCCCTGCTGCTCCAGACGGAGAGCCAGCTCCTGAATCATAACATTTACGCGGTTCTCAATCATAACCTCTGGAATCTCTACCTCAGCATTCTCAGTAGCCTGCTTGATTACAGCCTCACGCTTCTCAGCCTCGAACTTGCTCTCAGCAGACTTCTCCAGGTTGGAACGGATATCAGCCTTCAGCTCATCCAGAGTCTGGAAGGTGCTTGCCTTCTTAGCGAAATCATCATTCAGCTCAGGCAGAACCTTTCTCTTGATGCTCTTTACAGTGCACTTGAATACTGCTGGCTTGCCCTTCAGCTCCTCAGCATGATACTCCTCTGGGAAGGTTACGTTTACATCCATTTCCTCGCCAACCTTGGCACCTACCAGCTGATCCTCAAAGCCTGGGATAAAGCTGTTGGAACCGATCTGCAGAGGATAATCCTTGCCCTCGCCGCCAGCAAAAGCCTCACCATCAACAAAGCCCTTGAAATCCAAAGTGATGAAATCATCCTTTGCAACAGCAGCGCCTTCCTCAGCCTCAACCATATCAGCCTGACGGTCCAGCATACGAGTCAGCTGAAGCTGTACAGCCTCGTCATCAACCTCGTCCTTCTTAACATCAACCTTCAAACCCTTGTAGTCGCCCAGCTTAACCTCTGGCTTCTTGGTAGCAGTAACCTTGAACACCAGATCCTTGCCCAGCTCCTTGGTGGTAACATCGAACTCAGGACGAGTTACGATATCAATCTCCTTCTCCTTAATAGCCTCGAAGAACTTCTTTGGAGCAATAGCCTCAACAGCCTCGTCCAGAATGTACTCCTGACCTACAGTACGCTCAACAATCTTCTTAGGAGCCTTGCCCTTGCGGAAGCCAGGGATGTTAACCTTGGCAGCAACCTTCTTGTATGCAGCCTCATAAGCCTTATCCAGCTCAGCAGCTGGTACAGTAATTTCCAATTCTACCTGAGAGTTTTCCAATTCCTTTACATTAACTTCCATTGTGTCAAATGACCTCCTGAATAATATTTGTGTTGGGAATACCATGCAAGAGCACAGCTTTCCCATTCTTAACCATAGTACACCAAAACATAATACCACAAATCAGCATATAACACAAGCATTCTTTTGGTTTACAATACCTGGGCAAAAAAAATTCCGCCATTACCTCAGGGGCAGCATCAGTAATGACGGAATTTCTTTCTTATTTGATTTTCTTATCCTCCATACGCAGGAAGTCCCGGCTTCGGTAGGCAGCTCTTTCTATATCAAACATCCCTACCAACTCCTTTACCGCCTGAGTTGGCGAAACAATCCCTTTCAGCACAGCCTCCTTTACCTCTGGCATCCTGCCGGTAATCACAGGATCCTCAAAGAAAAGACTGTGGAGATGCTCATCAATCATGCTGTTCATCCACTCCAGCAACTGATGCTGCCGCCGTTTCTTAAACACACCGCTATCTGTAGTCATCTCTTTGAAGGCCTGAATCACCTTCCATAGTTCTGGTAAACCGAATTTGGTATAGGCTGAGCACATATAGGCATGGGTTGGCCAACCTGGAGTGGCCGGGCGAATATATTCTATCATCCGTTCATATTCGCCTCTTGCCACCTTGGCCTTGAGAAGATTATCTCCATCTGCCTTATTAATAACAATGGCATCTGCCAACTCCATAATACCCTTTTTGATGCCCTGCAAATCATCCCCCGCACCAGTCAGTACCACCAGCATAAAGAAATCTACCATAGACCTGACCGTGGTTTCTGACTGACCTACACCAACGGTTTCTATTAAGATAATATCATATCCTGCCGCTTCACACATCAACATGGTTTCCCGGCTCTTCCGGGCCACACCGCCCAGAGTCCCTCCAGCAGGGGAAGGCCGGATAAAGGCCTCCTTCCTACGGGAAAGAGTACCCATTCTGGTTTTATCTCCCAGAATAGACCCCTTAGTCACAGAACTGGTAGGATCTACAGAAAGCACAGCCACTCTGTGTCCAGCATCACAAAGCATATTGCCAAAAACCTCTATAATTGTACTCTTGCCTGCACCTGGCACGCCAGTTATTCCTATGCGCAATGCCTTGCCGGTGTGAGGCAGCAGTCTCTGCAAAACCCGCTGAGCCTTGGCAAAATGCTTAGAGCTGTTGCTTTCAATAAGAGTTATGGCTCTGGACAGCACCATGCGGTCCCCTTTCAAAACGCCATTTACATATTCATCCTCTGACATGATAAGGCGCCGCTTAGGCTTCATCTTGCCACTGGTCAGCATGGGATTAATATTGCCTACAGTGGTATCCTTGATGCCCTCAATGCCTCCCATAACACTACAGGCAAACTTCTCATTAGGCTCCTCTGGAACCCAGCTGGGCTTTGATGTTGTATATTCAGCCATAACTCACACTCCTTGCCTTTAATCTTCCTCTGCCATTTCGTCCTTGGCACGCTGAATCAACAAGGTCAGCAGCTTGATACCTGCCTCTGGAATATTGGTACCAGGAGCAAAGATAGCCACAGCGCCGCTCTTGTACAGGAAGTCATAATCCTGTACTGGAATAACCCCTCCAATGCAGACCATAATATCCTCACGGCCCAGTTTTGCCAGCTCCTCTACCAACTGCGGCAGTAATGTATTGTGACCAGCAGCCAATGAGCTGAAACCTACCATGTGAACATCATTATCTACTGCATCCTGAGCAGTTTCCTCTGGAGTCTGGAATAATGGGCCTACATCAACATCCCAGCCCATATCCGCAAAGGAAGAAGCGATAACCTTCTGTCCTCTATCATGGCCATCCTGTCCCATCTTGGCTACGAAAATACGAGGCCGACGACCAGTCAGCTCCTCAAATTCATCTGCCATTTCCCGAGCCTTCTCCAGCTCCGTCTTGTCAGTAAACTCTGAGGAATAAACACCAGAAATAGTATGGATAACAGCCTGGAAACGGCCGGAAACCTTCTCCACTGCATCAGAAATCTCACCCAGAGAAGCATGGGCTCTAGCTGCATCTACCGCAGCCTCCAACAGATTGCCGTTATCTCTGGACTCAGCGGCCTTGGTAATGCCCTCCAGGCAGCGGCGTACATCATCATCATTACGCTCTGCTCTCAGCTTTTCCAAGCGCTCAATCTGAGCCTGACGTACAGCAGTGTTATCAATAGCCAGAATCTCCAGAGGATCCTCTTTATCCAAACGATATTTATTCAGGCCGATAATAGACTCATTGCCGGAGTCAATCTGAGCCTGACGGCGGGCTGCTGCTTCCTCAATACGCATCTTAGGCAAACCGCTGGAAATAGCCTTAGCCATACCGCCCAGAGCCTCAACCTCCTGAATATGAGCCCAAGCCCTGCGGATAATCTCATTGGTAAGAGCCTCCACATAATAGGAACCGCCCCAAGGATCAATAATCTTGCACACACTGGTTTCATCCTGAATGTACAGCTGGGTATTACGCGCAATACGGGCAGAGAAATCAGTAGGCAAGGCAATAGCCTCATCCAAGGCGTTGGTATGCAAGGACTGGGTATGTCCCAGGGCGGCACCCATAGCTTCCATTAGAGTTCTGGATACATTGTTAAATGGATCCTGAGCTGTCAGGGACCAGCCAGAGGTCTGACAGTGAGTACGGAGAGCCATGGATTTATTATCCTGAGCCCCAAAGGATTTTACAATCTTGGCCCACAGCACACGGGCCGCCCTCATCTTGGCAACCTCCATAAAGTAGTTTTTGCCAATAGCCCAGAAGAAGGACAAACGCTTAGCAAAGGCATCTACAGGCAGACCAGCTTTGATACCGGTACGGATATACTCCAAACCATCAGCCAAAGTGTAGCCCAGCTCAATATCAGCTGTAGCACCAGCCTCCTGCATATGATAGCCGGAAATGGAAATACTGTTGAACTTAGGCATATATTTGGTGGTATATTCAAAAATATCACCGATAATACGCATGGACATTTCTGGTGGGTAAATATAAGTATTACGCACCATGAATTCCTTGAGAATATCGTTCTGAATGGTACCAGCCATAACCTTTTTGTCTACACCCTGCTCCTCACCGGAAAGAATATAGAAAGCCAGAATAGGCAGTACCGCACCGTTCATGGTCATAGATACAGACATCTGATCCAAGGGAATACCGCTGAACAGAATACGCATATCCAGAATGGAGTCAATAGCAACGCCAGCCTTACCTACATCACCCAGTACACGAGGATTATCTGAGTCATAGCCTCTATGTGTTGGCAAGTCAAAGGCAATGGACAGGCCTTTCTGACCAGCAGCTAGATTGCGACGATAGAAAGCATTGGATTCCTCTGCGGTGGAGAAACCTGCATACTGACGAACTGTCCAAGGACGGAATACGTACATGGTAGAATATGGGCCACGGAGACAAGGTGGAATACCGCTGGCAAAGTCCAAATGATTCATATGGTCATATTCATCGTGGTTATATATAGGCTTGATAGGAATATGCTCCATGGTTTTGCCTGTCAGCGCATCAAAACCAGCACCTGCTGCAGATTCAAACAGCTTTTGCCAATCCTGTGAGCTGTGGCCGGGAACATCCTTCAAATTCATATTGCTAAAATCAGGAAAAGCAGCCATTACTCAATCATCCCCTTCCTCTTCTGCAAAAGCTGCAGGATAGCGTAGCAGTTGGCACGAACATTGATGTATTCATCAATTCCTGCTTCCTTGTAGGTTTCTGTCAAATCAGCCGGTGCCGCACCAGCTAGGAATACAATAGCCTTTGGCAATACCTCATGAAGTTTTGGTGCCAAGGCAGGCACAATTTCCGGATAGGTAGCATCTGTAGAACAGATAACCACTGCATCTGCTCCGGATTCACCAGCTGCCTGAGCTGCTTCCTCTACGGTCTGGAAGCCATTGTTGCCCATAACCTGGAAAGCACCTACCTGCAGGAAGCCTGTGGTAAAGTCTGCTCTAGCCTTGTGCTGAGGAATCGGCCCCATATTGGCTAGGAAGATTTTCACATTATCATTATGAGCTGCCTTATAGTCCTCGGTAATCATGCGTAGAGCCTCATAGCGCTCACTCCAACGGTGAGGAGCAATGGACTCCACTACTTCGCTGGCAGTGTTATTATTCAATGCCTGACGCACCATAGCTAGGGTAGCACCAGCCTTAAAGGCATCTATAGCCTGACAAACCATACAGCCCTCTTTGCCAATCTTCTGCAATACCTGCTGCTGGAAATCCTTGTCCATATCAGCTTCATAATCAGCAATAGCCTGACTGCGCACCTTTTTGTTAGCTGCAAAATCCTCAGGTCTTGCATCTAACCGTTTCTCAGTCATATTAGGATACATATTGCTGCCTACAATGCGATCACGACGCAATTCCAACTTCTTGAACCGCTGAGCCAAAATGTCTGCGATCTGCTGCTGAGGATATTTCTCCTCCAAAGCTGGTACAATACCACCCTTGCCCTCAACAACTTGGAACTCAGCCCAGATTTTTTCCTTGATTTCCTTGGTCAGGCTTTCCACCGCCCAGGAACCACCCGCAGGATCTATAGGCTGTAAAAGACCAAACTCCTCCTGCAGCATAATCTGAACATTTCTGGCAATACGGCGGGAGAATTCATCACCCTTGCGAATAGGCTCATCAAAGGTGGCATTTTCAAAGGACTCTACCCCACCAACTACTCCAGAAAACATTTCCGAAGTGTTCCGCAGCATATTTACATATGGATCATATTTGGTCTTGAAAAACAGAGCTGGCTTGCCGTGAACATGAATCCGCTGAGCATCCTGACTGCCCCCAAAAGCCTCCACAATCTGAGCCCAGATAGGACGAACAGCTCTCAGCTTGGCAATCTGCATAAAGAAGTTTGCACCCATAGAAAAGACAAACATTATCTGCTGGGCAGCTTCATCTGCCGTCATGCCTCTTTCCATCATGGCCCGCATATAATCGGTGGCTACAGCAAGACAATACGCGATTTCCTGTACATCATTGGCACCGCCACGACTGAAAACATCACTGCGAATCAAGCAGGTTTTCACCTCTGGAGCATTCTGCTGACACCATTTAGCAGCAGCATAGGCCTCGTCGTAAAGACTGGAGAGATTCTCTACATTCTTCCCCTTTTCCACCAGCTCAATAACAGGATTTCCCCCGATAACACCCTTTAATGTTTCCGGCTTGATACCAGAGGACTGAACTGCTGCCATAACCAGAGAAAGCGTGGGCAGAGCAGAGGCACCTGTGTAAATATGCAAAGGATATTTATCCAGCTTCAAATCAGAAAGCAAGGTATGCATATCATCCAGAGTACTTACACTGCAGCCTTCCTCGCCAGGCTTATCTGCCTCATTGGCATCCTGACAGGCCAGAGTAGCCTTGTCCAAGCGGATATTATAAACCGTGGAACCCTTTTCCTGCTCATGAATCAACAGCTTGTTATTCTCCTGAGGCATGGTCAAATCACAGGACTGAGCAATACCCCAAGGGGCCTTGATATAACCACTAGGAGATGCTCCCCGCAGAAAATCATCCATACCTGGAAAGGAATCCTTAGGCAGAATATCTTCTGTGGTGGCCCTGAAATACATAGGGGAAAAGGTAATCCCCTCATAAGTCTTAGTGTACATCTTCTTGTCAAAGGGTGCTCCCTTTAACAAGGCGATACAGGCATCCTTCCACTCTTCGTAGGTAGGCGGCGCAAACTCATCCAAAGGAACATCAGGAAAAACAGTCTGCTGTTCTGCTTTTTTCAGAATGGCCTGAAGATCCATTTCTCCTTCACTCATACAACAACCTCCTTCAACTAAAAAATCCATCTGCCAGAATGTGCAGACGGATTGCGTTTAAATCCATCCCCTACCCATCGCTCGCAGGTCCAAGCAATAAAGAGCCGACTAATTTGTACAACCAAATATTGCTAACGGTGACGATAAAACAGGCAGTTCTCCTGACTTGGCCTCATCGCTCCACACGCCTTCCCAGGGATGCTTCCCCAGTGACATAATTGTGCTTCGCTCTTCCTTACAGTGGCGGGACCGTTCCGGCTTATACCGGATTCTCTATTAAGTCTGATACACAGACACCTGTCCTTAACTATGAAATTAACTATATTTTACAGCTATAATGTATTATTGTCAATTACTTTATCCTATCATTAGACAAATTATTACATTATTTGTTATTGCTATAGATTCTATGTTTATACGTTATAATATCCTTAAAGGTGTTTCCCATATTTATAAATAACATAATGCTATGCCAATAACAAAATTGTATAAAAAAGCTATCACCCTTCTAGAAAGATGATAGCTTTAAAGCATATAAAATTTTAATCCTCGGTAATTACCACATTAACCCCGATACCACCATTATACTGACAGATGATTTCCTTTAGCTCTGCCACATCCTGATTGTACATACGGATACAACCCTCGGAAGCATTGGTGCCAATGCTGTTAGGATCATGGGTGCCGTGAATGCCTATACCATCCCAGCCTGTGTTGAGAGAGATAAACCAAGGACCATAGGCGCCAGCAATTTCTCCATTGCCATCCCCAAAGTCATGGGTCCAATTGCCAGCATAATAAACATCCTCTACCACAAAAGGAATAGTAGCAGAAGGAACCCAGTTCCCTGCCCCTGGGATGGAATACTCCATATATCCCCAGCTAATAGGTGTACGATGATCCCCCGGACGCTCCTTGTCACCAGAATTCATAGCTGTGGCAATAGGATATACCCTTATAGGCTGATCATTTCCCTTCTCAAACAACTCCAAGGTATGAGGCAGCTTGTGAATATGGATTCTATACTGCTGACTGCCAAAATCTGTAGAAGGCCAAGCCGCCAAAGCCCTGCTGGCTGGCAGCAATGCCATCCCTACAAACAACACAAAAACAAAGGCATATGCCATTACACGATAACATAATCTAAACATTTCAGTCACAACCTTTCCTGTCTAATCTCTCCACCGCCGGGTACCGCCCCCACTATGACGGGGAATCCCAGAAGACCGCTCCTTGTGATGATAGCCATCTCCTGCATTATCCTCATAGACCTCATCCAGATAGCCATCATGGTCATAATCATCTATATAGTCATCTTCGTCATAGTTTTTGGTTTGCCAATAACCGTCCTTATCATAATACCCCGGGCCTTCCGGCTCCTTATAAGGTACTGGCTTTACCACCACTGGTTTATTCTTCTTTGGCAACACCACACTGGTGTAATAATCCATAACCTCCTGACGAAAGGCCAGTATTTTCTCTGCCAAAGGACCATTATAGTCGGCTGGTATAGACTCCACATAGAACCTAAGCAGATAGCTATCAGACATTAGCCCTCGTTCCAGACACTGAAATCTGTCAAATTTGGGATAATATCCTTGCACCTTTGCCAGTTCTCCCAAAGCAGCTGCCGTATTATACAGTACCCTGCCATGAGGATGCTCCCTCTTTACCTGATAGGACCAATCCTGATGCTCCTCATAGTCAGCAATATCCCGGGCAAAATTAACAAAATCAAGGGAAGCCTGCATGGCTTTCTCCTTATCTGGATATTGAAAATCCATTTCCGTCAAAATCTGCAGGCCCTCATTATAACTATCCTCACGACGCTGGAAAAACTCCTGTCTTTCCCTTTCCAATCTGATTCTAGCCATTTCCTCCTGATGGTTCAGCAGAGCTACAATACCTCCCGCCAAGACCAACAGCAAAATGAAAAGAATCCATTTTTTGCTTATTCTTCTAGGAAATCCTGCCATAACCTCACCATCATTCTGACTGTTCCTGAAACAATATCATCTGCTCCTGAGTGAGAGAGTTGGTATCCGGTGCCGGCAGCTCCGGCAAATCCCCCAAATCTTTCAGGCCGAAACACTGCAGAAAGGTATCTGTTGTACCATAGAGAATCGGTCGGCCAATGGTATCCTTACGGCCCAGCTCTCTAATAAGCTCCATTTCCAAAAGCCGGGACATAATCTTCTCAATGCGGACCCCCCGAATATGCTCTATTTCCTGTTTGGTAATAGGCTGTTTAAAAGCAACAATCGATAGGGTTTCCATAGCTGCCTGAGACAAATGCTTGTCCCGCTCCTCCCCCAAGCGCTGTACATAGTCATAATAATCCATATTGGTAGCCAATTGCCAGCCACCAGCTATCTGCTGCAGCTGCAATCCGCTGTGACGCTCCAACAGCTCCTGACGATAATTATCCAGCAGCTGCTCCAGCCTTGGACCATCAATTTGAAGAATTTCCAGCAAGGCTCCGTGACTTACAGGCTCGCCACTAGCAAAAAGCACTGCCTCCAAAGCTCCCACCAGCCTATCCATGCTGTACCTCCCTCTTCATGACTTCCTCTGGCTCCGCCTCTCCATGTGCAGAGGCTTTATCTTCTACATGAACCGCAATCTCTATTTCCCCATACTGATTCTGCTGATAAACAGAAATAGTTTTCAGCTTTATCAGTTCCAGCACCGCCAAAAAGGTAGCAATCAGCTCACTGCGGCTATGACCGCTAAAGACAGCAAAAAAGTTCATTTTGCCTCCCTGCTGATGCAACCTGGAAATCAACTCCTCCATTTTTTCCTCAATGGTATATTCCTCATGGGACACCAATACTGGCGGCAGCTTCAGCTCCTGCCTTACGGCAATAACATTGGCAAAGGCCTCCACCAGCTCATGGAGGGACAACTGTCTAGGAGCCAAATGCCTAACCGGTATATCCATAGGCTCTCTGGTGAGACACCGTCCCTGAACCTGCTGCATTTCCTCCATAACATTGCTGACTTCCTTGAATCTCTTATACTCCAGGATTCTTTCAATCAACTCCTGACGAGGATCTGCCTCCTCCTCATCCTCCTGGGACTTAGGAGGCCGAGGCAGCAGCATACGGGATTTTATCTGCACCAAAGTAGCCGCCATAATAATAAATTCACTGGTTATCTCAATATTAAAACTGCGATACCTATCCAGATACTCTATATACTGCTCCGTAAGAGAAGCAATGGGGATATCATAAATATCTATTTTATTCTTGTCAATCAGGTGCATCAGGAGCTCCATAGGCCCCTGAAAACACTCCAGATTGATGGAATACTGTTCCATTTTTCTATTTAGCCCCTATACTTGGCAGCCTGAGCCTCAATCAAATCCTTATCAGCAAAATAGTTAATCTGCATAGCATTCTTAACATCCTGCAGAGTTGCCTCAGCCACCTCTCTAGCCTTGTCACTGCCAGCCTTGAGAATATCATATACAGCAGCAATATCCTTCTCGTACTCACGACGACGGGCACGAATAGGCTCCAGCTCTGCCTGAACAATGCTGTTCAGGAAACGCTTAATCTTTACATCCCCCAAACCGCCACGGGTATAATGCTCCTTCAACTCATCCAGATTCTTGTACTCTGGCAGATACTTGGCAAAATCCTCTGGCTTGCTGAAAGCATCCAAATAAGTAAATACAGTATTGCCCTCCAGATGACCTGGATCAGATATCTTGATATGAGTAGGATCTGTATACATATTCATAATCTTCTGCTGAACAGTCTTTTCATCATCAGAAAGATAAATACAATTGCCCAAAGACTTACTCATCTTGGCCTTGCCATCCGTACCTGGCAAACGACGACAAATATCATTGTCTGGCAGCATAATATCAGGCTCCACCAAGGCATCAGTATTGTAAATACGGTTAAAGCTGCGTACAATCTCCTTGGTCTGCTCCAGCATAGGCAGCTGATCCTCACCTACTGGCACAAGAGTAGCCTTAAAGGCAGTAATATCTGCCGCCTGACTGATAGGATAGCAGAAGAAACCTACTGGAATACTGCCACCAAAGCCACGCATCTGAATCTCAGATTTTACGGTAGGATTACGCTGAACACGGGAAACAGTAACCAAATTCATGTAGTAGAAGCTCAGCTCTGTCAGCTGTGGCACCATAGACTGAATAAACAGGGTAGATTTTGCTGGGTCCAGTCCTACAGAAAGATAGTCCAAAGCTACCTCGATAATGTTCTGACGAACCTTCTCTGGATTGTCAAAATTATCCGTCAAAGCCTGGGCATCAGCAATCATGATATAAATATCATCAAACTCGCCGGAGTTCTGCAGCTCAACTCTCCGCTTCAAAGAACCTACATAATGTCCCATATGAAGCTTGCCTGTTGGTCTGTCACCTGTTAAAATAATCTTTTTCATCTTGCGAAAATCCTCCCCATCTGTAGTCTGCTATAACTTCCTTTATACCAATGATAAAGTTCTCAGACTAGCCATTTTTAAATTATAACCCCTATAATAAGATTAAATACACTTAACACCAGTCTCTGCAATGGTATCAAAATCATGGTCAAAAACGGTGTCATCATCAAAAATATTAAAATTATAAAACTGTACCGCTCCAAGGACATCAGCTTATAGGCCAGCCTACCCGGCAGCAGCACCATCAATACTTTGGAACCATCCAAAGGTGGCAATGGCAGCATATTGAAAATAGCAAAGTTAATATTAAACAGTACCATCATGGACAATACCAGCCGTACTCCCTCAGAAAACATCCCCAGCTTAAACAGTACCGCCATGGCCAGCAAGGAAATAAAGGCCACAATCAGATTAGCCACTGGGCCTGCCACTGCTACCAGCAGCTCCCCCTGTCGCCAATTACGGAAATTTCTGGCATTGATCATTACAGGCTTGGCCCAGCCAAAGCGGACTACCAACAACATAATCAATCCGATGGGATCTATATGAGCCATTGGATTCAAGGTAAGCCTCCCTGTCATTCTAGGGGTAAAATCGCCCATAACATCTGCTGCCTTAGCATGGGCATATTCATGTATTACCAAAGCAATTACCAAGCCCGGCAGACCGGCTATAAGCCCTGTTAGGCTAAAATCAAACATAAAATCCTCCTGTCATTTCCAGACCACCCATATACCGCTGGACACAGTCTGGATTTCTGCTTATTTCTGCAGCTCTCTATAAAGCAAAATCGCAACTATAGACTTGGCATCACAAATCTCTCCAGATTTTACCTTTGCCATAGCCTCATCCATAGTCAGCAATACCACATTGATAAATTCATCCTCATCAGTATGCTGCTTGCCCGGGGTCAAACCATCTGCTGCATAAACATAGATAAACTCATTGGAAAAACCTACCGTTGTAGCCAACTTAGTGAGGAAATGATACTTATCTGCCTCATAGCCGGTTTCCTCAGAAAGCTCCCGCTTAGCGCACACCAAAGGCTCCTCGTCCACAGCATCCAGCTTGCCTGCTGGAATTTCCAAGGTTACCTGCTGAATAGGGTAACGATATTGACGGACAAAAATCATCCGGCCATCTGGCAGTACCGGCAAAACAGCAGCTGCGCCGGGATGCTTTATCCACTCCCGCACAGATTTATTGCCATTAGGCAGCTCCACATAATCTCTCTTTACATGCAGCAAAGTACCATCAAAAATATCCTCACTACTTAACTTTTTTTCAATCAAATCTTCATCCATTTTTCTTGTACTCCTCTTTCTTAACACCTGCATAGGCAATCATTTCTCTGGCATTATCCAAAGATGCCGATGACACATTGGCTCCAGAGGCCATTCTGGCAATTTCATTAACCCGCTCCCCAGTGGTTAGAGGATGAATAACGGTTGAGGTCTGATTGTCAATAACATGCTTGCTAATATATAAATGGGTATCTGCCATACAGGCAATCTGTGGCAGATGGGTAATACACAATACCTGACGATGAGCAGCCACCATAGCAATCCTCTCTGCCACCATCTGGGCGGTTCGACCACCAATACCAGTATCTATTTCATCAAATACCATGCTGGCTGGTGAACCATCTCTATTGGCCGTAACAGTCTTGATAGCCAAGGCAATACGGGAAAGCTCGCCACCAGAGGCCACCTTTTGGATGGAACGAGGCTCCTGCCCCGGATTAGCTGAGAAGAGAATAGCCAGTTTGTCACAGCCATTGGCAGACAATTCCTGACCTGACTCCACCTGTATCTGGAATCTGGCATTGGCCATGCCCAAGGCCTGCAAATGCTTTTCTATCCCCTGAGACAATTTACCTGCTACAGTTTGGCGCAAAGCAGAAATTTCCTTTGCCCTCTGGGCGGCAGTCTGCTTTTTCTCCTCCAGCTCCTGTTGCAACTGAGCTATATCTTCATCGTAGTTTTCAATGCTGTCCAATTCCTGACGGCATTTTTCCCCATGAGCCAGCACAGCCTTAACATCAGCACCATATTTCTTCCGCAGCTTATCTATAACATCCATACGGCTTTGGAGCTGATCCAAAAGGCGAGGATCAAATTCCAAGGAATCCATATAATCCCTTACCTCATAGCCAGCTTCCTTAATCTGCACGGTTGCCTCACTAAGGATTTCAATAACTCCCTCCAGAGAATCATCAAAACGATTCAGTCCTCGCAGGCTTTCCACAGCCTCCTCCAGACCGCTGACTACCCCAATGCCATTAGCACCGCCGCCATATAAAAGCTGACAGGCATTACTGCCATAACGGGAAATCTTCTCCCCATTAGTCATTTTGTCAATACGGCGCTGCAGCTCCTCGTCCTCACCCTCCTGCAGTTGGGCAGATTCAATTTCCTGCAGCTGCCACCGCAGCATATCCTGACGCTGAGCATAATCCTGACAAGCCGCCTGCTTGTCCTCCAAAGCCTGATTAGCCTCCCGATAAGCGGCATAACGCTTTTTATATTCCCCTAAAGCCTTCATCAGCTCCTGGTTACTGCCATCCACCAAATCCAGCTGATTCTCCTGCTTTAACAGAGACAGGTTTTCATTCTGACCATGAATATCCACCAGCAGCGTTCCCAGCTTTTTCAAAACAGCCAAGGTAGTATGACTGCCATTAATGAGAATACTGCCTCGGCCAGCAGCGGTTATCTGTCGGGTAATAATCAGCTCATCCCCATCAGTATTTATCAATTGCTGATGAAGATATTCCTTTACTGCCGGCTGCTGTTCCAAGCTAAAAACAGCCTCCACCCGCATCCATTCACAACCGGTGCGAATCATATCCGTAGTCAGCCTTCGGCCCAGCATAGCCCCCAAAGCATCTATAAGAATGGATTTACCAGCGCCTGTTTCACCCGTAAGAATATTCAATCCCTTATCAAATTCAATCTGGACATGCTCCAGCAGAGCAAAATTCCAAACAGTCAATGTATTAAGCATAAAAGTCCCCTACTCTGGCTCACTCGCTGGTAATCATATTTCTCATATGCTCAGCCACATCCTGGGCAGACACACCCTGCTTTACGATTACCAAAATTGTATCATCTCCTGCCACAGTGCCAATCAGTTCTGGCCAATGAGCATTATCCAAGGCAAAAGCCACTGTCCCACCTGCACCAGGATGAGTCTTTATAACAATCAAATTGCCACTGGACTCTATATGGGTTACCACATCCTGAAAAATTTTCTTCATCTTCACCTCAGAATGAGCTCTTTGCAAATCTTTTGGAAAAGCATATCTGTATTTGCCCCGTCCATATGGCACCTTTACCAAATGCAGCTCCTTAATATCTCTGGATACAGTAGCCTGGGTAACATCTATTTTCTGTTCCCGCAGAATAGCTGCCAGCTCCTCCTGCGTTTCAATGCTCTGGGCCTCTACAATCGCCTTGATTTTTGCTTGTCGGTAATTTTTCACTGCTCTCACCCCGTCAAACCACATTTTGCCTTACGGCTCATTTACATTCTTTTATATAATCTTACTATCCTCTAATCATAAGCTGCGCCACAATTTATTCTTCAAGGTGTAATAATAATTTCGATCCTCAAACTTAATAATTTTGGCGGCATTTTTTGCTTTGCGAACAGTTATCTCATCCCCTGGCATCAAGGGATAGCTCTCCTGCCCATCCAGAGTAATCTGAATATCCTGATGTACAGCAGCAATATGTATCCGTACATAGTCCTCATCGGAGATAACCATAGGACGCACCTCCAAAGTATGAGGACAGATAGGCGTAATCAGCAGTGCCTTCACGGCAGGATTGATTACCGGACCACCAGCAGATAAGGAATAAGCTGTGGAGCCTGTTGCCGTGGAAACAATAACTCCATCTGCCTTATAATCCGTCATGCGGCAGCCATTCACGCTAACACCTAGATGCAGCATTCTGGACACACCACCCTTGCCAATAACAATATCGTTCAGGGCATGTCCCAAAAATTTCTTTTCCCCACGACTATACTGAGCGCTGGAAATAACCGTGCGTTCTTCTATATAGTACTGATTATCCAGCAGTTTTTGCAGCCTGCTTTCCAGCTCTGGCACCTCAATATCCGCCAAAAAACCCACATTGCCAATATTAATACCACAGCAGGGAATATCCTTGGCATAAAGCTGACGGCAGACTCCTAACAGAGTGCCGTCCCCCCCTATGCTTAAACCAATATCCGCATTCTGGATATCCTTATTTTTAACTGCCAGTTCCGGATAGCCAAATTTTTCTGCTGGCTCCCTCAGCATAACCAGCCGAACATCCTTATCAGCAAAAAAATCCTTAATACGCTCTAACACGCCAGCAGATTCTATTTTTTCTGTATTTGGAAAAACAGCTATTGTTTTCATTTATCCAATGCTCCATGAGCTGCCTGCACTGTAGACAATACTAACTCATCGGTAACACCATCTACCGCGGCAGCATCCTTGCTTAGCCAGATTAGATACTCAATATTGCCCTCAGGGCCTTTCACAGGTGAAAAGGTCAAGGCCTTAGGCACCAGCTCCATCTGGCGCACCAGTGATACAATCCGGAAAATAACCTCCTCATGTACCTTGGCATCCCTTACAACGCCCTTTTTGCCAACCTTTTCCCGGCCAGCCTCAAACTGAGGCTTAATCAAAGCTACAATTTCACCAGCAGGCTGCAGCATAGCCTTCACCGCTGGCAATACCTTCTCCAAAGAAATAAATGCCACATCTATGGATGCCAAATCCACTGGCTGGCCCAATTGTTCAGGGGTAACATTGCGCACATTGGTGCGCTCCATATTAACCACCCGTTCATCAGTACGAAGACTCCAGGCCAGCTGTCCATAGCCTACATCAATGGCGAAAACCTTGATAGCACCATTTTGCAACATACAGTCAGTAAATCCCCCTGTAGAGGCTCCAATATCTGCTGCCACCTTGCCTTGCAGGGATACACCAAATTCCTTAATGGCCTTTTCCAGCTTCAGGCCGCCTCGGCTTACATAAGGCAGGTCATTACCCAAAAGGCGAATCTCTGCCTCCGGCTTAACCATAGTGCCTGCCTTATCTATTTTCTGACCATCCACCAGCACCAAACCAGCCATGATGGTGGTTTTTGCCCGCTCTCTGCTCTGGACAAGATTTCTCTTGACCAGCAGCACATCCAGTCTTTCCTTAGCCATCAATCTATACCACCAATTTTTTCTACAATTCTATCTGCCAGCTGCTGTGGCAACAAACCACACAGCTCCAAAAGCTCAGGGCAGGAACCCTGTTCCACAAATTCATCTGGAATACCAAAACGCAGAGTAGGCAGCATATGATTAGTATCTGCCAAATACTCCAGCACAGCAGAACCAAAACCACCTGCCAAAGCATTTTCCTCCAGAGTTACCAACAGCTTTGGTTTCTTGGCCAAAACCTGCTCCAACAGCTCCCTATCCAATGGCTTAACAAACCGCATATTTACTACAGTGGTTTTGATATTAGCCATATTAAGGATCTCTGCTGCCTGCACGGCCTTTAGCACCATACTTCCCACAGCCAACAGCACTACCCCGCTGCCATCTCCAGAAAGGATTTCTCCCTTGCCAATAGGCAGCTTCTCCAGCTCTTCCTCCAAAGGAGTACCAGTAGCACTGCCTCTTGGATAACGCACTGCCGATGGCCCCTCATATTGAGAGGCTGTATACAGCATATGCCGCAGCTCGTTTTCATCCTTAGGAGCCATAATCACCATATGAGGTATATGCCGCAAATAGGAATAATCAAATACCCCATGATGGGTAGGCCCATCTGCTCCTACCAGACCTGCTCTGTCCAGACACAGGGTTACTGGCAGCTCCTGCAGGCAAATATCATGAACCACCTGATCATAGGCTCTCTGAGCAAAGGTAGAATACAGGGCCACCATAGGATGGGCGCCTGCTGCAGCCATCCCAGCTGCCATGGTTACTGCATTTTCTTCAGCAATACCCACATCAAAAAACCTTTCTGGGAACTGCTGGGCAAAGGCCTTTAAACCTGTTCCTGAAGGCATTGCCGCCGTAATCGCCACAATATCATGGTTCTGCCAGCCCAGCTCGATCATGGTCTGGCTAAATATATCCGTATAGGATGGCGGAGCATCCTGCTTTTTAATTACCTGGCCATTAGCCTTGTTGAATCGGCTGATACCATGAAATTTATTAGGATTTTCCTCAGCTGGCAAATAGCCCTTACCCTTATGAGTGCGGACATGAACCAGCACCGGTCCCTCCACCTGGGGAAGCTGGCGGAAAACATCCTGCATAGCCTGAATATTATGACCATCCAAAGGCCCAATATAGTTAAAACCCAATTCCTCAAACCAGCTGCCAGAGCTGATAGCTGCTTTCACGCCATCCTTCAGGCATTCTGCTGTTTTGAAAACAGTCTCCCCTATGCGAGGGATATTCCGCAAAAATCCCTCAATATCCTTTTTCGCCTTGGCATACTGAGGAGCCAGCTTGATTCTGGATAGGTATTCTGACAGGGCCCCTACATTTTTGTCTATGGACATCTCGTTGTCATTAAGGATTACCACCAGACGACGACCAGAAGCACCAGCAGAATTAAGTCCCTCATAGGCCTCACCGCCAGTTAAAGCCCCATCCCCAATAATGGCAATAACATTGTAGTCCTTGCCTTCCAGATCCCTGACAATGGACATACCTACGGCAGCAGAAATAGAGGTGCTGGCATGACCAACACCAAAAGCATCACAATCGGATTCCTTCCGCTTAGGAAAACCAGTTATACCATGAAGCTGGCGCAGGGTATGAAATCTATCCTTACGACCAGTCAATATCTTATGGGAATAGGCTTGATGCCCCACATCCCAGATAATCTTATCCTGTTGAGGGTTAAATACACTGTACAATGCCAGTGTCAAATCCACTGTTCCCAGACTTGGTGCCAAATGCCCCCCATTATCGGCACAGGTATCTATAATCATCCGTCGCAGCTCACCTGACAGATTCTTTAGCTGGGACAGAGACAATCTTTGTATATCTCCGGGACACTTTATCCCATCCAGTATCTGCTCCAAAAAGCTCTCCCCTTTTTTATTTATTACGCTCCAAAAGCATCTCTACCAGCTCTTTCAGGAAAGATGCCTTGTCCCCAAATACTTCCAAGGCCTCCACTGCCTGAGCCACAGTATCAGCAGCCAGACGACGAGCCTCCTCCAAGGAGGTCAGGGTTACATAGGTAGACTTGTCATTGCGCTCATCACTGCCTACCGGCTTGCCAATAACAGCTTCATCCCCTACCACATCCAAAATATCATCGGTAATCTGGAACGCCAAACCAAAGCAATCAGCATAGGTAGTCAAGGCCTCCAGCTGCTTCTCGTCAGCCTGAGCCATAATAGCACCACTGCGGATAGCCGCTCTGAACAATGCACCTGTTTTGCCCATATGCATTTTCCGCAGTTCCTCCATGGAAATTCGTTTTCCTTCGGACAGCATATCAATAACCTGTCCCCCTACCATGCCATTAGGGCCGGCAGCAATACTCATTTCCTTCACAACCTGCAGCAAAAGCTCCGCAGATACATGGGGCTGACGAAGGATAACCTCAAAAGCCTGTGTCAGCAGGGCATCCCCCGCCAAAATGGCCATGGCCTCACCATAAACCTTATGGTTGGTCAGCTTGCCACGACGATAATCATCGTTATCCATAGCTGGCAAATCATCATGAATCAAGGAATAGGTATGAATCATCTCTATACCACAGGCAGCCTGAACAAAATCAGTTCCCTTGGCTCCTACAGCATCTGCTGCCGCCATTAATAGAATAGGACGCAATCTCTTGCCTCCAGCAGTAAGGCTGTATTCCATAGAAGCTGCCAGCTCAGGCACCAGTGCCTTATCCTTGCCCAGCTCCTTTACCAAAGCTTCCTCAACCAGCTTGATACGCTCATTCCACTGCTTTTTATCCATTACTGCTCCCCCTCTATGATTAGCTGCTTTTCCACAATCTCTCCCTTAGAGGATTCCTGCAGCACAATATCCATTTTCTTTTCTGCCTGCTTCAAGGCATCCATACATTTGGCAGACAATTCCATACCCTTGGTATAATCCGCCACAATATCCGCCAAGGGCGACTGGCCCTTTTCCAGACGAATAACAATATTTTCCAGCTCCTGAAGATTCTCCTCAAAGGAAGCCTGCTTCTTTCTTGGCATATTATACCTCCTCCAATGCTACAGCCTGAGCATGAATAATACCGTCCTGCAGCTCTACCTGAATCCTATCTCCCGCCTGAACTTCCTGTATGGTGGCAATAACCCGGTTGTCCCTGCTCCGCACCATGCCATAGCCCCGCCTTAGAGTATTCATAGGATTCATCAATTCCAACTTGTCCATTAAATGTGTCAAATGCTGTACCTGCTGTTTTAACTGCTGGCTGCCGCTTTGGCCCAGTCTAGCTGCTAGATTATCCAGCCTCTCCATACGCTGTTCCAGCATCAGATGGGGATTTTCCATCACAGGCCGGGTTAAGAGATGCTCAATACCCTTGCGACGAATATCCAGCTGCTGGACAGCACTATTCCTAAGTCTGGTTTGCAGACTTAGAAGCTGAGCCGCTATCTCCTGGCCATCCCTTACGGCCATTTCCGCAGCCTGAGATGGAGTAGCCGCTCTTTCATCTGCCACAAAATCTGCCAAGGTAAAATCCGTTTCATGACCAACGGCAGATATAACTGGAATCGCAGAATTATATATGGCTCTTACCACTACTTCTTCATTGAAGGCCCACAAATCCTCCAAGGAGCCACCGCCTCGGCCTACGATTAATACATCCACCGGATAATGAGCATTAAAAAAATCCACCGCCTGAGCAATCTGCTCCGCTGCTCCGGCGCCCTGAACCTGTACCGGCTTTAGCACCAAGCGAATACCGGGAAAGCGCCTCTTGGAAACGCGATAAATATCTCGCAGAACCGCTCCTGAGGAAGATGTTACAATACCTATAGTAGCAGGATAGATTGGCAGTGGCTTTTTGTGCTCCTGGTCAAACAAGCCCTCTTGAGACAATCTGGCCTTAAGCTGTTCAAAGGCCATAGCCAGATCTCCCACCCCATCAGGCAGCATATTATTTACATAAAGCTGATAACGACCGCCCTCTACGTAGACATTAACAGAGCCAGCAGCTATTACCGCCATGCCATCCTCCGGCCTAAAGCGCAGTCGGGAAGCACTGCTTCTAAACATGACACAAGGAATAATCCCCTGGGCATCCTTAAGGTTAAAGTAACAATGTCCCGAAGCATATTGCTTAAAATTAGATATTTCGCCCTTAACGGCCAAATTCCGCAGAGCCCTGTCCCCAGATATTAAATTAGCCAAATATCTGGTCAGCTCTCCCACAGCTACAACCTTAGACACATTGTCACCTGCCTTCTCCCCAGCTTTTTCAGCCCTTGCTATTTACACCAGCCAAAACACCATTAATAAAGCGGCTGGAGTCATCAGTGCCATACTTCTTGGCCAGCTCTATAGCCTCATTGACAACTACACCCACATCAGTCTTTTCCTCATCAAATTTCAGCTCATAAACCGCCATACGGGCAATATTACGATCCACACCAGCCATGCGGGATACCTTCCAATCCTTGGCAGCACCGTTAATCATGGCATCAATATCCTCACGGAAAGTCATGGTGCCAAAAACCAGCTTTTCAATGAAGCCTCTATCTCTGGCAGTTATATTCCCATTCTCCAGCTCAGCAACTGCTGCCTCAATAGCCTTTTCCTGGGCCTCACGGCTGGCTATTGTCTCTGCATCCGAATTAAAATCCAACTGAAACAAGGCCTGTAAAGCCAATTCACGAGCCTGTCGTCTACTCATATATATTATTCCTCTTTCTCAAATCTATAAAACTATCTCAATCGATGAATATCCCGGGGAATACAATCCTTAATATTCTGCCAGGTATTTCCTTCCCGATCCACATTCATACCTACAAAAAGGCCCACTGCCCCCATAAAAAAAATGAAGAGCATATTCCAAAACCCAAATATCAGAATACATATTCCCAGCAATATTCCTGCTGTACCGCAGACACATTTGCCGGGATGCCTTTCCCATAAATGCTGGCCAAAGGCTGCAATGCTATCCTTTAACACTCAAATCACCGCCTGTTACTTAATCCGGCGCTTCTTCACAGTAACGCCACTGGCAATGCTTTGCACTGAAATCTTTATATCAACATCATCAATGCCAGCAACCTCTACCAGATATTTGGCAAGCTGCTGCCGCAGCTCGTCGCTAAGCTCCGGGATATTCCGCTCCTGACTAACCTCCAAGGAAAGTTCCAGCTTCAAAAAATCTCCCTGCTCCTTGCGATGCTCCACTCTGCTCTTGACCTTGGCCTGCTGTACGCCACGAATCTTCATAGCCATAGACTCTGCCATATTGCGGATAGCAGCCAGACTAACACTAATCTGTCCTGTTCCGCCGTTAATCAGCAAAAGATCCTTGGCATTAACCTGTTTGTTACTGCGGTCAAAGCTGCACAAAAGCAAATGTAAACTCAGCAGGATACCTACTCCTGCTGCCGCTGCTGTCTGCCACTGATTGACAAAATATTCGTATTCATTCAAAAGCACCCTGTCAGGAACAACATGCAGGCATAGGGTCACTATGCCTGCACAAAAAGCTCCAACTAACAGGGTATAGATAAATAACAGGCCTCTGTTAAAAATCCCCATTATACTGCACCCTTTTGCTTAACGCACACGAACTTCTTCCTCTTTGGCCTCGGTTTCAGGGAAGCCCACACCCTGAACATGAACGTTAACCTCTACAACAGAGAGGCCAGTCATGGATTCAATGGCATTCTTAACCTTCTCCTGAACATTCAAAGCCACATCAGGAATCCGCACGCCAAACTTAACGATGATATACAAATCCACCGCAGCTTCGGTTTCACCAACCTCTACCTTGACGCCCTTGGCCAGATTCTTTTTCCCAAGAATCTCGGCAATACCGCCTACCAAGCCGCCGCTCATGCCTGCAATGCCATCTACCTCAGTAGCAGCCATACCTGCAATAATGCTAACAACTTCATCAGCAATACGTACAGAACCAATGCCCTCATCAAGTTTAATGTTTTCGTTTGCCATAGAAAAACCTCCCTTGCAATTTTAACCAGGGTTTAATACACATATATCCATCTCCATTGGGAAACCATGTATATTTGCCCACTACAGGGACTGCTTATGCAATCCTTCATATATTATTTTACCAAACATATAGACTTTATACAAGTTTTTTTGCAAAATTGTATAAAAAAAAGGGACACTGCCCCAAAAACAGTCTCCCTTTTTGTGCAGTATTAATTTATCAATGTTCCAGATTAGGCACGCTCAATGTAGTTGCCGGTACGAGTATCAATTCTCAGTACATCTCCCTCGTTGATGAACAGAGGAACGCGTACTGCATAGCCAGTCTCCAAGGTAGCCATCTTGGTAGCACCAGTAGCAGTGTTGCCCTTAACACCTGGCTCACACTCAGTAACAGTCAAATCTACAGAGTTTGGCAGGGTAATACCGATAACACGGCCCTTGAAGGACTGAATAGCAACTTCCATATTCTCCTTCAGGTAGTTCAGAGCATCACCCAGCTGCTCCTTGTTCAGCTCAGTCTGCTCATAAGTCTCATTATCCATGAAAGTGTACATGCCATCAGCCTCATAGAGGAATGCCATGCGGGCAGTCTCCAGATGTGCAGCAGGCATCTTCTCGTTAGGGTTGAAAGTACGCTCTACTACAGCGCCAGTCTCAACATTCTTAATCTTGGTACGAACAAAAGCTGCACCCTTACCTGGCTTTACGTGCTGGAATTCAACAACCTGCCAAACGCCACCATCAATCTCAATAGTCAGGCCAGTGCGGAAATCGGTACTTGTAATCATAAATAAAAACCTCCAAAAAATAATTTACAATTTAATTTCTATGTATCAAATACATAGTTCAATTAATTCCTTATTGCTATGAGTAAGAATCTCACAGCCATCCGGGGTAACAGCAACTGTATCCTCAATGCGGACACCACCCCAATCAGGAATATAGATGCCAGGCTCAACTGTAACCAGCATATTTTCTTCCAACGCTTCACAGGTACTAGCTGGTGAAAGTCTTGGCTCCTCATGGATTTCCAGACCAACACTGTGGCCCAGACCATGACCAAAATACTTATCATAGCCAGCCTCCCTGAACAGCTGACGAACTGCAGCGTCTACAGACTTGCCAGATGCTCCAGGCTTTACCAGGCTTACCCCCAGCTTTTGTCCCTGCAGAACCAGATTGTATATTTTTCTCTGTTTTTCATCAGGAGAACCTACACAAATGGTACGAGTCATATCAGAATGATAGCCCCTATATACAGCACCATAGTCCATTGTAACAAATTCTCCAAAATTTATCAACTTTTCTGTAGCAGTTCCGTGAGGGAGACTGCCTCTTTTGCCGGAAGCTACAATGGTGGTAAAGGATGGACACTGGGAGCCCTTGGCTCTCATTACATTTTCCAAGGCTGCTGCCACATCATTTTCACTAATACCTGGCCGGATGTAGGTAAGGATATAAGCAAAGGCTTCATCCCCTATGGCCATAGCCTTGCGAATGCAGGCCAGCTCCTCAGCAGACTTTATTTGGCGCAGAGAATCCAGACTTACAGAGGTAGTGAAATCCGCGTCATGCAAAAGCTGGGCAATTTTGCCATGCCAATCAAAGCACAGATTACTGCCCTCAAAACCAACCTTTTGCAAGCCTTCCTCATTGATCAGCTCACCTACCCGCCGGAGTAAGCCCTTTTCCTGCTTGCGAATCTGAAAATCCGGGGATTCCTTTTCCGCCTGCTCAATATAGCGGAAATCCGTTATAAGCTGGGCGCTATTCATGCCGATAACCAGCATGGAATCATCCCCGGTAAAACCGCTAAAATAATGAAGATTTTCCAGCTTGCTAATAACAACTCCATCCAAGCCTTTGTCCCGCAAAAATTCTCTCAGGTGATTCAAACGATTTTTATACATATCCATAGCATTTACCTCTGTGCCTTGATTTTCTTCATGGCTACATACATAGCTGCACTATAGCTGTCTGTACCAAAGCCCAAAATCTGCCCCATAACCACAGGGGCAATCACAGATTTGTGGCGGAACTCCTCCCGGGTATGTACATTGGAAATATGCACCTCAATAACTGGTACATTAACAGAAGCAATGGCATCCCGCAGAGCAATACTGTAATGAGTAAAGGCTCCCGCATTGAGAATGATAAAATCCACTCCCTTGGCCGGGGCCTGCTGAATCATATCTATCAGACCGCCCTCATAATTGGACTGATAAAATTCTGTCTCCACGCCCTGCTCCGCCGCCTGCTGAGCCAGCATTTCGTTAATATCCTGCAAAGTCGTACTGCCATAAATCTCTGGTTCTCTGGTACCCAGCATATTCAGATTTGGACCATGCATTACCAGTATTTTGCTCATTTTTACTACTTCCTTCCTGTATTAACAGACTATGCCTTTATAGCCTGCCAGCCTTAGATTCAATTGGCGCCAATCAGCTGTAAAAATTCAGCCTCGTCAATTATGGTGATGCCCAGCTCCTGAGCCTTGACCAGCTTACTGCCTGCCGCCTCTCCCGCCAGAACATAATCCGTCTTTTTGGACACAGAGCCTGCCGCCTTGCCACCATGAGCCTCAATCATATTCTTGGCATCATTACGGCTCAGAGTTGGCAAGGTGCCGGTTACCACCACTGTTTTACCTGCCAGGACATCATCCACAATACCAGTATCCTGCAGCTCCATATTAACACCATATTCCCTCAATCTTCTAAGAATATCCCTATTCACATCATCCCGGAAATATTCATAGATAGCCTGACTGCCAATACTGCCAATATCCCGCACCTGCTGAATACTTTCCACATCAGCCTCTGCCAAGGCATCTATAGAGCCATAGTGAAGCATCAGCTCTCTGGCTGCTGCCTTGCCTATACCAGCAATGCCCAAGCCAGTTACCAGACGCTGTGGCTCATTTTCCTTAGCCTTTTCGATAGCCGCCAACAGCTTGTCGGTATTCTTTTCCTTGCCAATAACACCCTTGGCAATCAATTCATCCCGGTGCACCGCAAGGTTAAAGATATCCGCAATATCGTGAATATATTCTCCTTCAATCAAGGCATGAATATTCTGTTCTCCCATACCCTTGATATCCATAGCATCCCTGCTGACAAAATTAATAATATGATTTTCCAGCTGAGCAGGACAGGAAGGATTGGTACATTTGATATCTGCTGTATCTACCTCCCGCACTGCCTTGTGACCACAGACAGGACAGGTATCACCTATCAGGAAAGGCACTGTGCCTACAGGACGCTTTTCATGGCACACAGACCGCACCTTGGGAATAATCTCTCCAGATTTGAATACCTTGATAGTATCACCAATGCGAATATCCAAGCCATCAATAAAATCCTGATTGTGGAGGGTTGCTCTCTCTACCTTGGTACCGCAAAGCTGTACAGGCTCAAATACCGCCGTTGGGGTAATCCGCCCAGTACGGCCCACAGACAGCTCAATATTCAGCAATTTGGTTTCCTTTTCTTCAGGAGGGTATTTGTAGGCCACCGCCCATCTAGGCACCTTGGAGGTTTCACCCAAAGCCTGCCGTTGAGCAAAGCTATTCAGCTTTACCACTGCTCCATCAATATCATAGGGCAGTTCTCCTCTGGAAGCGCCAATCCTGTCAATAGCCCCCATAACCTCGCTGGCAGTGTGGCACACCTGATAATTGTGAATTACCTTGATGCCCTGCTTCTTCATAAATTCATAGGCCTCAGTATGACTGGCAAACTCCCTGCCCTCAACCCTTTGCAGGTTAAAGACAAACATGGACAACTGCCGGTCCTTAACCACCTTGCTATTCAGCTGCCGCAGGGTTCCTGCCGCGCAGTTCCGAGGATTGGCAAACTGCTTCAGCCCCAACAGCTCCTGACGAGCATTAACCTTGGCAAAGGCCTCCCGACTCATATAAACCTCGCCCCGAATTTCAAAATAAGGCAATGGCTCCTTAAGCTTTTCCTTAATATCCTTAATAACCTTGGCATTATCTGTAACATCCTCACCCTGAATAATGCCATCACCTCTGGTAATAGCCTGAACAAGAATACCATCCCGATAACGCAAAGCTAAGGACAGACCATCAATTTTTTCCTCTACCACAAACTCCGGATTATCCAACTGTTCTATGGCCGAGGTCACAAACTCCTCTACCTCCTGACGCGAAAAAACATCCTGCAGGGAAAGCATAGGCACATCATGAGCCACCAGCACACCAGCCTCACGACGGGCATTGCCCCCTACCATCTGGGTAGGGGAATTTTTGGTAACCAGCTCAGGATAATCTGCTTCCAGCTTTTTCAGTTGTAACATAAGCTGGTCATATTCATAATCAGAGATTTCCGGCTCATCATTATTGTAATAGCAATTGTTATGATGACGGATTTCCTTCCGGAGCCGATTCAGCTCCTTTTTTACCTCTTTTATGTCCATCTTTATCCTCCAATTACACCTTTTTTAGAGGCGCATATCTCTGCATCAGCTTTTTTAGGCCAATACCTGGGAAATTAATCTGAATTTCCGTTTCCTCACCGCTGCCTGCCACCTTCACCACAGTGCCAGTGCCCCATTTGGAATGGGAAGCCTTATCTCCCACCTTCCACTGAATAGACATATCCGGCCGATTCAGACTCTTGGTGCCCATTTTCACAGAGCCTGCCAAGGATGGGTTGGCACTGCGCAGGGCATTAAGAGCCTCTAAGCCAGACATAGGCTGTCCTTTAGGAGTCGGCCTAGCTGTAGACATATTAGGCCTCATGTTTCTGCCAATACCGCCACCGCCAATACTGCCCCAGCCATCATAGTTACCGCCAAAGCCAATAAAGCTGTCCTCTCTTTTGCGACGGAAAGCCAGCTCCTCCTTTAGCTCCTCTGGGAACTCATACAGGAAGCGGGATGGCTCATGAGCCTCAGTGCGACCAAAGATGGTGCGTATGGAAGCATAGGTCATATACAGCTTGCGCTGAGCTCTGGTAATACCTACATAACAGGTACGGCGCTCCTCCTCCAGCTCCTCTGGCTCCATCAGGGTACGGCTGTGAGGGAACATTCCCTCCTCCATACCAGTCATAAATACCACAGGGAACTCCAAACCTTTGGCAGAGTGAAGCGTCATGAGAGTAACCCTCTCCTCCTCCAAATCAGAATTATCAATATCTGACAGCAAAGCCATTTTGCTAAGGAAGTTCTCCAGATTTGGTTCTTCCTCCTCTTCCTTCTCAAAATCCTTGGCTACTCCTACAAACTCCTGCAGGTTTTCAATTCGGGATTCATTTTCCAGCTTTTTCTCCGCCTTGTCATTTTTCAAGGCTTCAAGATAGCCTGTAGTATCCATAACCTCCTGAATCAGATCCGAAACAGCCAGCTTGTCCATGCGCTCCATAAGCGTAAACAAAAGCTCCGCAAATTTCTTCAAAGGATTTTTGCTCCGGGCGGTTAAGCCAGGCACCTGCTCCAAAAGCTCCTCATTGGCAATTACCTCAAAAAGGCTGAGATTGTTTTCCACACCATAGACCATTAGCTTTTCAATGGTACTCTGGCCCAAGCCTCTCTTAGGCACATTGATAATCCGCATGAGGCTCACCGAATCCATAGGATTGTACAGCACCCGGAGGTAGGCAGTAATATCCTTGATTTCCAGACGGTCGTAGAATTTCAATCCCCCCACCATTGTATAAGGCAGACCTACCCGCATAAAGGCATCCTCCAGCACACGGGACTGGGCATTGGTTCTATAGAGAATAGCTATATCACCATAGGAGGTTTTGTAGATATCATGCTGCTTGCTGATGCTCTCCGTAATAAATCTAGCCTCATCCCGCTCATCACTGGCCATATAGGTAGTGATTTTATCTCCCTGCACATTATCTGTCCAGAGATTCTTCTTTTTACGATGAGTGTTATTTTCGATAACTGCATTAGCCGCCGCCAAAATGGTTTTGGTAGAGCGATAATTCTGTTCCAGCATAATGGTTTTGGCATCAGGATAATCCTGCTCAAAATCCATAATATTGCTAATATCAGCACCACGCCAACCATAGATGGACTGATCCGCATCACCTACTACGCAAAGATTGCGATAGCCCCCAGCCAACAAAGTTGTCAGCTGATACTGAGCCCCATTGGTATCCTGATACTCATCCACCAGAATATAACGGAAGCGACGCTGATACCGACTGCGGATTTCCTCATTTTCAGATAACAAGGAAACCGTTACCAACAGCAGATCATCAAAATCCAGAGCATTGTTCTCCCTCAGCAGCTTCTGATACCCCTTGTAAACCTCGGCCACCTTTTTTTGATAAAAATCACTAGCCTGAGCCTCAAAGGCCATAGGCCCCAGCATTTGATTCTTGGCATTAGAAATAGCATTGCGGATACCACCGGGATTATACTGCTTTTCGTCCAGATTCAGCTCCCGAATAACCTTCTTTACTACGGTCTGAGAATCCCCGGAATCATAAATAACAAAATTGCTCTTGTACATACCGGTGCTTTCGATTTCCCGGCGCAAAAAGCGGGCACAAAAGGAATGGAAGGTGCTAAGCCAGATATCCTTGGCCATAGGACCAATCATATTCTCCACACGTTCCCGCATTTCTGCCGCTGCTTTGTTGGTAAAGGTAATAGCCAAAATGCTATAGGGAGCTGCTCCATGCTCCAAAAGATTGGCAATACGATGTGTCAGTACCCTTGTCTTGCCAGAGCCAGCTCCAGCCATAATCAGCAAAGGGCCTTCCAGACAGGCCACCGCTTCCTGCTGGGCCGGATTCAAACCAGAAAAAATATCCAAGACTCATTCCCCCACAAACTCAAAAAGAGCTGCCGATGTGTTTTACTGTCATACATCAGCAGCCCTTGAATAATACTATTTACAGCTTTGCTGCAGCCTCAGTCAGCTGAGGTACAATCTGCTTCTTACGGGACATAACCCCAGGCAGATAGATGGAATCACCGCTGGCATCCTTGCCGAAAGCATCAGCAATCAACTGCTTTGGCTCACCTACAAATACCAGTTCAGTGGACTCCTCCATAATATCAGTAACCATCAGCAGGGACATATCATAGCCCTCATTCTGGCACAGCTCCTGCATAGCAGCAACCAGCTCAGCCTTCTTGGCCAGAATATCAGCAGTATCCATAACAGAAATCTGAGCCACAATAGCCTTGTACTTACCAAAGGAGAAAGGCTTGGAATCAGTCTTGGCAATCTGAGCAGGAGTCAAATCTCCCAGGTCAGCGCCAGCCTTCAGCATAGCCATACCATATTCCTTCAGATTTACACCAGCAATAACAGCCAGCTTCTCAGCAGCAGCCTTGTCCTGCTCAGTGCAGGTTGGAGACTTGAAGAGAACAGTATCAGATACAATAGCAGACAGCAAAAGACCAGCAATTTTCTTTGGCAGCTCTACCTTCTGGCAGTCAAACATCTTGGTAATAATAGTAGCAGTACAGCCTACTGGCTCAATATGAACAAAAATAGGATTAGCAGTGTTCAGGCCACCCAGACGATGATGATCCACAATCTCCAGAAGCTCTGCCTTGTCCAAACCATCAACAGACTGAGCTGGCTCATTGTGGTCTACCAGCATAACAGCCTGCTTCTCCTCTACGGAGGCAATCAGCTCAGGAGCCTCTACCTGGAAATAATCCAAGGCATACTGAGCTTCCTTGCCTACCTCGCCCAGACGTACAGCAACAGCCTCTACACCCTGAGCCTGCTTCAAAGCAGCATAGCTCAATGCGGAACAAATAGAATCAGTATCAGGGTTCTTGTGACCTGTAATAAATACCTTACTCAAAACAATTCCTCCTATAAATCAATTCAAATTTATGTTTATATCAAGTTCTTGTGCCGGGACCAACCTGTTGCAGGTTAGCATAATCCAACTGCCGCATAGCCTCATAGGCTACAATAGCCGCAGAATTGGACAGATTGAGAGAGCGGGCGCCCTCAATCATAGGAATGCGGATGCAGTCCTCCCAATTTGCTTTCAAAATATCCTCTGGAATACCAGCAGTTTCCTTGCCAAATACCAGCAAATCATCCATACCGAAAGTAGTCTCAGAATGGGCTCTTGGTGCCTTGGTACTGCAAAAATGGAATTTGTGCCCCTGATACTTCTCCTGTACCTCAGCAAAATTCTCATGAACATGAACCTTCACCAAATGCCAATAGTCCAAGCCTGCCCTCTTGAGGTGCTTATCATCAATGGAAAACCCCAGTGGCTTTACCAGATGCAGTTCAATACCTGTAGCAGCACACAATCTGGCAATATTACCAGTATTTCCCGGTATCTCCGGCTCTATCAATACAATATGCATAGACAGACTCCTTAGTCAGCAGTAACTACAGCACCACGGGAAGCAGAAGTAGTCAGCTTGGCATAACGGGACAGATAGCCAGTCTTAATCTTTGGCTCAGGCTTTACCCAGGCAGCCTTTCTCTTGGCCAGCTCCTCATCGCTAACCCGCAGCTCCAGCTTACGATTTGGAATATCAATATCAATCAGGTCCCCGTCCTCAATAAAGGCAATAGGGCCGCCGGCCATAGCCTCTGGAGAAATATGGCCAATGCAGGCACCACGGCTGGCACCGGAGAAGCGACCATCGGTAATCAGAGCAACCTTCAAACCACGGCCAGAAATAACTGCAGTAGGATTCAGCATTTCCTGCATACCTGGGCCACCCTTTGGTCCCTCATAGCGAATAACTACCACATCACCCTCAACAATCTTGCCATCCATGATAGCATTAACAGCAGACTCCTCAGAGCTAAAGCACTTTGCCTTGCCAGTGTATACCAGCATATCCTCAGCCACAGCAGACGCCTTGACAACTGCATTCTCAGGGCACAGATTACCGGAGAGAATAGCCAATCCACCTTCCTTGCGATAAGGCTCCTCCACAGTCTTGATAACATCAGGACGGAGGATCTTGGCATTGGCAATCTTCTCAGCCACAGTGCCTACAACAGTCATAGCATCAGTATGAATAACGCCCTTCTTGGACAACTCCTTCATAATAGCATTGATACCACCGGCCTCATTCAAATCAATCATGTGGTGAGTGCCAGCAGGACTCAGCTTAGCAATATAAGGAGTCTTACGGCTGATTTCATCAAATCTAGCTGCTGGCAGCTCAATACCAGCCTCATGAGCAATAGCAGTCAGATGAAGAACAGTGTTGGTAGAGCCGCCAATACCCATATCTACAGTAATGGCATTCTCAAAGGCCTTTTCCGTAAGAATATCTCTTGGCTTAATATCCTTCTTCAAAAGCTCCATAACTACATGACCAGCCCGCTTAGCCAGCTGACGACGAGCACCAGTATAAGCAGCCGGTATAGTACCATTGCCAGGCAGGCCCATACCCAGAGCCTCAGTCAGGCAGTTCATGGTGTTGGCAGTAAAGAGACCAGCGCAGGAGCCGCAGCCAGGGCAGGCAGCAGCCTCAATGGAGGTCATATCAGCCTCGGTAATCTTGCCAGCAGCAAATTCACCAGCAGCCTCAAAGGACTGGCTAACGCTGATATCATGTCCCTGATAACGGCCTGGCAGCATAGGGCCGCCGCTGACAACCACACATGGAATGTTCAGACGGGCAGCAGCCATCAGCATACCTGGTACAACCTTATCGCAGTTTGGAATAAGCACCAAAGCATCAAAGCCAGTAGCAGTAGCTACAGCCTCAATGGAATCTGCAATCAGCTCACGGCTGGCCAAAGAAAACTTCATGCCGGTATGGCCCATAGCAATACCATCACAAACACCAATAGCAGGGAACTCCATAGGAGTACCACCAGCAGCAGCAACACCTAACTTAGCCGCCTCAGTAATCTCTCTCAAATGTATATGACCAGGAATAACCTCGTTGAAGGAATTACAGATACCAATCAACGGCTTCTGCAAATCCTCAGGGCCAAATCCCATAGCATTAAACAAAGAACGATGAGCACATCTAGTAGCGCCTTTTTTTACAACATCTGATCTCATATTGCAACTCTCCTATATTGTCAATTTTGTACTATTGTACATCAAAATAGACCAAATGTCCATATTTCCTTGTGGATATATGCAATTAATAATCATCATATTCTCAAGAAATATACAAGGTAAATCAAAGCTTCTTCATCTTTAGATAATTTCCTGGGAATTTTTTCTAATATCAGATACCTTTCCCATAATTCTTTGCACCACTAACATATTATCCCTAAACAAATTGCCTATACCTCCAGCAAATTCTGTAAAAGGCTGTTGACTAAAAGTGGATTTTACATCTACTATATTGCCATTTTTCACAATATAGCTAATAATCATTTTAACAAAATCAATCTGCCTGCTGTTCAAGCTGCTATCCGTAATAAATTCACTAAAGGCCTCATTTACAGCCTGCTGATCCATACCCAGCAGCTCTCTCACCAGCATCCCTACCGGCTTCTCCCCATAGGTCTTAACATAATCCTCCTTGGAACCCAAATCCTGCCACAAAATTTTCTCCAGCACTGCCAAATCAGTGGTAGTCATCTGCTTATTATTCCGCAGCTTATACACCGCCAAGGTATCCTCGTGTTCATGGAGATAGCTCTTTACTCTTTCCCTATAGGGCTTCAGTCCAAAACCGCCACCCAAAGGCTCTCCTACACTAATATTCACCAGCTCATCATCAAAATGAGTATAATAAATAGACTGAATCTCACTATCCAAGAACTGCATTAACTCCCGTAGTGCCTCTCTGGCTTGATCAAAAGCAAAAATATCTGCCTCAGCCCAATACCCATCCTGAATTATCCTATCAATAAGCTGTCGCTGAGCTGCAACCTGTGGAATTGTATATTTTCCTGCCAGCTTTTGGCAACTGGTAGTTACCATAACAGCAAACCTATTGATATTAGTCTGATTCAAAGTGCCTAATATAATACTGTACATAGTATAATCAAAACGCCTTGCCAGCTCATCCTTGTCTGTCACAGGAACAATGGGAGCAATATTTTGTTTTATATCAGCAATTTTACTGGTGTCCAAATCCTGCCAGTTTTCTATCTGCCGATAAATATCCACATATTTTCTACGCAGTTTAACACGGAAGCTATCATCGTTCAGACAAATTACCTCGTGACACAGCATTTCTACCAAATTCTGCCGGAAATCAACATACTCCTTTTGCTGATTATATTCTCCAGCCTGCAAACATCTGCAAATCTCCACCTGGGTGTTAAAAATTCTTTCTGTCAAGCCGACCTGTTTACCATTATCCTGACCATTGGTATTAACACGGAAATAGTCAAAATTCCCACAAAAATCCAGAATCAGGAACTTATCTTTATCCTGCCCTTTCCCCAACAGATTCTTGCACAACCGAGTCCCCCGGCCAATCATCTGCCAGAATTTGGCATAGCTCTTTACCTTTTTATAAAATACCAGATTAAGGATTTCTGGCACATCAATACCTGTATCCAACATATCCACAGATACAGCAATTTGCGGATATTTATCCCTTGTACCAAAATCATCCAATAGCACATCAGCATATTTGATACTGTAATCAATCTGCTTGATAAATTCCCCCCATATTCAGGAAACAGCTTATTAAACCGTTCCACTATAGCTTTGGCATGGAGGCTGCTGCGGGCAAAGATGATGGTTTTGCCAAGAACATCTCCTCCTGACACCTTTAGTCCCTTATCCATCAATTCCTTTAGCATATTGTCAATGGTATCCTGATTAAAGAGCCATTTATTAACCGCCGTATTAGGCACCTTTTTAGTAACACTTATCGTAGGATCTTCAGCAAAGGTGTCCTCAAAATGCTTTTTATCCTCCTCTGACAGCTCATCATAATGAACACCATTTTCCATAATGGCATCCTTATATTCCAAGGTTGTATAATTTACCAAATAACCTTCCTCTACCGCCTGCTCCAATTCATAGGCAAAGGTAGGATTGCCCTTTTCCAAATCAAATACGCCATAGGTATCCTTGTCAATCTCGCTTTTTGGAGTAGCCGTAAGCCCCAACAGCATACCATCAAAATATTGAAAAATATCCTGATATTTGTTGTAAACAGAGCGATGAGCCTCATCCAATATAATCAGGTCAAAATGCCCTGGCGTAAACAACCGTCTACCATCCTTTAGCCGATTGCTATCTATGGCATTCATAATGGTAGGATAGGTAGAAAAAATCATTCTACACTGCTGAGGATCCTCCTTGTTTTCTGTCAAATTACAGCAGGTAAGATTTGGCAGCAAATCCACATAGTTTCTCATGGCCTGCCTTACTAATGCTGTTCTATCTGCCAAAAACAAAATGTTCTTCACATAATTATGCTTTAGCAATACATCCACCAAGCTAATGCTGACGCGAGTTTTCCCTGTACCGGTAGCCTGTACAATCAACAGCTTGCGATGATGGTTTTCTATTTCTTCACAAGCAGTAATAACCGCTTCTTTCTGGTAAGGACGATTGGTAATATTTCCATCAATTTCAATATGGTATAGAGGCTTTCTAGTTCTCCGGCGTTCCATTTCTAGCTGCAGTTCATCCTGAGTCAAAAAACCAGAAATCTGCCGTCTTGCTTCCTGTCGAAAATCATTTGTATAAAAAATCTCAAAACCATTGGTGGTAAAAATCAAAGGTCTACGACCATACTGCTTCCCTAGGCAATCTGCATAAAGCTTGGCCTGATAACTACCTGCCATAGCATCTACAGATGTTTTCTTGGCCTCCACCACCGCCAAAGGCATCTGGTCTTGACCATAAAGCACATAATCCACATAGCCATTGCCGCTATTATTAGGCATTCCTGCCACCGGCACCTCGGTATAGCAATTAGGAAGCTTTACCTGAGCACCAGCAATCCGCCAGCCAGCCTCCATCAAGGCCAAATCTATATAGCGATTTCTGGTTTCTGCCTCGCTGATTTCGTCCACCTGAAAAACCCTCTGCTGGATATTGACTTGCTTTAACTCCTGCAGCTGATTCATTAAGGCCTCATTTAATTTTTTTAGTTCCTCCAGAGATTGAGACTTCTTGTCCAAAGCATCGGCCATTTTTTGTAACTGTTGTTTATTTTGACTTTCCGAAGCT
Organism: Anaerovibrio lipolyticus; assembly: GCF_021531495.1. Classification (GTDB taxonomy): domain Bacteria; phylum Bacillota; class Negativicutes; order Selenomonadales; family Selenomonadaceae; genus Anaerovibrio. Next base: position 332,078 of record NZ_JADYTY010000001.1, read on the forward strand.
GGCTTAGGCAAAATATTTACATCAAATTCTACCTGCTGATAATCCTCAGAATAGGAATAATCAATCCAATCACAAAAGCTATGGAGATTACGGAGAGACAAAATGGCATCCTCTGCCTGTACCGGACTACCTGAATGTACCGCCACATTTCCCAGTCGCACAATAAATTTGATAAGGTGGAATAAATTCAGTCCTATCATATCCTTGAAGCAATAATTGTGTATTAAGGCTGATAGATTATCCTTGTAGGGAATAGTCAGGCTTGGCTCCACAGAATAAATAAATTTAACTCCCAGCTCCAAGGCCTTGCGAGCGTGAATAGCCACGCTGGCAGGCGAAATAGCCAGTGCCTTTTCTGCCTCCACGGCTGCCTGAGCAAATTCCGAATATCCCTTTTTATCCAACAAATAGGCAAAATTAGATGCCATCTGTACCACTCCATCTCTCCAGCCTATTCCCCGTTAGCTATGGGGATTTATTCTCTCAGCGGCTTCCTGCTCAAAGGCTGTTAATAAACCAATGTATTTACTGCAAATTTTCTCGTATATATCCTGTGCTGTACTTTCATTATAGGTGTGGGAGGAAAGATTGCGTTGCTCCTGCATTTGCAGCCAATCCTCAGCACTGTCAATCATGGCTTGCTTCCACCCCTCACGAATAGAACTGCGGGGACTACTAGCCTCAATGCCTTCATAATCCAGCATGGCCTTCATCAGCTTCCAAGCTAATTCAAAACAAAATTCAAAGCGCTGAATCGTGGCATCCAGATAAAGACCATCTGCATCTGCTTGGCTATTGGCAGCTATCCGCAGTCGTTTCATAGCCTTGTGATAGTCCTCCCATTTCATCTGTAGCTGTGCTATTGTCATGGAATACTTTCCTCCTGCTGTTGCAAAAAGCAATTTTCCCTCATTGTCAATGGCTTTTTGCAAATTTTCATTAACCTGCCGCTCGTAGTCAATTACATCAAAGGTATAGGGTACATTGCTATCCTCCAAGGCAATTGCTAATTTTCTAATGGCACCTTCTGTGCCCAATACTGCCAAGTCAACATCGGAAGTTTTCTTGGCATCCCCCCGCGCCCTGGAACCAAAGAGCTTAATCCATTGAATACCATTCTGATATTCCTGAAAAATACGGAAGATTATTTTCCATTGTGAGGTAGATATACCAAACATATTACCACACCCCTTAGGAAAAATACTTCTGCATCAGAGAGGCCTGCAAGGTTTCCAATTCTTTTAGGCTCTTTTCTATAACAGATTTTGATTTAGCGATCCGATTAACAAACTCCTCAAACACCTTAACTGTGCCAATATCAGGAACGGGAAGTGATATTTCATTTAACATTTTCCCAGTTATCTGGTTAATCGTTGAAGTCCCTGTAGATATCTGACTTCTAAAAAATGGCATTTCAAAATATGTTTTTAGATATGAATAATACTCACTTCGTATAATCATCATAAAAGCGCCAAAAGTTGTAGGTTCTACAAGCCCTTTTATTAATGCTGTTTTACCTACAAGAGCTGCACTACCATTCCTTGAACACATCAAAATATCATTATCCTGAACCAGCAACTTTTCTTTAATATCGCAACTCACATATACATTATCATCAAATGCTAATACACCGTTTTGGATATTACTAGACCGTAACACTAGAGTTCCGTTACCATCTTCTACTGTATCAACAGGCTTGTATGTTAGACCATTCCAATAAGAAGATATTTCATTAAGTTTTCTTACAGGAAATTGTTTTGTGTTTTTATCTGATTCGCCAAACACCTCGATAAATCGGGCTTTGATAAGATCTTCCAGCTTTTTTATTTCTTGACTGCGAATTTTAATAATGTTATCTAATATTTCTAATTGATCTGCCATTTCTTCTTGCTTCGATATGGCATACAATTTAATGCCATTTTTCTTTATATCAGGTACTGTAAGTTGTGGTATTGATGTACCACTGCATTTAGGTTTTAAATTTCTAAGAACATAATACAAATAACGTGCAGAAATCTTTGATAAATTTGGAACAAGCGTAATCAAGCGAACTACTGGCAAAAAAGGCTCAGTTCGTATAGCTACAAATCCTATAGTTCCCCTAGCTGCAATGGTGATACTCAGTTCATCTTCTTTAGCTAAATCGGTATATCCATATAATCCATTATTTTTTTCTGCATTCGCATATATAGGGACTGAATATTTTTTTGTTTTACTCTCAGAAAATCTATTCTTTGGTACATCTCCACCTGCATATATTCTCTTACAAACATCCTCAAGCTTTACCTTCATATTTTTTCTCCCCACAAATCCGAATTTTTTCTATACTAAAATACTAACCTACATTCTATAATTTAACAATACCTATATCTATATTTTATGCTTGATAAAGAACATCATATTTTTCGCGATACAGCCTACGGTCATAACGACTTTTGCTCTGTCCGACTTAATGGCCCTTCCTGATGGCTTAGTCTTACGCAGTAATACCGCTTGTCGCTGAGCCAATTCACAGTGGCCGTAATGATAAAGAGTGCTGTCGGGGCCACTTTTGCTGCGCAAAAGCAAGAGTCTCCCGATGCAAAAGTGTTATGCCCCTCCGGCTGTTGCCGAATCATTCTGCTTTTTCTATGCAACCCTATGATTTATCACAATGTTTTGATACACTTGCAATTTTGATTTAGCGATTTGCCTTACAAAATCTGCAAATTGATTCTGTTCGTCAATAGAAACACAAACAATCGGTATCTCTTGCAAATTTTTAACAGATATACCTGGCTGTGCCGCACCTGTCTGATATCTTTTCAAATCAAGATTTAACAGTAATTGATTCAACCAAATACTGTTTATTTCCACCAAGGGCGTAACTAATAAAGCATGTTCAGTATTCTTAAACTTTCCATTCACATATTGCACATTCCCACTTAATGCCCCTTGCCTACCTATAAGAGAATATTCGCCCTCTTGGTTATATTCCGCAACATACCCTCTAACCCCATTTCCACCATAACAAGGATATGGATTAGATTCTGATGGTTCATCTAAAATATCAGATGCAGCTGTAAAGTCACCAGCTTTCAATGTCATCACATTTTTAAGTTCTTTTGTCTCTAGATTCTTTGAATTAATAACAGGATCACCAAACATCTCGACAAATCGGGCTTTTACTAACTCATCCAATTCCTTTTGCTGTAGCATTCGAGATTGAATGATAAAATATAATTTTTCTAAAATCTCAGAATATCGCATCTGCTTTTCCTTTGTTAGGTCTGGCACCAATGTTTCTTCTAATACTTTTCGCCCTATTGATTTAAATGTACTTCCCACTCCTTTATTATTTAGTTCCTGATTTTTGCTCTTCAAAAGCCAAAATATAAATTCTTTTGAAACCTTTGATTTATCTAGTGTAATTGCAGCTAAACCTCGTCCTATGCAACATTTTTCTTTCGCGTAATTCACTGCACCAATCGGTGCTCTAACAGAAATGAGGATATCTTCTGGCTTTGCTATTTTTTGTGGAGCTGAGCACCATTTTTTAGCTATGGGATATCGTTCTCCAAAATCGGCATTTCCTTGAAAAAAAGGAAGTCCATATCCTTCATCGTTATAACTATTGGAATCTGGTGACTGTCCCATATTAATAGCACATATATCTTTCAACATAATGTAATTCATATGCATTTTCCTCGCAAATCCGAATTGACAGATTTGCAAGGTCGTATTTCTGGTCATATATACCGATAAGGCAATATGATTCGTCAACAGCCGGAGGGGCATGACACTTTTGCGTTAGGAGGCTTCCCGCTTTTGCGCAGCAAAAGTGGCCCCAGTTGCACTCTCTATCATTACGGCCTATGTGAATTGGCTCAGCGATAAGCGGTATTAGTGCGTTAGAATACATCATCAGGCAGGGGCATTTAACCGACAAAGCAAAAGTCGTTATGACCGCAGGCTGTATTAAAAGAACAATTCTAAGCCATAAACCTTCTATGGGCAGCCTTAACATTACTTTGATTAACCATAGCATATTGCATCGTAGTATCAATCTGAGAATGTCCCAATATTTTCTGCACCTGTTCAATAGGCATCCCCTTATCAATAGCTCTGGTAGCCATAGTTCGTCTAAATTTATGAGGATGGATTCTATCCAAATTCAATTTGCGCCCCATTTGCCGCAACCTTATTTCCACCCCGCTAATTTTTAGCCTATCATATGGCGCATCCAGAGTTACAAACAAAGCATTATTACCATCTTTGCGAGATTTCAAATATTTTTTTAGATGCACCTTGGCCTTGGCATCAAAATAAACTCTCCTCTCCTTGTCTCCCTTACCATATACCACACACTCCCGACCATCAAAATCCACATCATCAATATTCAGATTTACCAGCTCTCCTACGCGAATCCCAGTAGCATACAGAAAGTCTATCATAGCCAAATCCCGAAGATTGTCACAACCATCCCGCAATTTTTCCATACTCTCGTCAGATATAGTGGTTTTGACAGCCTTTTTCGTGCGTATTTTGTGAATCCGTCGCATAGGACTTTTCAATATATAGTCCTCTTCCTCCAGCCAATTAAAGAAACTAGATAGATTGCGACGAACATTGTCGATTGTCACATTACTACAGCCATTAATTTTTTGATATTCCATAAGATATGTCCGAATATCCTCTGTGGTCATTTTGCGAATAGAAAACTTGGCCATATCCTTTAGCAAATGCTCCACTGTAGCTTGATAATATTTTATAGTTCGACCTGAACAGCCCTCAACCCTCTTTGCCTCCAAAAATTTTGTCAAATAATCTTCATTTGACAAATTCTCAATATCAGGCCTGTTGCCGCCCAGCTCCCTAAGCATTACTTCCTGTAGCTTCTTCATCTGTGTCAAAGAAAGATATTCTGACATTTCATTCAATACGGTAACTATTCTTTTTTGCATACTGATACAAACTCCCTTTGTACCAGCATCCTCCAACCAACATCAAACTATACCAACAAAGCTTTTATTCCTTCAGCATTTTCTGCAGTTCAGCCAATTCCTGCTGAATCTCTGCCTCCAAAGCATTAATTTTTCCCAAAATCACAGATGTTGGTTCATATTCCACTTTTTCGTAGACAATTTCCTTATATTTATTAATAGACAAATCATAGCCATTGTCCCGAATTTCTTCCACAGGAACCATAAAGCTTTGCTCTGTCCGTTGACGATTTTCCTCAGCAGATAGATTTTCATATCGGCTAATAATATCAGGTATATCATTTGCCTCCACAGCCTGTCTTTTATCATCAAGACTAAGGCCATCTGCCTTCATATCATAAAACCATACCTTGTCTGTACCACCAGCACCAGTTTTTGTAAAGAACAAAATTGCAGTAGATACACCAGCATAAGGCTTGAACACACCGCTTGGCATAGATATTACTGCCTGCAATTTGTTATTGTCCACCAGTTCCTGCCTAATCTGCTTATGAGCCTTGCTGCTGCCAAACAATACGCCATCTGGTACGATAACTGCTGCCCTGCCGCCTTTCTGCAAAATACGCAAAAACAAAGCTAGGAAAAGAAGCTCCGTTTTCTTGGTTTTAGTGACCTTTAGCAGGCTAGCAGATACGCTTTCTGCATCTAAGCTCCCCTTAAAAGGAGGATTAGCCAAAACCAAGGAATACTTTTCCTCATCTGAATTTTGTTCAGAAAGGCTATCTCTATAACTAATATTTGGGTTTTCTACCCCATGAAGCATCATATTCATGGCACCAATACGGAGCATGGTAGTATCCATATCATTGCCATAGAACATCTCATTGTTAAAATGATTCCGCAGCTCAGCATCCAACAGCATGTCCTTATGGTGCTCCCGTAAATACAACTGAGCCTCACACAGGAATCCGGCAGAACCCATAGCCGGATCTATAATAGTATCACTTGGATTTGGCTTAACCATTTCCACCATCATTTTGATAATATGCCTTGGCGTACGGAACTGTCCATTTGTACCTGCAGTAGCCACCTTGGAGAGAAGGTACTCATACAAATCTCCCTTGCTATCTCCTCCCTCGGCAGCTTCCTGAATATTCAACCCATCTATACCATCAATAATTTTGCTAAGCAGTCCCGGCGTAGGAATTTTGAAGATAGCATCCCCCATATACCTGGCATAAGCGGAATCCTTATCGCTATGAAGTCCCTTGATAAACGGAAATACCTTTTCCTGAATCAGCTTATATACTATATCAGCATCCCCCAGATTCTTGAATCTGCTCCAGCGATATTCCTGTTCATCTTCTGAAAAAATTCTATCTGGCTCAAAGCCCAAAATCATAGCATCAGCTTCACGACGAGTTTCCACCTCATCCAGTTGCTTGATAAACATAAGATAAGTAAACTGCTCAATAACATCCAATGGATTGGTAATGCCACCAGTCCAAAAGGTTTCCCAAATTTTATCTATTTTGTTTTTCAACTCACCTGTAATCATTACATCACCTCAAAAATAATCTTAATTATTATTATAGCATGTTGTATTATATACAGCCAAAAAATTTCGTTCTGCCTACCACACCTTGTACCACTGTGCGGCAAAATAGACCAAATATCTATATATTTTAATTTTATATTCACCCAACAAGCAAATACAAAAGAAATCCTTTTATGGTAAAATAAAAATACTCAAACTTCCCACACAGAAAATCCTCACGGCTCCTTGAAAACTGTATATTTCAAAAGATAAATTTCTCAATTAGCTTGCAATAAGCGT
>NZ_JADYTY010000020.1 GCF_021531495.1 Anaerovibrio lipolyticus
CCATCAACCAGCTATCCTAGCTATGCTCTTACTGGAGCAGGGACAGTACGTTGGAGCTGGACTGGTTAGCCTGTGCCAACATGGACTGAGCGGCCTGCAGCAGAACATTATTCTTGGTGTAGTTGGTCATTTCCTTGGCCATATCAGCATCGCGAATGGTGGACTCAGATGCCTGTACATTCTCGGATGCAGTGGTCAGATTGATGGAGGTGTACTCCAGACGGGACTCAACAGAACCAATGGTAGTCTGCTGATCCAGAGCCTTCTGAATAGCATTATCCAGAACGTTAATAGCAGCATTTGCCTTGGTCTGAGTGGAGATATTCAGCTTAGTGCCATCTGCACCCTGGAGGCCAAGAGCCTCAGCACGCATATCAGTGAGGCCTACCTTAATGGACTGGTTAGCCTTAGCACCAACCTGCAGGCTGATAGCATTGTCATCAGACTTGTTCTGAGCACGGATAGTTTCCTCAAAGGCATCCAAAGCTGCATTAGCAGACTTCTTTACATTGCCCTTGGAATCGCTGATGCTGATATTGAAGCCAGAAATCTGACCACCGATACCAGCAGTATTAGCGGTAACGGTGATAGCATCCTTGCCAGAGGCAGTATCAACAGTATCATTGGAAGCAGCCAAGCCTACAGTCTTACCAGTCAGGAGTTTAGACTGCAATGCAGTCCTATCAGCTGCAGTATAATTAGTATTAGCAGTCTTCCAAGCACCAGACTTAGTCATCTTAGCAACCTCGTTCTGAATAGCAGTTAACTCAGTACCAGCGTTAGCGCCAGTATAGGAAGTATCAGCCTTTAATGCCTCGGTAAACTCTGTTACGCTACCATAATCATCTGCCTTTACCGTAATCTGCTTGGCGCTATTAGCACCAGCAGCATTATATGCATCTATTAATGTCTGGATACTTGCCTTAGTAACACTCTTCTGAGCTGCTTCGTCTTCACTTGCCTTGAAGGCTTCCGCCTCTGCAGTCTTATGCTCCATTGCAGTTTTAACACTACCCTTGACAGTATCTGCAGCAGTACCCTTGATACCCTGAGCTGCTAGTACACTATCATTTGCCTGATTTGCAAAAATATCGTTGGTCTTATCAATATCTTCAGCAGCATTGAAGATATCCTGCAGGGTATGAATCTTGTCAGTATTACCATCCTTATAGCCTACCTGGAAAGTAGTGGTATGAGTCTTACCAGCCTGTACATAAGATACAGTCACTTTATCAGTAGAATGGATTTCGAGGCTATCACCACTGCGGGAAGCCAAATCAGTCAGTGCAGTATCACCAGTAGTACCTTCTTTCAGGCTCTGGTTAGATAATGCAGTGTAGGTAGCATTACCAATAGTATTCTTGGAACCGTCAACCAAATACTTGCCGTTGAAGGTTACATTTGCGTTATCGTTAATCTGGTCGATGGACTGATCCAGTTCCTTCTGGATGGTCTGACGGTCAGAATCGGTGTTGGAATCGTTGGCTGCGTTTACAGCCTTTTCCTTCAAGGTCTTGAGAATCTCAACGGTGGAGCTTACAGCACCCTCAGCAACCTTCATCATGGAGCTGCCATTCTGGGTGTTCTGATTTGCCTGATCCAGGGAACGGATCTGCACACGCATACGCTCAGAAATTGCGTAGCCGGAAGCATCATCAGCAGCGCTGTTAATCTTCATGCCGGAAGAAACCTTCTGCAGGCTCTTGGACAGGGCGCTGGAGTTCTTGTTCAAAGTGTTGAGAGTGTTAATTGCGGTCATGTTGTTCTTTACGACCATAGCCATAGTAAATTCCTCCTTGATTTAAAAAACATCTAAAGAGAGATTGCATCCTTGCTATCTCTCCCATATAGGTAGGATTTTTCAGGAAAAATCCTGTCCCAGCCTCCGCGGAAAAATTGTCTGGTACAGGGATTTTCTCTACTCCATCCTCGGTGACTATATTTTAATATAGAAGTTGAAAAAATCAAGTATATTCGTAAGTTTTTAGGCCAAATTTCATTCCTGTGGCTACATGGGGGTTCTAGGGCCTCTCTGGCCCCATATGCCAGCCTCGCTCATGGCACTTAATAGTTTCCTAATTATTGCAACCGATCTGCAAATCATCTACCCCCACCAATTCCCCTATCCTCATACTTCCTCACAGCCCGCCTCTAACACCTGCCTACAACAGCCTTATTCTTGGCACAAAAATAAGGGCATATCCGCCTTACAAGCCGAATACGCCCCTTTTTTTCACAAATTCTGTAGATATTTAGTTTTTCTTATTGTTTATATTTTATTTTTCTCGATACATCCAATTTTTATAAATACAGCGATAATTCTCGATGATTCGCCAACAGTAGTTATCCTATGATTGGCATTTTTTTGACTCTCTTGGGAGTTACTATCGCCTGTATAGCTTTTGGCTACCAACTTGGCAAGGATATCAACAAAAGAAAATAACCGCCCCAGTTCCCAATCTTGAGCGGTCATTTTCTACTTAACTTTGAGGGCTAACCGTCTATCGGTAGCACTTTCTTTATATTTATTTTACTACAAACCTCAACAATATGCAATAAATTCTGATTTGACGAATACATCAATTATCTATACACTTCTCGTAGGCATGGCATATACCCTTACAGGCACGCTGGCGCTATATTGATGTGCAAAACTATCCCCTATTAATGGCGATATGGGAGTACCGCTCATTAGTGTATTCATTGTATCTTCCTGCTTTGGCACAATTTGGAACGACCTATTTTCTACGAAGATAACAGAATTATTGGGATTGACAGTATCGATAAGTCTTGATGATTCGGCAACAGCCGGAGGGGCATGACACTTTTGCGTCGGGAGACTCCTGCTTTTGCGCAGCAAAAGTGGCCCCGGTGGCACTCTCTATCACTACGGCCTCTGTGAATTGGCTCAGCGACAAGCGGCATTAATGCGTAAGGATAAATCTCCAAGTAGGGCCATTAAGTCGGACAGAGCAAAAGTCGTTATGACCGCAGGCTGTATCTCGAAAAACTTTGACATACCGAATTATATTTACAACTCTAGGGAGAAATATCTAACTCTGCAAATCAATGCTTTTTCAAAATCATAGCAATTTCATCACAATCTGGAAATTTGGGACAATCAATACAATCCTTCCAGATTTTATAAGGCAGTCTATCCTTATCCACCACCTCAAAGCCCAAAGAAGCAAAGAATTTTGGCTTATAGGTCAAGGTAAAATAGGTTTTTACCCCCAGAGCCTTCCCTTCCTCCATCAGCATCTTAACAATGCCGGTGCCAATGCCCTGACGGACAGCCTCAGGCGCCACTGCCATAGCACAGATTTCTGCCAGGGAATCCCAGGTTATATGCAGACCACCTACACCTACAACCTCGCCATCCTCATCTTCAGCCACCACAAAATCCCGCAGATTCTCATAAAGGGTGTTGCGGGAGCGAGCCAGCATTTCACCATTCTTGGCATAAACGGCAATAAGATTATATATTGTTTCTGTATCACTAAAACGTGCTTTACGGTAAAGCATGATACTATTCACCTCAACAAGAAAAATTTCCCTACAATATCCCCAAGCCATTACAGCCCAGCTGGTCTATTACCTACAAGCCGGCACTAGGGCAGACCTCCACCAAAGGGCATTGGTCACACAAGGGCTTTCGCGCCTTGCAAACCCTGCGGCCATGCCAGATAAGCCAGTGATGAGCCTGACTCCACAGCTCCCGGGGAATCACCTTCATCAGGCCCTTTTCCACCTCCAAAGGAGTTTCCCCCACAGCCAGCTTCAGTCTATTAGCAACTCGGAACACATGGGTATCCACCGCAATAGCAGGTCGATTAAAGGCAATACTGCTTACCACATTGGCGGTTTTACGGCCAACCCCCGGCAGTTTCAGCAAAGCCTCAAAATCCTCTGGCACCTGCCCCTGGTACTCACTAACCAGAATCCTACAGGTAGCCATAATATTCTTGGCCTTATTGCGAAAAAGACCACAATCCTTGATTTCTACCTCCAAAGCCTCCAGCCCCATATCAATAATAGCCTGAGGCGTAGGTGCCTTGGCAAACAATCTCTCTGTGGTAATATTCACCCTTACATCTGTACATTGAGCAGAAAGAATTACTGCAACCAGCAACTCAAATGGATTACCAAATCTCAGGGCTGGCTTGGTATCCTTATACACCTGCCCCAGAATAGCTATTTGCTCTGCTTTGATTTTATTTGTTACACGCATAAGCCATATACCCAAAACCGGGGAAGCAATTTCTACTTCCCCGGCCCATATACTAGATAATTTTTCAGTCTGAGGGCATCTCCTGCCTACTCAGACCAAGACCACAAAACCTACTTTCATCAGTTGGTCAAGCTACGGATTGGAGCAGGGATTCTACCGCCTCTGGCAATAAATGCCTCGGAGCTCCAATTGTTGCGAACCTTGACAATTGGGCAGCGACCAAGCAAGCCACCAAACTCAACACTATCTCCCACCTTTTTGCCAGGTACAGGGATAACGCGGACAGCAGTGGTCTTGTTGTTAATCATACCAATAGCAGCCTCATCAGCAATAATACCGGAAATAGTAGCTGCAGTAGTATCTCCCTCCACAGCAATCATATCCAGGCCTACGGAGCATACGCAGGTCATAGCTTCCAGCTTTTCAATGGAAAGAGAACCGCACTCAATAGCTTCAATCATACCCTGATCCTCGCTGACAGGAATAAAGGCACCACTCAAACCACCTACGTGGGAGGAAGCCATCAAACCGCCCTTCTTAACAGCATCATTCAAGAGAGCCAAAGCAGCAGTAGTACCTGGTGCACCACAGCGCTCCAAGCCCATTTCCTCCAGAACATTGGCAACAGAGTCACCAACAGCAGGAGTAGGAGCCAAAGACAAATCAATAATGCCAAAAGGTACGCCCAGACGACGGGAAGCCTCTCTAGCCACCAGCTGACCTACACGGGTAATCTTGAAAGCAGTTTTCTTAATGGTTTCAGCCACCTCTGTAAAGTCAGCACCCTTCAAATCCTCCAGAGCGTGCTTTACCACACCAGGACCGCTAACGCCTACGCTAACCACCTTTTCTGCCTCGCTAACACCGTGGAAAGCACCAGCCATAAAAGGATTATCCCCAGGAGCATTAGCAAATACTACCAGCTTGGCACAGCCCAGAGCATCCTGATCACGAGTCAGCTCTGCAGTTCTCTTAATGATTTCACCCATCTGACGCACGCAGTCCATGTTAATACCAGCCTTAGTAGAACCCAGATTAACAGAGGAGCAAACCACATCAGTAGTAGCCAAAGCCTGTGGAATGGAATTAATCAGAATCTTATCCCCATTGGTAAAGCCCTTCTCCACCAATGCAGAAAAACCACCAATAAAGTTTACGCCAACCTCCTTGGCAGCCTTGTCCAGAGTCTCTGCCACTGGTACATAGGAATCAGTCTTGCAGGCCTCAGCAGCGATAGCAATTGGCGTAACAGAAATACGCTTGTGAATGATGGGGATACCGTATTGAGCCTCAATATCCTCACCAGTTTTTACCAAAAACTCTGCAGATTTGGTAATCTTGTCATAGACATTGCGACAAAAATTTTCAATATTAGGGTGAGCACAATCACGGAGAGAAATACCCATAGTAATAGTACGGACATCCAGCTTGTTCTCTGTAATCATGCGATTGGTTTCTAAAATATTATCTATTGTAATCACAAAAAGTCCTCCATCATGAATCCATATATTGCAACAGACAATTCCTGTCCAGAACAGCCCCTGCAATATACCATCTGCGGCTATTTTCGGAAATTAGATATTATGCATAATATTGAAAATTTCCTGATTCTGTACCTTGATTTCCAGCTCCTGCTCCTGGCCCTTGGCTCTCAGCAGCTTCTGCAGCTCTGGCAGATTAACATCCTTGCCTACAGTCTCTGCCATCATAATCATATTGAAAAAACCATCCATGATATTCTGATTTACACTAAGAATATTGATATCATTCTCTGCCAAAATATTGCTAACCATAGCAATAATACCAACTCTATCCTTGCCAACAGTTGTAACAACCAATTTCATGCTAATATCTCTCCCATCATAAATGCAAATAAAGTCCGATGTTTTCACATTATATCATAAATAACCCACAATTTACACATTTTTTTACAAAAGTACATTACAGGTTTACAACTTTTTGTCATTCATATGCTTACTGAGGCACTGCTTAATGGTTTCTAACAGCTTTTTTTCATCCAAAGGCTTAGACAGATGCATATCCATCCCCGCCAACTTACTGCTGACAATATCATCAGCAAAGGAATTGGCTGACAGAGCAATAATGGACACCCTTTCCGCATCCCAGCGCTTCATGGCCCTTATTTTTTCCGTTGCCTCCCAGCCATTAAGCCCCGGCATCATAATATCCATAAGGATAGCATCATAATACCCTATCTTTGAGGCCCAGAACTTATCCACAGCCTCTTGACCGTTCTCAGCCTCCTCCACCTTGATACCATTATCCTCCAGCAGGAATTTGGCCACATCCCTGTTCAGTTCATTATCATCCACAGACAAAATCCGTTTCCCTGCCAGAGATATCTCTTGATAATCCCCATAATAATCCAACTGGACCTGATTGCCTATTTTGAAAGGTATCCTGATAACCGCCTCAGTACCCTCACCCTTGTTACTGATAAGCTCAATAGTACCTCGCAGCTTATCCGCCAGCTTTTTAGCAATGGACAGGCCAAGCCCGCTGCCTGCATATTTGGTATGGTCTGATTTTGCCTCCTGAGTAAACATCTCAAAGGCCTGAGACAAAAAATCCTCACTCATGCCTATGCCGTAATCCCGGCAATAAAAGGCATAAACCACATTATTCCAATGACCGCTTTCCTCCTTAAACCAGACATGGACACTACGGCCAGAGGGAGTAAATTTAATGGCATTATCAATTATATTAGCCAAAATCCGCCCGGCATATACAGGATTTCCCTCCAGGAATCTATGGCGAATAACATTCTTCCCCCATTCAACGACGAAATTAACCCCATTTTCCCTAGCCTTGGCCTCCGCATCCTTATTGATTCCATCCAAAAACTCCGCTATATCAAAGGTTATATTCTGAGGCATATACTCCTGATTTTCCAGCTTGTTCATATCCAGCACATCATTCAGCAAAGACAAAAGATACTTCAAGGCTTCCCTGCTCCGCTGACGGCATTTATCCTGTATCTCCAGATTATCTGGATAACGGCTTGCCAAATCCACCATGCCAATAACCCCGTTTAGCGGGGTGCGTATATCATGGCTCATATTGGACAGGAATCTATTTTTTGCCTCCGATTCTCTTTTAGCCACTGCCTCCTTGTAGCGAAGATTTTCCTCCAACCGCTTGGTTTCACTAATATTTCTCAGACAGCACAGCACATTAGTAACCTGCCCCTTGGCATTACGTTTCTTTACAATAAACCGTAACTTCTGCCAATTACCGCTTTTCAGCTGATACTCTGTTATCAATGTATCCTCATGAGCCAGCTTATCCCCCAGCTTCCTCAGATTGCAAAATTCCTCTGTCAATTCCTGATATGGCTCTGATACCATTCTGCGGCACAACAGATGCAGTCTTTCAGAAGCACAGCCCTCCCGGCCTGTCAGCTTGTGAATCCCATCTGTAGTAGATATTTCCTCGAAGTAATCAGCCTGCAAATCTATGCGAAAAATTGCATCATAACTTTTGCCAATAGTGGAGATAATCTCGTTATTCAGTTCCAGCTCCGCCAAGGCTCTCTGCAGCTTTTCCTGAGTGGAAACCTCTGGCTCCAAAATATCATCCACATGACGGAAACTCATAAATACCTTGAACTCCTCATCATCCACATGAACCTTCATTACCTGGGTATCAAAGAATTTCTTACCAGATTGATTAGGCAAAGACCGATAATGATAGGTAATAACCTCTCTCCCCAGCAATTTTTCCTTAAGACTCTTACAGTTGAACCATGCCAAAAACTCCTGTCTGTCCTCAGGAGCAATATATTTCTCTCCATATTGCCTTGCATACAAATCAAAGTTTTCCAGCTCAACCTCCTCTTCCATCTGCAAGTTCTCTGCATTGGTATTTTTCCCCAGCTTCAAGGCAGTAAAGCTGCCCGTATTTAAATCAATATAATAAACCGCTGTAAAATCATAACACAGCTTGTCCATAATCAGCTTATCCCGTTGGAACCGCTTCATCTGCGCACCACCGGTATCGTCATTAATAAAAATCCAGAGAGAGAGATTCTGCTCCTCCTTCTTGTCAGAGTATGGCTTTATCTGCAGCTTAATAGGAACATCATCCAGCCTGCGATAGTAAACCTCCACATCCATGCCAGCCTTAAGCTGAATGTATACCCTATCATAGTCCAGCACCTGCTCCACCATATTATGGTAGCGTAAGGCAACCATAGAAGCGATATAATCCTCCATAGCCTTAGAGAAACATCTTCCATTTTCTTCCGCATTCAAACGAAAATATTCCGGAGCCAATATTTCCCGAAATTCATCTGTCTCCCTATCAACCACATATACCCCTAAATATTCAGGAGCTATCTGCCTGATAAACTGTTCAGCATCCTGCTTTTCCCTGACCAGCTTGCTCATAGCTCCATCCTCCTTATCCTAATACCATCTCTATTCTGCATCTCCATCACTCCGCACCAGTTGACACAATACCTGCCTTAGCTTGGCCATATCCAAAGGCTTAGCCACATGGGCATTCATCCCTGCCTCCAAACATTGTTGCACATCCTCCTTGAAAGCATTGGCTGTCATAGCCACTATAGGTATATCTTTGGCTATAGAAGAATCCAATCCGCGGATTTTCTTGGCTGCTGCTAGACCACCCATAACAGGCATCATCAAATCCAGAATAATTACATCAAAGCTCTCAGGAGCAGCCACAAAGGACTCCACAGCCTGCCGACCATCTGCCACCACTGTAAGCACAGCCCCCGCATCCTCCAGCAAGGTCTTAGCTATTTCTGCATTCAAGGCATTGTCCTCAGCCAGCAATATCCTTATACCCTGAATATCATAGCATTCCTCAACCTTTTCTACCTCCAACTGAGGTGTCGGAGCAATTTCCAAAGGCAGGGTAATCAAAAAGTTTGAGCCTTTGCCCTCCTGGCTGGTAACAGCAATATTTCCACCCATTTGCTCCAAAAGCTTTTTCACAATGGACATACCTAGACCAGTCCCCTGATAGGTAGTTCTAGCTCCCTTCTTTTCCTGGGAGAAAGGTTCAAAAATATGCTGGATAAACTCCTGACTCATGCCTATGCCGGTATCCCGTATATCCCATTGATAAACGACCTTATTACCGCCCTCAATCCAGCTTTTGATACTGGTAGAAATACTTCCTCCCAAATGATTATATCTAATACAATTACCGTAAATATTCAACAAAATCTGGCGCAGATAAAGCTGGCTGCTATAAACATATGGACAGGTAAGCTCCGGCACCTCCTGAGATAATTTTATACCAAATTCCCTAGCCCTATCCTCGATAATGCTGGCCACTTCATTGATAATATTGCCCATATCCACCAACTCATGACCTATTTCTAACTTGCCAGATTCCAGCCGGCTGGTCTGCAGCACATCATCAATCAGGGAAAGCAGATGTTTAGCGGCAATCTCCATCTTTTTGCAGTTTTTTCGCACCAATTCTTCATCATGATGATGAGCTTCATTGATTTTAATCAACCCCATAATGCCATTAAGAGGTGTCCGCATATCATGACTCATGCCGTGGAGAAACTCCGTTTTAGCCTTATTAGCCAGCTCTGCCTTCTGCCAAGCTGTTTCCAGCTCCTGCTGATGCTTTTTTTCTGCCATCATGTAATCATTAATATCTACAAAAATACCGATACAGGAGCGAGCTGCCCCAGTAATATCCCGACGGAATTTGGCAGCTCCCCGCACCCAGATATATGTGCCATTTTTATGCTTAACACGATATTGGCAATCAAAGAGGCTATCCCTTTCTCCCGCTATGGCTGTGGCAAAAGCCTTTCGCACAGCAGGCAAATCCTCTGGATGAATACTTTCGTCTATAAACTCCATAGTATTGAAAAATTCATCCTCATCGCCATAGCCTAGAATATGCCGTAATTCATCTGAGGCCCAGGTTTCTACAATTTCCTGCTGGTCATTAAACTTAGCTGTCCAGCGGGCAGCATGAGTCAGCTCCCGCACATCTCTCATTTCCTGTTCATAGGCCTGCTCATCAATCTTCCGCTGTTTGGCTTCCAATTCATCATTAAGAGCACGCACCTCTTCCAATTGTGCCTCCTGATCCATCATCACCTGAGCCAGCTTGGCATTAGCCTTCTGAAGCTCTGCCTCTCTGGCCTGCAAATCCCTTTTTAGCTTTTCCTCCCGCTGTACATCATTGTTAATATCAAAAATATTCCCCACAATATACTTGTGGCCATTCATTTCCACTTCCTTAGCCGTACCGGATACCCAGTGGTATCCATCCTTACCCAGCATCCGAAAAACATTATCTCCTTGCAGATGATAGGCCTCATCCCCATCTGACTTATAGCGAATGCCTCTGCGCCAATCCTTTGGATAAATCAACCTGATATATTTATTGCTAAATCTTTCCGCTATTTCCCTTTTAGTCCAGCCCAGAATATCCAAAAACCGCTGACTCATATACACCAAGGGAAACCCCTTTTCCCGGGAGTTTTGACATATATAAAAGCCCCCAGGCACATTCCTGATTAACTCTAAAGGAACCCCCTCTATACCAATGGCATTTTCCTTATTTTTTTCAGAATCTACAGGCTTTTCCATATCCCTTCAACGCTCCATTCGCCTTATACTACCCATATACCTATACTATCAGCAGCATTCAACTTACCCCGAATTTATCTCCCTTAGCCAAGCGCTGGCCAAAGGCCTCTACAGCCATTTGCCCCATACTTTCTCTTTCTCTTTCTCTTTCTCTAATATTAAGCTTATTCTGACCATATTTCAACATTCTCAGACAAATATCTGGTACACTACTACTTAATTTCTACGCAAACAAAAAAAATCCTGCCACAACTCTGGAAAAATCAAATATCCACAAAATAGAAAAAAGTTGTCCGCAGTGAACAACTTTCTCCCATTGGTTTAATATAAAATATCCTTTATGTATTTTTTTATGCCTTTTTCAGCAGAAAAATCATATTCTACATTTTTTTTAACATAATACGCCCCAATGCTTTCCATGAGAATGGGTTCATTAGACGGAATATAGTCTGCATATCCTTTTCTGGCTAATTTCCATGGTTCTTCTTCATGGGTAATTCGCTCCAGCATTTTCCCGCTATACTCACCAAAGGTATTAACAACCAAATCTACAACCATGCGTTCTTCATGGCTAAGTTCATCTTCTGTACCTTCCAAAATTGCAAACCGCGCGTCATCAATAGGATTATATTTAAAATCTCTAAACAGATCATATACCTCTGGATATACCGGTCCATGAACCCATGCCTGACAATTTTCACTGAACATGGGCTTGCCATTTAATGCATAGGATTCCCCCTGAATAAAGTAAAGTAATTTTTGAAGCATTAATGGTGTTACTTCCTCCAGCTTTTCAAATACATAGGAAATAACCCTCAGCATCTTATTGGAAACAGAAAAGAGCATTTCCAGTTGTGTTGCTGCATTCCAAGCCTTATTATAGGCAGCAGGAGACAGCTTATCTTTATTTTCATTCAGCTTCTGCTTCATAAAGGCTGGAGAAGATAATGCCTTTTTCATAATAACAGAATACTCCTTAGAAGGTATCTGACCAGAAAGGTATCTAGTAATGGTAACCTCTCCAAAACCAAGAGCAAGGGACAGAGGAGCCTTGCCTATTTTATAAATTTTCATAAGCCGCTCAATATCATCAATCGATACAATATTTTCATAGTCCCTATATTGCGTATCAACCTCCTGAATATTTCTATCAATTAACCCTGAAATACTCATTTCTTCGCCACATTCATCACATATAGCAACCGTAATGTAAAATGTATACTCCTTATCTTTAATTCTTTTATTTATATTTCTCTTTTGTAAAGTAAAGTTCGTCTCTTTTCTGCAGGCAGTGCAAAAATCAACTCTTCCTTTGTTCTCCATAGTAATACCTCCCCATTAAATCCCTATTTAAAATAGTATTTAATTTTACTTCTGCAAGATATATATCAATATCACTTTGCGTTATATCCAATATATCAATCCCCTATCCCAATAGATGATACTTTTTTGACATAATCCTATCATCATTATAAATCTATGATAGGATTATGTCAATATGCCATCACATTAACAGTAATCATTTTACAGATACTTCCTGCTACCGCCGAGAGACGGTTACTACACAACGTAAATAAATACTCAAAAAGAAAATCCACCTAGGTTAGAGACTTTAGGCGGATTTTTCTATGTCTTTAATGCGACAATATTAATTTTTAAACATAAATAATACACCAAAACAAATCAAGCCTATTCCTAAAAACTTGTTCATTGTAAGTGCTTCACCCCAAAAATACCATCCAGCAAATGCTGTTACTATATATCCTGCACTAAGCATAGGATATGCAACACTAACCTCTACTCTAGACAATACAACCAACCAAACAACAAAACTTAATACATAGCAGGTCATACCTCCCAAGATATACAGATTTGCATATACATTTTCCAGCATTGCAATTATACCAGATACATCTAGACTTATCCCCCCTACAGACTGCATTCCCTGCTTCAAACATAGCTGCGCAACAGTATTAAGAGCCACTCCTCCCAAAATAAGGACTACATTTATAGAACTCATTTTTTCACCTCATCAGGATTATACCTTCCAAAAAGGTTTGCAAACAAAATTTTCAACAGATTGGTATTCCCACCTAAAAAACTAATTTTTGTTGGCACTTTTCCTGCATTGGGATATTTTCTTGTAACAGGCACCTCGCATGATTTATAACCAAGCTGGCTAGCTCTAACAGATAGATATGCCAAAAGCTCATATCCCAGAAATATATCTCTAAAAGGTGCAACTCTTGCATCAGTCAAATAACGAACTGAATATCCCCTAAAAGCATTCGTAGTGTCAGTAAACCATTTGCCTGCTGTTAAGGAAATCAACGGTGCATGCAATAATCTTACTGCAAAATATCTTATCTTAGGCGTATTAATGGCACAACCACCTTTAATAAATCGTGATCCCTGAATAAAATCATAACCGCTTTCCAATTTTTCAATGAATTTATATACATCCTCAATACTATCCTTGTTGTTACCATCAATTGTCAATATCCCCTGATAACCACGAGCAATTGCCCAATGCATGCCCATACGAAGCTGTGCTCCCTGCTTACCTGCATCCTGCTTCACCAGCAATGTATTTACATGCAAATTTTTTAGCCTTTCACTTTCTGTTGAACCGTCTGTTGAACCACCATCACATATAACAATATCGACCAAATCCTGCACGCCAGCGACAGAAGCCCGCTCCAATTCCTTAACAATACGTTGACCTTCATTAATAATTGGTATCAGCAATACATAGTTATGTTTTTTGGGATAGTATTCTTCTGCAGAAAATTTAGGTACGCCATTTGCTTTGTCATATATCTTCATATTAGCAAAATACACTCCTAACATATTCCATGCATTGCTTCAACTCTGCATTGCTTATATTTACCATTTCAATTGACACATATTTGTTATACCCATTTTTTTCCAAAATTTCTGCTAACTCATTATGCAACTTTCTTTTTTCTATCATCTTCAATCCAGGCTCGCTAATATGTACATGGGATATCATCTCTATATTATCTGCCAGCACATCTAACCCTTCATTATTAGCCAACAATGTACCTACATCAAAATTCAATTTAACTCCCTCAGAATCCACTTGCTTAATAAATTTCAATGCATCCTGTGTAGTATTAAGAAAATTAGTCCCATATATAGCAGGGTTTGCTTCCATCCCTATTACAACTTCCCTATCCAATGCGTAATCTCCTAGTTGACGGAAAAAATCCACTGCAAGACTATGAGCATTATTTAAATCAGCATTTTTAGGAATATTCCTGTTTTTAGGACAGCCAAAAACAAGATTCTTTGCTCCTACAGCATTTGCAAAATCTATAGCCTTCATAGTATAGTTAAGCAGAAAGTTTCTTTCTGCTAAATCACCAAATAGCATTTCCTGTCTGCCATACCAAATAGATTGTAAAGAGATTATACTAAGCTGCCTATCCCTTCCCATCATATTTGCCCATTTTTTTGCCTCATTTATATTTCCATAAGGATCTACCGGAATCACTTTGCCTGGTGCAATTTCTAAGCCTGTATAGCCATATTGTTTCATCAATGCCAATATAGTTTTCTCTTGCTCCGCAGGCCAAGCAAGATTGGATATAGCTAATTTCATTACATATCACACCCTTCGCTGAAAATGATACAGATAAGTATCGTGATCCACACTAACAATTTCAATATCCCCATAGGCCTTCAATTCATTTAAGAACAATTGCCAATATACATCCTTTTCTCCATTCATATGTGAGGTAAATAAATAAACAGAATCATACCTTTTGATATTTTCTATATCATGTTGAATATTATCCTCTCTAGGATGACCATCATAGGAATAAGGTTTGCGGTAATAAAATTCATTCAATTTTTTACCCCAAATATATTCATCTGTGATTGTACCAATCTTCGCCATTTCCCAATTATTCGGTCCCCCATAAGGGAATCCTTTTTCAAAAAAATACGATGGTTGAGCGCCCCAATAAACATATATCATGTCACTAGGCTTTTTATTTTTTTCTAAATAAGCCAAATTTTGAACTATCTCAGTTTCATGCCAAAAAATCAAATTACCTCGCACCATTTCTTTGACAGTATAACCAAGAGGCAGTACCAACAAAATAGTTGCTAAACTCATTAGTACAGCTAATTTTTTCCTAGAATATTGCCATTTTAATTCTAGCCTATGCCAATATTCATCCAAGGAAACAGCAGCCAAAATCAAAACCAGCACAGCGAAAAATGACATCAATCTAGCTACAATTGGATAATACCCCATGGCAGATGCAACTAACAATATTACCAATCCCAAAATATAAAATGACACTTTATGATCCCTGTCTTTTCTCCATGAATATAATGTATAACCAGCCGCCAATATGTATAATACACACATATGCTTCAGTTGTGGACCTATACTCTGTTTAACCATTTTTAATATCAATACTATATCGTCCAAGGAGGAAGGAATTAGCGGGAAGGCCAATAAATCCCAAAATCCTTTCGCACCTGCATTACTTTCTGTGCCCGTAAGCCAAAAAAAGTAATACACTGCAAAGCTAAATGCTGGCAGTAAGCATGGCATAAAATTTAGAAAGCTCTTATTCTTAAATATATCTTTAACAACTAGCAGCATTCCTCCTACTATAAAAAATACTGGTACAAAAGAGAACCATATTACAATGCTGCAAATTATACACAAGCACCATAAAGAAATTCGTGCATGAAAGTAATACCAAAATAAAATCACCACAGCTAACACGAACATACACTCAGACGTATACTGTTTTACCTGGGATGAATAGGATATATAAAAAGGCAGAAGGGAGAAAATGGCTGTAAAATAAGCAGCCCTTCTAACATGGTATAGTTTGTCTAAAATATAATACATAAGGCCACATGTGCCAAATAAACAAATCAATGACCATATACGTAAAGATACCTTAGAAACACCAAAAACCAATGTGCAAAGCTTTACTATATATAAATATCCAATAGGTGCACTTTGACCATAATCCATTTGAATTAAAACAAGATTTTCCAAATCCCTTGTCATAATGGTACTTGCAACCATAGCTTCATCTATAAACAAGGAATGCTCAACAAAATATGGTATTATATGCAATATAATACCTAGTGCAAGCATTATTACAGCCATCTTTTTAATTATAAATTCATATCTAGCAAAGCTCACTTTATTTTTCCCGCTCCTCGTCTATATATTTTTTTATTTCATACAATACATCTTTTCTTTTCATAATATAATGTCCAGAACCACCAAGTAATTCTGCATATTTCGTATAATAATCATATGCCATAGGTGTATTTATGCAATGATTTGTAAACTCCTTACCCTCCACATAGCTATAAATTTCCGCTGCTGACAGGGGTTCAGTGGCAAGATGTAATAACTTTACGCCAGATTGTAATGCTGCATTTATATCTTGCCATAATCTTTGCAGTGGATAGAATTGATATTCATTTCTACTATCCGTAAATTGTGTAGCAAAGAATTTTAAGCGCTGAAAGCTATGGTACAATTCTTTCATGGCAACATTATTAACACTTTGTCTTAATTGATAAAAACCATTTTCCTGAAGCAAATAATGTTTTTTTAGTAAAGGCTCTTGCTTCGCAAATCTAATAAATTTATCCGCCGCAAGCATTGATGGAATTGGATGCAATATATCATATATAAAATTTTTCTTCAGATTCATACCAAATAGACCTGGCAAACGTACTATAAGTGCCTCTGGATAATGCTCACGAACCCACAACTCCAGTTTATAGCGATTCAACCCATAAGCCGGCAGTCCTTCTGTATTCACTACGGCATCCTCATCCACAAACACGGGATTCTTCAATACATCAATTGTAGATATTAGCACTATTTGTTTAGGAGCAATTTTGCTAATGTTTTTTTGAGCTTCATAAATATAATCCATATCTGCCTGCGGATTTTTATTGGCAATAAATTTTACCGCAGGAACCCCTGCATAGACCAGCAGATCTGGCTTGCTTCCATATGCTGTTTGAATATCCGCTCTATGGTATGCTCCGTCAAAATTCTCTACTGCTAATATATTTCCGCCCACAAATCCAGTAGATCCAACTAATATTTTCATGCAATGACCTCCTCTGCTATTTTGTCATTTTTTCTATACCAGCAAAGCTGACTTGCTTTCGCCTAAAAATTAAATTTAATATAATTTGTAAATACTTGATAATTATTGTCAATATACCAAAAAGGGCAAAAAAAGCAAAGGACATAAAACAAATTGTTGTAGTCCAGCCCGGAACTGGAGAGCTTGTAATATAGGTTGCAGCACCATAACAACCTACCAATATGGCTATCATCATCATGATTTTTGTAAATGCTATGGCAATTTTATAACCTATATCTGTAAATAAAAGCAGCGCATCAAAGGCTAAGTTTTCACGGTAGTTATGCTCTTGACCGTCCTTTGCAGTCATTTGATTTTTATATAATGGAGCATAAACGACATTTTTCACAGGAAATCCACAATTCATGTAAACCGCCTTACGATAAGGAACAGTTTTATTCATACTATTAATGCGGTTAATAGCTCTGCGACTTAAAATATGAAATCTTTCAGTTCGCATATCATATTCATAATTACTAAACCTATTAAATAGTGAATAAAATAATCTTGAGGATCTAGAGGACGATACATCAGGTACAGCAGTAACTATATCTGCTCCTTCTAGGGAACTGCGATAGACCGCCATTATTATATCTGGTGAAAAATCTGCAATAGTGCTATCAAATTCAAAAACAAAATCTCCTATTGCCAGATCTTCACCCGCTTTCATTGCTGACTCTATGCCGTGATATGAACTCATGTTCAGCATGGAAATACTCACATCGCCTACCTTGCGGCTCAATGTCCTAATAGCTTCGATTGTTCCAGCATCTGCACCATCATTAACACATATAATCTCTGATGACAAAAAATTACTTTCTAGAACATCTATTATCATATTAAGGAAATTTTCCACATCACTAGATTGTCTACTTATATATACAACTGCAGAAACAAAGTTTTTTTCCTTATCCATATTAAGCATTATCTTAACACCTCATCCAAATCATAAACAGTATTAATCTTACCTGACAACACACTCACAAAGGTCGGTTTATCATGCAATTTTCTAATCACTGTAGGCCGAGAATCATCTATTTCAGAACTCATCAATATTGGCTTCATCGAAAATAAAGATTCCTTATAGTAAAATCCAAATTCAGGCCTTAAATATTTATGAGCTAATGCTCCCATATAAGGGAACGCTGTTGCAGGTTTATGAATACAACTATTACAGTTTCCCAAATGGGATGGTGAGCAATATTTATCTATGCCCTGTTGGCAAGTAAATGTAGGCACTTCATCATAACTTGTAACATGTGGCGTAAATGAAACCGCCGTCAAAGAATGCAACCCAGTTTTACCAAATGGCATTATAGAGAAAAATGGGCCATCCATAACGGTAATACCATAATCCTGCAAATTACCCTGTGCATTACACAAAATAATTTCACAAAGCTCATATTTAATTTTAAATGTTTCATAACCTAACACTCGAGCTATTTGATTAGTGCTTGCATAGGTAGCATTGAGAATAAATTCACTGGCATAAACATCTCCATCAGATGTTAATACTTTGTATTCTTTGCCACTATCTTCTATGTTCTCGATCTGAACTCCATATTTTATCTGAACTAAATTTGAATATTCCGCTAATTTTTCCAAATAGTAATCACGCAATATCTGAGCATCATATGTGTATTCCTGTGTTAGAAAAGCTCCATCACAACATCCTTTATTAAAATAATTTTCTGCTAATACTTCTTTGCAAGGAATCTCTGCTGCTTTACAAAAATCTTTAAACTGACTACCACTTGACCAAGAAAAATTACTTGATGTTGCATATACTTTCTTAAATGACTTATTGATACAAAAGGCAAAATCCTTATTAAATCTTGCAAAGTAGCCTGCACTCTTTCTAGCAGTAGATAGTGATCTTGGATAGTGATATCCCTGATGCACTCGAGCCTGATTAATATATGTAGCACGACCAAATGCTTCCGAATCACATTCTAACACTACAACGTGCTCCCCCCACCGAGATGCACAAAGCAGGGCAGCATATAAACCATATAATCCAGCGCCAATAATAACCTTATCTGATTTAACCATGAGCAACTTCCTTACCGTCTGTAAATAAAAACTTTCTGTATTATATATATTACAACTTTAAATCATGTAATACATTTTCTCTAACAGAAAGATATTATCATGAAAGTGTAGGATTGTCAAAATCCTAAAATTTGAACTAATGGAGTGAATTATCATATGATGACACTGGCATATCTGTTATCTGAAAAAAGAAAAGCCGATAGACTAAGCTTACGAGAAGCAGCTCAACTTATTGGCATAAGCCACGGATATTTAGATAAATTAGAAAAGGGTGTCGACAGTCGTACAGGTACGAAAAACAACCCTACTCCAGAAACCTTACAGATGATTGCCACAGCTTATCATTGGGATTATCAATATCTTCTAAAGGTTTGTGGCTATATAAATGAGGAAAAGGAAGAAGCCTTATCTCCAAATCTAAAAGGTCTGCTAGATACATGTCGTACAATGTCAGATAACGATGTGTATTTCGTCAAAAAATTTGCTGATTTTATCGTACATGAAAATCAACGAAAATATGATCTTACCAAAAATAAATCAAAATAGAAAGTATCGAACACCTTATCATATAGAGAGTCATAAAAAAACTGCAACAAGCATTCATTCAACTTGTTGCAGTTTTTCTTTTTATTTCATTCTTTCATAGGCTTCATAGGCATTTATTACCTTCATATGTCCCCCGGTTACATCCACAGCCGAAGCGGTGATATAGCTGGCGGCTTCACTGGCTAGGAATACAATTGGCTTGGCGATTTCTTCCGGCTCTGCCATACGGCCTAGTATATTATTCCGCAAAATTGGTTCCAGCACCTCTGGAGTAAACATACCGGAATCCATAAGGGGAGTGCGGGTATAGCCCGGCATTACCGCATTAATACGAATACCATAGGGCGCGTATTCCGAAGCGGTGGTAGTAGTCAGGGCAATAATCGCCGCCTTCATGGAAGCATAAATATTGGAACGGATAGCCGTAGCACAGCGAGCCGCCAAGGAGGCAATATTCACAATAGAGCCACCCTTTTCCTTCATGTACTTCACTGCGGCCTGAGTACCAAAAAGAGCAGACTTATAGTTAGCCCCAATCAGGTAATCCACCTCCGCCTCAGTATAATACTCTCCCTGCCGCTGCTTATTGGTGCCAATATTATTTACCCAGATATCTATAGTGCCATTGCCCTGCTTGGACGCTACCTGAGCCAGCTTCTCCATACCAGTCTCTGTACTGCCATCCAGCACACAGCCCTGTATCTTTCCCAGCTTGCCAAGCCCCAGCACCGCCCGGCCCAGCTCCTCCTTGTGACGGGCACAAATTGTCACCTTGGCCCCCTCCTGCAAAAATATCTTAGCAGCAGCATAACCAATTCCCTTACTGCCTCCCGTCACAACCACATTTTTATTCTTTAACCCCAAATCCATAACTGCATCTTCCTTTCCTCAAATACGCCAATAAGAGGCACAGTATCCACTCTGCCTCTTATTTTTATGCCCTATCTTAGATAGCTGCTGCCGGCTCTGTGTACTCCGCTGGCAAAACCCGCCGCAGGAATTTTCTGGTCCGCTCCTCCTGGGGCCGCAGGAAAATATCATGGGGAGTACCTTCCTCCACCACAACCCCATCAGCCATAAATACCACATGGGTAGCCACATCCTGAGCAAACTTCATCTCATGGGTAACCACAATCATAGTTACCCCCTCCTGAGCCAGCTCCTGCATTACCTGCAGCACCTCTCCCACCAGTTCTGGATCCAGAGCCGAGGTAGGCTCATCAAAGAGAATCACATCCGGCTTTACCCCCAAGGCTCTGGCAATACCAACCCGCTGCTGCTGACCACCAGAAAGCTGGGATGGATAGAAATCCTCTCTATCTGCCAAGCCCACCTTCTTCAAGGCCTGACGACCGATTTCCTCAGCCTCCTTCTTGCTCACCCCACGGCCAGCCGTAAGCCCCAGCGTAACATTCTCCAAAGCGGTCTTATTGGCAAAAAGATTGTAATTCTGAAAAACAAAGGCTGTTTTCTTCCGAATCTCATGAATCTGACTTTTGGCAGCCTTGGCAAAATCCAACTGAATATTGCCAAATTCCATCTGTCCCCCATCAGCCTGCTCCAAAAAATTCAAGCAACGAAGAAAGGTAGTCTTGCCACTGCCGCTAGGCCCCAAAATTACCACCACATCACCTTTATTAACAGACAGATTTACATCCTTTAGCACCTGATTACCAGCAAAACTCTTTTCCACATTTTTAACCTGCAACAGCATATCCATACATCCTCTCTATTATAGCACATCCTGCTTGTTATCTATACGCTCCAAAACGCCTTTCTGCACCAGCATAGGCTAGCTGGATAATGGTGCACAGAATCAGATACACCAGGAAAGCATCCAGATAAGCCTCAATATAGTTATAGCCAAAGGAAGCCGCGATTTTGCCCACCGCCATAACATCCTTAACCGTCATCAGGAAAGCCAAAGAGCTGCCCTTGATAAGATTCACCGTAATGTTGCAGATACCAGGCAGGGCTGTAACCAAGGCCTGGGGAATAATCACCCGCACATAGGTCTGAAACTCGCTAAGGCCAATAGACACCCCAGCCTCCAACTGACCAGATGGCACGCTCATCAAGGCTGAACGGAATACCTCTGTCAGCAAAGCCACCGTATTTAGAGTAAAAACCACAATGGCATAATAGATAGGATCCACCTGCTCAAAAATATTGAACTCAATGCCCAGAGCCTGAATAATCACATTCAGAAGGCTAGGCAGCAGGCTATAAAGCAGAAGAATCTGCAAAACAATAGGAGTACCACGGACAAAGGACACATAGCCCCGACTAATCAGTGACACCACCGGATTGCCCTTGATACGATTCAGGGCAAAATAGAAAGCTATGGGGGAAGCCAACAGGAGAGAAACAATGGTAATCTCCATAGTAACCGGCACCCCTGTCCACAAAAGGCCAAAGGTCTTTTCCATAAAATCAAAGTCCAGCTCCACTTGTTTCACCCTCCTTCAAAATAAACACTGCTTGCTTTTTGCCTGCCTTGCTGGAAAACAGTTGTCCCTTATCCAACCCCTGCTCCAGCAAGCCAAAGGCCTTTTCAATTCCTATGGACATAAGCCAGTAAATAATCATGCAGGCCAAATAGATTTCAATGCCATAAGCGCCAAAGTTCTGAGCAATAATCAGATTGCCCTTGCCAATCATATCAATCAAACCAATGGTATAGGCCAAAGCCCCCTCCTTCAGCAGGTTGATAACGGAATTGCCAAAGTTTGGCAAAGCCAGTACCGCTGTCTGAGGCAGCATAATATGCCAAAAGGCACCCCAGGGAGAAATACCAATGGATATAGCCGCTTCATACTGCCCCTGAGGCACAGCCTTGTAGGCAGCCCGAAAAATTTCCGATACATAGGCACTAAAGAGCAAGGTAAAGGCAATAATGGCAAAGACAGCTCTATCCATATCATGGATATTTTCCTCAAAAACCGCCTCCACCAAGGCAGGCAGACCATAGAATACAATAAACAGCATTACAATGGATGGTGTGCAGCGCATAATATAGATATACAGCTGAGCCAGATAGTTCAATATTTTGTGTTGGCTTAGCTTGGCCCAGGCCAAGGCTCCTCCCAGCAGACTGCCCAGCACAATGGAGCTAATACCTACCAGCAGGGTTATATCCAAAAACTCCAATAGCTGCGGCAAGGCGCTAAGTACCACGCCAGCATCAAATGCTCTTGTATCCATATAGTCCGTCTCCCTTCATATCTTCACAGCCTGTCCTTATTTCAGATAATCAGACAGGCTCTCACCAAAGTACTGCTGCTCCAGCTCTGCAATCTTGCCCTCCTGACGCAGCTCCTCAATAGCCTTGTCATAATCATCCGCAAACTGCTGCTCATTCTTGTTAATAATAGGATAAGTAGGAATACCCTTGTAGCGGATATAGGTCAGCTGATCATTAAACTTGTGATAAGGGGCATCCTCCTTCTGGATATTGTTCTTGTAGCTCAGCTCCACCTCAAGATAGGCATCATAGCGTCCCTCCAGCACCCAGCTATAGGCATCTGCCACCTGGAAAGCCTCAGAAGGCACCAGCTTAATCTGATGGTCAGGATTTTCCTTGTTAAAATCATCAATTACGCTGTAACGGGCATCCTGAGAAGCAATTGGCACCAGCTTGCCACTGAAATCAGCAAAGGAAGCCAAAT
The DNA here is from genome assembly GCF_021531495.1 of Anaerovibrio lipolyticus. Classification (GTDB taxonomy): domain Bacteria; phylum Bacillota; class Negativicutes; order Selenomonadales; family Selenomonadaceae; genus Anaerovibrio. Next base: position 23,279 of record NZ_JADYTY010000020.1, read on the forward strand.
CCTTAATCTTATCCGTATTCTCCTTGCGGACAATCAGGCCAATCACACTGGCACCAATATTGTTCTTCGGGAAAATATATTTTTTCTTCCGAGGCTCTGTAATCCAGATACCCTTGGTGCCTACGGTATATTTGCCGGATTCAACACCAATCAGCAAATCATCATCAGAGGTAGGCACAAATTTGAAATCATACTGAGGCAATTTCTTGGCCACTTCCTTCATTACAGCCACCTCAAAGCCATCAGGCTCGCCCTTTTCATTAACAAAATCATAAGGCACATAGTAGTTGGTGTGGGCAACGGTTATAACCTTTTTGCCACCGTCACCAGCCTGATTAGCCGATTTGTCCTTGCTGCCGCAGCCAGCAGTTACTGCCAGTGCTCCTACCAAAATACCTGTTACCAAAAGCTTGCCGATTTTCTTGATATTCATAGGAAATCCTCCATTCATTTGCCATTATCACTTTGCCTGCCCAGCTTTATCCACAGCCTGAGCCTCGGCCTTTATTATGCCTTGTATTCCTCCAAAGCCTCCCGTACCCACTGGAAATGCTCACGAGGAGTATCTCTTGGTACAGTGCAATCAGCCCCCAAAATCACGCCGGTGGTGCCAGCCTTGTCCAAAAGCCGCTTGGTTTCTGCCTTGATTTCTGCCTTGGTGCCCTTGTAAAGCACATCCTCAGTGCTATTGCCAAAGCCACCCAGAACAGCACGGCCGCCAAAGAGTTTTTTGCCATCCTCCAGCTCCACATCCTCAACTACAGCAGCCCAGTTAATGGTCTTAACCTCATAATCCTCATACCAGGACAAATCATTTCTATGACCAGCATAACCGCAGATATGAAGAATATTGTAATCGCTGACACTGTTGGCAGCTGCCAAAATCTTTTTCTCTGCTGGAGCAAAAACCTCCTCGTAGATTTCTCTGGTAATACCCTCTCCCAGCAGATTCTGCAAGCTGAAATATACGCCGGTTACATGAGCCTCAGTAATCACCCGACGAGCCAGCTCCGCCAAATCATCGCTGATAACATCAAAGGCCGCCTTCACAGCCTCCTTGTCCTGTCGTACCAAGCTAGCCAGATAAGGCTCCCCATCCTCCAGATTTGGCTGCATGAATTTGATAATGGTACCAGGGCAGAACAGATTGTAGAAAGTAGCAATCTTATCTCCATATTTATCAGTCAGCTTCTTAGCATAAGCCACCTGATAGGTAAACCACTTGTCATCCTTTGGCAGTGGCTGAAGATGCTTCAAATCCTCACTGGTCTTGGCTGCCAAAAAGCTTTCGCTGGTATAAGGGAAGAAACCATCAGTCATAATCTTGACAAAATCAGGCTGGCTTTCCTCAATATACTTAATCTCTCCAGCCAGTACCTGCTCTGTCAGCTCTGGCTGTTCAAAAGCATTAGAATGTATCTCATCAGCCAGAAAGTGGAACCAAAAGCCTGCTGGCACCCTCTCTACGGGCTTGTTATCCATTGCATCCAATACCAACTGTTTTCTATCTAAAATCTTGCTCATAGCTTGTACCTCCATTATTCATATCTGTGATGTATGTATTCTCAACATGGTTATATAATAACATACTTATCAGATATGTCAAGTTATTTTTATATATTTTCTATGTTTTTCTCTCCCCATACCATTGACATATGTTTTACCCTACTTTATAATAAGCATACAAACAAAATATGTTTTATATGTTACTATTATTTTCCACAAAAACCATCAGGAGGAATGTCCAATGAAAGATTATACTATAGAGGTTCACGGCTGTAGGCCTTCAGATTATACTGGCTCCATTACCCAGCCTATCTATATGTCCGCCACCTTCCGTCATCCCGGCTTCAAGCAAAGCACCGGCTATGATTACAGCCGCTGCGGCAACCCTACCAGAGACAATCTGGAGGAAACCATCAGCCAGCTAGAGCAGGGAAAGAAAACCTGGGCCCTTTCCTGTGGTATGTCCGCCATTAATGCTGTCTTTCAGCTTTTTAACCCTGGGGACCACATTCTCCTTACGGAGGATCTCTACGGAGGCACCCTGAGGTTAGGTCAGCTCTTTGCTAAATACAATATAGAGTTTGAATATATTGATACCACCGATTTGGAGCTGGTACAGAACTCCCTGCGGCCTAATACCAGAGCTATCTTTGTGGAAACACCCTCCAACCCTATGATGCTGGTAAGCAATATTGCCGCCATCGCCCAGATAGCCCACGGCCATAACGCCCTCCTGATTGTGGACAACACCTTTCTTTCTCCCCATTTTCAGAAGCCATTAACTCTAGGGGCAGATATTGTGGTACACAGCGGTACCAAATACCTTTGCGGTCACAACGACATTCTGGCGGGCTTTCTGACCGTCAAGTATGATCCACAACTGATAGCAGATATTGAGCTATATGTCAAATCTACAGGCGCCAATCTCTCTGTTCAGGATGCCTGGCTCATGCTGCGCAGTCTCAAAACTCTAGGCATCCGCATGGAGCGCCAGCAGGAAAACGCCCAGCGCATTGCCCAGTGGCTCTGCCATCAGGATATTGTTACCCATGTATACTATGTGGGACTGCCTGACCATCCCGGCTATGAACTGAACCGCCAGCAATCCACTGGCAGCGGTGCCATGATTTCCTTCAAGGTAGCTCAGCCAGAAATGGCCAAAACTATTCTGGCTCAGGTAAAGATAATTTCCTTTGCAGAAAGCCTGGGGGGCGTTGAGTCCCTGATTACCTATCCTCTGTACCAAACCCACGAAGCTATGCCAAAATATCTGCTGGAGCGCACCGGGCTGGACGACCATCTCCTTAGATTGTCTGTAGGTATTGAAGATATAGAGGATTTGCTGGAAGATTTAGGCCAAGCCTTTCAGGCAGCCAAAAATTCTATCGACAGTCAGTCTTTTGCATTCTCTGCGCCAAGTATGAATTTTGACAAGATTATTGACCGTACCAACACCAATTGCCTGAAATATGATTTTGCCGTAGAACGAGGCTATCCCCAGGGCATCCAGCCCTTCTGGGTGGCAGATATGGATTTTCAGGCCCCAGAGGGAGTTATTCAGGAGCTAATCTCCCGCAGTGGTCATGGCATCTTTGGCTACACAGATCCAGACCAGGGCTACAAAGACACCCTAAAAAAGTGGTTCAAAATCCATCACAATTGGGATGTGGAGGGCAATGAGCTAACCATTACTCCAGGGGTGGTATTTGCCCTGGCTGCCTCCGTCAGAGCCTTTACAGAGCCAGAGGAGGCCGTTATTATCCAGCAGCCGGTATATTATCCTTTTAGCGAAGTTATCCGTCAGAACAACCGCCAGCTGGTAAACAGTCCTCTAATATATGAAAGTGGTGCCTACCATATAGACTTTGAGGATTTCGAAGCCAAGATTCAGGCTCACAATGTGAAGCTCTTTATCCTCTGCTCCCCTCATAACCCTGTAGGCAGAGTATGGAGCCGTGAAGAACTGCAAAAGCTGGCTGATATTTGCCTAAAGCACAAGGTAGTAATTGTGGCTGATGAAATTCATCACGAATTTACCCGCCCCGGCATCAAGCATACCGTTCTGGCCTCCCTCTCTGAGGAAATCGCCCAGAACACCATTACCTGCACCGCCCCTAGCAAAACCTTTAATCTGGCAGGACTGCAGGTGTCCAATATCTTTATAAAAAACGAAAGCCTCCGTCGCAAATTCCGTCAGCAGGTATTTGCCGTAGGCTATAGCCAGCCAAATTGCTTGGGGCTATTTGCCTGCCAGGCTGCCTACGAAAAAGGAGAAGCATGGCTCAATGAGCTGAGAACCTATCTGGAAAGCAATTTCCAAAAGGCCAAAGAATTTATCCAGACCAATCTCCCCAAGGTACATCTGGTAGAGCCCCAGGGCACCTATCTCATCTGGCTGGATTTCAGAGCCTATGGCCTTAGCGACAAGGAGCTGGATGATATTATTATCCACAAGGCCAACCTCTGGCTGGACAGCGGTCATATCTTCGGGCCAGACGGCAGCGGCTTCCAGCGCATCAATATTGCAGAGCCTTGGGCTGTACTGGAAAAAGGCCTCCAGTCCCTGGCAGCAGCCTTTAAGGACATTTAATTTCAGACACAAAAACAGGAGTGTATCCATCTCTACATGAGATAAATACACTCCTGATTTTTTTGCTCTAAGACAATTTATGGCAATGCCTTCATATCAGCCAAAGGCCAGAAAACCACCATAGCCTTGCCCTTAATAAGCTCAAAAGGCACAAAGCCTACATCTGGGAAGCGGCTGTCCTCGGAATTGTTACGGTTATCTCCCATAACAAAGATATGCCCCTCTGGAATCTTTACCCTTGGATAATCTCCCCGGCATTTGCTCAGAATATAATCCTCAGTCTGCAGCTCGTCATTGACAAATACATTGCCGTCCTTGATTTCGATAGTATCACCAGGCACAGCAATAACCCGCTTGATAAAGTCCCTGCTAGGATCCTTGGGATACTGGAAAATCAAAATCTCGCCCTTTTCCGGCTCCCGCAGACGATAAATCAATCTATTGACCACCAATCTCTGCTGATTCTGCAAAGTAGGCATCATGGATGGACCATCCACCAAATACGGCTCTACCAAAAAATTACGAATAATCATGGCCAAAACAACGGCTATGACAATGGATACAATCCAATCCTTGATTTCTTCACCTAAGTTATTCACAAAAGCACCTCTCTTAACGAAAAATAGAGGCTGCACTGAAGGCAGCCTCTACAATTACCAGAATTAGCGCTTCTCGCGGATACGAGCAGCCTTACCAGTGAGGTTACGGAGATAGTACAGCTTAGCGCGACGAACTACACCACGACGCTTAACCTCAATCTTCTCCAGACGTGGGGAATGTACTGGGAAAGTACGCTCCACACCAATACCGCAAGAAATCTTGCGAACGGTGAAAGTCTCACGAACACCAGAACCGGAGCGTGCAATTACAACACCCTCGAAAGCCTGGATACGCTCACGGCTACCCTCAACTACCTTTACCAGGCAGTTTACAGTATCACCCTGCTGGAAAGCTGGGATGTCGTTTCTGAGCTGTTCTTTCTCTAATTCCTGAATAATGTTCATTTTGTTTCCTCCTCTTTACAGACGTTCGTGTCAAGTGTTGGATTCTAATATAGCCTTGATCAGAGGACCGCCCACATACCTGAATATAATACCATATAATCCAATATGCCGTCAAGAGAAAATCTTTACCAATGAACAAAATTTACCCCTCATCATCATCGCTATCCAGCCAGTTAATATCCTGCCAGTCCCCCTGAGTATCATTCCGCGTACAGCCGTAGATAGAATAATACTCACAGGTAACACTACAAACTCCCCCATAAGGACAATCCACCATAGTAGCATCTCCTTTAGATATAGCACAAGACATTACACCATGATTCTTTTCTCTACTGCCTGATTAAGTATATCATATACGCTGCTGGCCTTTTTTACATCAACAGGCAAAATGTAATCTGACAGCTTTACCAACAAATGCAACAATTCCTGAGAATGCATTCCCAACATGGACACCAGGCGTTCCTCATTGGTATTCGCTATATTATGCGCAGCAGAATTACGCATTTTGCGGAATCCATCATTATCTGCTATTTTGTGAAGTATAGCAACCATACTGTCATGGCCATCTTGATTCACCACCAATGCCCTCTCATCAATATAGTAGCATATATTACACAATACACCTAAATTGGGAGCACCAGACCGAAATCCCTCCGGACAAAAGATTTTATCAAGATATTCCAGCAGTTCAGGATACATATTCTGCAGCTTATGTCCAGACAATCTCTCGCCACTCATACACTCATTAAGCTTTACTTTGCTATTATTATTTAGATGGTACAACAATAATTCACACAAATAGCTGTTACACTTAACCAATAATTCTCCGATATAGCCCTTGCGCTGGGTAATAATTACATTCAACAAATACTCTATTAAGTTTTCTACCTTTTCCTGCTGACCTTTATTCCTGATATTAGATACATTGGAAAACAATTTCATTCCATCTACAACAGATAAAATTTTTCTAGCCTCATTTTTCAACATCTTTTGCCGTAGCACTGCATGATGCACAATATTTTTAATTTCCTGAGAAATATGGCTGCTTCCCTTAATCAAGGAATATGCACCTGCATACTCATACATATGAATTAGGGACAACAATCTTTGTCTCTCGCCAAAGGCTCGTATAGTCTGCAAAGGTGGCTCCTGACAGCGGTTTTCAGCATCAGGATATTCATCAAAGTTATTCTGAAGCACAGCCTCTATATCATCCTCATCCTCCATATGTGGAGTCTGACTATTTGAGGCCTTATTCGGGGATATGACCTGTATCCCCTTTAGATCATTCTCTACAGACAAAATAGCCATTACTGTTTTGATCTGCGGGGTACCAGAGCTAAGATTCAGCAGAACCTCATTTTCTTCCGTATTTATTTTGTGAACCTCGGCAGGCAATATATCTATAAAACTATCATAAAGATGAGCAGCCTCAATATCTGTATGGATTATATCTATCTGGCAGTCAGGAGCTACATGTTTTATTGATTTGGAATAGCGCTGACTATTCTTCTCCTTTTCACTCATAGCCTTAGTTAAAAACAATACAACCTTATCTGGATGATAATGTCTGACTATGTGCAGACAAGCTCCATCATAACAATATCTTACAGGATCTGTATCACCTATAGGGGAAAATAATATTCGTGCCATATATTCACACTCCACTATCTCAAATTATTTTAATTAAAATTCAAGCTCATTTAAAATATAATTACATCTTCAATATGCTTATCTCCCGTTCCCCAATCTACCTTCCCTATTTAAATATATCCCAGGCTTATCATCTTTGGAATAAAAATGTTCTGGTTTTATTTCATTATGACTAATCAATCCTAAAACCATTGAATCTACAATCACCGCCCGCCATTCTTCCATTAAATCTGAAGCAAGAGCAGGATGGTGATTTTTTCAACTGTACTTGTTACAGACTTACCATAGCTTCGGCTGAAACCTGAATACGACCTATAAGCACTAAACCTTCCAATGTTTCTTCTGGAATTTCCATCACAATTTCCAAACTGCGGCCTACCAAATAACGGCCGCCTTTTTTCTGTAATTTAACATTTTCTTCTGTCAGATATACATAACTCATAGACATTCTCCGTTCATACAAAAATATATTATTCCGTCCCCTTACGAGGATTGTGATTCTTAATTGGAGTAGTCAAGTTATGAGTTTTCTAATTGGCACACAGTTTCCGTCCCCTTACGGGGATTGTGATTTTTAAGGCTCATTATTCTCTTAGTGCTTCAGATAATTTTAATTGTCTTGCGTTTCTGTCCCCTTACGGGGATTGTGATTTTTAATGCTGAGAGGTGGACTGAGCAATTCCCTAACCTGCAAGCGGGTTTCCGTCCCCTTACGGGGATTGTGATTTTTAATTTCAAAGATGTTCAGAATGTAAAGGAATTGAAAAAGGCTTAGTTTCCGTCCCCTTACGGGGATTGTGATTTTTAATAGCAAATTCCGTTCTTCCTCTATATCTGCAATATTCTTTTGTTTCCGTCCCCTTACGGGGATTATGATTTTTAATTACCCTAAAGCTGATAAAAGTACTGTCTGCGTAGAACTCTACAGTTTCCGTCCCCTTACGGGGATTATGATTTTTAATGAGAGCTTTCTAGCTTCAAAGATATCTCTGCAAAAATTGGTTTCCGTCCCCTTACGGGGATTATGATTTTTAATCGGACTTTATCCATGAGATAGGTGCTACCGACATTGAGGAGTTTCCGTCCCCTTACGGGGATTATGATTTTTAATTTACATTTTTCTGGCTATTGGTACATACTTCGGGATTTGGTTTCCGTCCCCTTACGGGGATTATGATTTTTAATAACACTAATGAAATTAAAAATGCTATTCGGTTTTATGGTTTCCGTCCCCTTACGGGGATTATGATTTTTAATCAATTAAGGAAATTGGATGCCGCTGGGCTTCTAAAAGTTTCCGTCCCCTTACGGGGATTATGATTTTTAATTGTTAAAAGAGATTGTATTTTATGGTTCAGGGTTTGGTTGGACCGTTTCCGTCCCCTTACGGGGATTGTGATTTTTAATTTTACCTGGAGGTAATTAACTATGGAAAACCAGATGTCCCGTTTCCGTCCCCTTACGGGGATTATGATTTTTAATGCTACCTCTGAATAATGGCTTATTTCCTGGTCTCATATAGCTATTTGCGGTGGGGAAAGCAAATTCATATACACATTCTGGAACATCCTTCCCCTTACCACTCAACATCCCAATATTCATGGGCAACGGCGGGGATTTCGCTCCACATACTCCACTGCTCCCATGCCCAAAGCAGTTTTTACACCTATGCCAGCAAAACCAGCATAACACAAGAGCAGCTCCATAAGCCGCCTTACCATATCATTACCAGAAAATCTTAAATCCATATTACCACAAAAGCCATAAATATTGCTACCATTTACAGAATATTTTTGTGAGCGAAGATTATAGCGACTAATATGACAATGGTCTGCCAGTTGATGTTCCAAATCCTCAGACATAATAGCAGCCTTGGCACAGCAGCTATTCCACCTCTGTATAAGGCTTTGAAATATCAGATACAGTTCCGGCAAAATTACATACTGACCCTCTCTTTTGAAACTGCCTGTGCTAATAAACTCCAACCGGCCACCATTTAGATGCTCCTGCTCCAAAAAAATTCTATCCATCAGCTCCTGATAACTACATTTTCTTTCCTGTACCACCTCCAACAATTCCACTGATATTTTCTTTTGCTTTAAAAATACTTCCTTGCCAATCAGTTGATAAATAGGCATAACTATCCTCTCATCAGCTGATTGAGTCAAGCTAGACAACCGCCATACTGGTACATTTAGATCACGATTATAATATACACATTGACTAAAGGGGCGGCAGGAGTTTTCCTCATGGAGCCATTGTGCAACCTCCTGCCCCAAAACATCCATCATCATGCCATGAAATACTGAACCCATAGAGGAATGAATCTTCAACCCCTCAGGCAATCTCAAAGCCAGTTCAATCTGATGCAAATCTGACACCTTATATCTCCTCCATACGGCACAAGCCCATGATCTGCTTTTGACTACCTGTAACAGCCAGCTTCAAGGTACGAGGAGAAATTTTTCTGTCCTGATGCCTATGGTCATGTTTCCTAAAACTGCAATCTAAAAGTTGTTTTAGATACCATTCGGCCTGTCTTTCATCAGAAAACAAACTATACCAAATACTTTTTTGCAGGAATCCTGTGCCACCGCCCAGGGAAAAATCCGCCTGCTGAGCCTCCTTAAAAGCTCCTTTATAGAAAGCTCCAAATACTTGTTGCTGAAGTGCCAACCCCTGTTGCAGATACTCCCTGCAATATGCCAAAATTTCTTGTAGGGAACCAAGCTTACAATATGACAGCAATTTTTTGTCTATGGATATACGCAGGGAAAATTCTGCCCCTGCCGGAATACATTCCCTAAACAAGGATATAGGATGCTCAGACATATGATACCCATTTTTAGCTGTTCCTGTACTTACATCGACCTTTTGCAAAATCACAGAATTGACTGGCTTCAGCAGATGAGCATCGCCTACTACTAACCCAGAAAGCACTTTGAGCAAAACATCGTCTTTTCCTTCTACAGGTCTTCTGCAAGTCAACAGATGTTTTTCTTCTTTCGTTGCTAAATTGGACAAATCTTTCTTAATATTACCATGCTCCATAATATAAGAAATTTTCCCTGCCAACTGTTCCCCTAGATTTTTACGCTGCAATATACTATAAAGAATTCCTGTCCGCAAGGCTCCCTTGATACTGCTACCAGGAATATATAGAGAACCATCTGCCAGAGAAGAAGCAACACAAATATCATTTAGGGTATTTTTGCTATCAGACACATCAGACTTGTTCAATGCTGTTCTTTTAACAGTATCCCAGATTTCTTTTTCGGGCACATTATGTCTTCGCAACCATTCCAATAAATTTGCATACCCTGACTTTGTATTCTTCAGCAAAGCAAGAAAATCCTGCAGTAAATTATGCCTCAGCAGCATTTTTTGCCATTTTTCCTCCTGAATAAAGCCAACCTTTTTATTTTTTCTATCATAGAGATATTCAAAGGCTTTGAATGTTTCTCCACTGCCTATGTGTACAGGTGATATACAGGTAAGCCTGTATTCCCTGCTATCTATAAAATCCTTCATAGATTCAACCTCACATACATTCCCTTGCCATATCGCAAAATATCGTGTCCCTCTGATACGCCAACCTTCATTAACGCTCCTGCTGCAGCCTTGTTTAGACAAGCTCCAGACTTGACCATATAAACACTATTTCTCTTGATACCATCTGTAAATCCACTGGATTTCCCCAATCTATAGCTTCCTTCCTGCAGTGACTCTATATCCTGCTCCTCTGGTATCAAAGAAGATATACTCATATATTTGCCACTATCCCCTGTCAGCATTTCCAGCAATATTTGAGTATCCTGATAAAAATCTGCAGCTTCTGCCAAATTCAAGCTATCATCATCCAAATGAAATGCTCCATAACCGCTGCTTTTCTTACCTCCAATGCCTGACATACCAAGAGATTGAAACAATCTGCTAAAGAAATCTTCCCATTCCTCTGGCATTTTTACCAGCAGATAGAGACCAGCTCCTTGAGCAAAAACATTGCCTGCTACATAATAGGGCAAGGATTGCTCTCCACGGCAATTCACTCTTTCATTAATCACAGTCTCCCCTAATTTAGGCTGCCATTTAGGCTGAAACATTTCTCCTTGCCTAATGCACCTACAGCATTCAGACAACTCTGATATACGGCAAAAAGACATTTTCTTGGTTTTCTTGCGTATGGCCGAAAACCTACGCGCCTCTTCCATATTAAGGGACTTATATTGCTCCTGACTTATTACATAAATATAGGGCACCGGCAAAAATAATTCCAATTCTTCCTTTTCTCCAAGCTGATAAGGAAACAAGTCAGATAGCTGAAACTCTCCTTGTTTTACCAGATTGACAAGTTCTGCCAACCTGTCCTGATAGCCCTGCTGAGCCAACTCACAGCAAAGGCTGCTAAATAATCTATCTGCCGGATATTCCCAACTTGTTCTTTCCAGACCGCCTCCCTGAGACGAATCGCCAAAATGTATTGGGCCATCAAAGGCCAATTGATAAAGATAATACCCCATATTCAACAGCATCCTTCTAAGATAGTTGTTAATTCCTGAGTCATATCGGCAAGCTGCTTCCCATAATCTCTATCCATAGAAAATGCTTCCACAGCAAAATCTCGGAATGACACTCGTCCGTAGCCTCTAGAGCCATGACCGCCTAAATAATCCAACTGTAACAGATTGATACCGTCTGCTAACAACTGAATATCTTCCTTTATGCTTTCTTCATCTTCAACATTATATACAACACTAAAAGAAAATTCCGTACCTGCTGGAACCCTTTCTATCTGCCTAGGATTTGCTATAGCCGTGATTCTATTAATTGAATTTTCAAATTTTATCTCACCAATATAAGTATCCAAATCCATGGCTTCCAGATTCTCCAAGCTTGCTGCCGTAATAGCAAGATCAGAAAATTGTAATCTTGATGCTCTTGGGGCATTTTTTTCTGCTGTGCCAAAAAGATTTTTGATTTTTTCACAATCCTGATCTATGTCATTCAGCCATTCTGAATTAGACATACTGCGTGCTAACAGAGTCCTAATTTTCCCCTTTATGGAACTGCCCGGTATAATAGGCTGTTTGGTATAAGGATCACGAATGAAAGGGCTATCCACCGCACCTATAGGTGCAAAATCATTAGAGGAACCTATATGCAGTCCTGTTTCCAGCTTCAGAACAGCAGAAATCTTAATCTTGCCTTTAAGAGACCTAATACGATTTTCCTTACTCATGCATCCTTACCTCCATAATACTTATGATAAGCCACCAAGGCTTCTACATATCGACAAAATTCCTCAAATTTGACAATACTATTACCGATTCCTTTGACCAATGTCAATAATTCTGCCTTATCTATAAAATCCTTAACTACTTTATCACGACCTGCCTGATAAACTAATTTAACCTGCAAATACCGTATTTCATCTGCTAATTCATCTGATAACTGTTTGTTTTGCGGATACTTAGAACGATATATTGACACCTTATTAGCCGTAATATTTACTGCTGTCAAAAACTTCCTTATCTGATTTGTTTTCAGGGTGATTACCAAATCTCCCCTTCTATTTGGGTGTTTTAATAAATTTATTACATTTTCTGCTTTTCGCACTATATCCTTATTTTCCATAAGAAATTATTCCCCCTTTTCCCGTATGCGATAGATAATCAATTCCAAAGCTGTCATTAACTGCTTTCTGGCTGCTTTATCCTGATACCATCCATAGAGTTTCTCTCTAACTTTTGCATAACTATCATAGGCTGGTGAATCCTTTGGTGGCTCCATTCGACCTAGCATATAGGCAAATCTTGCCAGATTAATATTATCTCTGGATTCATTCAACAAGTTCAGCATCCTGTAAAGCACACCTTTACCTGCTGGCAATCTATCCACAGCTTCATTTCCAGCATATCCCAAATATCGCTGACAGAATGTTAATTTTTCTCCGCATACCTGCTGAACAAACTCCTCCCACCCATAACTGGCGGTTGTATAGCTGGCATGACTTTCAGCAGATGGGATACCAAACATAGCAATACTATCCTTGCCCGGATTGTCCTTAGCTGTACTCTCCAATAGCCCCGTTCCCCGTGCCATTTCTGAAATAGGACACTTACTATCAAATATGCCTATACCAGCAGAAAAACTTAGCTTGTTATTGGTAAAACGCCTAAATGCCTCTCGGATATCCACTGATAATTCCAATAAATCATCCCAAGCACCTACAATAAACATATCATCTCCGCCAGAATATATAATATGCACATTTCTCTGTTTGTGAGGCTGAACTGCAAAAATAGCAAATTTGTGGTATTCATCCTCATTTATACCATTTATCTCACCGCCACAAAGATTATTTATATATCTTTTAAAGAATAAGGAAAGCTGCCTGCTTAAAGCAGCACTACGACCTAGTGTAGCATATTGCTCAGGAAAGCCTGCCATAAAAGCAGCACCCAAATTATCCACATCAGCCCGCATAACTCCTAAACGGTCTATGCCTGAAGCCTGTTTGTCGCCCCCTGCCAGCTTGGCCAATTCTTCTAGCTCCATAGTATGAGTACCTGATACCGTAATATAGTCTCCCATCCACAGCCGAGTAGCCATTTGCTGTCCTGTATATATGAGATTCTTGACATAAATTCTTTTTATATTGGATAATTGAGATACTTCTTTCTCTGCTATAGCCATCAAATATCTTTTTCCCTGCAATGAAGGCAATTCTACACATTTTTGCTTAGTATCTGGCATTTTATCCAGCACTACCAATACATCATACTTAAGCAGTTCTTCTCCCAAATTTCGCAGACTACAGCACATATCACAAGCCCATGTTTCTTCTGCATCGCCATATAGAGATAAATTTGTTGATGATGTATGACAAATACTACATTCCCGAGCACCATCCTTAACGGTATTTATCTGACTATGAGGCTGAAACAACTGTCCCAACTGATAGGCATTGTATCTTCTATGCTTTTGTACAGCTATCAAACTTCTAGCTTTACTATAAATGCTACCCAAAGCATTACCGCTGTTAACCATAAAATCATTGGCTGCACAGGGAGCCCAGCCTATAGCTATATATAATCTTGTACCAAATTTTTCCAAAAACCATTGATTGATAATATTTTGTACATTTTCTAATTCTGTCAACACTTGACTTGTGTTAGGCAATAACAGATAAAAATTACCGCCTCCGTTATAGATAAGATTACACCTATTTAAATCTAGTCGTTCCAGCAATTCATCAATAACATTTTCCATCAACAATTCTAAATAAAAGGATCGTCCTCTAAGACTTTTCAAAGCGCCCTTGGATGGAATTGTATAGATAAAATCCTGTATCCCTGATATATCACCGGATACCAATAAATAAGTATTTTCCTTCCTTAATTCCTTTTGCTTTGTTCCGTAGCAGTAGGACTTGTAATCGTATATACCCTTGGAATGCAAATAATCATATAGACAAATAGCTAAGGCTGCTGTCAATTTCATATGGTCATATAATGATATATCTGCCACTTCTCCTTTAGCTGTGCTTGAAGGAATATAACTGCCTATTGCCTCTAAAATTTGCAGTAATTCATTTGGCTCCATATTATCGACGGATTTTTGACGAAAATTACTTACAAGCGTATTCAGCAATTCTTGATATTTTTCCGTAGAGGCCTTAATTGATTGGAGTTCTGCTGGATAAAGCATTTTAGCATCATCCTCCAAAAGTCCACGAAGATAGAATCCCTTTTTGCTTTTATCATTTCCAGCAAAAACATTAAATACAGATTCTAGTGGAGCCTCTATGTTAAAGCCACCTTCACTACTCTCGTTAGCTCGTCTATCACTACCAGAAGCAATATTGTCACCCTCATAAATAAGATAGCTGATATCATCGGCCTGTAAATTAGCATTGCACAAAGCTGTACTATGATGATATTTTACAGCCCGCAGGATATCCTCCCCCTTCTCCATGTATTCACTAAGAAATTCAACCCCTAGATTAGAATGGTTTTCCGGCATTCTTTTGGCCCTGTACACCAGCTTGCCAATATCATGCAAAAGTCCTGCTAAAATAATTCTTCTTTTTATTTCTTCCATAGCTACCACCATATTACTTCATATAAACATCTAAATAAATATATTCCACATATAGTAGTAAATTCCTGCTTTTAAATGAATATTTTAATGGTTGTACTCATTGACCATCAAACACCTCATTATAATACTTCTTCCCCTAGCAAGACACTTGTTAAAATAAAAAAGATTAGCCCCCGTTAAAATCAAGTGCTAATCTTTTTGTTTATATTTCTTTATGCATCCCTAGTTTCTAAATCAATCACAGTAAAGTCATATATTTGCCAAATTCTCCTGCTGGTATCTTTAACGCTTTCATAGCCTGCTCTGCTGTCAAACTCATGGACTCCATCAAACTCCTTATATCCTCTGCCTTCCCCTCACGCCTTCCTTCGCTTATACCTTCACGTCGTCCTTCAGCTATATATTTCTCAATGACCTCACACATTTCATTCACTCCTTCCTCCGTAGTTTTAAACAACCGCTTGCGTTTTGATGTAATAGGAAACATTTCATCATCGTATGCATCATGCCTGGTAAATATATCCATTAACTTGGCAACATCCGAATCATCCTGCACCTCAGCATTAACATATAATTCTGAAAAACCATTATCCACCATTGTCCCATTTTCCCGAATAATCCTATCTACATGATACAATGCTTTGCCAGACTTGTACATATCAAATTTAGATATAAATACCACTACTACATTTGGAATCGCTTTGAATCTATCCCCCGGCTCTGCAATATTAGCAGTCAACAATGCCGCATTATATCGCACTCGCCGTTGATGATCATCATTATCGGATTTTTGCACTTCGGCGTTGACAATTCTTCCATCACCCAAAGTGCATTTAACATCCAAAATACAGGAACGCCCCTGCAAATTTTTAATCATAAATTGCGGAACATTATCCGTAACCTGCAATGCCTTATCATTCAAGACAACCTGCAATATTTCCTGACAGAATCCCGTATCCTCCGCCATCTTCTGAAACAATGCATCATCTATAGGATTTAGACTCATGGCATCCTGCCGAATCCTTGCCCTATTTCCCACTAGCACCACCCCCTCAAATAAATTTTATCATAAACTCTACTTGCAGTAAAGCAGTATTCTGAAATATTTTAATTTTTATGTATCCATATATTAATAATATAAATATATATTACTAATATATCTATATATTATACACAAACTGTATACTTTTATTCCCCCAACCTCTTTAATTGACACTCACCATGCCTAAAGGCAGAGGATTCTTATTTCGCTTCTACAAAAATAAGGTCAAATCTACATTGCAATGTCGATTTGACCTTAAAACATCATATTAGCTTAAGCTTATGATTATATTATTTTAGTCGCAGATTTCAGCAAAACACTTAATCATCAGATACTGTCTTAATTTCACTCTCCATATTAGTTATTTCATTTCTAATTTCTTTTTCACTCATATCAGGATTTATTTCTTTAACTACTGTTTTAATAGTCTCATGAGTTTTTAACAACTCATTTCCCGATAGATTATTATCAAAGTATTCATTGAATTTGTTTATCTCAAGGGAGTGTAAAATAGTTTGTGTAAAAAGTAATTGCGCAGATTTATTTTATGCCCCATACTGGGGTAAACAAT
>NZ_JADYTY010000021.1 GCF_021531495.1 Anaerovibrio lipolyticus
ATCAGATAGGGCCATTAAGTCGGACAGAGCAAAAGTCGTTATGACCGCAGGCTGTATTTCGAGAATCCACTGATATAACGACTTTCAGTTACAATATTTGAGTAG
Organism: Anaerovibrio lipolyticus; assembly: GCF_021531495.1. Taxonomy (GTDB): domain Bacteria; phylum Bacillota; class Negativicutes; order Selenomonadales; family Selenomonadaceae; genus Anaerovibrio. Next base: position 106 of record NZ_JADYTY010000021.1, read on the forward strand.
ATAGGCAATTCGGCAAATCAGAATTTGTTGGTAATGGTGCCTGTAGCGATATGAATATACATTTTGTTTTTGTCTTGTGGTATAATCATCAGTAATGATGATTATGAATATGCAACCTCATATAGAAAAGCAGGTGATTATATGTTAGAGAATAAGCTGGGGATAATAGATGCAGTGGAGTTGACTAGGCAGGAGGAACGGCTTAGCAAAAAAAGAGCCTTGGAGATGTTTGAAAGTGGTTTTTTGGATAGCTTGGAGCCTGGTACTTTTAGCTGTCTGTCAGCAATCTACAAAAAACTTTTTGGTGATATATATGATTTTGCTGGAGAAATTAGAACCGTAAATATTGCTAAGGGAAATTTTCGTTTTGCCCCTGTAATGTACTTAAAAGAAGCCTTAAAGAGTATTGAAAAAATGCCTCAGCAAAGTTTCCAGCAAATTGTGGAAAAATATGTAGAAATGAATGTAGCTCATCCTTTTCGGGAGGGAAATGGCCGCAGCACCCGCATATGGCTTGATTTAATGCTGAAAAAGGAAATTCAGCAGGTTGTGGATTGGAGCAAGGTGGATAAAGAAGATTATCTACTGGCTATGGAGCGCAGTCCGGTAAAGGATATTGAGATAAAATTTCTCTTGCAAAATGCCTTAACCAATCAGATTACAGACCGAGAAGTTTATATGAAAGGCATAGACCATAGCTATTATTACGAAGGCTATACTTTATATAAAACCAGTCAGTTGGAAAATAACTAATATGTAAAAAGCTCCTGAAATGGCAGGTGAAGCCAATTCAGGAGCTTTTTGATGAAACTTTTTAGTTTTATTTAGGCATTAGCCTTGCGGAATTTCTCCATAAAGTCAGCCAGTTTCTCACAGCCCTCATAAGGCATAGCATTGTAGATAGATGCACGCATACCGCCTACAGAACGATGGCCCTTAACGCCACCCAGCTGCTGTTCCAGAGCCTCAGCTACAAACTTCTTTTCCAGCTCCTCATTAGGAAGACGGAAGGTAACGTTCATAAAGGAACGACTATCCTTGTCAGCATGACCAGCATAGAAGCCATTGCTGCTATCAATAGCAGCATATACCAAAGCAGCCTTCTTCTTGTTGCGCTCTGCCATAACCTCCAAACCGCCCTGTGCCTTTATCCACTTGGCAGTTTTGCCTACCATGTAGATGCCAAAAGCAGGAGGAGTATTGTAGAGGGAATTTTTCTTGTAATAGGTATCATAACGCAGCATAGTAGGCAGATTCTCAGGGCTCTTTTCCAGCATGGAGCGTCTAGCAACTACCAGAGCAACACCAGCAGGGCCAAGATTCTTCTGCACACCTGCATAAATCAGGCTGAACTTGGAGAAGTCCAAAGGACGGGAAAGAATATCAGAGGACATATCAGCAATCAATGGTACATTGCCAGTTTCAGGAATGTAGTGATATTCAGTACCATAAATGGTGTTGTTGTAGCAAACATGGAGATATGCGGCATCATCGCTAAGCTTGATTTCCTCCTGAGTAGGAATATGCTTGAAGTTGGTATCCTTGCTAGAAGCAGCTACATAGCCACGATCAAGAATTTCAGCTTCCTTGCAGGCCTTGGAGGCAAAGCTGCCAGACAGCACATAGTTACCACGCTGCTCAGGGGTAGCAAAGTTCATAGCCACCATGTCAAACTGCATGCTGGCACCACCCTGAATAAAGAGAACCTCATAATCATCACCAAGTCCCATCAGTTCCAGAATATCAGCCTTGGCCTGATTGTGTACTGCATCATAGGCGGGAGCACGATGGCTGATTTCCAAAATAGACATACCGGTGTTCTGGAAATTCAGGAACTCAGCCTGAGCCTCCTTGAGCACCTCCAATGGCAGCATGGATGGACCTGGGTTAAAGTTATAAATACGATTTGCTTCCAAAATAATAACCTCCTTGGGTTCTAGTTCACAATTTATAACGAGATAGCCTATATCCCCCGTTGGGGGGACATAGGGCCATATTTATTAGTTAGCGTCGAAAAGGATAACCTTAGCACCAAAGATGCCTTCCATAGAAGTAATCAGCTTGATAACATCCTTTGGTACATCCTTGTCCAAGGTAAGAATCATGAGGCTGGTGCCTTCAACACTGGTAGTACCTACCTGCATGCTGGAAATATTTACACCAGCAGCACCCATAATGGAACCAACCTGTCCAATAACACCAGGGCGGTTAATATGAGGGCAAATCAGGATGCAATCATGTGGATCCAAGTCAACCCGGTTGTCGTCAATCTTTATGATACGGCCCTTGTCACCAAAGAGAGTACCCTGTACGCTGACAGTCTTTTGAGCAGTATAGGCAGTAACAGTAATGGTGCTGGCAAAGCGCTCAGTATCCTTATCCTGAATTTCGCTGATTTTCAGGCCGCGTTCCTTGGCCAGACCAGGAGCATTAACATAGTTAACGGTCTTTTCCATCTCAGAATCCAGCATACCCTTTACTACAGCAGTAGTTACCATCTTAGTGTTTACATCAGCAATATCGCCATTGTAGGTAACCTCCAGCTTCTTGATAGCGCCATCAGCCAAAGCACGAGCCGCACAGCCCAGACGCTCAGCCAAATCGAAGTAAGGAGTAATAACATTCATAACCTGCTGGGAAACAGGAGCCATGTTTACAGCAGTCATAACAGGCTCACCGTGGAGAGCAGCCTTGATACCCTGGGCTACATCTACAGCTACACCAATCTGAGCCTCTACAGTGGAAGCGCCCAGATGAGGGGTAACATAGAGGCCTGGTACACCAAGCAGTGGATGGTCAGCTGGAATAGGCTCGCTGGTAAATACATCAATAGCAGCTCCAGCTACCTGACCGGAGAGAACAGCCTCCCGCAGATCCTCTTCATTAATAATACCGCCACGGGCACAGTTAACCAGACGAACGCCCTTCTTCATGCGAGCCATAACATCCTTGTTAATCATATTGCGGGTGGTGTCAGTAAGAGGCATATGAACGGTAATAAAATCAGCCTTTTCAATAACCTCATCAAAGGTGCCAACAGCAACGCCCATATCCTTGCAGCGTTCCTCATTGATATATGGATCGTAACCGATAACCTTCATGTCAAAGGCCAAAGCACGCTTGGCTACACCGCTGCCGATACGGCCCATGCCGATAACACCCAGAGTCTTGCCTTTCAGCTCAACACCGGTGTATTTTTTGCGGTTCCACTCGCCCTTCTGGAGAGTTTCATTGGCAATAGGAATATGACGAGCCATAGCCATCATCATGGCAAAGGTATGCTCAGTGGCAGCAATGGTATTACCGCCTGGGGAATTAATAACAATAATGCCCTTGTCGGTGGCAGCAGCAACATCAATATTATCTACACCTACACCGGCACGGCCGATAATCTTCAAATTCTTGGCAGCTGCAATAACCTCAGCAGTTACCTTGGAGGCAGAGCGGACAATCAAAGCATCATAGTCCGGAATAATAGACAGCAGCTCCTCAGCGGGCAGCTTGTCACGAACATCACAATCAAAATCGTCCTTCAAAATGTCTACAGCCATCTGGGAAACGCCATCTGCGATTAAAACCTTCATCATACATCCTCCTAAAATAAAAACAGCTTCGCCCCATAATTGGGGCGAAGCATAAACTCCACGGTACCACCCAAATTACACCACAAGGTGCAACTCAAAGCTGCTGTATCGGGCTAGCCCGTCCGGCTCCTCGTCGGCCTCTCCAAGGTGGACAGCTATTTCACTTACACCGGCTCACACCAGCCGCCGGCTCTCTGGGCTAAGAAAAACAACCTTTTCCTCTTCATCAAGTTAATATATTTCAAAGTGTTAAGGGAATTATAATTTATACATGGGGAAAAGTCAAGTGTATTTTTCAGAAATACGAAATTTTCTTTTGTCAGAATATTATTTGCTATTTAAAAAGAACAAATCCAAGGTAATTCGCAAAAAACTGATTTTAGACTGGGGTTTTCATTGTTATTTTTTTTCCTACATGCTATCATTAATTAGTTAAGTAAAATTGTAAAATGACGGAGGGGTTATTTATGAAAATAGATGGTTTAGGTACTAGGCCTACACTGGCCTCCAGAAATATGGATGCCGGTCACAGAGCAGCCTCTCTGGAGGGAGATTTTGCCTCAGAGCTGGAGGATCAGCAGGGGGAAATGTCTCGTGAGCAGCTGCAGCAAATGCTGGACAAGATTGATGAGCAGGGACAGCGCCTTACCAAGACACCTACCTATGATGAATTGAAGTCCTATCGGGGATTAATCAAAAACTTTGTTGGCACGGTGGTTTCTCAGATGTACTCTGTTAACACCCAGGCAGGCTGGGACAGAATGGGCCGGCAAAAGGTATATACTACTGTCCGGAAAATTGACCGGGAGCTGGAAAATATGGCAGAGAAAATCCGTCTAGGCCAGACCAAGCAGCTGGATATTGTAGCCAGTCATGATGCGATTCGCGGTATGCTGGTAGATTTGTATATGTAGGCCTTGCTGTTATGAATATGCAGTGGAACAATATTGTAGGTCATAAGCAGGTTGTAGCCCAGCTGTGCTTAATGCAGCAGGAGGATAGAGTCCCCCATGCCATGCTGTTTTGCGGTACAGATGGGGTAGGCAAATCCCTGGTGGCAGAGGCCATGGCGGCGGCCATACTATGTCATGCTCCTGTTAACAATCAGGCCTGTGGTCATTGCAAGGCTTGTCAAGCTTTGGCAGCTGGCACCCATCCGGATTTTTTCCAGATTCAGCCAGAAAGCGAAACCAAGGCAGCACCTGCCATTCGGATTGAGGCGGTTAGAAAGCTGCAGGAGGAGATAGCCCGTATTCCTCTTTTGTCAGAACGGCGGGTGGTTATTATGCAGGAGGCAGACAAAATGAATGAGGCTGCTGCCAATTGCCTGTTGAAAACCATTGAGGAGCCTTCGGGACAGATTGTTTTTATTCTGCTCACCAGCAGGCCATCAGCCTTGCTGGATACTATTATTTCCCGTTGTATGCGGGTGGAATTTGGCATTCTTCAACCTGAGGAGCTGGTGGCAATATTGCACCAGCAGGGGATAGAGGAGCCTTTGGCTGGCAAATTGGCCTCAATTGCCGATGGCAGTGTGTCAAAGGCACTGGCCATGCAGGATGAGGAGCTGTTGAATTTGCAGACTCAGGCCTTTGACCTGGCTTCGGCGGCAGGCACTCTTGGGGTGGAACAGCTTTTGCAGCTGGCCAAGGAAATGTCCAATCACAGTCGGGAAAGGCTGATTCAGTGGCTAGGCTTCTTAGCCATGATTTACCGTGATTTGCTGATGCTGTACAGTGGCAGCGGCCTGCCCTTGTACAATCAGTCAGATATAGATAGATTGTCCTCCTTGCTGAACAAATACCATCAGCAGGAGCTGTTGCAGCTTTTGCAGCTGGTACAGGATTACCAGAAGCGATTGGGCAGCAATGTAAATACTCAGCTTTGCCTGGAGGGCTTTCTCATTAGAATAAATAATTATTTGGAGGAATAAATGCAGACAGTTGTAGGAGTCCGTTTCAAGCGGGCTGGTAAGATATACTATTTTAGTCCGGGGAAGCTGGACATTAAACTAAATGACAATGTTATTGTGGAAACAGCCAGAGGGCTGGAATTTGGCACAGCCGTTATAGGGCCACGGGAGGTTCCTGATGGTGATGTGGTACTGCCCCTGAAGGTGGTACAGCGGCTGGCTACAGATGCAGATAAAGCCAAGGTGGAGGATAATGCCCAGCGCCGGGATGAGGCTTTCCGTCTTTGTGAGGAAAAAATTGCCGCTCATGGCCTGCCTATGAAGCTGGTGGATGTGGAATATACCTTTGATGTAAACAAGATTATTTTCTATTTTACAGCTGATGGCCGCATTGATTTCCGGGAGCTGGTTAAGGATTTGGCAGCTATTTTCCGCACTCGTATTGAACTGCGGCAGATTGGTGTGCGGGATGAGGCCAAGCTTATGGGGGGCATTGGCTGCTGTGGCCGTCCTTTGTGCTGTCATAGCTTTTTGGGGGAATTTGACCCGGTTTCCATTCGCATGGCCAAGGAGCAGAATCTGTCCTTGAATCCAACTAAGATTTCCGGTATCTGCGGTCGTTTGATGTGCTGTCTGAAATACGAGAGCAATTGCTATAACGGTAAATGCAACAAACGGAAGAAAATCAAGCCTCCTGTACAGGGCAGCAAGGTTATTACCGCCGAAGGCGAGGGCAAGGTTATTAATCTGAATATGCAGCGCCGTTCTGCTACCATCCTGCTGGATGACCGCAAGACTATTGTGGCTTCCTGGGAGGATGTTATTGAAAAGGACAGCGAGGATATGCAGTGAGCCAGGTGCAGGATTGGTCCCAGGTCCCCTTGGGGCCGGAGGAACGGTTGGACGACCTTCTTTGGGGTGGCAGACATATTATTCAAAATACCAATCAGTTTTGCTTCTCCATAGATGCTGTATTGCTGGCCCATTACCCTAAATATCATAGCAATTGGCGGGTTTTTGACCTAGGCACTGGCACAGGCGTTATGCCCCTGTTGATTGCCGATGAGGTAAAGGAAATTCACGCCTTGGAAATCAATCCGGTTATGGCCGCCTTGGCTCAGCGAAATGTAAAGCTCAATGGGCTGGAGGATAAAATCCATGTGGCCCAAGGGGATTACCGTCAAATCAGCCAGCTGTATCAGCGGGAAAGCTTTGACTGCGTAATTGTTAATCCACCCTATAGGCCGGTTCAGCAGGGCACTATTAGTGCCCTAGAGGGAGTAGCAGCGGCTCGCCATGAGGTTACGGCCACTTTGGAGGATGTGGTAGCTGCGGCTCGTTATCTTCTAAGATTTAGAGGCAGATTCGCTATGGTGCATTTGCCTGAAAGATTGGGGGAAATCATGGTGGCTATGGCCAAGCATCAGATACAGCCCAAAAGATTGCAGCTGGTACAGCCCAAGCCCCATAAGGAATCCAATCTTATGCTTATAGAGGGCGTTGTGGGGGCTGCTCCTGGTGGCCTAAAGGTAGAACTGCCCTTGATGGTTCACAAGGAAGACGGCAGTTATACTGAGGAAATTTTAGCTATATACAATATGAAGAAATAAGGAGATTTTGCATTGATGTCAGAAGAAAACAGGGGGCGTCTTTATCTGTCAGCAACCCCTATTGGCAATCTGGAGGATATGACCTATCGGGGAGTACGGATGCTGGCAGAGGCAGATTTGATTGCTGCCGAGGATACCCGCCATACCCGCAAGCTATTATCCCATTATGATATACATACACCTGCTACCAGTTATCACGAGCACAACAAGCTAACCAAGGGACCGGAGCTGGTGGAAAAAATGCTATCTGGTGCTGTGGTGGTTTGCGTAAGTGATGCAGGTCTGCCAGGAATTTCAGATCCTGGAGCCCATTTGGCTCAACTGGCTATAGAGGCAGGGATACAGGTAAGTCCTTTGCCAGGAGCTAATGCTGCTTTGTCTGCTTTGATATGTTCAGGTTTGGATACCACCGCCTTTACCTTTTATGGATTTTTGCCAAAATCTAGCAAAAAAAGACGGGAACTGCTGGAAAGAATAAAATGTTCTCCAGAAACCCTGATTTTTTATGAAGCTCCTCATCATCTCAAGGAAACTCTTAAACAATTATGCGAAGCCCTGGGGGAGGAGAGGCCGGCAGCAGTTGCTAGAGAACTGACCAAGCACTATGAGGAATTTAATCGTCGCAGCTTAGGGGAGTTGCTGGACTATTATCAGGCTAACGAGCCTCGAGGTGAATTTGTCCTGATAATTTCCGGCTATGATGCAGAAAAGGCCACCTCTACTCAGCAGGCAGAGGAAGTAACAGATCCGGTTCAGATGGTTGAAGCCTTTGAACAGCAAGGACTTTCCAGGAAGGAAGCCATGCGGGAGACAGCAAAAAAATTAGGCATTAGCCGTCGGGATGTATATAATATATTGTTGAAGGCTTAGCAATTTGTTATTTACTGTGAATATATTAACAAGGCAGGACATAGCCCTGCCTCTGTGAATCTTATATATTAGGAGGTCCTATCGTTGGATAAGAAAAGTTTTTATATTACCACCCCAATTTATTACCCTAGTGCCAAGCTTCACATTGGCCACGCTTACTGCACCACCATTGCAGATTCTGTAGCTAGATTTCATCGTTTGGCAGATGAGGAGGTTTTCTTTCTGACAGGCAGTGATGAGCATGGTCAGAAGATTCAGCAGAAGGCTGAGGAGCAGGGCATTACGCCAATTGAATATGTAAATCCTATCGTAGCAGGCTTTCAGAATCTCTGGAAGCTGTTGAATATTTCCAATGACGATTTTATCCGCACCACAGAGAAGCGTCATGAAAAGGTGGTTCAGGAGGTATTCCGTCGTATTTATGCCAAGGGGGATATTTACAAGGGCGCCTATACCGGCCTTTACTGTACTCCATGTGAAAGCTATTGGACTGAGCATCAGCTGGATGAAAATGGCTGCTGTCCAGATTGTCACCGTCCTGTACAGGAGGTTTCTGAGGAGGCATATTTCTTCAAAATCAGTAAGTATGCCCATCGTCTCCTGAAATATATTGAAGAAAATCCAGATTTTATCCAGCCTGTATCCCGTCGCAATGAAATGATTAACTTTATTAATCAGGGCATGGAGGATCTGTGTATTTCTCGTACCTCCTTTGATTGGGGTATTCCAGTACCTATTGATGATAAGCACGTTATTTATGTATGGTTTGATGCTCTTACCAATTACTTAACCCCTATTGGCTATTTGGATGATCCAGAGAAATTCCAGAAGTTCTGGCCAGCCAATATTCATCTGGTAGGCAAGGAAATTGTTCGTTTCCATTCCATTATTTGGCCATGTATTTTGATGGCCTTGGATTTGCCACTGCCAAAGCAGGTATTTGGCCATGGCTGGCTGGTCGTAGATGGCACCAAAATGTCCAAATCCATTGGCAATGTAGTAGATCCAATTGGCTTGATTGAGGAATTTGGTGCAGATGCTATCCGCTATTTCCTGCTTAGAGAAATCAATCTGGGCCAGGATGGCAATTTCTCCAGAGATGCTTTGATTCAGCGTATCAACTCTGATTTGGCCAACGACTTGGGTAATCTGCTCCATCGTACTCTGAACATGGTAGGCAAATTCCAGCAGGGGGTAGTTTTGGCACCAGAAGGACGGTCTGAAATTGATGCTTCCCTGATTGAGGATGCCATGAGCACTGTAAAGACCTTTGCTGATGATATGAACAATATGAAAATCAGCCATGCCATTAAGGCGGTTTGGGCCTTTATCAGCCGTGCTAATAAGTATATTGATGAAACTGCTCCTTGGGCTTTGGCCAAGGATGAAAGCAAAAAGCAGGAGCTGGCCAATACCATGTACAATCTGGTAGAGGCTCTCCGGGTTATCAGCGGCCTGATTTACCCTTATATGCCAACCACTGCTGGCAAGCTGTGGCAGCAGCTGAACCTGCCTGGTACCATTGAGGAATTGCGTCTGGCTGATATTGAAAAATGGGGCGGCACTCCAGCCAATATGCATATTGGCCAGGCTCAGCAGCTTTTCCCTCGTATTGAGGTGGAAAAGGTGGAACAGCCAGTTAAGGAAGCTAAAAATAAGTCTGAGAAGCAGAAGTCCAAGAAGGATAAGCAGAAGGAAAGCCAGCCAGAGGGTGAAATTTCCATTGATGATTTTGCCAAAATCCAACTGCGGGTAGCCAAGGTGCTGGAGGCTGAGGCTGTGCCAAAGGCAGACAAGCTGTTGAAGCTGAAGATTGACCTAGGTGATGAGCAGAGAGAGCTGGTTTCTGGTATTGCTAAACAGTACAAGCCAGAGGAACTGGTGGGCAAAAACGTTATTGTAGTTGCCAATCTGAAGGCTGCCAAGATTCGCGGTGTGGTATCTCATGGCATGGTATTGGCTGCTTCTGCCGGGGATGATTTGAAGCTGGTAACAGTGGATATGCCTGTAGGAAGCGTGGTTCGCTAATGGCAGGTGTAACAGAGGCTATGGTGGCTCAGCTAGGCAAGGATTTAGGTCAGGCCAAGCTGATAGATACCCATGCGCACATTAATGTAGAGCATTTTGCTGAGGATAGAGATGCAGTTGTGGAGAGAGCAGCTCAGGCTGGTCTGAGCCATATTGTGAATATGGGGGACTCTATGGAGTCCTCCCAAAGCTCTGTGGCTCTTACCAAGATATATCCTATGGTTTATACCGGCGTGGGAATTCATCCAGAGGAAGCCCATCCTATGACTCAGGCTGATGAAGATCAGTTGGCTAGCTGGGGGGTCTTGCCCAAGGTGGTAGCCATTGGGGAAATTGGCTTGGATTATTACTGGGAAAAGGATGGGGACAAAAGGCAGCTGCAGCGGGAGCTTTTTATTCGTCAGCTGGACCTGGCTCGTCAGCTTCATTTGCCAGTATGTGTCCACAATCGTGAGGCTCATGGGGATACCATGGAAATTCTCCGCAAGGAGGGCAAAGGCATAGTAGGCGTAATGCATTGCTTCTCTGGTAGTCTGGAAATTGCGCAGGAACTGGTGAAAATGGGCTGGTTTATTGGGGTAGATGGGCCCTTGACCTTCAAAAATGCCGCCAAATTGCCAGAAATTGTGCAGAAGCTTCCTTTGGAGCGAATTGTGGTGGAAACTGATTGCCCTTATATGGCACCAGTGCCTATGCGAGGGAAGCGAAATGAGCCTGCCTTTGTCTATCATGTGGCAGCCAAGCTGGCTCAGCTCCGGGGAGAATCCCTAGAGAAGGTGGCCCGCCAGACCACGGCTAATGCGCTGGAGCTATATCCAAAGCTAGAATTGTAATTTTTGCACAAAATCTTCTCATTTTTAGTCTGAAAAAATCAAAATATTCTCAAAGTGGTGTACCGGCCCAAAATCCCCATGATTACTGACTTTTTACCGTGATAAAACCCGTTAAAATTCCTTTAAAGTGGGAGAGACTTACTTGAAAATTTGACATAGAGGCCATTTTGTGATATAGTATCCTTCGTAATTTAATAAGGGGGTATTTAATGACCTTAAAGAAACTATATGTCCGATGTAGGAAGGATATCCGGTATCCTATCAGCATAGGACTCATGTGCGGTACAATGATGCTTTCTGGTTTCATTTCCAACCGACATGTAACAATAGCAGTGGATGGCCAGCAGCTGGAGCTGAATACACCTTATAAGGCACCAATGAACATCCTTAGTCAGGCCGGTGTAGACCTGCGAGAGGGTGATGAGTATTCCTTCTCTCATAACGAAAAGGGAGAGGTACTGACCGTCAATCGTGCTGCAACTATTACCATTGATTACAATGGTACAGAAAATAAAATTTTAACCTGCCAGCCAACAGTAGGAGAAGTCATGGAAACCTATGGCTATGTTGGCAATGGCTACGAGGTCGCAGAGGGGCTGGATGCCGCTGTTGTAACCGGTATGACCATCCATGTAAAGGATGTGCCGGTAGCACCGCCTGTAACAGTGAATACTGTTAGCACCAATCATGGTGATATGACCTACGCAAGCTGTTTATCAATGGAGGCTAGTGCCTATCTGCCATCAGATGGCAATGGAGCAGGCATTACCGCCACAGGAGATATTGCTAGACGAGGAATCGTGGCTGTAGATCCTGATGTGATTCCCCTGGGCACCAGAGTATATATTCCAGGCTATGGAACTGCTGTGGCTGCTGATACAGGTGGAGCTATCCGTGGAAATAAAATAGATTTGTGCATGGAAAGCTACGGTGAGGCAATTGATTTTGGCCGCCGGTCGGTAGAAGTATACATCCTAAATTAAATAACCGGATAACTGTTGTATAACAGTAAGAAGCGGGGAATAGTACAGGCAGAACAGCCCTTTACTAGTCCCCGCTTCTTATTTGTAGGGATAATATTTTGGGTAAGTTGTGATGTTTAATTTCCATATATTTTTTTGTATTGAAAAAAACATTTTTATAGCGTACAATGTTATGTAAGGGTAAGAGGCTCTCTAGGGGGAGAGTCTTGCATAAGGATGTTACAATGGTGCAGAAATTTATCTGTACCAGTCATTTTTAGTTGGGAGTTTATTATATGGAAATGGGACAGGAGGATTTGCTTGCGTTAACAGAAAACGTAATCAATGAATATCTGCAAGAGGGTTCAATTGAGGGATTATCTTTATTGATGGACCCGGATATTATAGCCTATAGTCACTTAAATGTGAATTATGTGCGGGGAGATTGGAATGTAAGGCAGTTTTTGAACCGAGAGTATGAGCGTTTGTCGCCTCTCTCCCTGAATCGCTGCAATATGCGCTGCACCATGACTGGTGAGGGGGCATCTGTTGTGGCGCGTCTAATACTTACCTGTACCAAGGCCAAAAATTTAATCTTCCTGAATATAACTGTTATGTACAAATTTCAGGAGGATGATTGCCCTGTTATTACAGGTATTCATATTGAACGGGATTATCGTCATGAGAATACCTATAGGTCTGTTAACCAGGGCAAGCTGAACGGGGTTGTGGTGGATTATCTGGCTACCTATGATGAGCTGACAGGTATCTACAACAAGCAGGCTTTTTATGCCAAAACCAAGGAAATGCTTTTGGACAATCCGGACAAGAATTTTGATTTATTGCGGATAAATATTGAACGCTTCAAGGTGTTGAATGATCTTTTTGGAGAGTCCACAGGAGATAAGCTGCTGCGGTATATAGGCAAATTCCTAAAGGAAATCAATTTGCCTCTCTGTGTCAGCGGTAGATTATATGCAGATAATTTTGTTGTCTGTTATGAGGCGGGCAAGGGTGATTCTCGTCGCATGATTAATACACTGCAGATGGTGGCAGACAGTTTTGCTATTAACAATCGCACCATTCTCAGCTTTGGCCTTTATCGCATTGATGATAAAACCCTGCCTGTAAGTGTAATGTGTGACCGTGCCAATATGGCTCTCTGGAAAGCCAAGGGCAATTTCAAGAATCCATATTGTGAATATGATGAAAAAATGCGTCAGCAGGTGCTGAAGGAGCAAAAAATCATCAATGCTATGGAAAGGGCTATTCAGAATAAGGAGTTCACCTTGTATCTCCAGCCAAAATATGACATAGAAAAAGGCACCATTATAGGTGCTGAGGCTTTGGTGCGCTGGATTAGCCTGGAAAATGGCTTTATTTCTCCAGGAGATTTTATTCCGGTATTTGAAAATAATGGCTTTGTTTATGAAGTGGACAAATTCATTTGGGAGGAGAGCTGCCGTTATCTGCGGAAATGGCTGGATGAAGGCCGGGAGGTACATCCTATATCTGTTAATGTATCTCGTATAGATCTCTACACTCCCAAGCTGGTACAGCATCTGGTGAATTTGCGAGAAAAATACCAGCTGCCATCACAGTATTTGGAGTTGGAAATTACAGAAAGTGCTTATACAGAGGATCCAGAGCAGATTATTACCATTACCCGCCAGCTGCGGGAGGCAGGCTTTGTGATTCTCATGGATGATTTTGGTACAGGTTATTCCTCCCTGAATATGCTGAAGGATATCCAGATTGATGTGTTGAAGCTGGATATGGGCTTTTTGAAAAGCTCGGATTATTCTGCCAAGGGTGGCAATATTCTTACAGCTATTCTCAAAATGGCGGAAAGCCTGAAGATGCAGACCATTGCTGAGGGTGTGGAGACCAAGGAGCAGGTAGAGTTCCTGAAAAGTATTGGTTGTAGATATGTTCAGGGCTTCTATTATTCCAAGCCATTGCCTGTTGGCGAATTTGAGAAATTAATTTAAACTAAAAATATCCCCCGGCCAAAGGCCGGGGGATATTTGCGTGGCTAGTGTATTTACAGGAAATAAGCAAATAGAGCAGCTACAATAAATCCGGGGCCGTAGGGAATGTAATCCTTGCGGCTTTTTCTTTTGCTGAGAATTGCCATCAGGGCCAACAGCCCTCCCAGAATGATGCCTCCTATGCCGGTAACTTCCATAGCTTCTGGCTTTAGCCAAAGGCCAAGGGCAGCTAATAGTTTAATATCGCCCCCACCAATCCCGCCTCTGGTAAGAATGGCCAGCAAAAGAAGGATAAGACCGCTGGCTATAGCTGTGAGAAGCTGTAGAAGAAGCTGGTCTGGTTGAAGCAGCAGCTGGTAGCACAGCCCTAGAATGGCAAAGAGAGCCAGCTGAGGATTCATAATAATCTGCTGTTCCATATCACTCCACATCATAATGAGCAAAAAACTGCTATAAAGCACAAAGAAAAATCCATAGCCAGTTAGCAATCCGTTAGATGGCTGATAGGAAAAAATACCATAAATAGCCATTAGATTGGAGCTTATAAGGCTATTCGGCAACAATGCTGTTATAAGTAGGAAAAAGGTTCCGGTAATGACAAATATCTTTATTGCTCGCCATTGCCAGGGACAGGGATATTTGTGCGGAAAACTTAATTCCCCTTTGTTTTGCTGGTACAGCAGGTTTAGCCAACAGGAGAGCAAGTAGATAATACAGAATTGTACAGAAATGTTTAGAAAATTCAACATACTGAAATTTCATCCCTTCACATAAAATGAGACTATAGTCCTAAATACAAAAATGAGAAATATGATATACTAAAAAACAAGTTAATAAAGTTTTGCGGAAAGCTGTAATCTATTGTAAAATAAGATTTATTAAAGGATATTATAGAATAGATTATCGAACAATGCAAAGGGAAAATGAATTGCAGGTAGCTAAGAAAGTGGGATAAGGTACCAGCGAAGCAATCAAAGGGATGAGAAAATGAAAGAAAAAATTAATAGGTTTTTAACTGACCTCTCTGAGAAAATTACCTATCGCCATTGGGTATTTCTAGCGGGCGCAGCCAGTTTGATCTTGGGCCTGCTGGTTTTTGCCGGTCTTAATGGTATGGGAGCCAATGAAGAAGTCAAGCCGGTTGATTCCATTCATGTGGTAGTAGCCAAGCAGGATATTGCTCCTAAGACCATTATCAAGGAAAGTATGGTAGAGGTGCGGGAAGTACCTGCCTCTATGGTATCTGATGATGCTGTACGAGAGGTGTCAGATATTGTTAACAAGCCTGCCAAGGTGGAGATATTGAAGGATGATATTATCTCTACCCGCAAGGTGCTAATGGACATAACTATGGCTGGTTTCACTGGGGATATACCTCCTGAGTGCCGTGCTATCAGCATTGCCATTACCGATGTTACCGGTGTAGCTGGATTCGCCAAGCCCGGGGATTATGTGGATGTAATGCTTATTGCTAAAGGCGATGAAAAAATGACTGGACGAATTGTCTTGCAGGATGTTTTGCTGCTGGCAATTAACAAAAACACAGAGCAGAAGCAAAAGGCTGCTGGAGATGGCTCTAGCGGAGATACCAAGAAAACCGGGGATAGTGCAGACAGCAATAATCAGAGCGACAAAAAGAGTGCTGATGCAGCAAAGGATGAGGCTATCAGTGATTTGGCTACAGCCACCTTGGCTTTATTGCCAGAGGATGCCTTGAAGCTGATAACAGAAGCCCAGGAAGGGACTCTCTACTTGGCTTTACGGCCATATAAGCCTCGGGATAAGTTTACTACAGATACGAGATATATTCATTATTCAACAACGAAAACAGCAAAATCTTCTGGTACTAGGACAGCAACGCCAGCACCGGCAGCTCCGGCGGCCGTAAGACAGGCTGTTCAGCAGTCTATACCTGTATCAACACCAGCTCCTAAAGCTCCTGTTGGTGGTGTAGAGGTAATTCGAGGAACCACGTCTACCAGGGAGGGCGCATAATGAATAGATATTTTATGGGGATGAAGAACTATATCTGTTTGCTGGCTGCCTGGGCAGTTCTTGCTATAGGTTCCGCAACAGAGGCAGCTCCTCAGCCTATTTGGCTGGAGCTGAATCAGGCCTACCTCTATCAGGCAGGTAGTTCCAAAATAACCAGAGTTACCGTGGCCAATCCAGCCATTGCCGATGTGGTGGTACTGGACAAGGTGAAGCTGAATATTATTGGCAAGGCTTTGGGTTCCACCAGTCTTTCTGTGTGGAGTGTCAACGGTATGCGACAGGATTTTGTTATCTCTGTCTGCAATACGGATACGGCTACAGCTCAGTTCATCAAGCAGTCTATGGGCTTGGATGGGGTACAGGTAGCCAAGGTAGGAGATAAGCTGGTTCTCCAGGGAACAGTTGAAAATCAGTATGAGCTGAACAATGCCTTAGGCATGGCCAAGGTATATGCTGGTGAGGATAATATTGTTAACCTCATTCAAATGAAAAATCCTACTATGGTAAATCTTTCTGCTTTGGTTATTGATATTAGCGGTAAGGATGCCAGCGATTTGGGCTTTAAATACGGTGTAGCCAGTGATGTTTCTACTTCAAACGGACATACCAGTATCACCTTTGGTACAGCTGGTGATTTCTACGGTGGTAAGGATTTTTATGATGCTACCCACCATCCATTTCAGAATGTAGATTTTATGATTCAGGCTTTGGCCAGTCAGAACAAGATAAAGGTTCTGTCCAGACCAAATATTACCACCATGAGCGGTGAGGAAGCGGAAATTCTCATTGGCGGCGAGCTGCCTATCCCTACCAGCAAGGATGGAGAGATTTCCGTTGAGTGGAAACCATACGGCATTAAGTTGAAGATTAAGCCTCAGGTGGATCAGGAAAATAAAATAACCTCTAAGGTTGAGGCTGAGGTTAGTGGCATAGATGCTAGTGTTTCCGTTCCTACCAGTGCAGGTAAGATACCTGGACTGATTTCCCGCAAGGCTTCCACCATGCTGTCTGTGCCTGATGGTCAGACTATGGCTATTGGCGGTTTGATGAATAGCGACGAAAGCAAGGTTATTACCAAGGTGCCTATTTTGGGAGATATTCCTATTATTGGCGAGTTCTTTAAGCATACCTCTAACTCAAAGGATAAGCGGGAGCTGATGATTCTCATTACTCCTACCATTGTTACCAACAATGATCCTGTTAAGGGCTCCTCTAAGATGCTGGAGGAGGTAGAAAACAGCAAGCGTCAGTGGCAGGAAATGGAGGATATTTATCCTAACGATCCACCAGCCAAGCTCAGTCCAGAAAAGGGCGGTCTTACTGAGGCCCAGGCCTTAGCAGCTGAAGGGGCGGGGCCTCTCTTCAAGGAAAGAGATACCTCTAAGGCACCTAGCTGGACTGCCAAGGCAGAGGAGGAGCTTCGTCAGGAGGCTCAGCAGGCAGAAAGGGGCAACCTAAATGGCTGAGGAAAAAATCAGTGGTGTTGTCATTACCTTTTTTAGTACAGCTTCCGCTGTAGGCAAAACCCTGATAAGCATAAATATGGCTTCCGAGCTGGCTCGGCAGGGCTGTCGTGTCTGCCTGGTGGATTATGATTTGCAATTTGGAGATGTGGCCAATTATCTCAAACTGCCAGTGGAGCATTCAGTTTATGATGCTTTGGCCGAGATGAAAAAAAATCCGGAGGCGGATATTCGCCAGCAAGTAGAGCAATATCGTTATGGCACCATTTGCTTTGATGTATTGCCAGCCCCAGAGTTTTTGGATCAGTCCTACAATCTGTCCACTGAGGCCTGTACGGAGCTTGTGGAGAAGCTGCGGCTCCTTTATGATTATGTGATTGTTGATACTACCAGCATGTTTAGCAAGCTGAATCTGGCCATGCTGGATATAAGTACCATTGTTACCTTTTTAGGAGTGGTGGATTTTATTCCTACCATCAAGAATATGAAAATTGGCAATGATACCTTACAGAATTTGAATTATGATACCCACAAGATTCGGCTGGTGCTGAACCGCAGCGATGCCAAAACCCGCATTTCTATGGAAGCGGTGCAGAAGCTGTTGGGAGAAGGATTCTATCATGTTCTGCCCAATGATTTCCGGGCAGCCAGTGAGTCCATCAGCACAGGAGTGCCTTTGGTGCTTAGCGGTTCGGATAGTGTGTTGGCAGAGGAAATCCGTCGTTTGATTTCCCGCTATACCAATAGAGCCTATGTGCCTGGGCCAGAGCAGCTAGGCTCCCGCAGTGAAGCCCATCACAAGGGTGGCCTTTTGGGAAGGCTATTTAGGAGGTAAAAGCTATGCAATACAAAATTATGCTGATAGAGCATAACCGCCTCCTATTGGAACAGCTTTCCAAGGTTATTGAAAATGCTCCAGATATGGAGCTGGAGGCCAGGTTCCAAAGCAGCAGTGATGCCTTGGGACAGGGGCGGGTATTCAGCCCCAATATTATTCTGCTGGATGCAGAAATTGGTAATGCCACAGAGCTTCTGCAGGAATTGATAGGTGTTTTTCCCGGTGCTGCTGTTATCTGCACGGGTGAAAAATGGGAGGCAGAAAGTACCAGTCATTTTATTCAGGCTGGTGCCAGCGGTTATCTCATTAAGCCTTTTACCTACAATGGCCTGAAGGAAGCTATCAAAATCTACACTGCCAATGGTATGGAGATGGATTGTCACGCTATGACATTTTTCAGCCCTAAGGGCAAAAGTGGCAAAACAACTCTGATAGCCAATTTGGCTATGGCTATTAGCCGTACTACTGGAGAGCAGGTAGGTATTATAGATGCAGATTTGCAATTTGGGGATATGGCAGTGTTCTTCAATCTGGAGCCTCAAAGTACCATTGTCGAGGCAGCTAGAGATGCCAGCTTCTTATCTCCTTTGGATTTGCGCTCTTATTATACCAAGGTTAATGACAAGGTATATGTGCTATGTGGCACCAAGACACCAAGTCTTATTGACAGAGTAGCCATTGATTCTCTGGAGGCGGTTATCAAAATGAGCCGCAGCCTATTTAAATATCTGCTGATAGATGTGCCGGCAGGATTTAATCCTACCTCCATTGCGGCAGCAGAAATGTCTGATACCACCTATGTAGTTGCCATGATGAATGGAGGCTATGAGGTGAAGCATGTCCAGAGAGCTTTGGAGATTTTTGCAGGCTGGGAGGATTGTGCTAACCGAGTGAAAACTGTTTTTACCCGGGTGGTGCCTTGCAATGACCAGTCCCGCCGTAAGCTGACTGAGGCTATGGGCTGCCCAGTAGAGGCTGTTATGCCTAATGCCTATATGGTAGTATCCAAGGCGGCAGACAATGGCCAGATGGCTCTGGACTTGGAGCCTGACAGCCCGCTAGCTATGAGCATCAATTATCTGGCTGGCAGGATTATTCATCCACCAGCAGGAGGCACAGGCGATGATTAATTTTCTCATAGGTATGACCATAGCGGTTATTATCTTTTGTCTCCTTATGGTTCTTTTAAGCCGCAAGGGGGCTGAGGAAAAAAATATCAGCAACCGTATGGCTTATTTTTCCGGGGTGGAGGCTAGCCTTCGCCATACCAAGGAAAGTGATAACCAGCGCCGGCATAATGTAACCTTTAAGGAAAAGCTTTATGAGACTATTAGAACTCTGGGGGCCAAGCTGGGGAAAATAAAAAAGAACAACAGTCTGGATCGCAAGATGCAGCAGGCTGGCTGGCCCTTTCTCGGCTCTGAGTTTCAGGTCGTGCTTTTAGGTTGTGGTGTGATTGGAGCTTTTGTTTTGGGCTTGCTGACCATGACCTTGGTTAATGCCCTGCTGGGCTTTGTGGCTGGCTGTATTGTCTGTATGATGGTTTTGTCCATTAGTATTCAGCGGCGGCAAAAGGCCTTTGTGAATCAATTGGGAGATATGCTTACCATGATTGCCAATGCCCTGCGGGCAGGCTTTAGCTTTATGCAGGCTCTTGACCATATTGCGGGGGAAATGGATGATCCCGTAAAAAGCGAGGTTAGAAGGGTAGTTACTGATGTTAATGTGGGTATGCCCTTGGAGGAAGCCCTGAACAATATGACTGACCGGGTAAACAGTCCGGATTTCAATCTGGTAGTTGCCGCTGTGCTGATTCAAAGGCAGGTAGGCGGTAATATGGCTCAGATATTGGATACCATTAGTGAAACCATTAATGAAAGAGTGAGAATGAGGCGGGAAGTTGGTGCCTTAACAGCTCAGGGCAAAATGTCCGGAGTTGTGCTAGGTGGTTTGCCCTTTGCCTTGACTGGATTTTTGCAGTTGGTATCTCCAGGTTACCTAGATCCCTTGTTTAGTGACACCATAGGTCAAGTAGCAATAGTCGGAGCTGGCGTATTGATGATTATAGGATTTGTGGTAATACGCAAGATTGTTGATATAGAACTATAATTTTGTAATATCCATCAGGCTATAGCCATGATGATATTAAATATATTTTATCTATTTATTTTTTATTTATTCTAGGAGGAATGATGTTATGTTTACTATTCTTGAACACCTGAAAAATCGTTATATGAGCCAGAAGGCACAGGGCATTGTAGAGTATGCTCTGATTTTGGCTTTCGTTGTAGCTATTGCTATCTTTATTACCAGTGGTGACGGTAGTTTGAAGAATGCTATTCAGGGTGTATTCTCTGATACTGCTGATCAGGTTAAGGTAAGTAGTGGTACTGGCAAATAATACGCTGTTGTGTGCATTTTGTATTACACATATAGCAGGTAGTAAGAGTTAATACAGAGCAGGTATAATAGTCAGAAAAATTCCAGCGAAATCTGGGTGCAGAAAGCATCAGGTTTTGTGGATAGAATCTGGATGTTCAATTTTTGCCACCCAGGGTAGGTTTTTTCTGGCTATTAGCCTGCAATGTATTTTTATTATGGCTTATTTCGGATATATTTTCTGAATTTTCGTTAATATCGAGTTTTGATAAGTGTATTTTGAGGGGGTTGAGATTACGAAAACGCAAAAAGCACAAGGCATAGTGGAGTTTGCCCTAGTCCTACCTCTTTTTTTGTTGCTGGTTATGGGAATTATATATTTTGGCATGGCCTTTAGTGATTATTTGACCATGAGCAACAGCGTTCGTAGTATCGCTCATGATGCATCATTGCGTCAGACCGATGCCGATTATAGAAATGTTGTTATCAATAATACCCGCAATCTTAGTTTTGCCAATGATGTTTTTATTTGGCAGCCAGATACTGAGACTGGTCAGAATAATAAATATCTTTCCGTTGAATTTGAAAATTCCAGCCGCAATGTGGTGGTTACCGCTCATGCGGATTTTAATAAAAAAAGTGCTATCGCCAATGCCTTTAACAATCTAATGGGCCAAAAAATAGGCAATGGCATTAATATTCGTTATAGTATGTATTCGGATGTGCGAAAGTAAAGGAAGTGCAGTAAATGACCTTATTGGAGAAGCTGGGACGGGGAGATTGTCCCAATGTACAGGTACAGATTTTTGCTGCCATTTCCAATGATGTAGCAGATACCGCCTATCAAAGCATAAAGAAAACTGTGCACCGCCGTTTGGTAGCGGAAATGAGTCCCCAGGAGCAGATGGTTCTCTCGGCTGTTCATCAGGATGCAGCCCAGGTGGAGCAGGTTATTGGTAATTATGTGGAGAAGGTATTGGAGGAGAATCCTTTTGCTGTACCTGTTAGTGAAAGGTCCAAGATTGTTTCAGACCTAAAGGACGAAATGCTGGGACTGGGGCCAATTGAGGTTTTGCTGAAGGATCCAACCGTAACAGAGGTTATGGTAAACGGCCCAAAGAAGATTTTTGTGGAGCGCATGGGCCGTCTCCAGCTAACGGATATACAATTTCACGATGATAGTCACGTGATGAATATCATTGAGCGTATTTTGTCCCCTATTGGCAGACATATTGATGAATCTGTGCCTTTGGTAGATGCCCGCTTGGAGGACGGCTCCCGTGTTAATATTATTATTCCGCCTCTTTCTCTAGTGGGGCCATGTATTACTATTCGTAAATTTGCTACCAAGGCCTTGTCTGTAGATAATCTCATTACCTTTGGTACCTTGGATAGAAAAATGGCTGATTTTATCAAGGCTTGTATTCAGGCCAGAATCAATATATTGGTTTCTGGTGGTACTGGCTCAGGTAAAACCACTACCCTGAATGTCCTGTCCTCCTTTATTCCGGAGAATGAACGCATTGTTACCATTGAGGATGCGGCGGAGCTAAAGCTGCAGCAGGAGCACGTAGTTACCCTGGAGTCCCGCCCTGCCAATATTGAAGGCAACGGTGAAATCACCATTCGTGATTTGGTAAAGAATGCTCTGCGTATGCGTCCAGATAGAATTATCGTGGGCGAGGTTCGTGGCGGTGAGGCTCTGGATATGCTGCAGGCCATGAACACCGGTCATGATGGCTCACTGACTACCGCTCATGCCAACAATCCGCGAGATGCTTTGTCCCGACTGGAAACCATGGTGCTGATGGCTGGTTTTGAGATGCCTATCAGGGCCATTCGTGAGCAGGTATCCTCTGCCATAGAGCTGATTCTTCAGCAGAGCCGTCTTAAGGATGGCTCCCGCAAGATTACCTATATTACTGAGGTACAGCATATGGAGGGAGATGTGATTACTACTCAGGATTTGTTCCGCTTTGAGCAGACAGGCATGGATGAAAACGGCAAGCTGACAGGACATTTTGTGTCTACTGGTATGCAGCCTGGTTTTATGGATAAATTCCAGGTTAATGGTGTGTCCCTGCCAGATGATTTCTTTATGGCAGAAGAAGAGAAACGGGGTTATTGATCATGATGGTAGCATTGCTTTCCTTGGCAGCGGCAGGTATTTGCTTTGCCCTGTGCTATGCTTTGATTCAAGCCAAGATAAAGCCACAGCAGGAGCTAAGTCAGCGCCTTCGGTCCATTGAATTTCATGAGGAGGATGGCAAAGCCAGAACCCTGTCGTCACGAGCCACCCAAAGGGGCAGGGATGACAGAAAGACACCTAATTTTCATCAGCGGGTAATTATACCCTTTCAGGAAAGTCTGGGACGCTGGATAACTAATCTGGCCCCAGCCACTTGGTCCAAGGAGCTGGAGCACAAGCTGGTACTGGCTGGCAAAAGCAAGGTATGGTCTGTACAGGCCTATGCTGTTTTTTGGACTGTCATGGTGGGAGTAGGTATTCTGGTAGGCTTTAAGTATATTGCCGGTAAGGGGGATATGGCTTTTATTCAGTCCCTTATGGTTCTGGTGGTTTTTGCCGGTATATTCGGTATGCTGCCTTTGGTAATATTGAGAATCCTGATTCAGAAAAGACAGGAAATGATTCTTCATCAGCTGCCAGAGGTTTTGGATTTGCTTTGTGTCAGCGTGCAGGCAGGTTTGTCCTTTGATGCAGCCCTGCGAAGGATTGTGGATAAAATGCAGGGAGTGCTGATTGATGAGCTAAAGCGTATGCTGGAGGATATCCGTATGGGCTTGCAACGCAGGCAGGCCATGCGCATGTTGGCAGACCGCTGTGAGGTGCAGGAGCTGACTTTGTTTTGTACCTCCTTGATACAGGCCGAAAGACTTGGTACCAGTATTGGTAAAACCTTAACCAATCAGGCGGCTAATATGCGGGAAAGACACCGTATGCGCATTAAGGCTCAGGCCATGAAGGCTCCAGTCAAAATGATGTTTCCTCTGGTGCTGTTTATTTTCCCAGCCCTATTTGTTATAGTACTGCTGCCTTCCCTGATAAGCTTGATGCATAATTTTATCAAATAAAAAATGCCTGCTGTTTTTCCTGTATTGGATTGAACAGCAGGTTTTGGATTTTTAGGAAAGATGGTATGATGAAAAAGATTGCTTTAGAAATTAATGGTAAGGAATTAAAGGTATATATGGCAGATAGCTTTGCCACCAGATTCCGGGGATTGATGCTGCGGCCCAGGGATTTTCTGTCTATGGGGACAGGCTTGCTGATAGCTCCCTGTAACAGCATTCATATGATGTTTATGCGCTTCCCTATAGATGTGGTGTATATAGATAAAAATTATCAGGTATTGAAGCAGGTGCCAAATGTCCGTCCCTGGCTGGGCCTTAGCGCTTGCTGGCACAAAAACACCTGGGCAACTCTGGAATTGCCTGTAGGAAGCATCGAAGCATATGGGATTCATTCAGGGAGCGTTGGGACTATCAAATAATAATATAAAGCTCATCAACGCACAAAAGAAAGTACCCCGTTTTCGGTCATCACTCCGAAAGCGGGGTACTCTTGGTATTTATAATATTGTTTTCCCAGCAAGAATAATTTTTTGCACATTCAGTTCTTTGTCCAGCAGGACAATATCTGCTGTTTTGCCCACTGAGATACTGCCGCAGTGCTGGAAGATGCCTATGGATTTGGCGGGAGTCTCGGTGGCGCTTTCTACAGCCTGCTCCAAAGGAATATGCATATTCTGTACCACATTTTTCAGACATTTCATCAAATTGGTAACAGAGCCGGCAATGGTACCATCTGCCAGAGTAGCCCGAGGGCCTTCCACCTTTACAGCCTGTCCCCCAAGAGTATAATCTCCGTCCTCTAGGCCAGCCGCTCTCATGCTGTCACTAATGAGACAAATATGGTCGGTGCCATAGAGCTGGAACATGGCTCTTACCATCGCTGGATGAATATGCACACCATCACAAATCAGCTCTACAAAGGCACCGCTGTCAAAGGCAGCTCCCTGTACCCCGGGCCTGCGATGGTGGAAAGGATTCATGGCATTGTAGAGATGGGTTACATGATTGGCTCCCCGCTGAAATGCCTCCATAGCTATATCATAACCTGCTACAGTATGGGCCAGAGATACTATGACCTCATCCTTGACAGCCTCAATAAATTCCATAGCCCCTGGCTCCTCTGGGGCTATATCCACCAGCTTGATTTTCCCACCAGCTTCCCGATTTAGCTGGCGAAAGAGAGAAACAGAGCAAGGAATAACATTGCTTTCCTTTTGAGCACCCTTATTTTTTTTGCTAATAAAAGGCCCCTCCATATTGATACCGGCTAAATGAGCTGCTTTGTGAGAGGTTGGTTGATAGCTGCCAATATTTTGCATGATTTTGTGCAGTTCAGCCTCAGACATGGTCATAGTGGCTGGGCAAATAGTGGTTACACCTTGGGAAGCCTCATATTCTGCCATAATAGGTAGGCTATCTGGCTTTGCATCACAAAGGTCTGCGCCCATACAGCCATGAAAGTGTATATCCACTAGACCGGGAATCGCATAGCAGCCCTGGCCATCAATAATTTCCTCATTAAGAGTATTAGTATCCGAGAAATGCACAGCAGAAATTTTTTCTCCTTGAATCTCAATACACCCGGGCTGAAATACATGGTTTTCATGATAAATATTTACATTGGTAATCTTCATTTTTACACCTCCAATTTGAGTAATTTCAGTGATACTATAAAGCTACCATTAAATAAATCTCATTTTATAAGCAGGACAGAGCTTCCTCATCTGCTATAAGGGTAACATCGTTGTGAAGCTGGAGAATAGAAGCTGGCACCTGTGGTGTAACAGGGCCGAAGAATGCCTTCTGGATTATAGGAGCTTTTTTGATACCGTTGGCTATCAAAACGATTTTCTTGGCGTGCATAATGGTTTTGATACCCATGGTATAGGCTTGCTTGGGCACATCATCAGCACTGGCAAAGAACCGCTTGTTGGCTTCAATGGTGTCCTGAGTCAAATCCACGCAATGTACATCCTTTTCAAAGGATGTGCCAGGCTCGTTAAAGCCAATATGACCATTGTGACCAATGCCCAGAAGCTGCATATCAATGCCCCCTAGGCTCTGAATCAGCTCAGTATAGCGCTGAGTTTCTTTTTTGCTGTCCATTTCCATGCCATTAGGGAGATAGGTTTTATTAGGATTGATATTTACCCGGTCAAACAGGTGCTTATGCATGAAATAGTAATAGCTCTGGTCATTATCCTTGGGCAAGCCCTTGTATTCGTCAAGATTTACGGTAGTAACCTCGGAAAAATCCAAATCCCCTTTTTTGTACCATTCCACTAGCTGGTCATAAATTCCAATAGGAGAGGAGCCGGTGGCCAATCCCAAAGTGCAGTCTGGCTTCATAATAATCTGGGCTGACAAAATGTTGGCTGCCTTCCGGCTCATATCTTTGTAATCCTTGGCTTTGTAGATTCTCATATTATTCAAGCTCCCCTCTATAAAAATATTGTATCACTCATAGCTTAATCCCAGGAAATATCGGAAGGAGGAGAGGTTAGACCTACAGTGGCATTGGAGGAAGCAGTGCCGTTGCCACTGCTTCCTGTGCCTGCACTATCACTTAGGAATTTTTTATAAATGTAAGTACTTTTGCCTGTAATTTCCAAGCCTTTAGACAAGATGGAGCCATGGAAGGTAAGTCCCTGATCATTCATGTGTATATTGGCATAAGGGGCATAAATGGCCCCATAGAAGGTGGCATTGTTTGCTTCTATATTGATGGTGCCTGTGCCTGTATATACATATACGATAGGACGGCTGTCCGCAGGCATGTTATAGCCCTGCAAAGTCAATTTGTGCGTTCCGTAGCCCCAAGGACTTTTTGGCGGATCAACTACGACGAAAAGAGGATTGTTCTTGTTAGTGTCATTAGCAGGAATATAGTCGTTTATTTTAAATTCTGTATTGCCAGGTCCCCACTGAGGTGTATCGGTGGTTGGATTGTAGATATAATCTATGTCCTTGGACATAACCTGAGCTTTTATGTTGCCGATATTATTCTCGTTAGTCCATATCAGCTTGTTTTTTGCCAAGTCGGCTTTTGCATTACCGAGGATTTCGGCCAATTTATAATCAAGGCTGGTATTTAAATCCTGCTCCGGAGTAACGATCATCGTGTCATCGGGATGTGCATTTGAGTAATTGATGGCATCCTGCATAGAAGTAAAGGAACCATTCTGATAATGAGTCTTTGCATTGAGATTCAATAGTTCATGGCGGTAATTTTTTGTCATATCTGCATCCGCCCCCATGCCGACAATTCGACCTTGGTAGAATGAGGCATCTAAAATTTGGGAAATAGAAGGATTATCAGGATTTTGGCTGGCATTGATGGATCTGAATCCGCCGCTTCCATAGGAAAAAAGGTTATCGAATAGAGAACCGCCGCTGCTTCCACCCGTATAGGCTATCTGAGCAAAGCTTTCAGCAGTGACGTTAGTGGAATCTCCCACACCAAAAAAGCTGAGAAAATAAACTGGCACGGATTCACTTAGCTCAACTCGATAGTAAATAACCCCAGCTTTATCCACTCTGGCCTGACAAAGTCGGCCTATATTGTCAAAATTAGTTAGATTGCTTTTGGCAGATTCTTTTGACGCATTATCGGCCTTGGGGTGATAGTCAATGTTTTCTTTATTATCCCTAAAGGCGTAACCACCAGCAATGGCGGCTGCATCTGCCGCATTTTGCAGCCTTGATTTGTGCATGTACATATTGCCGAAATCTACAGTAAAGCCACAGGCGGCTATTAAAAGTGGCAGCAGCACTGCCGTAAATACCAAAATTTGTCCCTTTTGCCGGCACTTATTCCAATGTGTCAGGCATTTTCTCCATATACATGTCATGTAAAAAATCCCCCTTTTGACAGTTATTTTACCTTATTCCTGTTTTTTCAATTCTGCTATTTTTCTTTCGTGAGCCTTGACAGAGAAATTCAGTCTAGCTCGTTCTTCCTCAGAAACAGTATCATCCTTGGCTGTGGCGGTTAGATAATTCTGAATCCGTTCCTTGCGGGCCGAGAGGGCCTTGATTTCATCGGCCAGAGGCTTTGGCTCTCTCAGGGCTTCCCCATAGATGGTGTGGATATTGTCAATAATGTGCTGGGCATAGCCTCGTTCGGCAGAAGCCTTTTCCAGATAGCGGGCCACCCCATAGATAATCTCATAGGGATCTCTAGCCTCCTGAATCCATTCCAGCAAATCCATTTTGATGCTTTCCTGCACCCCATGAGGGGTTTGAATCAATTCCTGAACATTTTCCTCCTCCGACATTCCGTGTACTCGCTCCTTTCCATTATGTATACCCATATACATTATATCAGCAGTTGGTCAAGGAAACAAATTATGTTATAATTAGTCACAGTAACTCTTGATTTATCCACAGAAAACTGTGAGTTGTTCAGGATTAAGTCCAGAGTTATTCACTATTTTATGCACAATGGAGCATTTCCTGTGGATAAGTTATTCAGACTATCCACAGAAAATCCAAAATATATGTGCATTCTGGAGGAATATTTTATGGAAGAAAAGAAGGAATTGCAGCGGGGGCTAAAGAATCGTCATCTGCAAATGATGGCCTTGGGCAGTGCCATTGGTACAGGTCTGTTCTACGGTTCTGCCTCCACCATTTCCCTCACAGGGCCATCGGTTATGGTGGCCTATCTCATTGGCGGCATTGTAATTTATTTTATCATGCGGATGCTGGGGGAAATGGCTGTGGATGAGCCAGTATCTGGTTCTTTTAGCTATTATGCTACCAAATATTTAGGGCCATTCCCAGGGTTTCTCTCTGGCTGGAATTATTGGTACTGTTACATTATGGTAAGTATGGCGGAGCTAACGGCAGTAGGTATTTATATAAATTATTGGCTGCCTGATGTACCCCAATGGTTATCGGCTTTGATTTGCCTTTTGGCTATTACAGCCATTAATCTGGTTAATGTAAAGGCCTATGGCGAAATGGAATTTTGGATGGCTTTGATTAAGGTTGTGGCCATTCTCAGCATGATTATCCTAGGTGCTTATTTGATATTTTCTAATCCGGCAGGTTTTCCTGACAATATGAGCAATCTCTGGGCTCATGGGGGCTATCTGCCTAATGGTGTGTGGGGCTTGATGATGGCCTGCGTAGTGGTTATGTTTTCCTTTGGTGGTATTGAGCTTTTGGGTATTACAGCCGGAGAGGCAGAGGATCCGGATAAATCTATTCCTCAGGCTATCAATCAGGTTATTTGGCGTATTCTGATTTTCTATGTAGGCACTATGTTTATTCTAATGTGCCTGTGGCCTTGGAATCAGGTTGGCATGGAGGCCAGTCCTTTTGTGCAGATTTTTGATAATGTAGGTATTCCAGCGGCAGCTCATATTCTCAATCTGGTGGTGTTGTCTGCGGCTATTTCTGTGTATAATTCCGCTATTTACAGCAATTCCCGTATGCTTTATGGCCTGTCTGACAAGGGAGATGCACCAGCTATTCTCCACAGGCTTTCCCATCGGGGAGTTCCCGTTACCGGCACTCTGATTTCCTCTGGCATTACCTTTATTATTGTTATTATGAATTATCTGTTTCCTAGTCAGGTATTCATGTATCTTTTTGCGGTGGTAATTATTTCTGCGGTTATTAACTGGGTGTCCATTACTGTTACCCATATGAAATTCCGTCAGCATTGCATCAAAACAGGTCATCCTGTGCCACACTTTCATTCCTGGCTTTATCCTTGGATGAATTATTTCTGCCTGGCCTTTTTGGCAGGAGTAATCTTTATGATGACACAGATTCCAGATATGCAGATGGCTGTCTGGGCTTTGCCGGTATGGCTGTTGGTGCTGTATGCTGGCTATCGGTTCAAAAAGAGTTAAGAATGTATACATAAAGCTTAAAATAATGTTATAAGAAAGGGGATATTGTGGAAGGCTATGCTATGGCAAAATTTGGAGGTTTTCTGCAATAAAAGAAGAAATGGAGTCTATTTACAATCGTATTAAAAATGCCATGACTGCAGAGGGGACTATGCCGGAGGATTTTGTCCTGCGGCCTAAGATGCAGGATGGCAGACAGTTTGCTGATGGTGCTATTGATGGCACTATTCGCTATTATATGGGGCCTGCGGGCAATACAGATATTGAAATGCTTACCCAGGCTTTGAAGCTGGCTTCCGCAGATAAATTTGAGGATGCCGCCAATGCCTTGATTACTTATTTTGCTCAGGGAATTGTAATGCTGCCAGTTATGGACAAGGTGCAGGAGTGGATTTATCATCATCCCCAGGAGCTTTCGCCAGAGAATTTGGGACGGTTTGCCATGACCTTGTTGTTGCAAAGTCCAGATGCAGAATCTGTAAAATTTGCTCTGACTATTCTGGAGGTATTGGAGCAGGAGCCTAGTGAGGATTTGCAGGAACTGCTGTTAACTTTGGCAGCCTGTGAGGAACTGACCTTGTTCTGTCTCTTTGCTTTGGGAGGCTATGATAATGCCAATGATATTTATTTCCAGCTGGCTCAAAAGCTAAAGGGCTGGGGGAGAATCCATGCTATCAGCATGTTGAGGGCAACTAATGAGGCGATTCGCAGCTGGCTGCTGGCTGAGGGCTGGCAGAACAGTATTATGCCGGAGTATTCAGCTATTACCATTATCAAGCGTACTAAGCTGGCAGATTTGCTGCAGCAGGTAGAGGTTGGTCAGGATACCCAGCTAGTAAATCAGGCTGGCAATCTTATTGGTTATGCCTTGCAGGAGGAGCCAATTGCAGGCTTGTCCGGTTATAAGCGGGCTGGGGAATTACTGCAGGGTTATCTGTCTAAGGCAGAGCAGGTAGAGCTAAGTGAAGCCAATCGTCAGAAATTGCCAGAAATCAAGACCTTTATCGAAAACAGCCAGCTGGATAACAAATGGCAGTTAGTAGAGATGTGTAATAATATTTTGGGCTAAAGAAATATATAGAAAGGCAAAGAAAGTTGTTAGAGTAGTGTTCTTTTTGTCAACAAGTACTTGCAAATAACACGATTGAAAGGTATAATTATTATAAAGAAAGTGCTACCGATAGACGGTTAGCCCATATATCTGTTCAGATTTAACCGCACAGTTTGGGACCTGGGGCGGTTATTTCTGTTTACGGGCATCTTTGCCCATCATGTAGCCTAGGCCAAAAATGGTTGCGGTGTAACCAAGTACACCTAGCAAATCCAAAATAGACATGGCATCACGCCCTCCTATATTTATTCCAGCAAGCTGGTTTCTATATAATCGGAGGGTAACAGTCCCTCCGGAGAGGGCCAACCGCCTACCGTTATGGTAGCACCACTTTCATTATAACATAATTGTCTCGTAAATGTCTTGTATACCTTGGCCTCTTTGTAGAAAATCCGCAGAAGTTCACATTATGTGAATTTCTGCGGATTTTTGTGTTAAAGTATTTTTATGTGTTGTTGTATTTAGTAAATAAATTTAATTTTTGTTGGAATACTTCACATCGGCTTCCTTACACACTTCATCAAGAGAAAAAGTTTCTGTTGATTCTAGATTAATATCTTTTAGTCTTTCAGATGCCATAGCTAAAAGCTCAGCATTTTCCAATCGTTCTATAAGTTTGCTATAATCATCAGGGGAAAGCAATACACATTCTGGAGCATTATTTTTCATAACCACGGTAAGACCGGAAGTCTTGACGTCAGAAAATATTTTTCCTGCTTTGCCACGGTTGAAATCACTAATCGGTACAGTATGATTTAATGGGGTAATAGCTATCATAATACTCACATCCTTTCAAAAATATTATAACAAAACACAATATAAATAACAATAAATATGTCGATGCTATACTCCGAAGAGCAGGACGACGCCGCCCATAGTGCTCATGCCTACAATGCAGAATTTTAGCACTGGGCGGGGGGCTAGATGGGTTAGCTTGGCCCCCAGATAGGCTCCAACAAACTGTCCCACCAGGGTTTGCAGGAAAATAGCCAAGTCCAGCTGGCCCTGGAGAATATATCCCAGCCCTCCAGCTACAGAAATGGGCAATATTACCATCATACAGGTGCCAATGGCTTGTATCAAAGGCACCCCGAAGATAATCAGCAGGGTAAGCTGAATAAAGGCGGCGGCACCAATGCCAAAGGCACCAGAGATAAAGCCGTTAACCGTACCAGCCAAAAGACCATAGAGATACAGCTTTTTGCCATCTAATAAATGGTCGGGAAAATGGAAGCGGGCATTGAGCCAATCGGAGTGATAAACCTTCAAATAAAGTAAAACCGCTGACAAAAGCATAATATAGCTGGTCATATACCGCACCAGCTCAGCATCCAGCATCATGGAAACATTGGCTCCGGCAAAGGAGCCTACAACGCCACCGATACCCAGAACAGCACCGGTTTTGACCACTACCTCTCCTTCTTTGAAGTGGCTATAAGCCCCAGAAAGACAGGTAAAAATCATAGCGGTCAGAGCTACAGCCAAAGCCTCATGCATAGGCACATGGAAGCCTACCACCAGCATGGCAATGGTTACACCGGCGCCACCGGCACCAACAAAGCCGATTACAGCTCCTAAAAGCAGCATGGCAAGAAAAAGCATGAAATCATATCCTTTCTATACAGTAAACGTACTCCCGCCTATAGAGCCGGGAACTTCCTGCTTAAATCCTTCCAGAGTCAAATTCTCCAGAAGCTGTTGCTAACTGAACTAAATAGTAGTAACAAGCCCTGCTATTATAGCACAAAAAACAACTTCATAGTGTATACAATTTCTTTTCATAACATTTTTGCTTTCTTGACAGTTAGAGAGCCAAAGGATATAATACTAATGCGGTGTAATTGTACAACTGCGAATAGATTCTCTAGTAATTACATATATGCTGATATAGCACAGTCGGTAGTGCATCGGATTCGTAACCCGAAGGTCGCCAGTTCGATTCTGGCTATCAGCTCCATAAAAAATAACAGGCTGTCCCGTTGGGGACAGCCTGTTTTGCATTTAGCGGCTTTGGTTCATATTATCCAGCAATACCTGTTTCAGTTGGTTCTCAATGGTGGCCAGCTCCTGCTGGGCATTCTGCCGGGCAATTCTGCCCTCCTGCTGGATTTTCAGGGTTTCGGTCAGGGTAGTTACCAAATCCTCATTAACCTTTTTTACGGTTTCCATATCAACAATACTGCGGTTGTTTTCCTTGGCTGTTTCAATGGTATTCAGCTTTAGCATTTCCGCATTTTTTCTTAACAGCTCATTGGTGGTATCAGAAACAGCCTGTTGCATTTTCAGTACATTCTGCTGTCGGCTAAGGCCCAGGGCAATGACAATCTGATTTTTCCAAAGGGGAATAGCATTGTAAATAGCTCCCTGCACCCTTTCCACCAGAATCTTGTCGTTATTCTGAATCAGTCGCAATTGAGGAGCAGTTTGAATAGCAATGGTTTTGCTGATTTTCAAATCGTGGATTTTCTTTTCAAACCTGTCCACATTGTTTTCAAAATCACTGACTACCTGGGCTGCCATGGGATCGGTAGAGTTAGCTGCATCCATGCGCAGTTTAGGGAGAACCTGATTCCGCATTTCTGTCAGCTTTTCCTCACCAGCCTGAATATAAAGCTGCAGCTCCTTGAAATAAGCCAGATTTTTTTGATAAAGATTGTCAAAGAGGACAATATCCTTCATCATGTTAGTCTTGGCCTTTTCCAGCTCAGACTGGATTTTGGCTACCTTGGTAGAAAGCTTTTCATAGGAGCTAAGCATATTTTCTCCCTTGTTCACCAGAGAACCAATGAGAGGGATTTTTTTCACAAAGCTATCATTTTGGCTTTCGGAAAAATCGTTGATTTTTCCCGAAAGGTCTGTAAGGAGTTCCCCTACCTGACCGCTGTCCTTGGTGCGAACCTGACTAAGAAGGCTATCGGAAAAGGCTGCCATATCCTTTTGGGCTGTAGAGCCAAATTGCAGAGCATAGCCGGAATCCATCAAATTGATTTTTTCTTTGATTTCCTCTACCTGCTGGCGTTGGGCGGGGGTAAGGGCTTCGGTCTGGGCTGTAACCTGCTGAATCTCCTGTTGTTGATTTATAAGGACTGGCTGGGCAGCAGTTTCGGTTTTTTTTGCCTGCAGCAAATCTTCAAGACTAATATCTGGCATAAATTTCATCCTTTCTATTTTTGAAAACGACCTCTAGGACGGACATGACAGCCCTGTTTTTTGCCACAAGCATCAAAAGGGCGGTCTATACGAAAATCAAGGCTATCAGAGTCGGCAGGTTCTTCTCTGGGAATATCTGCTGGTTGGGAACTATGGGGAGCTTTGTTGGAAATTCCTGCATCAGACATAATCTGCCTGGCCACCTGCAGCTCAGATTCCATTTCCATAATCTTGTCCGAAACCATGCGGCTAAACTGAGCCTCATAGGCTTCATCAAAGGATTCCAGCGTGATTTTGGTTTTGGCTTTGAGCTGGTTAATCTCTGGGGTGTTCAGATTCATTTCCTCAAATTCCAGAAATTGCTGGGAAAGACTCAAGGCTCTATCCTGATAATAATTAATAAACTGATCTGCCAAGGCCACCTTTTCGGGATGATATTTCATATAATTCAGCATTTTGAAGGCAATAGCCTGCATTTTTTCCAGCTGTCCAATCAGCTCCTTGTCGGAAAGCTGGCGGATAATTTCATTTAGGTGATTGTAATCGGCTACAGCCTTTTCGTAGCTTTCCTGGGCAAAATCGCTGACTGTATTTCCCTCACTGGTTTCAGACAAGGTGGCAGGTTTTACGGAAGGTAGAGCCTTGGCCTTTGCCTGCCTCTCCTGCCATTTGGGAAACCAAAGCTTGCGGCTGCCAAATATGCAAAGCACCAGACCTATTAATCCCATTATGATGGCAGGCAGAAATTTTCCTGCGAATAAACCGCCTACAAAGCCTATGCATAAAACAAATCCTGTGGTAAACAAGAAAAAATCTAAAGCTGCTGAGCAAATATCTCGAAATACTTTTTTTATAAAATCCCACATAAAAATCCTCGATTCTTTTACCATATATCTTTTATGTATATTTTAATCTCTCTTATTAAGTAAAGCAAACTTTATGCATAATTTTTCACGAATATATTTAGGTATATTATTATTGACATATGTCATAAAAGGTGCTATATTGGCATTGATAACAATTTTCAATCAGTATTTTTACGAGGTAGTCTATGCAAAAGGAAAAATATCTTATTACCGGCATGACCTGCTCTGCCTGCTCCGCCAGAGTGCAAAGAGCGGTAGACAAGCTGCCGGGGGTACATGAGGCAGTGGTTAATCTTCTAACTAATAGTATGCAGATAGCCTATGATGAAAAACAGCTTTCTTCTACAGATATTATCCAAGGGGTGGAAAAAGCCGGCTATGGAGCAGCTCTCTCGGGCACAGCTGGTCAGGGGGAGCAGAAAAGTTCTCCTACAGCCTCAGAGGGGGAAAATGTACTGGATAAGGAAGCGGCCAGCATGAAGCGGCGGCTTATCTGGTCCATAGTATGCCTGCTTCCTCTTATGTATATAGCCATGCACCATATGCTGTGGGAATGGTTTGGACTGCCAGTGGCTGCCTCCTTTAAGGCGGTATTTCATGGACCAGAAAATGCCATAACCTTTGCTTTTGCCCAATTCCTGCTAGCCTGTCCTATTTTACTTCTGAATCGCAAGTATTTTATTAACGGCTTTCGGAATCTTTGGCAGGGTGCCCCCAATATGGATAGCTTGGTGGGCATGGGGGCGGCAGCCTCGGTGATTTTTGGCATATTTGCCATTTTTCGCATGAGCTGGGGACTGGGCCACAGCGATATGGCCTTGGTGGAGGAATACAGCCAAAACCTTTATTTTGAATCTGCTGGTATGATTGTCACCTTGATTACGGTGGGTAAATATCTGGAGGCTAGAGCCAAAAACAGTACCGGTGAGGCGCTGAGAAAGCTGATGCAGCTAATGCCGGCCAAGGTCTTGGTTATCCGGCAGGGGCAGGAGCTGGAAATTCCCGTAGAGGAGCTGGTGGTAGGAGAAGAAATTGTGGTGAAGCCAGGGGGAACTATTGCCGCAGATGGTGTGGTAATTTCTGGCAGTACCACGGTAGATGAAGCTGCCATTACGGGAGAAAGTATCCCTGTGGTGAAAAATCCCGGGGATAAAGTGGTTTCTGCTACCCTGAATCAGAATGGCTATATTCATTTCCGGGCGGAAAGAGTAGGCAGTGAATCAACCATTAGCCAGATTATTCAGCTGGTAGATGAGGCTAGCAGCTCCAAGGCTCCTATTGCCAAAATTGCTGACAAGGTGGCTGGTGTGTTTGTGCCAACAGTTATAGCCATTGCTATTCTGGCAGGAGGGATTTGGCTGGCTATGGGGGCAACGGTGGAATTTGCCTTTTCCATTGCTATTTCCATTCTGGTAATTTCCTGTCCCTGCGC
Source organism: Anaerovibrio lipolyticus (assembly GCF_021531495.1). Classification (GTDB taxonomy): domain Bacteria; phylum Bacillota; class Negativicutes; order Selenomonadales; family Selenomonadaceae; genus Anaerovibrio. The sequence continues at coordinate 36,087 of NZ_JADYTY010000021.1, forward strand.
CTTGGGGCTGGCTACACCGGTAGCTATTATGGTAGGTACTGGCAAGGGAGCTCAGCGGGGAATTTTGATTAAATCCGGTGAGGCCTTGGAGCAGGCCCATCATATAGATACAGTAGTATTGGACAAAACCGGCACGATTACAGAGGGAAAGCCTCAGATGGTGGATATTATTCCTTTGACTGTAGACAAAGAGGAGCTTTTGGCCATGACTATGGCTTTGGAAAAAGCCAGTCAGCATCCTTTGGCCCAGGCAATTATTGACTATGGCAAAAAGACAAATGTACCTATCTACGAAGCTGTTGATTTTGTCAGTGAAAATGGTCGAGGAATTTCCGGTCTAGTACAGGGACAAAAAGTATATGTAGGAAATGCTGCTTATATGGAGATTTTGGGGATAGCTATAGATGAGCAGCAGTCTGCTTTAACAAGGCTTTCCCAGCAGGGAAAAACTGTCTTGCTGGTGGCAGGAGAAAACCAGCTTTTAGGTATGCTGGCAGTAGCTGATAAAGAAAAGTCCTCTAGTCTGGCGGCAGTTCAAGCTATGCAGACTATGGGGCTGGATGTTATTATGTTGACAGGAGATAATCAGCAAACAGCTCAGGCTGTGGCAGATAGGGTAGGTATTGACCATGTATTTGCTCAGATATTGCCCCAGGATAAGGAAAAAATAGTTCACAAGCTGCAGCAGCAGGGGAAAAAGGTAGCTATGGTAGGAGATGGCATTAATGATGCTCCCGCCTTGGCCAGAGCTGATGTGGGGATAGCCATTGGAGCAGGTACGGATATAGCCTTGGAAAGTGCCGATGTGGTGCTGGTAGGTAATGATCTTTTGGCTGTGGTGGACACCATCAAGCTAAGCGGTGGGGTAATTCGCAATATCAAGGAGAATCTTTTCTGGGCCTTTATCTATAATATTATCGGTATCCCTCTGGCGGCGGGACTGCTTTACCCTGGCTTTGGCCTGAAGCTGTCCCCTATGATTGGCGCAGCGGCCATGAGTATGAGCAGTGTCTGCGTGGTGCTGAATGCCCTTAGACTAAAGGGATTTCGGTTTCAACACGGTAATTCTGTCCCTCAGAGCAGGGATTGGAAGGAAATAGAAGCAAATGAAAATTCATTAAATGCAGGAAAGGATGAAGTGAAAATGAAAACAGAATTGAAAATTGAAGGTATGATGTGTCAGCATTGCCAGAAGCATGTTAATGATGCTCTAAGCAAAATGGAGGGAGTAGTTTCTGTAGATGTGAATCTGGAGGCCAAAACTGCCACTGTAGAGGCTGATCGTGAAATTTCCCGTGAGGTATTTAAAAAGGTAATTGAAGAAGCTGGCTATGAATTAGTGTAATTACGGTTTTTCTTTGGAGCTTTAAGGACCTGCAAACAGCGGTTAAATTTGTTGTTTGCAGGTTTTTTAAATTTTTTTCAAAAAAGTGTTGACAAAGTTCTTAGAAAAATGTATTATAGTCCTTGTCAGTCACGCAGAGCACTGACAAACACAGTAAATATGCGGAAATAGCTCAGTTGGTAGAGCATCACCTTGCCAAGGTGGGGGTCGCGAGTTCGAGTCTCGTTTTCCG
>NZ_JADYTY010000022.1 GCF_021531495.1 Anaerovibrio lipolyticus
CCAGCAGGGCTAGACGAATATAACAATTCTTATCCGTCCAATATTTAGCTACATCCCTCTCCTGTTCATGTATGACATTGTCATCGGCTTTATACTGTGATTTCGCTATTGCATCAACAAGAGCTTCTGGCTTGATTACCTCTCGTCCATCAAAAAGTGTGCCATTAACTATATCCGAAAAAACATCATTATACGCTTCGAAATTTTTCTGCGTAATATCCTTTTGTCCCATCAACACCAGACCTTTCCTATATTATCGCAAATTAGAAAATCCAAATCAAGTTGATACTAAAAAATGTGATACAGTAAGTAATTTCTCATCCTTGCACCTCCCACTATTTTATTTATGGACAACAAAAAATCCTTTGCAAAAATAAACTTACAAAGGATTTATATATTTATTATTCGACAATATTTTCCAATCTCCTGCTTGAATAGCAATAATTTTGATTTGTCGCTGTCGAAAACTTTTGATATACCTATATATTCATCGTATTTTTCTAATTGCAAGATGGTTGTAGCAAAATATACACGAGATTATGAAAAAAACAACCTTCCTGAAAATTGCAGGAAGGTCGTCTTAATGGTTTGTTTTACAATGATATATTACAGATTAATGGTGTCGATGATCTGCTTCAGGGCATCGGCAGATTCCTTAAGCTTTGCGGTTTCCTCAGCGTCCAAATTAACTGGGATAGCAGTTTCAATACCATCTGCACCTACAATGGCAGGCATGCTCAGGCAAATGCCGTCAATATCGCAAGCACCGTGAATCATATGAGATACAGGCAGAATGGACTTCTCGTCTCTCATAATAGCTTCGCAGATTCTCTTTACAGACATGGCAATACCATAGTAGGTAGCATGCTTCTTGTTGATGATTTCATAAGCACTGTTCTTAACAGATTCAGCAATTTCCTCGGTATTTTCCTTATGCTTAAAATGACCGCGCATTTCGCACATGGTGCTCAAAGGCACACCGGAAACATTGGCGGAGGACCAGGTTACAACCTCGCTGTCACCGTGCTCGCCAACAATAAAGGCATGAACGCTGCGGCTGTCTACAGACAAATGCTCTCCTAGCATATATCTCAGTCTAGCAGTATCCAGTACAGTACCAGAGCCGATTACTCTGTTTTCAGGCAGGCCGGACAGCTTGATAGCAACCTGAGTAAGAATATCTACAGGGTTAGCAACAATCAGCAGAATACCGGCAAAATTTCTCTTGGCAATCTCTGGAATAATGGACTTGAAGATGCCTACATTCTTATTTACCAGATCCAATCTGGTCTCGCCAGGCTTCTGACCTGCACCAGCAGATACAATGATAATGCCAGCATCTGCTACATCATCATAATCGCCAGCATATATCTTCATAGGGCTGGCAAATGGAATACCGTGGCTGATATCCATTGCTTCGCCTTCAGCCTTGGCCTTATCGGCATCAATCAGGACAATCTCTGTAAATAAGCCGCTTTGCATCAGGGCAAATACAGATGCAGATCCAACAAAGCCGCAACCGATCATGACAGCTTTCTTGGCGTTGATAGTTTTTTTCTCCATATTAATCTCCTCCATTAAAAAATCTGTACATTAGCTAGCTTCCTAATGTACATTTTGGGTAAAGCATTTATCTATCTGAGGTTTGAAAACCGCAAATATTCCTTCCACGTATCCCTTACTATCTCATGGCAGAAATAGTCCCTATATAAAATTGTATATGCAATAGTTTTATATGTCAAGAAAAATGGCAAACTTAAATAATTGTACAGCAAAAATAGTTTCAGTTTTATTTTATAACCTAATGCCTGTCAGACTTTGAAAAGCATATTCCTGTCCTGGGAATTTTACAAAAAATTTACATTACCCTTACATTGGATTTTACATTAAGGCGGTACTATATAGGATAAGGAAATAAAAGGCATAATTGTGTATTTGGGAGGAATTATTGATGCATACTATCGTAGATGTTGGTTCTAATACCGTTAGAATGAATGTATATGATGTTAAGGATGGGAAGCTGAAGCTGCTTTTTAGCAAAAAGGAAACCGTGGGTCTGGCTTCTTATGTAAGGGGACAGTATATGTCTGCGGCGGGTATTGAAAAGGTTATCAGCGTATTGGAGGAATTTAAGGATGTACTGAACAATCTCAATATTCATGAAATGCGTGTCTTTGCTACTGCTGCTCTGCGTAATGTTAAGAACAGCCAGGAGGCGGTGGAGGAGATTAATCGCCGTACTGGCTTGCAGGTGCAGGTAATTTCCGGCCGAGAGGAAGCAGAGCTGGATTTCTTGGGGGCAGCTATTGAAAGCAATATTAAGAAGGGACTGCTGGTGGATATTGGTGGCGGCAGTACGGAACTGGTTGCCTACAAGGATGGCAAGATTAAAAGTGCAGTCAGCATCGCCAAGGGTTCTCTGAATAGTTATAACAAATATGTTAAGGGTATTCTGCCGACCAAGGAAGAACGGAAATCCATCAAGAAGGATTTTGTAGAAAAGCTGGAGGGGCTGCAGGCCTTTGAGGGTAAAAATAAATATAAGCTGATTTGTGGTGTAGGGGGTACAGTTCGGGCCGCCTTGAAGCTGGATAAGCTGTTCTTTGGCAAAAGCACGGCGGAAAATCTCCTGCCTGTTTCTCATATTGGCTATATTATTAAATCTATGGAGCAGAAGGACAATCGGGAAAAGTTTATACAGAATATGAGTGTTCTGCTGGATGTAGTGCCGGATCGTATTCGCACCATTATGCCTGGTATGATTATTCTCTATGCCATTGCCAAGAGATTTAAGTGCGAGATGATTATGGTGGCTCAGACCGGCGTGCGGGAAGGATTTATGTATAACTATGTACTGTCAGAGAAAGGACAGGTGCCAGTCAATGAGTAAGACTTTGCAGCTGGAGGACAAGAAGCTGATGACAGCCTATACCCAGAATAGGGAGCTGTCCTGGTTGAAATTCAATAAGCGCGTGCTGGAGGAGGCTGATGATAGCACGGTGCCTCTTTGCGAGCGGTTGAAATTTGTGGAGATTTTTACCAGCAATCTGGATGAATTCTTTATGGTTAGGGTAGGCAGTCTGCTGGGCTTGGAAGCTATGGATCCGAAAAAGCGGGATAATAAAAGCATGATGACTGCTACGGAACAGCTTCATGCTATTTTTGACAAGGTGGGGGAGCTGTATATTCAGAGAGATAGGGTTTTTGCCTATCTTCGCCGCAAGCTGTTGGAAAAAGGCATTGGCCATGTAGATATTCATGAGCTGTCCAAAAAGCAGTATGAGGAGTTGGAAACCGTTTTTCAGGATTGTATTCTACCGGTGCTGTCCCCTCAGATTATAGATAAGCATCATCCTTTCCCTCATTTGGATAATAAAAAGCTGTATATATCTGCTATTCTCAAAGGAAAGAAAAAGCTGATTTTTGGTATTATTCCTTTGCCTGACAGCGTGAGCCGGGTAGTATATCTCTCCAAGGACAAGACGGAATTTGTTCTGCTGGAAGATATTATTGAGGAGTTTGTAGACAAGATTTTTACCGGCTATCCTGTGCTGGACAAGGCGGTTTTTGCCATTACTAGAAGTGCAGAAATCAATCTGGAGGAGGAAGAGGCTGGTGACTATCTGGAAGCTATGAAACAGGCCATCCGCAAGCGGCGGCACCTTACCCCTGTGCGTTTAGAAATCCGCAGTCAGGGCAAGTCTATTATTTCCGAGTATCTGATTGATAGATACAAGATTTTGCCAGAGCAGGTATTTAGCACTACGGCTCCTTTAACTATGGATTATGTTTATGGCCTAGAAAACAATATAACAGAAACCTTGAAGCAGGAACTGTATTATACCCCTTATACACCTGTAGGCTTGGAGGAAAAATTCCATTTGGAGGAGGGAGAAACCCTCTTTAATTTGGTAAAAAAACAGGATGTGCTGCTACGTTATCCTTACGATGATTTTGGTATTCTTCTTCAGCTGTTGAAGGAGGCGGTGTACAATCCTAATGTACTGTCCATTCGTATTACCATTTATCGAGTTGGCAAGGGCCATGTGAAGCTAATGAATTATCTGATGGTGGCAGCAGAGCTGGGCAAGGATGTAACTGTGCTGCTGGAGCTGAAGGCGAGATTTGACGAGGCCAACAATATTAGCTGGGTTAATGGACTGCGGGAGGCAGGCTGTAAGATTCTTTACGGTTTTGACAAATATAAGGTTCATGCCAAGCTGTGTCAGATTACCTATCGGGAACCAGAGGAAAACGGGGTAAAATATATTACCCATATTGGTACTGGTAATTTCAATGCCAAAACCGCCAAGCTGTATACGGATTATGCCCTGCTAACGGCGGATGATGCTATTGGCAGAGATGGTTCCATGTTCTTCCGTAATATGGGCATTGGCAATTTGTGGGGCGAGTATCAGCAGCTGCTGGTGGCCCCTATCAGCCTAAAAAAGACCTTGCTAGAGCTGATACAAGAGGAGATTACCAAGGCGAAAAATGGGCAGGAAGCCTATATCCTGCTGAAAATGAACTCCCTGACGGATAGACAGCTGATTGATGCTTTGTATCAGGCTGGTCAGGCGGGCGTTCGGGTGGATATGATTGTGCGGGGCATTACCTGCCTGGTGCCAGAACGTCCTGGCTTAACAGATAATATTCACATTCGCAGTATTGTTGGTAGATTTTTGGAGCATTCAAGGGTATTCTGTTTTGGCCGGGGAGATGCTATGAAGATGTATATTGCCTCAGCTGACTGGATGACTCGCAATACAGAAAACCGGGTTGAGGTAGCGGCTCCGGTTCATGATGCTGGCCTTAAGCAGGAAATCTGGGATATGCTGGAAATGCAGCTGGCAGACAATACCAAGGCGAGAAATATAGATGCAGATGGGGAATATTATATGCCTCCTGTACAGCCTGGGGATACTTTGATTAATGCCCAGGAGTATTATATTAACAAGCGTTAAAGCATATATTGCCAAAAAACATATTTTGCTGTATAACTAGGGCAATAAAAATATTTTGAGAGGGGTTAGGCTGTTGATTTACTGTGTTGAAGATGATGATAGCATTAGGGATTTGATGCTGTATACCTTGAAGGCCTCAGGTTTTCAGGGACAGGGGTTTTCTGAGGCTGAGTCGTTTTGGCAGGCTCTGGCCAAGGAAAAGCCTGAGCTAGTTATGCTGGATGTAATGCTGCCGGGAGAGGATGGTATTTCCATCTTGAAAAAGCTGCGAGGTAATGTAGCTACGGCAGGTATTCCTGTGATTATGGCTACTGCCAAGGGCACAGAATACGACAAGGTATTGGGATTGGATTCTGGTGCTGATGATTATCTGGCCAAGCCCTTTGGCATGATGGAAATGGTGTCCAGAATCAAGGCGGTGCTGCGGCGCAGTAAATCGGAGCCGGCTGCCAAGCTCCTTTCCTTTGGGGGCGTGTCCATGGATCCAGAGCAGCATTTGCTTATGGTGGATGGCCAAAGGCTGGAATTGCCATTGAAGGAGTTTGAGCTTTTGCGGTTGTTTATGGAGAATCCAGGCATGGTCTTTAGCCGGGATAGACTTCTAAGCAGTGTTTGGGATACTGACTATATGGGAGAAACCCGTACTGTAGATGTGCATATCAGCAGTCTTCGTACTCATTTGGGAGAATGGGGCAAGGCTATTCATACGGTGCGCAGTGTAGGATACAGGCTGGAGGTTCCCCATGCTTAAGCACAAGAGCAGTATCATCATTACCGCCTTGATAGCTTTTGTTATTGCCCTGGCCTTGATTGTAGCTACTATGTACAGTTATTTCGCCAATGTACAGCGACAGCAGTTGAGGACAGAAACAGAAATGGCATCTCTGGCAGTGAATAGCCAACAGCTGCGGTATTTGGAAAGTCTGCCCAAGGGTGACTATCGAATCACTTGGATTTCGGCCAATGGACAGGTTCTTTATGATAGCGAAAAAGCATCTGATGAGTTGGAAAATCATCTGGCTCGGGAGGAGGTAAAAATAGCTCTGATTAGGGGCTATGGAGAATCTCAGCGCTATTCCGGCACCATGCTGACCAGAATGTTGTATTCGGCGCAGAAGCTGCAGGATGGCTCTATTCTTAGATTAAGTATGCCTCAGCATACGGTGTTGAAGGTTATCTGGGATATGGGCTTGCCCATTGGTATTATTCTGCTGTTGGTAATATGTTTTTCTATGATTATATCCGCTAAGGAAACTCAGAAGGCCAATCAGGAGGAAAGCGAGGCCATGCGGCGGGAATTTACAGCCAATGTTTCCCATGAGCTGAAAACTCCCCTTCACTCCATTTCTGGTTATGCGGAGCTAATGAAAAACGGCATGGTTATGGAGCAGGATATGGGTTATTTTGCTGACAAAATCTACAGCGAAGCTCAGCGGATGATTAGATTGGTGCAGGATATTATTGTGTTGTCCCGCTTGGACGAAGGGCAGGAGAATACTACCCGTTCCCCTGTAAACCTATATAGTGTGGCGGAAGCTGCGGTAAATAGTCTGGAGCATATGGCGGAGGAAAATCAGGTTGCTGTGGAGCTAATCGGCCAGCAGGTGGTTATGGAGGGTATTCCTCAGTTGATTAACAGCATGGTCTATAATATTTGTGAGAATGCTATTAAATATAATAGGCCTGGGGGCAGTGTGGTTATTCAGGTGGCAGAATTTTCCGGCCATCCTCGTATTTCCGTGCGAGATACGGGGATTGGCATTCCTAAAAAGGATAGAGCCAGAATTTTTGAGCGATTCTATCGTGTGGATAAAAGCCACTCCAAGGAAGTAGGAGGCACCGGCTTGGGGCTTTCCATTGTGAAACACGCTGCCAAGCTGCACAATGCGAAGCTGGAGGTAGACAGCGTTGTGGGAGAGGGTACCCTGATGGTAGTAAAATTCTAAATTTTTTTCTCAGAAAAGAGGGTTTTGCTAAGAAATGGCGAATAGAGAACTATAGAAACTGATGAGGAGTTAGAAAGGGGATTATGTTAAATGGCCACAAATGAGGATCAGAAGTTTTTGGTGAATGAAATTGCTTCTTCTGTAAAGGAATTATATAAGGAATTAGAGAGCTTTGCTCAGATGGCAGAGGACTTTTCTAGTGCAGGTAAATCCTATGTGGAACAGTCTAAGCTGTTGAAGGAGAAGAATACGGAAACATTGAAGGCAATTAGCCTGATTACTGATATTGCGGAGGAAACCAACCTGCTGAGCTTGAATGCTTCTATTGAGGCAGCTAGAGCTGGCGAGCAGGGCAGAGGCTTTGCTGTCGTAGCAGAGGAGGTTCGCAAGCTGGCAGAGCAGTCCAGAGCGGCTACAGAAAGTATCAAAAAGACCTTGACTGATATGAACAAGGCTGTAAATGATATTGCCCAGTCTGTTAGCACTATTGAAGCTATTGGCCAGCAGCAGGCTCAGAGCACTAGACAGATTACGGATAATCTTGGCAAGGTAAATTCTGCTGCCGACGATTTGAAGAAGATTATGTAAATTTTGTTTAGAATATCCTGCAGTGTAGCGATGTTTTTCATGAAGGCGCCAGGCCTGCCTCTGAATAAGGTGGCTGATGACGGTGCAGCATTACAATATTTCCTCGCTGCAGGATATTTTTATTAGTGTGGTAATTTATATGATAAAGGTAAATAGCCTCGGAGAGGAATATCTCGGAGGTTTTTTCTGTTTTGGAATTAAGGCTGGAAATTTGAAATTTTTGAGAATAGGGTGATAAGAATGGCAGAGCAGAGATTACAGGAACAGGAGCCTCAGGTGCATAAAAGGCGGGTGCGGTACAAGGGGAAATATCCTCGGAAATTTAGCGAGAAATACAAGGAGCTGAATCCAGAAAAATACGGTGAGGCAGTGTCCCATGTTATCTCCAAGGGCAATACCCCGGCAGGAATGCATATACCTATTATGGTGGAGGAGATATTGGAGGTGCTGCATATCCAGCCGGGAGAGCAGGGCTTTGATGGTACTCTTGGCTATGGCGGTCATACCAGGGCCATGCTGGATAAGCTGCAGGGACAGGGCCATCTATATAGCGGGGATGTAGATGCTATAGAGGAGGCCAAGACGGAGGCCAGATTAAGAGCTGCCGGCTATGGGGCGGATATTTGGACTCCCAAGCTAATGAACTTTGCGGAAATAGATAAACTGGCTGCGGAAGTAGGGGGCTTTGATTTTATTTTGGCGGATTTAGGGGTATCCTCCATGCAGATTGACAATCCGGAAAGGGGTTTTTCCTACAAGGCAGAGGGACCTTTGGATTTGCGGTTAAATTCACAGGCTGGGATTTCGGCAGCCCAGCGGTTAAAGGAGCTGGACAAGGAGTCCTTGGCTGGTATGCTGGTGGAAAATGCAGACGAGCCTTATGCTGAGGAAATTGCCAGACAGATATACAATACTCTGCACAAAAAGAAAAAGCCTATTGATACTACCACTGCCCTTCATGAGCAGATTGTGGAGGCTCTGTCCAAGGTTAAGCTGCCACCTGAGGAGGACGGAAAAATGCTGGTCAAGAAAAGCAGTGCCAGAGTTTTTCAGGCTCTGCGTATAGATGTGAATCATGAATATGAGGTACTTTACGAATTTATGGAAAAACTGCCGGAGGCGCTTCGTACCGGAGGCAGGGCGGCCATTCTTACCTTCCATTCCGGGGAGGACAGAATTGTGAAAAAAGCATTTCAGGCTTTTCACCGGGCAGGTATCTATAGTGATGTAGCCAAGGAGGTTATTAAGCCTAGTCGGGAGGAGTGTTTCCGCAATTCCCGCGCTCATTCCACTAAGCTGCGCTGGGCGATAAAAGCTTAATTAAAATCAATAATGATAAAAGTTCTCAAAAAGTAGTTGAAAATAATTATCAACTGTAGTATAGTATATATAGGGTTGAGAATAAATCTCAATTACAAAGAAAGAGGGAACTTATGGGCAAGGAAAAATTAGATTTTTGCTGGCTCAGCATTGTGCCCCTACCCTGGCTGGCCTGAAGGCAGCCAGCATGGTGGTCTTAGGCTGTACGGCGATTGTTCCAGTGCTATGATAATTGTATTCGACAGGCTTGTCAGGGATTAGAGAATGGTGTTAGTTTGCAGGCCATGATACATAAGGCGATGTAAGAGTAAAGGAGTGGTTTATTGATGAAGTTGGCAATTGTTTATTGGAGCGGTACAGGTAATACAGAGGCTATGGCTAATGCTATGGCGGAGGGAGCCAAGGAGGCTGGGGCAGCAGTGGATTTGCTGTCTGTGGATGAGTTTAATGTAGATAAGCTGGCGGATTTTGACGGGGTGCTTTTTGGCTGTCCTGCTATGGGCAATGAGGTGCTGGAGGAAGCTGAGTTTGAGCCAATGTTTGCCGAGTTGGAGGCCAAGCTGGCGGGAGTGCCAGTAGGCTTATTTGGTTCCTATGGCTGGGGCAGCGGGGAATGGATGGCAGATTGGAAGAAACGCTGCGGCGACGATGGAGCCAAGGTCTATGGGGATGGCGTTATTATTAATGACGTGCCTGACGAGGATGGATTGCAGCAGTGCAGGGAGTATGCCGCTGGGTTTGTGAAAAATGCTCTAAAAGCGATATAACAGTACCCTTTCAGGCACGCTCTCGCTACTTTTCTCGCCTAGCGGTACTAAGCTCTCATGAGGCAATTCGTGGCTGGCGCCCCGAAAGCTCATGAATCGCTAAGGACCGAGGCGCGAAGAGTACCTATGCAGTGTACTGTTATACCGCCTATCAGCGTATTCACAGTGGCTTTACTATTGATGTATTTTTAAAATTTTATAGACAAATTAAGGCCTTTGCGGGGACAAACCGCGGGGCTTTTTTTGATGGGGAAATTAATTCCGTTATTTTTAGTCAGAATTATTGACTTTTTGTATGACATACTCGTATAATATGTGTAGTTAATTCCGAGTAATTTAATCAGAATTTAGATATATAGGAGTGTGTATGATGAGCAATAAGCTTTTGGAGATTAAGAACCTGCATGCTGGTGTGGCAGGCAGAGAGGATAAGGGTGAGATTTTGCAGGGGTTGGATTTGGCGATTGCCCCTGGTGAGATTCATGTTATTTTGGGGCCTAATGGCTCTGGTAAATCTACCTTGATGAATGTGATTATGGGACATCCCAAGTATCAGGTGGTAGAGGGTGAAATGAAGTTTGAGGGAGAGGATTTGCAGGCGCTGAAAACTTTCGAGCGGTGTCGCAAGGGTATTTTTCTTTCCTTTCAGAATCCAGAGGAGATTCCTGGTATTACCGTGGAGAATATGCTGAGAGCTTCCAAGCAGGCTGTGAGTGGTGCTCCTGTGAAGATTATGAAGTTCCGCAAGGAGCTGAAAGCTGCTATGGAGGAGCTGCAGATAGATCCAGCCTATGCTAAGCGCTACATGAATGTAGGTTTTTCCGGTGGTGAGAAGAAGCGGAATGAGATTTTACAGCTTTTGCTGTTGAATCCCAAACTGGCTTTGCTGGACGAAACTGATTCCGGTTTGGATGTGGATGCGGTGCAGATTGTGTCCAGCGGTGTGCGGAAATTCCACAATGAAAACAATGCCTGTCTGATTATTACCCACAATACCCGTATTTTGGAGCAGCTTTCTGTGGACAAGGTTCATGTGCTGTTGAGTGGCAAGATTGTGGAGGAAGGCGGCCCTGAGCTGATTCAGAAGATTGACAAGGAGGGCTTTGGCTTTATCCGTCGGGAGTTGGCTGAGGAAGCCGGAGAGAATTGAGGTAGGAATTATGGAAAGCAAAAATAAAACCTTTGTTGATGATATAGAGCGTACCCTCTATGATATTCGCAATGAGGACCATTCTGCCTACAAATCTCAAAAGGGGCTTACCGAAGATGTAGTGCGGGATATATCGGCCCGGAAACATGATCCCCAGTGGATGCTGGAACGGCGCTTGCAGGCTTTGGAGGTATATAACCACATGGGACTGCCTACCTGGGGGCCGGATTTATCTGAGCTGAATATGGATGAGATTGTTACCTATGTACAGCCTAATACCAAAATGGCTGGCAAATGGGAGGATGTACCGGAGGATATCAAATCCACCTTTGATCGTTTGGGTATTCCAGAGGCAGAGCAAACTTCTCTGGCAGGCGTAGGCGCTCAATATGATTCTGAGGTAGTATATCACAGTATTCAGGAAAATCTTACCAAGCAGGGTGTGGTGTATACCGATATGGAAACCGCCCTGCGAGAGCATGAGGATCTGGTGAAGGAGCATTTTATGAAGCTGGTTCCCCCTAAAGACCACAAATTTGTTGCTCTCCATGGAGCAGTATGGTCTGGCGGATCCTTTGTTTATGTACCAGAGGGAGTTCATGTGGACATTCCTTTGCAGTCCTATTTCCGTTTGAATGCGGCGGGGGCTGGCCAGTTTGAGCATACCCTGATTATTCTGGAAAAAAATGCCAGCCTGCATTTTATTGAGGGCTGCAGTGCACCAAAATACAATGTAACCAATCTCCATGCTGGCTGTGTAGAGCTGTATGTAGGCGAGGGTGCCAGACTGCGTTATTCCACCATTGAAAACTGGTCTAAGAATATGATGAACCTCAACACCAAGCGAGCCTTGGTGGAAAAGGATGGCATTATTGAATGGGTGTCCGGTTCCTTTGGTTCCCATGTGTCCATGCTTTATCCTTGCAGTATTCTCCACGGAGAAAATGCCCGCTGTGAATTTACTGGTGTAACCTTTGCTTCCAAGGGGCAGAATCTGGACACTGGTGCCAGCGTGATTCACGCAGCACCTCACACCTCTGCCAATATCAGCACCCGTACTATTTCCAAGGCGGGAGGCAAGGCTACCTATAGAAGTGCGGTTAAGGTTACGCCTAATGCCCATCACGCCAAATGCTCCGTTAATTGCGAATCCCTGATGCTGGATGATCTGTCCCGGTCTGATACCCTGCCGGTTATGGATATTCAGGGAGATGAGGCGGATATTGGCCATGAGGCAACTATTGGCCGTATTAGCGAGGAAGCCGTATTCTACCTTATGTGCCGGGGCATTAGCGAGGAGGAGGCTAGAGCCATGATTGTGCGTGGCTTTGTTGAGCCTATTGCTAAGGAACTGCCTTTGGAATATGCGGTGGAAATGAACAATCTGATTAACATTGAGCTAGAAGGCACAATGGGTTGAGAAAGCGTGAGGTAAAAAATGGCAGAAAAGATTTATAGTGAAATCCCAATGCGTACCTGGCGCTGGTTGGGAGTAAATGAGGCCAAAGCAGATGAGGCTGTTTTGGCTATAGATAATGGCCGGCAGGAGCTGGTGGTGCCAGCAGGAGAAAGCCGTCAACTGACAGTGGTTTATCGTCAGGCTGGTGAGGGACAGGTGCAGGTAAAGGTGGAAAAGGGTGGATTTTTGAAGCTGACCACTGTACAGCTGCTGCCTGTAGATGCTCAGGGCGCCAGCAGTGTACAGGTGGAGCTGGCGGATACAGCAGAGCTGGAAGCTGTGGCTGTAGAGGCTGGCAGTGCCAAATCCCTGGCCAAAATGGAGGTTAATCTGGCAGGCAATGAGTCCAAGGCCAATGTGTATGTACTGTATTTTGGTCATGGTGCCAGCCAGCTGGATATGAATTATGTGCTGGTTCAGCAGGGAAAAAATACAGAGGCTAATCTTCATGTTTATGGTGCTTTGCTGGGAGAGGCCAACAAAATTTTCCGTGGTACCTTGGATTTTCGTCATGGTTCCAAGGGTTCCAAGGGATATGAGAAGGAAGAAGTGGTGGTGCTTTCCTCCAAGGTGCGGAATCGCAGTGTGCCTCTGATGTTATCTGCTGAGGATGCAGTGGAGGGCCATCATGCTGTTTCCATTGGCAAGATTGATGAAAACAAGCTGTTTTATCTTATGAGCCGGGGCTTGGATATGCAGGAAGCCCGCCGTTTGGTGGTGGAAGCTGCCTTTAATCCTGTGCTGGATAGAATTGAGGACAAGGACTTGTATCAGGAGCTGGATGAATACATAAAGGAGGGATTGGCTGATGAGTGAGGTTAAGAATTACAAAAATGATTTTCCCCTGCTGCAGAGGAAGATGCACGATAAGCAGATAGTTTATCTGGACAATGGCGCTACTACCCAGAAGCCGGAAAAGGTAATTCAGGCCATGTGCAGCTATTATGGCGGCTGTAATGCCAACCCCCATAGAGGGGCCTATGAGCTTAGTGTGCAGGCAACGGATATTTACGAAAATGCCAGAGCCAAGGTGCAGAAGTTTATCAATGCCCAGCATAGCCATGAGATTATCTTTACCAAGAATGCTACGGAATCTCTTAACCTCATTGCCTATAGCTATGGCATGAGCCATATTCAGGCTGGGGACGAGGTGGTAATTGCCATTTCTGAGCACCACAGCAATCTGGTGCCTTGGCAGCAGATTTGCCAGCTCAAGGGCGCGGTGCTGAAATACATTTATCTGGAAATGGATGGGAATCTGTCCCAGGAGGATATTGCCAGCAAGATTACAGAGAAAACCAAAATAGTAGCTGTGGCTCAGGTTTCCAATGTACTGGGACTGGTAAATCCAGTGGCGGAAATTGCCCGCAAGGCACATAGTGTAGGGGCAATCATGGTAGTGGATGGCTCCCAGTCAGTGCCCCATATGGCTGTGGATGTCCAGGCCTTGGATGCAGATTTCTTTGTTTTCTCCGGTCACAAAATGCTTTCCCCTATGGGCATTGGCGTTCTCTACGGCAAGGAAAGACTGCTGAATGATATGCCACCATTTCTCATGGGTGGGGATATGATTGACTATGTGGAGGAACAGCAGACAGAGTTTGCTCCTTTGCCAGCCAAATTTGAAGCCGGTACCCAGAATGTAGGCGGTGCTGCCGGCCTTATCGCTGCCATTGAATATTTGGAGCAGGTAGGCTTTGATTATATTGAGCAGGTGGAAAAGGATTTGGTAAATTATGCCCTGCCTAAGCTAAAGGCTATGCCTTATATTGAGCTTTATGGCTGTGATTCTACCTTGTATAACAAAACCGGCATTATTACCTTTAATGTGCAGGATGTACATCCTCATGATGTGGCTACCATTCTGGATGCTCAGGGGGTGGCCATTCGGGCAGGTCATCACTGTGCCCAGCCTTTGATGCAGTATCTGGGACAGAATGCCACCTGCCGAGCCAGCTTTTATTTCTACAACACCAGAGAGGATGTAGACCGTTGGCTGGAGGCCTTGTCCAAGGTAAGGGGGGTGCTGGGTTATGCTGAATGAGCTGGATAGTATCTATACAGAGTTAATCGCAGAGCATAGCCGTTCCACGGAGAACAAGCATCATCTAAAGCTGCCTACGGTGGTACAAAAGGGGCGGAATCCTAGCTGTGGTGATGAAATAACCTTGGAGCTGCAGGTGGAGGAGGGTAAAATCAAGGATGCCTCCTTTACTGGGGTAGGTTGTGCCATCTCTCAGGCTTCTACCTCCATTATGATTGACCTGATTAAAGGGGAGTCAGTGGAAAAGGCTCAGCATTTGGCAGATTTGTTCCTAAAGATGATTAAGGGAGAAATAACCGAGGATGATGAGCTGGAGGAACTGGATGAGGCTATGGCGCTGAAAAATATTTCCCATATGCCAGCCAGAGTCAAATGTGCCGTTCTCTCTTGGCGGACTTTGCTGGAAACTTTGAAAACTAAATAACTGTATATAAAACAGCTGTCACGCAGGGTGGCTTCAGTGCCTACCAGCTCTGGCCAGTATCCTTTTTGTATGTTAATGTCAATTGCCTATGTCTATTCACGGAATATATTGCAGATTCACGGATTTAATTTGTTAAAATGTCCGCCGTGGGAGGATGAGGTACTAGAGGCTTTGCATCCATATTTTTTTCTTGAATACCACAAAAGTTATCAGCAAGCGGATAACCTCCTCCAGAGATAGAATCAGGTAGGTATATGCTATAGGCATATTCATTACGAAGGCAGCCCAATAGCCCAGTGGTACACCAAAAATCCATGTGCCAATTAGGTCAATCCACATTATTAGCTTTGTTCTGCCACCGCTTCGGATAATACCTCCGCCTAATATCATATTTAGTACCTTTATTGGCGCTATCAGGGCAAAGACAAAAAGAATATGGCTGGCTGTGGTCTTGGTAATGGCTTCTACAGCATAAATGTTTATATAGAGGTCTTTTGCTGTCATAAGCAGAGCAGAAAGCATAAGGGAGGCTAGTAAACCATAGAAAATAAGCTGGCGGGAATGGTGATAGGCCTCCTGATAATTTCCTTTGCCAAGGGATTTGCCAATCAGGATGCCGGCGGCTTGGGCAAGACCGCTTAAGGCACCTATAAGCAGGCCTTGAATGGGTGTGGTTAAGGTCATGGCGGCACAGGCAATGGTTCCCATATGTCCATAAATAGAGGTGTAGACATTTTCCCCTAGACTCCACATAAATTCTGTTATTAGCATGGGCAGCAGAATCAGCAGATATTGATAGTATTCATGGCGGTTTAGGTTTAGAGAGAAGCAGAAGTGCTGTCCCTTTTGATGATAGCTGATAAAAAAGCCTGCTAGAATCAGGAAAAAATTAGCAAATTGAGTTAATAAAGTAGCTATGGCAGCACCTTCTACTCCCATAGATGGGCAGCCAAGCTTACCAAAAATAAGGATGTAGTTTAAGACAGTATTTATAATGGCGGCAACAAGGCTGGCGTAAAGGGGAAGGGTGGCCTTTTCCATACAGCGAAGCATGGTGGATAGCAGGGTTGCTCCTGCCACAGGCAAAAAGGTAAGAGCTGTTAAGCGAAGATAAGAGGAGGCCGCGGAGCACATTTCTTTATCTTCGGTATAGATACCCATAATGGATTCAGGCAGGGCTAGGCAGGCCATAGTAAAGCCTAGAGCTAGCAGCAAAGCAATGGCAAGATTTAAGGAAAGACTTCTGTCCACCAGTTCCTTGGCTTGTTTGCCCATATATTGAGCAATCATAATGCCGGCAACAGCAGCAATGGCTGATACTACTACCTGATATATGGAGGAAAATTTGCTGGCAATTCCTACGGCGGCAATACTGATACTGCCTAGCTGGCCTATCATAATCTGATCCACGATACTAAATGAGGATTGCAGCATGGATTGCAGAGCTACGGGGATGGCGATATTATAAACTGTTTTTATAAAGGTGCAGTTTGTGCTCATGGTAATTCACTCCTTCTTAAAATATACTCATATTTTAAGATAAAAGTTAATAAAACACAATAGGTTAAACGTGTAACCCTTTATAAAATTTTGACAGAACTACAACTGCTTTAAGGGAGCAGTGCTGTTGCGAGGTATGAGCTGTACAGGCAGTATTATAGGTGAAGCAACAGGTTCTCTCTGTATAAGACTTTTTAGGGCTGTTAGAGCATGGCTGGCTCTGCTGGCAGCATCTTGCCTTACACTGGTTAAGGTAGGTACAATCTGTTGACAGATTGGCGTATCGTCAAAACCTGCTAGAGAGATATCTTGAGGAATCTTCAATTCTTTTTCCTGGACAAACTGCATAAAATCTATAGCATAGTAATCAGAAACAGCAAAAACCGCCGTATGCTCCTTTATATATGAAAGCTGTTGTTCATAAAATTCCCGACGCTGAATTTTGGAGGGGGGAATAATTAGCAAATCCGTATTTTCTCCGCCAAAACCATCTTGGAAGCCTTGTATGCGTTGAGCGTCCATGCAGATATTATTGTCAGAAATACATAAAGCCCTTTTGTGGCCTAGCTGTTTAAGATGTTGGCCGACCTGTTTTCCACCATCGTAGTCATTGATTGTTAAATGACAAAGTCCCTGCTGTTCCAGCTCCTGGGTATAGAAGCCATCGTAAACCACAAAGGGAATCCGCATGAACTGCCGCAGATGACTGTATTCATCCTGACAAAAGCCGATGATAATCATACCCTGCATATTCCACATAGAGGCAAATTTGACAATATCTGTCAGATTGGTGGTGGTTTTCAGCATCATGAAGCGATGGGCTTTTTCGATTTCTCTTGATAAGGCGTTTAGGGAAGAAGCGATGAAAGGATCTTCCAAAACGCGGCCTTCGTATTTGCTGTGGGCATTGATAATCACACCTATAATGGGAGAATCGTTTTGAGCCAGCAGCAGACCGGCCATGCTGGGAATGTATTGACGCTCTTCCAAAAGCTTTTGCACTCTCTTAACTGTGGCATCAGAAATCTTTTTTGTTTTTCCATGAATAACATTGGATACTGTTGCTGTGCTGACACCTAGCTCTTTGGCAATATCCACAATACGAACTTTTTGCATGATTTTACTCCTATTTCCCTTAGGTGGGCTGGATTCAAGTCTTTTAACTATAGATAAAGAACTAAAGAGATAAATAATTTTGTATACGAGAAAAGGGTGGAAAAAATTCCACCCTGCTCGACGGTTATATGACGTACGCCGCAATCAAAGAATAAGTGCGGGAAAACGGCGAGGCCATTTCTTTAACCTGAAAATAGTATAGTATTTTATTCCTACTTTGTCAAGAAAAATGTATGACAATAATTATTATTTTTCGATGATTTTTTCCGGATAAGGTCGATTTTATATACAAATGTGCATATATAATGGACTAGGAACGTGAACAGTGATTTTTGTATACAAAATCATTGTATAAATATTCATATCGAGATTTATGACCGCAGAAAATTTTCTTAGCCTGTGTAAGGTCCAATGACGAAGAAATTGGCTGTGGCCTTGCAACATACCTGTCCTTGATCGTCCACAATCTCTGTTTCGCAGACCAGGGTTTTGCGTCCATTATGAATAATTTTTCCCGTAGCCTGTATAGTAGTACTCTCTGGTACGGCCTTGACAAAATACATATTCATGGACTGTGTAACAACCTTTTTGTTGACTGAGAGGCAGGTAGCTCCCATAGTGGTATCTGCCAGACTTGCCAAAGCTCCTCCATGAGTAATATGATAAAAATTTGAAAGCTGATTTTGAGCTTTCATAGATAGAGTAACCTGTCCAAATTGGATTTTTTTTAATTGTATCCCTAGCAATTGTACGAAGGGATTGTTGTTATAGAAGTTATTTAGATGCTCTGAAAAATCGGGATTAGTTGTAGATGTCATAGAAAGAACCTCCTTTAAGATGTTAAAAAGGCGAACAGTGCCCGGACAAGAAAAAATTTTTTCAAAAATTTTTCCAGAAATTGACCAGGATTCATGATTTATTATACCATAATTTTTATTTATATAATGCCTGAAAGATTGGTTTTTTGGCTTGTGTATTATGTGGAAATTTTGGAGCTAAAAACAAGAAAACATGATGACATGTGCCATAACAGAAAAGTGCTTTCTGGGAAGCCTGGGAAGGCAACCTGAAGGAAGAACCTGCCTATTATGGTTTTGTCATCATGTTTTGATAGTTAAAGGAAAATTATTTGGCTAAATTTGTCTGAAATTATTTTACATTCATGGACAAATCAATAAACATATTAGCCATCTTTACCTTCTGGAGTATCTCCTCGGTAACAACATCCCCTGTTTTGGCCAGAACAACACCAGTAGCGGAAACAATATCCTTGGTTACAGTCTTGCCTAACAGGAAACGGCGATGACGCTCCTCAGTGGCTTTGTCTGCCATCTGAGCGGCAGCATCAACGGTCTTTGGAGTCTCAGTCTTAGGAGCTTCCTTAACCTGTGGCTTTGGAGCCTCAGCCTTTGGAGTCTCGGTCTTAGGGGCTTCCTTAACCTCAACCTTAGGAGTCTCAACCTTAGGAGCTTCTTTAACCTCAACCTTTGGAGCCTCGGCCTTAGGAGCTTCCTTAACCTCAACCTTTGGAGCCTCGGCCTTAGGAGCTTCCTTAACCTCAGCCTTTGGAGCCTCGGCCTTAGGAGCTTCCTTAATTTCAGCCTTTGGAACCTCAGTCTTAGGGGCTGCTACAGCTGGAGTCTCAACAGGAGCTATAATTTCAGTTTTTTTTTCAAAATCGGAGTCAATAACAGTAACCTGCTTACCGAAGATGGAAATCTGCTCAGAAACAATCTCGGAAATACTGCCGTCGCGGCCTTCGATTTCGCATTTCTCAATCTTGCCGTTATCGCCAATGTAGATTTCAACTACCTTGCCCTGAATGGTACCGGACTTGGTGATGGCCTTGGTGCCAATAATCTTGATGTTGGCATCCATCATAGCCTCATAGTCACCAGCATCCTCCAAAGTAAGGATGTTTTCGCTGTTGGTAATTGTTACGGCATCCTCGCCGATAGCAATTACAGAGGAATATGGCAGCAGCTTAACGCCTCTGTACCAATCCTCATCCTCAATGGTAATAGCAGCAACACTGCCGTTTGGAGCATCTATGAGCAAAGATTTGCTCATACCAAGCTCCCGGCCTTCAGTAATACTGATTACTGGCAAGCCAATAATTTCAACACTTTTTTTCATGGGAATTCCTCCTGAAAATATATTAAGGTGTAGCTTCCATTCTAATCCTCAGGGGATTGGGTGGAAACTGCACTATGGGAAATTGACTTAAGTTGGGCTAAGTAATTCTGGAAATTCTGCTGGTAGGCAGGACTTTCCTGAATTGCTGGAATGTCCATAGCATTATGGACACAATCAATGGCTTCCTGATATCTGCCCTGAGATTTGTACAGGTTAACCATATCTATAATGATAAAAGGAGCATAATCGTCGTTGCGATATTGCTCTAAGGCTGTGCTGTAGGCTAAAAGAGCCAGCTCATAAGCCCCTGCTCCAGTCTGGGCAAAGCCAAAGTCCAAAAGGGCATCCATAGAATCCAGTCCTTCTGGCAAAGTAGGCAGAGGTGCCTCCACAGCCTGCTGGACTTCGGCCGTGGTTTCAGGTTCTTCTGTCACTTCGACTTCGGCCGTGGTTTCAGGTTCTTCTGTCACTTCGACTTCGGCCGTGGTTTCAGGTTCTTCTGCCACTTCGACTATTGTTTCAGGTTCACCTGTCACCTGAGTGATCTCATTATCTTCACTAGGGGCACCATGAACAGCCAATCTGCTACGCCTGTATAACAAGTACTTATTATAGCAGGTTGTGCCGGTGGCTGCAAAAATAATCATTGCGCCTAATATATAATAGTAGGTTTTTGTCAAAAAAGGATTTACCCTGATGGCCATAAAGTTGATAATCAGGGCGGAAACGCCACATAGTACCAAGGCAGAAAGAGAAATATCTGCTCCCAGCTTGCGGGCTATTTTATAAATGGATATAATGCAGACCGACATAATGGAGGCTGCTATTACAAAAAATTCCAAAATACACACCACGATTTATTATATCATATGACAGATTTATAAACTTGCCAAATTTCACTAAAAATATTATAACAAAAAACTTCATTTCATGATACTTAAATTTCGTTTTACATTATTTTTTTTTGTTTGTATTGTTTTTCGCTTGCAAATATCACACAATACTTGTACAATAATACAGCAGATAAATTTTCGCTAGAAATTTTCATTTCAGTGGCAAAATTCACTCGCCGTAAAAAATGCCAAGATTTTTTATTAAAAAGCAGGGAATTTTGTATTGATGTCGAAATAAAACAGTAGCGAAAGTATTAAACTATATTTACAGTATAGCACAAATCAAGAAATGAGGGGTAAAAATGCGCGAAGAAAATTTCACAGTTGTTAATGCTCAGGGTCTCCATGCACGTCCAGCAGGACAGATTGCCAAGGAGGCAAGAAACTTTAAGTCCAAGGTAACCTTGTCTGTAGCTGCTACCGGCAAGAAGGCTGATGCAAAGAGCTTGATGGGTATCATGACTCTCCAGGCTAAGAACGGTACTGTAGTTACCATTACTGCAGATGGTCCTGATGAGAATGAGGCTATTGAGAAGTTCGGCGGCATGTTCAAATCCGGTTTCGGCGAAGACTAATTAGTAAAAGGGCGGAAGGACGGATATATTATGCCAGAAAAAATGCAGGGAATGGGTGCCATTCCAGGAGTAGGAATCGGCTATATTATGAAGGCTGGTCAGGCACTGGATGGCTATTTGGCTGCGTATCAGCCAGGTACAGTGGAAGAGGAGCTGGAGAAGCTAGATAGTGCTGTAGCCGAGGTGGCAGATATTCTGGAAAAGAGCGTTGAGCAGATGCGTGCCGTAGGTCATGATGAGCAGGCCAATATTATGGAGGCTCATTTGTTCTTGGCACAGGACCCAATGCTGACAGACGGCATGACTGATAAGGTTCAGGAGATGGGGAATGCACCAGCAGCTATTTTGGCATCTGCTGCTGAGTCTGCCAAGATTTTCCAGTCTATGGACGACGAGTATCTTCGTGAGCGTGCAGCGGATGTATTGGATGTAAGTAAGCGTATTGCGGGCAAGATTCTTGGCATCAAGGAGCCGGAAGTTGGCGACAGGATGGTAATCCTCTGTGGTTATGAGGTAGAGCCTTCTGTTATTGCTTCTGTTCCAGATGATAAGATTGCTGGTGTTATTATGGGACAGGGGAGCACCACCTGTCACGCAGTAATCATTGCTAAGTCAAGAGCTATTCCTACTGTTGTAGGTATGGAGCACAGACTTGACGCTATTCCAGAGGGTGCGTTTGTTATTATTGATGGACATACCGGCGATATTTTCGTAGATCCTGATGAGGAGACTATCAAGGAGTACGAAGCAAAGCTGGCTAAGCAGAGAGCTGATGAGGAGCGTTATGCTGCTCTGAAGGATTTGCCTGCAGTTACCAAGGATGGAGTAGAGGTTCAGCTGGCTGCTAATATTGGCAGTCCTAATGATGCTGAGAATGCTGCCAAATATGGTAACAAGGGTGTAGGTTTGTTCCGTTCTGAGTTTGTATTCATGGGCCGTGAAGATATTCCGTCCGAGGAAATGCAGTTCGAAAGCTATAAGAAGGCTGTAGAGGCCTGCAATGGCGAGCTGTGTGTTATTCGTACTATGGATATTGGCGGTGACAAGCCATTGCCTTATTTGAATATTCCACATGAGGATAATCCATTCCTGGGTTATCGTGCTATTCGTATCAGCTTGAACCGTAGAGATTTGTTTATGCCTCAGCTGAAGGCAATTCTGCGGGCTGGTGTTTATGGCAGGGCTGCTATTATGGCACCTATGATTGTTAGTGTGGATGAGATTCTGCGTCTTCGTTCTTTTGTTCGTGAAGCTATGCAGGAGTTGGAGGATGAGGGCAAGGAGTACTCCAAGACTGTTCAGCTGGGTATTATGGTTGAGACTCCAGCCGCAGCAGTTATGACACCAATTTTTGCCAAGTATGTTGATTTCTTCAGCATTGGTACTAATGATTTGGTTCAGTATACCCTGTCTGTAGACCGTGTAAACCCTAATGTTGGGTATCTCTACAATCATTTTCATCCAGCTGTGTTGCAGCTGATTCAGCGTACCATTAAGTCCGCTTCTGACCGTGGCATTTGGTCTGGTATGTGCGGCGAGATGGCTAGTGATCCATATGCAGCAGTTATTCTGATGGCAATGGGTATTAGTGAGCTGAGCATGAGTGCTCCTTCTATTCCACGGGTAAAGGAAATGCTCCGTTCTGTAACCTATGAGGAGGCTCAGAAGCATCTGGCCAAGGTTATGGAAATGGAAACTGGCGAGCAGGTACTGAAGTATTTGCATGAGGCTTTGACTCACTAAGCAAAGGTTTCTGTGGATAAATCCTTGGTTGTGCACAGAATATGTGCACAATGTGGATAAGTTTGTGGATAACTTCAAATTTAATAGAATTATTAGGCAGGTATCGGATTTTCGATATCTGCCTTTTTGTTGAAAAAATTTCTTGTCAGGAGGAATAATTACCTTGATTTGTGCTAAAATGATAGGTAGTTAGAATATTATGAATTAAGGAGAGGCGGCTATGGAGATTTTTAAGAATGACTGGGGACAGTATCTAAAGGAGGAAATGGCTCAGCCTTATTATCGGCAGCTGCGGCAGTTTTTAATTGGGGAGTATAGTACAAAGCAGGTTTATCCTGATATGTATAGTATTTTCAATGCTTTGCATTATACCTCCTATGCAGATACCAAGGTACTTATATTGGGGCAGGATCCTTATCATGAGCCAGGGCAGGCTCACGGACTAAGCTTTTCTGTACAGCCTAATGTTCCGCCGCCACCTTCTTTGGTAAATATTTTCAAGGAGCTGGAAACGGATTTGGGATGCACTGTGCCTAATAATGGCTGTTTGGAGCCTTGGGCTAGGCAGGGAGTACTGCTTTTAAACACAGTGCTGACGGTGCAGGCTCATAGAGCTAATTCTCATCGGGATAAGGGCTGGGAGATTTTTACGGATAAGATTATTTCGCTGTTGAATCAGCGGGAAAAGCCAGTTGCTTTTATCCTCTGGGGCTCTCCTGCCCGCCGTAAAAAGGCTATGATTACCAATCCACAGCATTTTATTGTGGAATCTCCACATCCAAGTCCTTTGTCTGCCTATAGAGGTTTCTTTGGCAGTCGTCCTTTTTCCAAGGTAAATAAGTTCTTAGAATCTGTGGGAGAAGAGCCGATAAATTGGCAGCTGCCTAATATCTGAAAAATAAAATAAATTTTTCTTGACAGAGATAGGTAAATATCATATAATATTCCTTGTTCACAGCGCGTGAATACCTAGGGGTATCGCCAAGTTGGTAAGGCACTGGATTCTGAATCCAGCATTCGTAGGTTCGAGTCCTGCTACCCCTGCCATTGAGTATGAAGCACTATCTTCGGATAGTGCTTTTTTTTCGAAATACACCCTTGGTAAATAGAGGCTGTATGGTATATGTTAGAGCTATTGGTAGAAGGGATGATTTGCTATGAACAGAAAAATTGCTGATTTGATGGAGGCTATGATTGCCTACGATAAAGGGGATGTACGGAGAATACAGCACTTTCTTAAGGTACATGATTTGGCTGTAACTATTGGTACTTTAGAGGGTTTGCCAGAGAATGAGCTGTTCATTCTGGAGGCGGCAGCCATCCTGCATGATATTGGGATTCACAAAAGCGAGGAAAAATATCACAGTTCTGCTGGCAAATATCAGGAAATAGAAGGCCCCGGCGAGGCAGAAACCCTGCTGGCTAATTTAGGCAGCTTCACCACTGGTCAAATCAACCGCATCAAATATCTTATTGCCCACCATCATACCTATGGCAATATTCAGGAGCAGGACTATCAAATTCTGGTCGAGGCGGATTTTTTGGTTAATCTTTATGAAGATGGTTCTTCCAAAGAAACTGTGACCAAGGTATTGCAGAATATCTTCCGTACCGAAGCAGGCATTAGGCTGCTAAAAGCCATGTACAATATCTAAAAAAGCATTTAACTACCACAACCCCACAAGCCTATTTTTACAAAGGCTGGTGGGGATTTTTAATCTTATTTTCAGAATTAACATTCATATTTGTGATATAATAAAAAATGGATAATAATTTATGAAAGGTGATGAGAGGGTGCTTAATAAGAAAAAGACAGCAGAACTGCTGGGGGCAGTTATGGCTGGAATTTGTTTGGTGTTTGTTGGGTTATATACATATATATCCTCTCAAAGCTTTATGGAAACGGCTGCCAGCCAGGCTGGCAGAATGGCTACAGAGCTTTTGGCAACCAAGGTGGACTTGGGCAGGATAGAGATTGTGTCCTGGCGGGAGCTGAAGGTTGAGGGCTTGGATGTATATGATAAAAAATCCGAAAGGCTGGCCCATGTGGATGAAGCAGTTGTCAGGCTTAGTCCCAGGGCTATGCTGGACAAATCCTTTACTGAGGGCATTAGTGAAATAGATATTAATAAAGCAGATGTAAGCATTATCCAGCGGGAGGATGGCAGTTGGAACTATGAAGATTTGCTGTCCGAAAAGGAAAACAGCAGTAAGTTTACCGCCAAGATAAACATTAAGGATTCCATTCTCCGTAGCAATTATAACAATCAGCCTATTGTGTTGGAGGATGTTAATGGCTATGTAGATATGGCCTCTTATCCTGCTATTTCCCTTAAGGCAGATTGCGCAAATCAGGGAGCAAAGGCTCGGGTGTCTGCTACCCTTGATACTTCTGATATGGCCAAGGAAGGCAAGGCAGGAGGCCGTCAGACCTTCCAGCTTACAGTAGAAAATGCTGCGGTGGAAAATTATTTGTTATATTTGCCAGCAGATGCCATCCCTGAGAATGTGGTTAATAATATTTCTGGTCAGGTAAAATCCCTGCAGGTGGCAGGAGAGCGTGTCGGCCAGGAGCTTATCTATCATGGTCAGGTAGAGCTGGACCAAGGCAAATGTACCTTGCTTTCTCATGAGGTGGAAAATATTAAGGCCCTAGCTACCTTTAACGAAAAGGAGGCTAGAATCTTTGCCAGAGCAGAAACTCAGGGACAACAGGCCTCTGTGCATGGCCGGATTATCCTTACCTCTGGCATACCAGAACTGGATTTGCAGGCAGAGTCGGAGGGCTTTGAGCCAGCCGTAATTATGGAAGATATTCCTTATACTGGGGCTGTGAAATTTGCAGCCCATATTACCGGAGCTGCTGACAATCCTAGAGTAGACGCCCATTTACAGGTGACTCAGGGTGCTGTACAGGGGATAGGCTTTAGCAATCTTACGGCCCAGGTTTCCTATGCCGATAGCATGGTAGTGATTCAGCAGGCCAAGGCTCAGGCGGCAGGAGGTACCATTAGTGCCACTGGCAGCTTTGATGCTAGAAGCTATGATTTTACTGGTAATGTACAGATGGCAGGGATTTCTGCCAGTCAGGCTGCGGCCATAGCCTCGGCTCAGGGGCTGAATACTGACTTTTCTACTGTGGCTGGTACTATAAATGGAGATTTTGCCGTAGCAGGCAATGGACATAATGTAGAACAGGTGCAAGTATATGGCACCCTAAAGGGAAGCCAGCTTTCCTATCAGGGCATAACTATGGACTCTTTGAAGGGCTCCTTTGCCCGGGAGGGGGAGACTATTTCTATAGATTATCTTAGCTGTGGCCTGCCGGGAGGTGGTTCCTTTGGTATGGAGGGCACAATTGTGCCAGACAAAACCATAGATATTGCCTTCTATGGCTCGGAAATGGATATGTCTCTCCTAAGCAATTTTCTGCCAGATGTGCCTGTGGCCGGCTCTCTGGATATTAAGGGAACTATGCAGGGGGATATAAATAACCCTATAGTTCGTGCTCAATACGCTGCTCATGATGGACAGATATATCATCAGCCCTTTGATCGTTTGCACGGTTCTGCGGCAGGCAGTCTCCGTGGGGTAAAGATTGACGATTTTGTTATGGAGCATGGGGAAAAAACCAAATGGTATGCCAAGGGTATGGTTGGCTTCCTGGGGGACAAAGGCATCAATATGCGTATTGATACCGTAGGTGCCCGTATGGAGGATATTATGCAGGCAGTGGCTCCAGACCAGAAGCTTATCGGTAATGTGGATAATGTTATTACCATTACAGGTACTTTAAAGGATCCTAATGTAGTTGGTTATGTACATTTTTATCAGGGCAGTTACAATGGCATTTTTGTTAATGGTATGGATGGTGACTACTACATCAAGGATAGAAATTTAATCCTGCAGGACTTCCATGTATTTACCCCTTGGCTGGATGTGGACTTTAATGGTACCATAGACAAGGAGGGTAAGCTGGATTTGGCGGCCAAGGTTCACGAAATCAATCTGAGCCGGTACAACAAGAATCTGCCGATTCCGCTGCAGGGCAAGGCTAGGTTTAACGGCAAGCTGACCGGGGATTTGGCTAACCCGCTATTTGAAGGAAAGTTGGAGGCAGATGATTTGGCTGCCAATGGACAGGAGATTACCAATGTAGGGGGAATTGTCCGCTATGAAAATCGCCATATATTTATGGACAATCTTTCTTTTCAGCAAAATGAGGGCCAGTATAAATTTACCGGCCATGTAAATATTGATAACAAGCGTATCAAGGGACGGCTGGATGTGGACAAGGGAGATATTCACAATCTAGCAGCTATGGCCGGTCTTAAGGATAACGGTATTACAGGAACTATTACTGGCAATAGTATGTTTGGGGGCACGCTGGATGAACCAAAGGTTAATCTTAGTGCCTTTATTACCAAGGGAGCCTTGGGCAGCTATGCTATGGATGATGTAATATTGAAGGCCTCTCTGGACAAGCGAAGGATTTATATTGAAGATTTCAGCGGTCAGGAGGGGGCTGAGGGCCGCTTTAGTGCTAAAGGTGTTATTGATATGGATGGGGACATCAATATTAAGGCTGTAGCCAACAATATTGATATTGGTGCCCTGACTGAGGCTGCTGGGATTAAGAATCATGTAGGGGGTACTCTGGATACCGCTGTTAATATTACTGGCCCATATGCAGCCCCAAGGGCGGAGATACCGCTGTCCATCAAGAATCTGCAGGTAGAAAGCACCTTGATAGATAATGTAGAAGGAAATTTGCAGGTGGCAAACAATATTGTGGAGATAAAGGATTTGACTGCCACCAAGATGTATGCCGATCAAAGCTATTCCTTGACAGCTCAGGGGCGGGTGCCTTTGGCGGCTATCACAGAGGAAATGCCCAATGCTGCCAACCAGTTTGATGTAAATATTTCTCTGGCAAATGCAGATTTGAGTCTATTGCCTACGCTGTCTAAATACATAGATTGGGCGGTAGGCCCTACAGATGGTCGTATGAAGCTGCAGGGAACTCTGGCCAGCCCTTATATTACAGGCAGTATGAATGTATATCAGGGTGCCTTCAAGATAAGGGACGTGGCCAAGCCCGTAACTGATTTGAACATGAGATTGCTTTTCACTGGTCATGATGTAACCCTGGAGGAGTGTCACGGTCAGATGGGAGCAGGCAGTTTTGATATAACAGGCTATGCCCATTTAGCAGGGAATAAGGCAGATAAATATAATCTTTCTGTTGCCTGTGACAATCTGGATATTGACAGCCCGGTATTCAAGGGGCCTTTAAATGCCACCTTGAATGTGGATAGTATGAAATTTGTTGTGCCAGGCATAGAGGAACAGATTATACCAAAAATTTCTGGCCGCTTGTTCCTGGAAAATGTCTTGATTTCTCCACCAAACGAGTTGCCGGAATCCTCTGATGATATGCCTTTGGCAGCCCTGGATTATAGCGTTGAGCTAGGGAAGAATGTTCGCTTCCTTAGTCCAACCTTTGGTGATTTGCGTCTGGCAGGTGGAGCATATTTTGGTGGTTATACCATACATCCTAGCACCGCTGGTTCTATTTATGTAAAAAGAGGTACTCTCAGCTATCTTAAAACCAATTTTAAGGTATATGAAGGCTCTATCAATTTTGGCCAGGTAAATACCCTGATGCCAAAGGTGGTGCTAAAGGCTGGTACAAAAATCAACAAAACCAGTGTGTATCTTTCCTTGGATGGCATAGTGCCTAATATGCATTTCAAGCTGATGTCAGATCCTAAGATGGCAGAGGCTGATATTATTCAGCTGTTAACCTTGCGCAGTGATTATTTCAACAAGGATAAAAGTGAAGCCAGCAAGCTAACCTCCATGCTGAATATTGGTCTGCAAATGACCATCCTTTCTGAGGTGGAAGCAGCCATGCGGAATGTACTAAATCTGGATGTGCTGACCATTGAAAGAGATACCATTGACGGCAGCAAGAATTTGGGGGATGTTACAGATGGCAGGGAAACCGAAAAAAATGGTGACAAGAATGCGTATGAGGTGTACAATATCACATTGGGAAAGAGTATTTCTGATAAAGCATTGATAAAATACACCCAAAGTATGACAACCAGTGATTTTAGCTATGGTGTTGATTACGAGTTGTCCAACAAGATAAATCTCACCTATCAGCGGAATCAGGACAATGATTATTATGCTGGTGTGGAAGCCAGATTCACCTTCTAGGCAGATTGGCTTGAGAGAATGTTTAACAACAGCGGAGGCAGGTCTATGCAGCTGGATAGATATATATCAGAACTAAATAAGGTTAAGCTGCTGGCCTATAGTGAGGAGCAGGAGCTGTGGCAGGCTTACAAAGAGCAGGGGAGCCAGCAGGCTCGCAGCAGGCTGATAGAATCCTATCAGCCCCTGGTCTTTAAGACAGCAGAGGCTTTTCTAAAGCTGGATAATATTATGGATGTTATTCAGGAGGGCACTGTTGGCCTGATTGAAGCGGTGGAGTGCTATGATTATACAAGAGGTGTTGCCTTTAGTATATTTGCTGTTCATCGCATTCGAGGCAGAATGTATAATTTTCTGAAAAAGGAAGACCGGGCGGATATTGCCTGTCTGGAAGCTGCTTTGCCAGGCAAGGAATCTGGCTTGGAGCTTTTGACAGATACAGGGATGCCTGTGCCGGAGCAGGTAGAGTTGCAGGAGGCCTCACGGCGGGTGAAAAAAGCTATGGACAGGCTGCCGGAAAAGGAATATATGGTTCTGGACAGCATTTATATAGGCTGTCAGGAAGCGGCACAGGTAGCTCAGCAGCTTCATGTCAGTACCTCTCATATTTATCGGTTGCAAAAAAGCGGTGTCCGGAGAGTAAGAGGTATGCTGTCAAGATTTATCCATCAATGGAAATGACGAGGTGTCCGATGTCCCTCACTTCTATAGGTAGCGGGATGTTGTGCTAATGACAGGGGGGAGCTAATATTTCAACCCTCGTCGAAACCCCATTGAAAGAAAATGCAGAAGCATTTT
The DNA here is from genome assembly GCF_021531495.1 of Anaerovibrio lipolyticus. Taxonomy (GTDB): domain Bacteria; phylum Bacillota; class Negativicutes; order Selenomonadales; family Selenomonadaceae; genus Anaerovibrio. Next base: position 29,646 of record NZ_JADYTY010000022.1, read on the forward strand.
CTTTCAATAATGTAGGGGTTATAATTGGCAGATTATCGGTGAAAATATAAGAAAATAAGCGTTAATTTTGCAAAATAGATGAATTTGCCCTGATATAGTATGTTCAGAGAGAATGAAAACTGAGGATTATATTCATTAGTTAATGTTTGAGGAGAGCAGACTATGAAGCAGGACAGAGAGATTCGTCAGCATATTACAGCCGCCAAGGGCTGGCTAAGTCGAGCCGAGGATTCTCTGGAGCAGGAAAATGCCATTCAGGGAGATTTGAAGCTGATGCTGGCTCAGGCTGAGCTTAAGAGAGCTCAGGAAAAAAATGATAAAAAGCTATGTGTGCGCTGGTTCAAAAGGCTGGCTCCTGGAGCATTGGCTTGTGCATTGGCTCTGGGGGGGATAATTTATGCCCAGCAGTCAGAGGATAGTTCATCCCTGCCAAAGCAAAACCAATTAACCAGCACTTCCCTAGAGGAGCAAGCTTCCAGTTCCGGTGCAGGGAGGGACAAGGCGATGGAGGCAAAGGAATCCCAGCAAAACTTCAGTGAGGAGAGGAAATTTGATACCCCTGCCTATGTCCAGGTACAGCCCAATGAGGAAGCACACTCAGAGGAGGTATCTAACACTATTGAAAGCAGGCCTGTTGAAGTAGAGAGCCAGCAGGCAGCATCATCCTTGAAGAATGTACAGCCCTCAGAGGTGCCGGCACCAGCCATGCAAAAGCTGATGCAGTCTGCCGGTAGTACCCTGAGAGAATAGCTGTAGGAAAATTACCACCGGCCTGGTTCAAAGCAGGGTAGGTCGGCTGTTTACTTATAGATGGAGTAAAGAAGAGTATATAGGAGGTTATATTCTTGAAGAAAAACGATTACAAATATTTGGCCTGTGCAGTGGCTTTGTCCCTGTCTATGGGTGTAGGCAGTCAGTCTGCCTTGGCTGCTGTAGATCCTACTACTGCTCCTATGGGAGTAGGGGTTGATCTGAATTCCGGCAAAAGTGCTACTATGAATAGCGAAGGTGTAGTAAAGGGCTCCTTGGAGCTGCCTGATGAAAGCTCTGTAGAGTCTACACCTGCCAATGTGACAGCCACACCAAGCCGGGATAGCGTATGGGCCAAAAACCGTCCTGCCGATGAGGAGCTGGACAAGTCCATGAAGGCTATTGAGGGCAATACTATCGTGGATGTAAAATACGAGGGTGTTAGCGATGATATTATGGAGACTATAAAGCTGGCTCAGGTTTCCAAGCCAGGTGATATTTGCTCTATTGGCCTTTTGTCTGAGGATGCCAGCAATATCTATGGCACTGGTTATTTCTATGATTTGTATCCTACCTTTGAATCTGTGCCAGAGGGTGTAATCATCACCTATCATCTCTTTGAGACACCTATTCTTACCAGCGTAGAGCTGGATGGCAATACCGAGATAGAGCCTACCGACAAGCTGCTGGCCAAGATGCAGTTGAAGCAGGGGGACCGTTTGAATCGTTTTGCCCTGAAGGAGGATGTTCGTGCACTCCAGAAGCAGTATATCAAGGACGGCTATGTTATGGCCAAAATCCGTGATATGGAAGTTGGCGACGACGGCAAGCTGGTTATTAAAATAAATGAAGGTATCTTGGAGGGCTTCAAAATCAAGGGCCTGAAAAAAACCAAGGAAAAGGTTATTCTGCGGGAGCTGCGTCCAAAGGTAGGCAAGCCTCTGAACAAAAACGATGTAGTCCGCAGCTATCAGCGCTTGACCAATCTGGACTTCTTTGAGTCTGTAGATGTAAAGCCTATTGCTGGTGTAGAGCCAAATGCCTGCGTTCTGGAGGTTGATGTTACCGAGAAGAATACTGGTGTCTTCGGTATAGGTGCCGGTTATAGCAGCTCTGATGGCTTTGTAGGTATGATTAGCTTGGGTGATAGAAACTTCCGGGGTACTGGTGATTCCATTAATGTTACCCTGACCAAGAGCAGTACTGATACCAGTGCCAAGGGATATATTTTCTCCTATCGTCGTCCTTGGCTGGATAGCAAGGAAACTGCCGGCAACTTCAAGATTTACAATCGTACCTTTGAGTACAATGAGTATGATGAAAACGGAGATTTCGTTGAGGAGTTCATGCGTAAAAACGTAGGCTTTGAGCTGGGCTTCTCCAGACCTCAGAGTGAATATACCTCCAACTCCATTACCTTCCGCAACAAGGATGATAAATATCAGAAGCATAAGAGCGGTACAGATAGAAGCACTAATACTACCTGGAAAGAGGATAATTTTGGTTTGACTCGTTCCATCCTGATGCAGCATATTACTGATACCAGAGATAATTATATTTATCCAACTGAGGGCTACAAGTCCACTTTGGGCTACGAATATGCCGGCTTGGGGGGAGATTTCTCCTATCACAAATTTACCATTGATGGCTCCACCTTCCGCAAGGTAGGCCGGAATCAGATTCTGGTATTCCACGGCAGCTATGGTCATTCCACTGAAGATTTGCCAACTGTATCCAAGTTTATGCTGGGTGGTCAGGATACTATCAGAGGTTATCGTGATGATATGTTCCGGGGCAATAGCATGGTTCTGGGTAATATTGAGTATCGTTTCCCACTGTCCAAGAATTTCAAGGCAGCTCTCTTTACTGACTTTGGTTCTGCCTGGGATACTGGCTGGACTCCATCCAAGCTTCATGGCAGCTATGGTGTAGGCGTTATGCTGGATTCTCCATTGGGACTTATCCGCGTGGATATTGGTCATGGTTCTCAGGGCAATAGAGTTCACTTCAATGTAGGCGGCACCTTCTAATGGCAGGCAAAGGGCTTGGGGCGCTATTGCTGGCTATGTGCTGTTTGTTGCTGTGGCCTTTAGGGGCCAAGGCTCAGGAATTTGTACCCCGTGTAGCCCAGGTAGAGGCAGTGGTGGGAGATAGCCATCAACTGCCCCTGCCAGTGAAGCAGCGCATGGAGAAAAGCGTTCAGGCCATTGGCGTCCAACTGCTGGAGGGCATGAAGGTAGATGAGCTAAAGGCTCAGGAAAACCATTATGCCGAAATTATTCAGCAGGTTTTTGACAAGGTACTCATAGGCTACACTGTGGATAGGGTGCATATTTATTCCGGTGACACCACCAAGGTGCAGGTGGATTTAATTCCTTGGCAGGATAAAATCTGTCAGGTGAAGGTTCGCGTGCAGGTGGAGGGCATGAGTCCTGTGCTGTCGGATATGCTGTATCAGGATGTGGCCGGGATAGATGAAATATTTAAGCAAAGTTTACAGGGACTGCCCATTGCTGCCGTAGACTGGACTCAGGGCTTGCTGAAACAGCAGATAAATGCTTTTTTGCAGCAGCACGCCCCAGAGTTTAAGGCAGATTTTGATGTGGTAGTTTCAGAAAATACTCAGATAAATCTGGTACTATATCCTTTGTTACCAGTGGTGCGTACCGTAGATTTAAGCATGCATTCGGATACTTTGCTCAATGCAGGCTTGCTGTTGCGGCGCCAGGCTATGCAAAGCCGGGTAAATGAGCTGATAGGCTTGCCGGTGTCCTTTGTGGAAAGGCATCAAGGGGAGTTGGAAAACTATTTAGCCAATGTGCTGAATGAGGATTCCCTTAGTCACAGCTGGGATGTGCATACCAAGGCAGCCATTACTCCTGGGCAGCAGCTGACGGTAATGAGTCGTTCAGATTCTGATACCTACAGAGTCCGGCTGGAGGGCTGGGCAGATATGGGTAATGAGTGGGGCAATCAGGAGGATACCAGTATTATGGCCAGATTGCATCTGGGCAGGATGTTGTCCTCACGGGACGAAATTTTTACCAGATTGGATTTTTATCCCCAGGCTGTCCGTTGTGATTGGAATCTAGGCTATGGCTATCATTTGCCGGGAGGGACAGGCTTGGCGGGGGTATATGATTTGCGCCATAACAATGTAGGTTTCGAGCTGTCTCAGCCTCTGGGAGGCAAATGGCAGCTAAGGTATGCCTATCGCAGCCGGGATCAGGAAAATGAATATGGTCTTAGATATAGACTCCATGATTTCCTGACGGTGGAATATGCTATGGACAGACATAATGGCTGGCTAAGATTTATTGGTTATTTTTAATTCATTATGTTGAAGTAAAAATAAGAGTTTGCTATAATGGACTTGCCTTTATATATGTAAATATTGTCATGCTGTGACATGATTAAGGGCGGGCATTTGTAGATATTATGTATAGGAAAAAGGAGAAAAGAAAATGATTCAGTTGAAAAAAGCTCAGGTAAAAATCGTCAGTGTTTTGATTGCACTGGTATTCGTAGGTAGTGTTGTGGCATTGGCCTTGACTCAGTCTGGTACTGGTGTAGCTTCTGCAGCATCTTCCTCCAATGTAGGCGTTGTTGATTATCGTCAGTTTACCACTCTGAAGATTTATACCGATGCCGAGGCCGAAATGCAGAAGGCTGTACAGCAGGCTCAGCAGGAGTTCAATGAGAAGTCTGCTAACATGAGCGATGAGGAGAAGCAGGCATATTATCAGCAGACTATGGAGAGACTTCAGCAGCAGAATACTGATCTGATGGAGCCAGTTCAGAAGCAGGTTGAGGATGCAGTAAAGGCTATTGCAGAGGCTAAGGGCTTGTCTGTAGTTCTGAACAAGGACACTGTTGTATACGGTGGTACTGATATTACTCAGGACGTTATCAAGAAGCTGTCCAAGTAATTATAAAAGGATAGAAGCATATGCAGTACCGAGCTCCACAGGCGCTCGGTACTTTGCTGATATTGGCTAGAAGTGAATGGCAAAGGAGGGATTTCATGGCGGCAGAGCAGGAAAACAGTGAGCAGGCCTCCACCCTGTTAGGGAAGCATAAGAGACAAGTGCTGGCTGGTGCTGCTGTGGTGCTAGTTTCCCTCGGTGCGTTATGGGCCTACCTGATGTGGGGTGCAGTCAAGCCAGAAACCGTGGTGGCGGAGCCGGTTATTGGGGTGCTGGATATGCAGCAGCTGATAAAGGCTCATCCAGATTATGGCAGGCTGCAGGAGATTCAGCGGGATATTGACCATCTGGAAAATGCCCTGGCTCTGGAGGATATTAAGCTGCCTCAGACAGCACCTACACCAGAGAAGGAGTTATTTCAGGAGGCTGCCGGTCAGAAGTCCCGGTTGGACAGCTTGGCCAGGCATGATCAATTGGTGCATCAGCTTAATGCTATGGCAGAGAAAAAGCGTCAGGAGCTGCGGCCTAAGTTTGAGGCAGAGCACCAGGAGGCAGAGCAAAAATATCTTAACGAGATGTTGAATCTGCGTATTAAGATAGATAGTGCCGATGTATTGGGGCTTACCCCGGAGCAGGTGCAGGAAATGCAAGTTCGTATTGAGAGCTTGCAGCAGCAGCGGGGACAGGTGGTGGCTCAGCTGACTAAGGAGCAGGAGGAACGCTTCCGCCAGTTGATGGCTCAGGAGGCAGCAGGCCCTATGGCAGAGCTGCAGCGGCTGGAGGCTCAGACCAAGCAGGAGCTTCAGCAGGCAGAGCTGGATAAGGAGCTGGAGGTGCAAAACCGCAATGCCCAGGCTATGGAGCAGGCTGTATCCCCGGTAGAAAGCAAAATTAATACCGCCAAGAAGCGAGCTCTGTTGGAGGGGCGAAAAATTCAGCTTCGACAGATACAGGACAAAATCCGCAATGATATTGCAGGCAGGGCTGCCAAGCTGGCTATTATGCACAAGCTTACCTTGATTCTGGCTAGTCCAGCAGACAATCTGCGGGGGATTGACTATGAGAATCTGGGAGCAGGCAAATGGGAACCTACACTTAGTCCGGTTATTGGCATAAATACCTTGGATCTGACAGAGGAAATGCTGCAGGAAATGAAGCAGCAGCCTTTTCAGCCCATAGGAGCAAATAAGTAAAAGTTAAAGCAGGAAAGAGGCTTTTTATATGAAAACCAAAAAGAGAATTGTCGCAGTTATTATGTCAGCATTATGTGTAGCTGCCTTGGCTACAGGCTGTGGCAAGGTGAATATAGGCTATATCGATCAGTCCAGAATCCAGAATGAGGCACCTCAGATAAAATCCTCTATTGAGGAAATGCAGAATAAGCTGCAGGAGGTACAGCAGGATGGGGATAAGCAGCTGCAGGAGGCTCAAGCCAAGGGCACCTCTGAGGAAGAGATGCAGAAGCTGCAGCAGCAGCTTCAGATGAAGGCTGCCGGTGTACAGCAGCAGTATAGCACTCAGATAAAGTCCAAGGTGGATGCTGCCCTGGATGATGTGGTTAAGGCCAAGAAGCTGGACACTGTTGTGAACAGCAACGGCAAGGACGGCGTAGTTGTCAGCGGTGGTACAGATATTACTGATGAGGTTATTCAGAAGCTGCAGTAATTTGTAGAAGTCTGGGTAGAGAAAATAAGAGATTAGAGGGGTATTTGCTATGATTATGACCTTAGAGGAGATTGCCTCCCGTATTAATGGCCAGCTTCAGGGAGATGGCAGTGTAGAGATTACAGGCATTAACAATATTACTGGTGCCAGAGCCGGAGATATTACCTTTGCTGATGAAAATCATGTGGAGGAGGCCAAAACCTGTCAGGCAACAGCTATTCTGCTGCCAGCAGCCATTAAGGAGGCTCAGCAGGACTTTCCTTTGCCGGCTGTTTTCGTAGAGGATACCAGAGCAGCTTTTGCTATTATGCTGGCTCTGTACACCCCTCCTATTATCCATGAAAAGGGCGTTAGCCCAGAAGCCCATATTGGCCAGGATGTTACCATTGGTGAGAATGTTACTATTATGCCTATGGCCTTTGTAGATGACCATGCAGTAATTGAAGATGGTGTAACCCTTTACCCTCACACCTATATTGGCCAGTACACCAGAATCGGCAAGGATGCCACTATTTATTCCAGTGCTACCATTCGGGAGCATTGCAAGGTCGGTCAGCGGGTAATCGTACATAGCTCTGCGGTTATTGGTGCAGATGGCTTTGGCTTTACCACCAAGGACGGAGTACATACCAAGGTGCCACAGGTAGGTAATGTTGTGCTGGAGGATGATGTGGAAATTGGTGCTCATGCAGGTATTGACCGGGCTACCATTGGTTCCACTATTATTGGCAAGGGTACCAAGATTGACAATCTGGTACACATTGGCCATAACTGTCATATTGGTGCGGGCAATCTCATTGTAGCTCAGACAGGTATTTCAGGTTCTACCACCTCTGGTCCAAATGTAACCTTTGGCGGTCAGACTGGTACAGTAGGTCATATTACCATTGGAGGGAACTCTGTATTTGCTGCTCGCAGCGGTATTATTGGCAATACTCCAGAGGGAGTATTTTACGCAGGCTTCCCAGCCCGTCCACATCAGGAATGGCTGCGGATGGAAGCGCATTTGCAGAAGATAACCGATATGAACAAGAAGCTAAAGGCCTTGGAGAAAAAGGTTAAAGAGCTGGAAAAATAATAGATTTATTCACGGCAGCTATTCTAAAAATGTTGACAAAGCATCTTTTAGAATAGCTGCTATTTTTTGCGTTCAAATTCTGATTTGCCGAGCTATCTCTCTCCCTAGACTTGTGAATATAATTCTGAATGTCAAAGTTTCTCGAAA
>NZ_JADYTY010000023.1 GCF_021531495.1 Anaerovibrio lipolyticus
CATAAAAACACCTCAATCATAATAATATTTTACCATGAATGGAGTGCCTTATGCTAGTTTGTCAACAATCTGAGTATATGGCCTGATTAGGCCGTATACTATCTTTTATATTGAAATAGAAGTCTGGTAATGATACAATTAGATGATATAGTTTGTTTGTTAGAGGTAGTAAGATGATTGGATTTTTGCGTGGTACAGTGGCCTATCTGCTGTCTGATATCTGCCTGCTGGATGTTAATGGAGTAGGCTATCGTGTATATATTGCTGGCAATACCCACCAGCAGCTGCATTTGGGGGAGGAAGCAACCCTGTTTACCCATACGGCTGTTAGGGAGGATGCCATTCAGCTTTATGGCTTTTATTCTCAGGAGGAATATGATCTGTTTCAGCTTTTGCTTACAGTAAGCGGTATTGGACCTAAGGTAGCCTTGGGAATTATTGGTGCCATTACTCCGGCTAAGCTTTGTCAGGCCATTCAGAAAAAGCAGGCTTCGGTGCTTACCAAGCTGCCGGGAATCGGAAAAAAGTCTGCGGAGCGAATGATTGTGGAGCTGAAGGATAAGCTGCATTTTGCAGATGCCGGAGAGGTGGAAACCTTGGAGGATTTCTTTGGTATGCCGGATATTGGGGAAGGGGTTGTAGCCGAGGCGGCGGCAGCTCTCCAGAGTCTGGGCTACAATCCTCAGCAGCTGGCTCCTGTTTTGGAAAAATGTACCAAGCTAAAGGCAGATCAGGATGTACAGGCAGTAATTAAATTTGCCTTGAAGGAATTGTCAGGGAGGTGATAGAGGTTGGAGGAAATTAATTACGGTGACTTTGCTCAGGAGCGGGTGGTAGATACCAATGCTCAGAATGGGGATGATTGGCAATATAGCCTGAGGCCAAAGCATTTGCGGGAATATATTGGCCAGAAGAAGGTTAAGGATAATCTGGATATTTTTATCAAGGCGGCTATGTCTCGAGGAGATGCCTTGGATCATGTGCTGTTCTATGGCCCCCCTGGCTTGGGTAAAACCACCTTGGCGGGTATTATTGCCAATGAGCTGGGGGTGAATTTCCGCGTAACCTCTGGGCCTGCCATTAACCATGCAGGAGATTTGGCGGCTCTTTTAACCAATCTGGGAGAAAGGGATGTTTTGTTCATTGATGAAATCCATCGTCTTTCCCGGAATGTGGAGGAGGTTCTCTATTCTGCTATGGAGGACTTTGCGCTGGATATTGTTATTGGCAAGGGGCCTAGTGCCCGCTCCATCCGCTTGGATTTGGCTCCCTTTACCTTGATTGGGGCTACCACCAAGGCTGGCTCTCTGGCTGGGCCTTTGCGGGATAGATTCGGTGTTATATCCCGCTTGGAATACTATGAGCCAGAGGATTTGGTGTTGATTGTAAAAAGAGCAGCGGAGATTTTGCAGATTCCTATTGAGGACAAGGGAGCCTGGGAGATTGCCCGCCGTTCCAGAGGTACCCCTCGTATTGCCAATAGATTGCTAAAGAGAGTAAGGGATTTTGCCCAGATTACTGGTGACGGTGTAATTACAGATGCTATTGCGGATGCTTCTCTCCAACGGCTGGAGGTGGACAAGATAGGTCTTGATCATACAGACAGGCGTATGCTGGATACTATGATCAGTAAGTTTGCTGGGGGGCCGGTGGGCCTGGATACTTTGGCGGCAGCCACCAGCGAGGAACGGGATACCATAGAGGATGTTTATGAGCCTTATTTGCTGCAGCAGGGTTTTATTAACCGTACCCCAAAAGGACGGGTGGTAACTAGAGCTGGCTATGAGCATATGGGGGTTCCTTATCCGGAGGTTTGAGAATAAATGAATTTGTTATTGCATATGTGCTGCGGCCCTTGCTCCTGCTACCCAGTAAAAAAGCTGCGGCAGGAGGGTATAGAGCCTGTGGGGTATTTCTTTAATCCCAATATTCATCCCTACAAGGAATGGGATATGCGCCTAAAGACCGCCAGGGAATTTGCGGCCAAGGTGGATATGAAAATGTATGATGATGACAATTATCGTCTAAGGGATTTTCTTCGGCGGGCCTTGGCGGCGGAAGCAGTGGAAAATGGCCGCTGTCGTATGTGCTATACCTGGCGGTTGGAGGAAACTGCCAGATTTGCAGCGGAGCAGGGCTTTGATGCTTTTACTTCTACTTTGTTTTACAGTATTTATCAGCAGCATGAGTTGATGAAGGAAACAGCAGAGCATTTTGCCAAGCTATATGGGGTGGAGTTCTACTATGAGGATTTCCGTCCCGGCTGGCAGGAGGGCATAGATATAAGCCAGGAGCTGGAGCTATATCGCCAGCCTTACTGTGGATGTATCTTTAGTGAGGAGGAACGCTATAGCAGGGCCATTCGCAAGGCGAGAAAAAAGGCTAACAAGGCCAAGAAGCGGGCTAGATTGGAAGCAGAGCAGATGGGGATAAATAGCTGAAAGGCGGTATAGGGATGCTAGGGAAGAGATTGAGAAAATATATGCCGGCACTGGTGGCAGGCTCCTTGGGGATTTTGTTGACCATTAATGCCGGGGTGGCCAGCGCAGGTATTGGTGTGCTTCGTCCAGGGGCAGGCAACAACCCGCCTAAAACTCCAGATTGGAATGTGAAGAATCAGGAAGGTGGCAGTGGTGCTGTAACCACCAAGGATGGCAAAAGTGTACAGAAGCTGGATAAAAGCAAGAAAACCACAGTTACCATGCTCAGTGTTATGCTGGGGGAGAGTCTTTCTTCGGTCAAGGTATCTGCCAGCGGCGATTTTGAGCTGGTGGATGGCAATGGAGGCAAGGTACTGAGAAAAATGCCGGCTAATGTTTCTGCCGAGGTGAAAATTTCCGGGGGAGCTGTATACCTAAATGGGGAAAAGCTGGCTAGCAGAATTATTACCCTGCGTACCGGGAAGGGCCAGCAGGTTGTTTACAATGGCTCTAGCTATCGGGGACAGCTGCGGCTGGTTTATGATGGCAGTGGGATTCAGGTGCTGAATATAGTTTCCTTAGAGGATTATGCAAAGGGGGTACTGCCTTCTGAAATGTCTCCCAGCTGGCAGCCAGAGGCCTTGAAAGCTCAGGCTGTGGCAGCCCGTACCTTTGCTTTGTACAATAAGGGCAAGGGACATACTGCCAGCAGCGGTTATGATTTGTGCAGTTCCAGTCATTGTCAGGTGTACAGCGGTACTGCTGCGGAAACTACCACTACCAATCAGGCTGTGGATGAAACATATGGCCAGATAATGCAGTATAATAATCAGCCTATATATGCAGCTTTTCATGCTTCCTCCGGTGGTGCTACGGAAAACAGCGAGGATGTGTGGGGGAATTATCTGCCTTATCTCCGCTCTGTAACCGATGATGACAGCAAGTCACCTTATCACAACTGGACCAGCAAATTTACTGTGGTGCAGGTGGAGAAAAAGCTGGCTTCGGCTGGCAAGGAGGTAGGTAATCTCAAGAGTATTGCTCTGGTGCCTATATCCTCCAGCGGATCTGTTACTGGCAGGTCTGCCTCTGGCCGGGCCTATGGGGTGAAGTTTATCGGCACTAATGGAGAGATAACCCTTACAGGAGAGCAGGCCAGACGGATTTTTGGCCTGAAAAGTGCTATGTTTAATGTGCGGACAGAGCGTAGTGTGCAGGTGCCAGCTAAAGGAAAGAAAAAAGTTACTGCCTCAGATGGTAAAACCATTGATGCCAAGCCGGCAGCTATGAATGATGGCATTATGAAGCTGCAGGGTGTGGATAATGTGGTTTTTGAGGGACATGGCTTTGGCCACGGCCTAGGCATGGCTCAATATGGTGCTAATGCTATGGCGGCAGCCGGCAGCAGCTATGATGTAATCCTGCATCATTATTACACCAATGTAATTATTCAGGAAATTTACTAATTTTTAGATAGTTTGGAGATAGAAATGCAATTATCAGAATTTGATTATCATCTGCCAGAGGAGCTTATTGCCCAGACTCCGGTGGAGCCAAGAAATTCATCCAGGATGATGGTGCTGGACCCAGTGGAGAAAACCATTGAGCATAAACATTTTTATGATTTGAAGGAATATCTGGAGCCTGGGGATACCTTGATTATGAATGATACCAGAGTTATGCCAGCTAGATTGCTGGGCTGGCGTGATGGTACCGGCGGCAAGGTGGAGGTTTTCCTTCTGCGGCGTATTGATGGGGATACCTGGGAAACTTTGGTGAAGCCAGGCCGGAAGGCGCAGATTGGGCAGGTTATCAGATTTAGTGATGAGCTGGCCTGCACTGTTACGGACCATACGGATTTTGGCGGGCGCATTGTAAAATTCCAGTATGAGGGTATCTTTGAGGAGATTTTAGATAGATTGGGAGAGACACCTTTGCCTCCATATATTCACGAAAAGTTGGCAGACAAGGAGCGGTATCAGACGGTATATTCCAAGGAGCAAGGCTCGGCTGCTGCCCCTACAGCTGGTCTGCATTTTACCAAGGAACAGCTGCAGGAGCTGAAAGACTATGGTGTAAATCTGGGCTTTGTCACTCTACATGTGGGACTGGGCACCTTCCGTCCTGTAAATGTGGAGAATATTGAGGACCATGTTATGCACAAGGAGTATTACAGCATTAGTCAGGAGGTGGCGGATTTGATTTTGGCTACCAAGGCTGCAGGCAAAAGGGTTATTGCGGTAGGTACTACCTCTATCCGTACTTTGGAGTCTGCTGCTGATGGGGTAGGAAAAATCAGTGGCAAATCTGGCTGGACCGGGATTTTTATTTATCCCGGCTATGAGTTCAAGCTGGTGGATGGTATTGTGACTAATTTCCATTTGCCAAAATCCACTTTGATTATGCTGATTAGTGCCTTTGCTGGCAGGGAATTTGTGCTGGATGCTTATAGGACAGCAGTGGAGGAAAAATATCGTTTCTTCTCCTTTGGTGATGCTATGCTGATTAAGAGGCAGGCTCTGGCAAAGGATAGAATGGAAAATAGCAAGGATGAAATTTCTCAGGCCCATACTGACGGCGGGGAGTGATAACCAAGATGGTAGATAAGGAAAAGGCCGGAGAGGCTATCCACAGTTTTTTGGAGGCTCTGGGACTGGATTTGATTGAGCTGGATATGGAGAAAACTCCTCAGCGGGTGGCGGATATGTATGCCTATTTGTTTAACGGCTTGGGCAAGGACACTAAGCATATATGGGGAGAGCTGTTTCCAGCAGAAAATGATAGCATTGTGGCGGTAAAGAATATTCCTTTTTATTCCATGTGCGAGCATCATCTGGTGCCTTTTTTTGGCCGGGTATCCTTGGCTTACAAGCCAGGCAATGGTCTGGTGGCTGGGTTTAGCAAGTTTACCAAGCTGGTGGAATTGCTTTCCCACCGCCCTCAGCTGCAGGAACGGCTGACGGAGCAGATTGCCCAGAGCATTGTAGATGGGATTCAGGCTCAGGGGGTGCTGGTGGTGGTAGAGGCTCAGCAGCTGTGTATGACCATGCGGGGAGATATGGCTAATGGCACCACTACTTTGACCTCTGCCAGCCGGGGCTGTTTTGCAGAGAATAGTGAATTGTATCATCAGGCATGGATGCTGTTGGGACAGGACAACTAATAGGCTATTTGCGCCGGAGCAAGATATTTGATTAAGGGAGTTAAGGGAGGCTCATAAATGCAGAAGAATCAGCAGGTTATGTATCCAGAGGAGAGAGAGTATAGCTGGCAGGATGGCAAGACACTGACTATTGGCAAAAAAACTTTGATTATGGGGATTTTGAATGTAACCCCGGATTCCTTTTCCGATGGTGGCAAGTGGAACAGTGTAGATAGAGCTGTTCAGCATATGCTGGAAATGGTGGTAAATGGTGCTGATATTATTGATATTGGGGCAGAATCCAGCCGTCCAGGCTTTGTTACCATGTCGGCTAAGGAAGAGATAGAGCGGTTAAAGCCGTTCTTGGAGGCTGTATTGCCAGCCTGTCCGGTGCCTGTGTCCATTGATACCTTTAAGGCTGAAACGGCAGCTTATGCGGCAGAGCAGGGGGTACATATGCTGAATGATATCTGGGGCCTGCAATATGCAGAGGAGCCGGGAGAAATGGCCAAGGTGGCTGCTGAATATGATTTGCCTGTGGTGGTTATGCACAATCGGGATTCCAAGGTGTACAAGGGTGATATTATTGACAGTATGCGGGCTTTTTTCCAGCGTAGCATAGATATTGCCTGTAAGGCCGGGGTAAAGCAGGAAAATATTATTTTGGATCCGGGCATTGGTTTTGGCAAGGATGTAGAGGGAAATCTGGAGGTTATGAACCGTCTGCAGGAGCTGAAGAAGTTTGCTGGTCATAGGTATCCATTGCTTCTGGGCACCAGCCGCAAGAGCTTTATTGGCAATACCTTGGATTTGCCAGTGGAGGATAGAATGGAGCCTACAGGAGCTACCTGTGTGCTGGGTATAACCAAGGGCTGTGAAATCATGCGGGTGCACGATGTACTGCCTATTAGCAGAATGTGCAGGATTACCGATGCGATTTTGGCCACAGGCAGATAAGAGGCCTAAGGAAGTTTTAAAGGAATTTGGCATGGATAATATAAAATTAACAGGCATGGAGTTTTTTGGCTATCATGGAGCTTTGGCCGAGGAAAACAAATTAGGCCAGCGGTTTCTGGTGGATTTGGAGCTTTATCTGGATTTGCATCAGGCGGGAGCTGGGGATGATTTATCTGCCAGCATTAATTATGCTCAGGCCTATGAGGTGGTAAAGGCTGTGGTGGAAGGCCCTGCCTTTAAGACCATAGAGGCGGTGGCAGAGGCGGCAGCTCAGAAATTGAAAAACAGCTATCCACTGCTGCAGGGGCTGAAAATTACGGTGCACAAGCCGGGAGCGCCGATTGCAGGGATTTTTCATGATGTGTCTGTAACATTGGAAAGATAGAAATATGAAATATATTTATTATCTCAGTTTGGGAGCCAATCTGGGAGATAGGCTGGCCACTATTGGCAAGGCTGTTGAGGCTCTGGGACAGCAGGGTGAAATCATCAGGGTTTCCCAGATGTATGAAACTCCTCCCTGGGGGAAGCTGGATCAGCCAGCTTTTATTAATTGTGCTGTAGTAATTGTTAGTAAGCTGGTTCCTGTGGAGTTCTTGCATGGCTGTCAGAGGATTGAAAAGAATCTGGGCCGGGTTCGCCATGAGCATTGGGGAGCCAGAACCATTGATGTGGATATACTGTGTGTCCAGAGCATAAATGAGCTGGAGAGTGGCAGACAGGCTATTGAGGCTTTGTTGGATAGCTCTGAGTTGGCATGTCCTTTGTTGATGATGGATACAGAGGAACTGCAGCTGCCCCATCCCTATATGCTGGAAAGGGCCTTTGTCATGGTACCTTTGGCGGAGATTGCTCCACAGCTGGTCTTGGCCAATGGCAAAAGGGCTATGGAGATTTGCCACAGTTTGCCAGACAAGGAAAATATTGTCAGCCTGGTCACGAATTAGTGTAGGTTGAAGAGAGAAAATATCTGTATGCTGTTGGGCTGCAGATGAGGAATAAAGCGAGGTGTAATTAGATGGCAGATGTTCATGAGAATAAAACCAATAAGGAAGAGGTTCGTCTTATGACCTATGAGGATGAGGCCAATTATGATGACGTTACCATTGAGGAGGTTCTGGAGGAGGAACAGCCTCAAGGAAAGGCCAGAGCTGGTCAGAAGCAGAGCACTAGACCGGAGAGCTTTGATAGGGTTTATGAGGATAATAGCAATAGACAGCAGAAGCAGGGCTATCAAGGCTATAGTCAAGGCTACCGCACCTATGGCAGGGGCCGAGGCCCTAGGATTTTCAGTGTTAATCTAGGCCGGAGTACTTCCTTGGGTAAAAGCTGGAAGTATCGGATTATTGGGGGCTTGGTGGCAGCTGCGGTCTTGGCCTTTTTGCTTTTTGTGGCTTTGCCATTCTTGTCTGTGGTGGTTGTAGTAGCCATGATAGCTTATTTACTTTATAGTTTTTTTGGCTAAATATAAATTTTTTTGAGGTGTAATATGGAGCGTTTGCAGAAGATTATAAGCAGAGCAGGGGCAGCCTCCCGCCGGGAAGCGGAGCGGATGATTCTGGCTGGCCGGGTTCAGCTTAACGGACAGGTGGTAACAGAGCTGGGAGTTCAGGCCGAGGCTGGTCAGGATGAAATTGCCATAGATGGACAGGTATTGCAGCTGGCTGTGCCTCGGCTGTATTTTCTGCTAAACAAGCCTCAGGGATATATTTCTGCTGTGAAGGATGATCGAGGCCGAAAAACTGTGGTGGAGCTTTTGCCAGAGGTGAAGGAGTATATTTATCCTGTGGGCCGGTTGGATTATGATACAGAGGGCCTGTTGATTTTGACAAATGACGGGGAAATGATGAATGGCCTGCTGCATCCTAGCTATGAGATTGACAAAACCTATATTGCCCAGGCTCAGGGAGTGGTGAAGCAGGGGCAGCTGCAAAAGCTGGCAGAGGGGATTCTGCTGGAGGATGGCATGACTGCTCCTGCCCAGGTGAAGCTGTTGAAGCAGGCCAAGGATAATAGCTCCTGCCTGGTACAGCTAACCATTCACGAGGGGCGGAATCGTCAGGTAAGGCGTATGCTGCAGGCTGTGGGCCATAAAGTGCTGAAACTCCGCCGGGTTGGCTTTGCCGGGCTGGATTTGCAGGGAGTGGCTCCTGGCAGTTATCGGCAGCTGAAACCGGAGGAAGTAGCAGCGTTGAAAAAATTTGCAGGAGTGCAGAAATAATTATGGAAAATGTGGATAAGGTTATTGTGGTAGGGGCTGGCCCTGCTGGCATGATGGCTGCTATTAAGGCGGCGGAAAATGGGGCAGAGGTTGTCCTGCTGGAAAAGATGAATCGTCCCGGCAAGAAAATGCTGATTACTGGCAAGGGGCGCTGTAATATTACCAATGTGGCAGAGAAGCAGGAGCTGATTCGGAATATACCGGGAAACGGCAAATTCCTTTATAGCTGTCTTAAGGCCTATGATAATGAGGATGTACAGCTGTTCTTCCTGACCTTGGGAGTGCCTACCAAGGTAGAGCGGGGAGGCAGGGTTTTTCCTGTTAGCGATAAGGCAGCAGATGTGGTAGATGCCATGGTGCTTCAGCTTCATGAATTAGGGGTGAAGCTAATTACAGATGCTAGAGTAACGGAGATTCTTACTGAGGACATGGAGGCTTCAGGGAGTGATGGGCTGGAGAAGGCTGTGCAGAAAGAGGACAGTCATAGCCAGCGGGCTGTAGGAGTAAAATTGGCTGATGGCAGGGAGTATCAAGGCCATAGTGTGATTGTTGCTACTGGTGGTATGTCCTATCCCGGTACTGGATCTACAGGAGATGGCAGCCGCTGGGCGGTTAGGCTGGGCCATCGGGTGGTGAAACAGCTGCCTGCCTTGGTGCCTTTGGAAACAGAGGATGAATGGGTCAAGGAGCTGCAGGGACTGGCTTTGAAAAATGTCCGGGCTGCTCTTTTGTCTGAGGGGGAAAAGATTTCCGATATGTTTGGGGAAATGCTTTTTACTCATTTTGGTGTTAGCGGTCCTATTGTTTTGTCCCTCAGCCGACAGGCAGCTCAGGAACTGGATAAAGGCCGGTTTGTGGAGTTGGAGCTGGATTTGAAGCCTGCCTTGACTATGGAACAGCTGGATGCAAGGCTGTTGCGGGATTTTGAAAAATATCAAAACAAGGAAATCAAAAACGGTATGCGGGATTTGCTGCCGGGCCGTTTGATTGAGCCGGTGCTGGATGCGGCCTATTTGAAGCCGGATAGACCGGTACATACTATTACCAGAGAGGAACGCCGCAAATTGGCTGAGGTGCTGAAATGCCTGCCTATGATTATCAGCGGTACCAGGCCTATTGCAGAGGCTATTGTTACGGCTGGAGGGGTGGATGTGAAGGAGATTGATCCTAAGACTATGGAATCCAAGCTGGTAAAGGGCTTGTATTTTGCCGGGGAAACCTTGGATATTGATGGATACACTGGTGGCTACAATCTGCAGGCAGCTTTTTCTATGGGGGCTGCTGCTGGTAACTGGAGCGTTTGGAATAATTAAAAAGGAGCTTGGCGTATGGCAAATAAAATTATTGGTAAAATTTCTCATGGTTTGCAGGGTGAGTTGATTATACCGGGAGATAAATCCGTTTCCCATCGCAGTGTAATGTTTGCGGCCCTGGGGGATACTCCGGTGCATATTACCAATTTTCTGCCTTCCGCAGACTGTCTGTCTACAGCGGGAGTGATGCAGGCCTTGGGGGCTCAGGTGGATTTTCTGGGTCCTACAGAGCTGATTGTCAAGGGTAATGGCCTACATGGACTACAGGAGCCAGCTACAGTGCTGGATGCAGGAAATTCTGGTACTACCCTGCGGCTGATGATGGGTATGCTGGCACCACAGAAATTCGTTTCTGTTTTTACTGGGGACAGTTCTCTGCACAAACGGCCTATGGGACGGGTTATTAAACCTTTGTCCATGATGGGTGCCAATATTGTAGGCCGGGCAGAAAATACCAGGCTGCCTATTACCATTGTGCCTACAGCTAAGGCCTTGGAGGGGATTACCTATGATATGCCAGTGGCCAGTGCTCAGGTAAAGTCTGCTATTTTGCTGGCAGGTCTTTTTGCCAATGGCACTACTACTGTGGTAGAGCCGTATACCTCCCGTAATCATACGGAGCTGATGCTGGAATCCTTTGGTGTTAAGCTGGGCTATCAGGGAACTGCTATTAGCATTGAGGCTCAGGATAAGCTAATTGCCCCAGAGGAAATCCTGGTGCCGGGAGATATTAGCTCTGCTGCTTTCTGGCTGGTGGCTGCTTCTGTAATTCCTCATAGCGAATTGCTGTTGAAGAATGTGGGCATTAATCCTACCCGTACTGGTATATTGGATGTTCTGCAGGCTATGGGGGCAGATATTACCCTGCAAAACCAGCGCAACAGCGGCAGCGAGCCAGTGGCTGATATTTTTGTACGCAGTTCTAAGCTTCATGGCACCAGCTTTGGGGCGGATATTATGCCTCGCCTTATTGACGAAATTCCGGTTTTGACTGTGGCAGCTATGCTGGCTGAGGGCAAGACTGTGATTACCGGGGCTGGAGAGCTGAGAGTAAAGGAAACTGACCGTATTCAGGCTATTAGCGACCAGTTTAACAAGCTGTGTCCTTGCATTGATGCTACAGAGGACGGTTTGATTATTCAGGGCACTTCCCCAGAGAAATGGCATCAGGCTACCTGCTTTAGCTATGATGATCATCGCATTGCCATGACCTTGGCTGTGGCAGGTATGGCTGGCCAGGGTGTGGAGATTGAAAACCCTGACTGCATTGATATTTCCTATCCAAGCTTCTATGAGGAAATGAATCGTTTGTACAAATAAAATTGATAAGGGAGAATTATTATGAGTAATCTTGTTGTAGCAATTGATGGGCCTGCTGGAGCAGGCAAAAGCACTGTGGCACAGCTGGCAGCCAAGGAGCTGAACTGCACCTATATTGATACCGGTGCTATGTATAGAGCTGTGGCTTGGAAAACCTTGCAGACCAAGAAGCCTGTTACAGATGAACTGATTGCGGATGTGGTGAAGGATATTCAGGTAGAGCTGTCCTATATTGATGGCAAAACCCAGGTCAAGGTGGATGGCACTGATGTAACTGGGGAAATTCGTACTCCAGAGGTAACAGCTATTGTTTCCCAGGTGGCAGCTTTGGGGCCTGTCCGGGTAAAGATGGTGGAGCTGCAGCGCCAGATGGCTAGCCAGAGTAATGTGCTGATGGATGGCCGGGATATTGCTACCAGCGTATTGCCTAATGCCAATGTAAAGATTTTCCTGACGGCTTCTATTGAGGAGAGGGCCCGCCGCCGTTTCAAGGAAATGCAGGCCAAGGGCTATGATGTAAAGCTGGAGGAGCTGCAGAAGGATATTGCAGCTAGAGATAAGGCTGATAGTGAGAGAAAAATTTCTCCTTTGGTGCAGGCTCCTGATGCAGAGCTTTTGGATACCAGTCATATGAATATTGAAGAAGTTGTGTCTGCTATTGTGGAAAGATGTAAAAAAGCCTAAAAGGAGAAGTATATGTTTTATAAGGTTTTAAGATTTGTCCTGCAAATTATCTTTGGCATTTTGTTTAGGCCTAAGATTTTGGGCAAGGAGAATGTGCCTATGACTGGCGGCATGATTATGGCAGCTAATCATCTTAGCAACTGGGATCCTCCTATGGTAGGCACTTATATGCCTCGTCCAGTGGCTTATATGGCCAAGGAGGAGCTGTTTAAGCCTGCTATTGCCGGCGCTGTTATCAGCAATCTCTATGCCTTTCCTGTGAAGCGGGGGGCGGCAGATAGAGCTGCTATTAAGACAGCCTTGGGGATTTTGAAGCAGGGCCTGTGCCTGGGAGTTTTTCCTGAGGGACATCGCAGCAAAACCGGCCGTATGGGTAAGGCTGAGTCTGGTGTGGCTCTGCTGGCTGCTATGGGCAAGGTGCCTGTGGTGCCAACAGCTATTATCAATACAAATAATATTTTCAAAAAGGGCAGTTTATTGCCTCAGATAAAAATTATTTTTGGGGAGCCTGTTTATTTTCAGGGGAAGCATAATGACAAGGAAGCGCTGGCGGAATTTGCCAATGATATTATGGCCAGAGTTCAGTCTATGCTAGATAAAAATACCTAAAAAATATTTTTTTCACAAAAAAATTGGTGATTTTGAAAAAATTGCATAGCCAATAATAAAATTTCATGATATAATGGCAGAGTGTTTTGAGTAACAATTTCTAATCTGTATTTGAGGTGACAGTTTTTGGAGGTTTATTTAGCGGAAAATCTTGGCTTCTGTTATGGAGTAAAGAGAGCAATTCAGCTGGCTGAGGATTCTGTTTCCCCTGATACCTGTTCCTACACACTGGGATCTATAATTCACAATCCCCAGATGGTGGCTAGGCTGGCAGAGGAAGGAATTGGCAAAATCGAATCACTGGATGAGATTCAGTCTGGCACAGTAATTGTCCGTTCTCATGGTGTTGGCCCTCATGTCTATGCAAAGATAGAGGAAAAGGGGCTGGGACTGGTGGATGCTACCTGTCCTCATGTGAGAAAGGCTCAGAATGCTGCCAAGCAGTTGGCAGATGATGGGTATCAGGTGGTTATTGTAGGAGATAAGAATCATCCTGAGGTACGCAGTATTCTGGAATGGGCAGGAGAAGGTGCGGTTGCTGTTAATACTGAGGAGGAAGCAGATGCTTTGCCACGGTATGGCAGGCTGGGTATTGTATCCCAGACAACCTTTTCGGGAGCAAAATTTAAAAAGATTGTGTCCAAGATGTTGGAGCGGTCCTCGGATATAAGGATTCTGAGAACTATCTGCACCGCTACAGATCAACGCCAGGCGGCGGCTGTCAAGCTGGCAGGCCAGGTGGATATGATGATTGTGGTAGGGGGCAGAAATAGTGCCAACACCACAAAGCTGGCCCAGCTTTGTCAAGAGAAGTGTAAAACATACCATATCGAAACGGCTGATGAGGTTTGTGACGAGTGGTTTGCTACAATAAAAAAAATTGGTATTACAGCAGGTGCATCTACGCCTGACTGGATTATCAAGGAGGTTTACGAGAAGTGTCAGAAGAAATGAACATGGAAGCTCTGTTAGCAGCTGAGGAAGAATCTATTAAGGAGATAAATGAGCACGATTTGGTAGATGCTTTAGTAGTTGCAGTAAATGACAACGAAGCTATTGTAAATATCAAGGGCAATAAGAACGATGTTCCTATTGCAAAGCATGAGCTGGCTGATCCAGCACCTGAGTCTGCTAAGGATGTTGTAAAGGTTGACGATGTAATTGAAGTTCTGGTCGTTTCCAAGGGCGGCGAGAATGGTCTGGTCGTTTCCAAGGTAAAGGCTGATCGCCTTGCTTGCTGGAAGGAACTGGATGGTATTGTAGAGAAGGCAGAGCCTGTTGATGCTGAGATTACTCAGGTTGTTAAGGGCGGTCTGGTTGCTCGTGTAATGGGTGTTCGTGCATTCATTCCTGCATCCCAGGTAGATCTGCACTATGTAAAGGATTTGGAGAGCTATGTTGGTCAGACTGTAAAGGCTCTGCCACTGGAGCTGGATATCCGCAAGCAGCGTCTTGTTCTGTCCCGCCGTCAGGTTCTGGAGACTGAGCGTGAGGCTAGCCGCGCAAAGGTATTCGAGACTATTCACGAGGGTGATGTAGTTGAGGGTACTGTAAAGCGTCTGGTTGACTACGGTGCATTCATTGATATCGGCGGTGTAGACGGTTTGGCTCATATTTCCGATCTGTCCTGGAGCCGTGTAAAGAAGCCATCTGATGTTCTGCAGGAAGGTCAGGTTCTTCAGGTTAAGGTTAAGAACATTGATCCAGAGGCTGGCCGTATTTCCCTCTCCGTTAAGGAGACTATGCCAGATCCTTGGTTGGAGAAGGCTGAGAAGTACACTGAGGGTTCCATTATCAGCGGTACTATCATTAAGCTCACCGACTTTGGT
This sequence comes from Anaerovibrio lipolyticus, assembly GCF_021531495.1. Classification (GTDB taxonomy): domain Bacteria; phylum Bacillota; class Negativicutes; order Selenomonadales; family Selenomonadaceae; genus Anaerovibrio. The sequence goes on from NZ_JADYTY010000023.1 coordinate 14,496, forward strand.
GCATTCATGGAGATTGAGCCAGGCTTTGATGGCCTGATTCCTATGGGCGAGCTGGCAACCAAGCGCATCAACCGTGCTGACGAGGCTGTTGAGCTGAACCAGAAGGTTAATGTAAAGATTCTTCACATTGATATGAAGAGAAAGCGTATTTCCCTCAGCATTACCAAGGCTAACAACGGTGAGGCTGCAGAGTAATATCTGCTAAAAACAAAGATTTTTATGTAAGGAGTGGTGGTAACATCACTCCTTATTTACAGTTAGAAAATAGTGCAGGCAGTTTAGACCGGCAGGAGAAGATATAGTAAGCAATGAAAATGTATGGTAAAATATTGACAGTACCGGAGGGGAGTCTGGCAGAGGAGCTGGAGCTGGTTCCGGGAGATAAGATTCTGGAAATCAATGGCATGAAGCTGCGGGATATTATAGATGTCAGCTTTGCCTTTGCCTGTGAAGAGGTAGAGATGCTGGTGGAGCATGAGGATGGTCAGCAGGAGCTTTTTGAGTTTGATAAGGATTATGACGAGGAGCTGGGCGTAGAGTTTGAATCTGCTGTTTTTGACGGCATTAGACATTGTGCTAATAACTGCTATTTTTGCTTTGTAGACCAGGTAGCTCCTAATATGCGGGATAGTCTGAATATCAAGGATGATGACTATCGTATGTCCTTTTTGTATGGCAATTTCATTACCCTGACCAATATGGTAGACAGGGATTTTCAGCGCATTAAGCAATATCATCTTTCCCCTTTGTTTGTTTCTGTACAATGTACCAACCCAGAGCTGCGGAAGCAGATGCTGCGGTGCAAGACGGCAGACCGCCTTATGAGCCAGCTGGAAAAGCTGGAGGCTGCCGATGTTGAATACCATACTCAGATTGTTTTGTGTCGAGATTTGAATGATGGGGCGGAGCTGGATAGATCCATTCAGGATATTATGGCTAGACAGCCCTATGCCCAATCTATGGCAGTAGTGCCAGTAGGGCTGACCAAATTCCGTCAGGATTGTTATCCCCTGAAAAGCTTTGATGCGGAAAGTGCTGCCCGAGTGGTGGATCAGGTGGAGAAGTATCAAATCCGTCAGCGGGCCAAGGATGGCAGAACCTTTATCTATCTGTCTGATGAATTTTATTTACTGTCGGGCAGGCCTTTGCCACCAGCAGAATATTATGATGGATTTCCTCAGCTGGACAACGGCATAGGTCTGGCTAGAAGTTTTATTGAGGATTTCAAAATGGCAGCTGAGGAGGCCCAGCAGGAGGAGAGAGAGGCCGATGGTAAGCCTGTTAAGCTGGCGGTGGTATCTGGTACTTCTATTGCGCCACTGTTGAAAAGGCTGGCAGATTCTCTCCAGCTGGCCAAGGTTGAAATTACAATGGTGCCTGTGGTTAATAATCATTTTGGTTCCACTGTTAATGTTTCTGGTTTGCTGACAGCCCATGATATGCTGTCAAGCCTTAAGGGCATTGATAAGCAGGTGGATGGAATTTTGATTCCTGAATCTGCCCTGCGGACTGGTGATAATATTTTCTTGGATGATGTAAGTCTGGATGACTTTTGCCAAAGCCTGTCCTGTCGGGTAGAAACTGTGGCAGGGGGTAATGATTTTTATAATGCTCTGGCTGATTGGCATAATTATAGCGGTGTAGGAGCAGGCAATGCTTCGTATATGTGGCAGAGCAACGCAGCCTATACCAAGAGAGGAGGAATGTTAAATGAGTAAGCCTATAGTTGCTATTGTAGGCCGCCCAAATGTGGGCAAGTCTACTCTTTTTAATCAGATTGGCAAGAGGCGGGTGTCTATTGTTGATGATATGCCGGGGGTAACTCGTGATCGTATTTATATGGAGGCTGAATGGCTGAATCATAATTTTACCATGATAGATACAGGCGGTATTGAATTTGAGGATACAGATCATATTCTTAAGTCCATGCGTCAGCAGGCCTTGGTGGCTATGGAGGAGGCCGATGTAATCGTATTCGTGGTAGATGGCCGCTCTGGTTTGACTACTGCTGACGAGGAAGTAGGCCGTATGCTGCGGAATACCAAAAAGCCTGTTATTGTAGCAGTAAATAAGATAGACAGCCCACAGCTGGAGGCAGCTATCTATGAGTTTTACAGCCTTGGCCTGGGGGATCCTATTGGCATTGCTGCATCTAATTCCATTGGCTTGGGAGATTTGCTGGATACGGTAGTGGCAGCTTTCCCAGAAAATACTGGTGAGGACAAGGATGAGGATGAAATCAGCATTGCGGTTATTGGCCGTCCAAATGTAGGCAAATCCTCTATTGTTAATGCACTGATTGGTGAGAACCGGGTTATTGTCAGCGATGTGGCTGGTACTACTAGAGATGCCATTGATACCCATTTTGTTACCGATGGCATTAAATTTATGCTGATTGATACAGCAGGTATGCGCCGTCGTGGCAAGATTGATGAAGCTATTGAGCGTTATAGCGTTATGCGTTCTCTGCGGGCTGTGGATAGAGCTGATGTAGTGCTGATGGTGATTAACGCTGAGGAGGGCATTACAGAGCAGGATAAGAAGATTGCCGGCTATGCCCATGAATCTGGCAAGGGCGTTATTATTGTGGTAAACAAATGGGATGTATTCCCAGATAAGGACGACAAGTCTACCCTGCGGTTTACTGAGGATCTTCGTGATGAAATCGGCTTCCTGCAGTATGCTCCTGTAGTATATACTTCTGCCTTGACTGGTCAGCGTATTCATAGAATTACGGAGCTGGTAAAATATGTGGCAGATCAGCAGTCCATGCGTATTCAGACCAGCGTGCTGAATGAATTGATTCGGGATGCCGTATCCGTTAATCCGCCACCATCCCATCGTGGCAAGCAGCTAAAGATTTTCTTTATGACTCAGACAGATATTCAGCCACCAAAGTTTATTGTCTTTGTTAATGATCCTGAGTTAATGCATTTTTCCTATCTGCGTTTCTTGGAAAACCGTCTTCGGGAAAGCTTTGGCTTTGAGGGAACTCCTTTGAAGCTGATTGTCCGGGGCCGTAAGGAAGAGGAGGATTATTGATATGTTGGGATTTATCGTTGCGGCAGTAATCAGTTATGTCCTAGGCTCCATTCCTAATGGCCTGCTGTTGGGCAAGGGAATTTGGGGTGTGGATTTGCGGCAGCATGGCAGCGGCAATATAGGAGCTACTAATGCCTGGCGCACCATTGGCAAGGCTGGTGGCTTTAGTATTTTCTTTCTGGATATGCTAAAGGGGGCCATTAGTACCTATTTAGGCCTCCGTCTTGGCGGCAGTGAGCTGGCAGGGATTATCTGCGGTCTGTTGGCTATTGTGGGACATTCCTGGTCCATTTTCCTGGGCTTCAAGGGAGGCAAGGGGGTAGCCACCGGCCTTGGTGTTATTGTTACTCTGATGCCTTGGGTAACTATTATTGTATTCCTGGTATGGCTGGCTATTGTAAAGGCTACAGGCTATGTATCTCTAGGCTCCATTGTAGCGGCTGTACTGGTGCCGGTGCTGGCGTTGTTTATGGGCCTTCATACAGACTTCCTGGTTCTGGGCCTGATTGCAGCAGTATTTATTGTTTATCGACATAAAAGTAACATTGGCCGTTTGTTAAATGGCACAGAAAGCAAGATAAAATCTGGGGGACATCATGTAAAATAATTCAATGTCCTATCTGTAAGGTTTGACAGCTCCTGTCCTCTCATGGGGCAGGAGCTGATATTTTTTATGGCAAGAATGGTGAGATAATGGAGAAGTATCGTATTGTACCGGAAAATTGCAAACGTCTAGGACAACTGCTGGCAGGTATGGAGCAGACAGCACAGGAGGGCAAATTGCTGGATGCAGCGGTTATTCGCCATGTGGAAGTAACTCCGGCCCGGAATATGTGGGAATTGCTTATCTGGTCTTTGGACAAATTGCCAGAGGAACTGCTGGACAGAGGAAGGGACTATGTAACGGCTAAGCACGACCTGCAGGAGGTGCGGTTCTATACTACTGTTATCAAGCTGGAGAAGGTGCTGGAGCAGAAATGGGAACAGTTGGTGGAGTTTGTTACCAAGGGTGACCATGCGGCCAAGGTAATTTTGGACCAATCCCGCCGGGTTTATGGTCAGAATGCAATCCTTTTGCAGGTTCAGGGAGATTTTGCCAAGTACTTGCTGGAAAAGCACAAGGTTCTGAACAAGCTGAGGGAGGGTACAGAAAAGCTGATTGGTTATCCTGTGGCCCTGCAGTGTCAGGCAGTATATGAGGCCATAGATGCTATTCGCCAGCATATGCCACCAGAGGATCCGGCTTATTTGGAGGCGCTGAAAAGAGCTCAGACTGAGCCAAAGATGCCAGTGGCTCAGGGGGGAGGCGGCTCAGATTATGGCAAGCCTGCTGGCCCTCAGCCAGTACAGCCATATAATGCAGGTAATGCTTCTGGCAACAGCAAGACTGGGGGAGATAACAAGGGCGGTAAAAAATATCGCCGTCGCCAGCTGGTTATTGGGGCTGAGGATTCTCCTCTAGTATTTGGCGAGGGCATAGTAGGGGATATAACTCCTATTAATCAGCTGCAGGGAGAAATCCGCTCCGTTATTGCTCAGGGCTATATTGGGGGCGTTGATGGCAAGGAATTTGCTAATACCAATATGCTCTTGTTCTCTCTGGCTGATAGCACCGAGGGCATTAGCTGTAAGATATTTATCAGGGAGCATGAGGGTTATGAGGTGGTTCTAGGCCGTTTGAAAAAAGCGGCTAAGTCTGGGGGTGTCATTAAGGTTAAGGGTGCGGTCCGCTACGATACCTATAGCAATGATTATAGCCTGATGCCTGATTCTCTGATGCTGGTGGAGCAGGAGGCTCGCCAGGACAAGGCTGAGGAAAAGCGAGTGGAACTGCATTGTCATACCAATATGAGCTCTATGGATGCAGTTTCTTCCGCCAAGGCCCTGATTAAGACTGCGGCCAAATGGGGCTGGCCGGCTATTGCCATTACGGATCATGGCTGTGTTCAGGCCTTTCCAGATGCCATGTCTGCTGCCAAGGATGCAGGCATCAAGGTTATCTATGGTGTAGAGGGTTATCTGGTTGGTGGGGATTATAAGCAGAAAAGGGCCCACCATATTATTATTCTAGCTAAGAATCCTATTGGTTTGCGAAATCTTTACAAGCTGGTTTCCATGTCCAATCTGCGTTTTTTCTTCAAGCGTCCTAGACTGCCCAAGCAGCTGATTCAGGAGTATCGGGAGGGCTTGATTATTGGCTCTGCCTGTGAGGCGGGAGAACTGATGCGGGCTATTGTGGCTGGTGCTCCTGAGGAAGAGCTTTTGGAGATTGCCTCCTTTTATGATTATCTGGAAATCCAGCCTATTGGCAATAATGAATTTCTTGTTCGGGAGGAAGCTTTTCCCAATATAAATAGTGATGAGGATTTGATAAATCTCAATCTCAAGGTGGCAGAGCTGGCCAAAAAGCTGAACAAGCCTTTGATTGCTACCTGTGATGTGCATTTTCTCAATCCAGAGGATTATATTTACCGGGCCATTCTTATGAAGGGCACCGGTTTTAAGGATGCAGATAAACAGCCTCCTTTGTTCCTGCGGACTACAGAGGAAATGCTGGCGGAGTTCCAGTATCTTGGCCAGGAGGCAGCCTATGAGGCTGTTGTAACCAATCCTCGGAAAATTGCTGATATGGTGGAAAAATTTAAGCCGATTCCTGATGGCTTGTATTCCCCTATGATTCCGGGAGCAGATGAGGCTATCAGGGATATGACCTATAACAAGGCTCATGAACTATATGGCAGTCAACTGCCAGAGGTGGTGCAGGCCAGAATTGACCAGGAGCTAAAGCCAATTATTGCTCATGGCTTCTCTGTGCTGTATCTCATTGCCCATAAGCTGGTGCGAAAATCCAATATAGATGGTTATCTGGTAGGCTCCCGAGGTTCTGTAGGTTCTTCCTTTGTGGCTACCATGACAGATATTACAGAGGTAAATCCTTTGCCACCTCATTGGCGTTGTCCTTATTGCAAGCATAGTGAGTTTGTGCTGGATGGCTCCTATGGCTGTGGCTATGATTTGCCAGATAAGGAATGTCCTGTGTGTGGTACCAATATGCTGAAGGATGGTCACGAAATTCCTTTTGCGGTGTTCCTAGGCTTTGATGGAGATAAGGTACCAGATATTGATTTGAACTTCTCTGGTGAATATCAGCCTGTGGCTCATAAGTACACAGAGGAGCTTTTTGGCAAGGACAATGTATTCCGAGCCGGCTCTATTACTACGGTGGCGGATAAAACCGCCTATGGCTTTGTGAAGAAATACTATGAGGAAAAGGGACAGTCCAAGCGGGAGGCCTTTATTGGCCATATGGCGGCAGGCTGTCAGGGGGTAAAGCGTACCACAGGTCAGCATCCAGCGGGTATCATGGTAGTGCCCCGGAATATGGATGTGCATTTCTTTACCCCGCTGCAGCATCCGGCAGATGATTTGAACTCGGAAACTATTACGACACATTTTGATTATCATTCCATCAGCAGCCGTTTGGTAAAGCTGGATATTCTTGGTCACGATGATCCTACGGTTATTAAAATGCTGGAGGATTTGACACATCGGGACCCAAAGACCATTCCTTTTGATGATCCGGCTACTTTGAGTATTTTTAATTCCACTACGGCTCTGGGAGTAACTCCAGAATTGCTGGGAGCTAATTCCGGCACCTATGGTATTCCAGAGTTTAGAACCAATTTTACCCGCCAGATGATTGATGACACCAATCCTAAATGTTTCAGTGATTTGGTGCGGATATCCGGCTTCTCTCATGGTACGGATGTATGGCTGGGCAATGCTCAGGATTTAATCAAGGCAGGCACCTGTACCCTGCAAAATGCAATTTCGGCCCGTGATGATATTATGATTTATCTCATGCACAGCGGTGTAGATCCACTGGCTTCCTTTAAGATTATGGAACGGGTAAGAAAGGGCAAGGGGATTCCTGAGGATCAGGTGGAAATGCTGCGGGAAAAGAAAATTCCTGAGTGGTATATAGAATCCTGTCAGAAGATTAAGTATATGTTCCCCCGGGCTCATGCTACCGCCTATGTTATGATGGCCTATCGCATAGCCTTCTGTAAGGTTCATTATCCTCTGGCTTATTACGCTGCTTATTTCTCCATTCGTGCTGCGGCCTTTGATGCAGATATTATCTCTCTGGGGCAAAAGGCTGTGGAGGAAAAAATGGCGGAGTTGGAAGCCAAGGATAAACGGGAGGCCAAGGAGGAGGAGCTTTATGTTGTTCTGCAGCTGGCTTGGGAAATGTATATCCGGGGCTTCACCTGCCTGAAGGTGGATTTGTATCGCTCCAAGGCAGATAGATTTACCATGCTGCCAGAGGAAAATGCTATTTTGCCGCCTTTTACTGCTCTAGGAGGCTTGGGCAGTGTAGATGCTCATTCCCTGGAGGAGGAGCGGGAAAATGGGGAATATTCCTCAGTGGAAAATATGAAAAAGCGCACAGGTATAACCAAAACCTCTGTGGAAGCCCTGCGGAATCATGGCTGTCTTGATGGCATGGATGAAAGCGACCAGCTTAGTCTTTTTGGTTAAGGTGAGGCCTCTCTAATCAAATTCTAATCTTTTTGTCAGATGATTTTCAGCTTGGCAGGTTATATTGTCTACAGTAAAACTAATTTGATTAGGGGAGGAAGTATTATGAAGAAGAAAATACTTATGATTTTGACGGTGCTGGCTATGTGTCTGGCTATCAATGGGGTGGCTATGGCAGCAGAGCCTGCTGTAGTTGCTGTAGAGGGCACAGGAGCCTATACAGTAGCTCCGGATCAGGCTTCAGTGGAGTTTACTGTGGAGAATACCGCTAAGACTGTCCAGCTGGCTCAGGCAGAAAACGCTCAGAAGGCTGCACAGCTGTCTGCAGCCCTCAGCCGTCAGGGCATCTATAGCAAGGATATACAGAGCAGCTATAGACTGAGTCCTGTTTATGATCGCAAGGAGTATAGCAAAATAGTGGGCTATACTGCGGAGAATACCTTCCGGGTAGTTGTGAACGATATTAACAAGCTGGGAGAAGTATTGGATGCCGCTATGGCCAATGGGGCTACTCAGGTATCTGATGTAAGCTATGGCCTGAAGGATGAAAAGGCAGCTAGAAATGAGGCTCTCCGTCGGGCTGTGCTGGATGCCAGAAGCAAGGCTGATGTAATTGCTTCCACTTTGGGAGTAAAAATCATTGGTGTACGGCTGGTAACAGAGCAGGGAACCAATATGGGCCGCTATGAACTGGCTGGTGCTCATCTGATGAAGGCTGACGGCAATGCAGCTCCAACCAGTGTGGCTCCTGGTACCATAGATTTCCGTGGCAATGTACATATTGAATATCAGATTCAGTAAGCCTGAAGGCTGTTCTATTTCTTATTGATTTTGTAGGCAGAATAACGATATAATCACAAAAATATTTTGTGGTGATATTGGTTATTCTGCCTATGATTTTTTTAGGCTATATCAAAAAAATTATACAAATGTCCTCTCATACTATTGTCAATCCTTTTTAGCTCTGCTATAATATCCATTGTATGTAGAAAAACATCTTTATAGGGTGTACGGAGGTTGAACTTAATGATGTCAAAAACAGAAAAAAATGGCTATTTTCTGGTTAGGGAAGAAATATTGCCAGAGGCTATCAAGAAAACCATTAGGGTAAAGGAAATGCTGAAGCGCGGTGATGCCAGAACCATCAATGAGGCTGTGGAAAAAATGGAGCTGAGCCGCAGTGCATATTATAAATATAAGGACTATGTATTCCCTTTCTATGAGGCAAGTCAGAACAAGATTGTTACTCTGACCTTCCTGTTAGAGCACAAAAAGGGAGTTCTGTCCAGTGTACTGAATACCATTTCAGCAGATTCCGGCAGTGTATTGACCATTAATCAGGGTATTCCTCTGCAGGGTGTGGCCAATGCTACTGTATCCATCGAAACAGCCAATATGTCTGTGGATCTGGAGGCCCTGCTGGACAAGCTGAGAATGGTAGATGGTGTGAAACGCATGGAGGTTCTGGGACAGGCGGCGCAGTAAGCAGTCATACCGGAACGCCCTGAGAGGAGAAGGTATAATATATGTCCAAAGTGATTAAGATTGGTCTGTTAGGATCTGGTACTGTAGGTACTGGTGTAGTGAGAGTTCTCAAGGAGAATGGTGCTGATATTGCCAAGAAGGCTGGCGCAGCTGTGGTTGTCAAGAAGGTACTGGTGCGTGATGTTAACAAAAAGCGTCCTTATTTGGAGGATGTGGAGCTGACAGACAACGCTCAGGAAATTGTCAATGACCCTGAGATTGATATTGTAGTGGAGCTGATGGGTGGCTTGCATCCTGCTTTTGAATACATGATGGAGGCCATGAAGAATGGCAAGCATGTAGTTACAGCCAACAAGGATGTAGTTGCTCAGATGGGACATGAGCTGCTGGATATGGCTGAGGCCAAGGGAGTGGACTTCCGCTTTGAGGCCAGTGTAGGCGGCGGTATCCCTATTATTACTCCTTTGAAGGAATGTCTTACAGGCAATCGAATCACTGAGATTATGGGCATTGTTAATGGTACTACCAATTATATGCTTACTCAGATGACGGAAAAAGGCTCTGATTATGCTGCTGTTTTGAAGGAAGCACAGGAGAAGGGCTATGCGGAAGCAAATCCTGCTGCGGATGTAGAGGGACTGGATGCAGCTAGAAAGGCTGCTATCTTAGGCTCTATTGCCTTTAACAGCAGAGTTAGTCTGGATAAGGTATCTGTAGAGGGTATTACCCATATTGAACCAGCCGATATTAACTATGCCAAGGAATTGGGCTATGTTATTAAGCTATTGGCTGTAGCCAAGGATTACGGCGACAAGGGTGTTAATGTAAGAGTTCATCCTGTATTCCTGGCCAAAACCCATCCACTGGCCTCTGTAAATGATGTTTTCAATGCTATTTTCATTCGAGGCAATGCTATTGGTGATGCCATGTTCTATGGCCGAGGAGCAGGCTCTCTGCCTACAGCCTCTGCTGTTACCGCGGATATTGTCAGCGAAACCAGAAATCTGGTTAGCGGTACTCATTCTATGGTGGGCTGTACCTGCTACAATCATCGCAATTTCTGCCCTCTGGAGGAAACAGAATCATCATATTATGTACGGCTTCATGTAGATGATGAGCCAGGTGTATTGGGACGGATTGCCACCGCCTTTGGTGAAAGCGGTGTCAGCCTGAAGTCTGTAATTCAGACTCGCAAGGTGGAAAATCATGCCGAGATTGTAGCTGTTACTCATGTGGTTCAGCATAAGCATCTCCAGATGGCTGCAGATATTCTCAATGGCCTGAGCGTGGTGAACAGCATTAGGAGCGTTATCAGAGTTGAGCAGGACTAAGCTCAGGGGGATTCACAATGGAAGATTACAAGGAAGCCAGTCAGGCTGCAGAGGCAGATAGTCAAAAGGATAGATGGGTTAAGGTTCGGGTGCCGGGCACCTCTGCCAACTGTGGCCCAGGCTTTGACTGTTTGGGTGTAGCCTGTACTATATATAATGAACTGGAGCTAAAGCTGCTGCCAGAGAAAAAGCTGGTTATAGAGGTTAGCGGTGATGGAGCAGGCAATATTCCTACTGATGAAAGAAATATTGTGTGGCGTTCCATCCAAAAGCTGTTAGTTAAAGCTGGCAAGGATAAGGAATATCAGGGTGCTATGATTCGGATGCATAATGATGTGCCTTTGTCCAGAGGTTTGGGCAGCAGTGCTACCGCTATTGTAGGGGGCTTGAAAGCAGCTAATGAATACCTGGGCAATCCATTTTCCCGGAGAGATTTGCTGCAGATGGCTACGGATATTGAGGGCCATCCAGATAATGTGGCACCGGCTATTTTTGGTGGTTTTACTGTAAGTATTGTCCGCAATGGCAAGCCGGAATGTTTTTCCTTGATGCCAAGGCTGAATATTAAGCTGGTGGTGGCAGTGCCGGATTTCTTCCTGCCTACCAAGGCCGCTAGAGCCGTATTGCCAACAGAGGTGTCCATGCAGGATGCTGTGTTTAATATTGGCCGGGCGGCTATGCTTACTGCGGCTTTGTGCAAAGGAAATAAGAGCTTTTTGCGCAGTGTTTTTGATGATGCCCTGCATCAGCCATATAGAGCCAAGCTGATTCCTGGTATGTATGATGTATTCAAGGCTGCCAAATCTGCTGGCGCCCTGGGGGCCAGCATGAGCGGTGCCGGCCCTTGTCTGATTGCCTTTACAGTGGACAATCCAGAGGCAGTAGGGGAGGCTATGTGCCAGGCTTTTAAGGCTAACAAGGTAGAAGCCTGCTATCATGTTTTTGATATTGATAGCCAAGGGGCTGTGGCCATAAAATAAAGGGATATTTGAGAGATTGGAACTAGCATAAGGGTTTCAGTCTCTTTTTTGTTGAAAATTTTAAGGTATACAGGTACAATATCCTTTGTAAGAGAAAGCTGAAATGGTATAAAAGCTGGAGATTAGAAGGTGAAATGATGACGGAGCAGGAATTTGGCCAGGCAGTGGCAAGAGCTGGAGGCCGGGCTTATATTGTTGGAGGCTGGGTAAGGGATTATCTTATGGGGCGGAATCCTCACGATAAGGATTATGTTATTACAGGTCTTAACCAACAACAATTTCAGCAGGCTTTTCCTCATAGCTGGCTGGTGGGCAATGCCTTTCCAGTGTTTATGGCAAAAATAGATAATGAGCATCGGGAGGTGGCTTTGGCCCGGCGAGAGCAAAAAAATGGCACTGGCTATCATGGCTTTGTGGCTGAAAGCAGCTCAGATATAACCATTCAAGAGGATTTGTATCGGCGGGATCTGACTGTTAACAGTATGGCTATGGATGTATTAACGCAGGAGCTGGTAGATCCCTATCATGGGCAGGACAATATACGGGAGGGCATTTTGCAGCCCGTATCAGAGCATTTTTGTGAGGATCCGGTCAGGGCCCTTAGAGCTGCCCGGTTTAATGCTAAATTGGGCTTTGTGCCTACACCGAAGCTGTTGCAGTACATGAAAGCCTGTGAAAAGGAGTTGCTACAGGAGCCTAGCGAGCGGATTTTTGGGGAGTTGAAAAGGGCTTTGGGCTACCCCAAGCCTACTGCCTATTTTCGCCTGCTGAATGATGCTGGTATCTTAGAGGCGGTGCATCCGGAGATATATGCCTTGATTGGCCAGGCTCAGCCTGTGGAATATCATCCCGAGGGAGATGCCTTTGAGCATTCCATGCTGATTCTGGCTAAGGTGGCAGAGCGGACAACGAATATAGTGGCCAGATTTTGCGCTCTTTGTCATGACCTGGGCAAAGGCGAAACACCGGCGGAGATGCTGCCTCACCATTATGGTCATGAAGTGAAGGGACTGAAGGTATTGTCCCATTGGAATAGCCGTATGACCTTGCCTAACCGTTGGCTGAAGGCGGCGAAATATGTTATTACCCAGCATATGCGGGCACCTCGTCTAAGCAAGCCAGGGAAAATCAGCCAGCTTCTTATGTCTATGGATGCCATTAGTCAGGAATTGCCTGTGGAGGATTTTAAGATTATTATAGAAGCAGACCACCATAGCCTGCCTAATTATCTTCTTTATGCTCAGGAAGGAATTGACAGACTTAAAGCCATTACAGGCAGGGAGGCTCCAGAGGGCATCAAGGGGCCGGCTGTGGGCCAATGGCTGGAACAGGAAAGAACCAAGCTTTGTAGAATCTGGCTAGGGGAAATAAATAATAGGTCTTTAAAGTAAAATTTTGCCTAGAAAAAATAAAATTTGTTCAAAAGCAGGATTTAGGAAATTTTTGTCGAAAACATGTTATGTAAGTAAAATGTAAATCTGTATTGAAATAGCAGATTTAGAAAATTTGCTAAGGGGTGAATAAAAATGGCTGTTTTTCCATATAAAGGCCAGATGCCTGATGTGGCTGAGGATGTGTTTATTGCGCCAACTGCTTCCGTAGTGGGAGATGTTAGGATTGGGGCTGGTACCAATATTTGGTTTGGTTCCGTGGTGCGAGGTGATGTAAATAGCGTGGTTATTGGCAAGCATACCAATGTACAGGATAATGCTACAATTCATACCATGAGTGATGCACCAACCATTATTGGGGATCATGTAACAATTGGTCATAATGCGGTGGTTCATTGCAGCAAGGTAGGCAGTAATTGTCTGATTGGCATGGGCAGTGTTTTGATAGGTTATTCTGAAATTGGTGATAACTGTGTTATTGGTGCTGATACCTTTATTGCTCAGCACAAAAAAATCCCTTCCGGCTGTCTGGTTTATGGCAATCCTGCCAAAATTATCAGGGAGCTGCGGGAGGACGAGCTGGAGGCCTTGAAAGCTTCCACAGAGAACTATTATCGCTTAGGGCAGATTTATGCCAAGGAGCTGGAGGAATACGTTGCCAAGGAAAAGGCTGACAAATAAATTCGTTGTATGATTTTTTGCTGAAAAAGCAGGAATTTTATTTTCTATGTAGAATTATACAAATACAAGACAGAGGCAGAGGTATAGAATTTCTTCTGCAAGGTCAAAAAGAGAGGTTAATGAAATGGAAAAAACTTTGGTGCTGATTAAGCCCGACGCTGTAAGAGCAAAGCATATTGGTGATATTATCAAAATCTATGAGGAAAAGGGCTTGGAGATTTTGGCTATGAAAATGCTGAAAATGGATGAAAAGCTGGCCTCCAAGCATTATGAGGAGCATATCGGCCGTGATTATTATGATGATCTGATGGGCTTCATGACCTCTGGGCCAATTGTTGCTATGGTGCTGCAGGGTGAAGGAGCTATTGCCAATGTTAGAGCTATTAATGGCAAAACCAATCCAGACCAGGCTGCTGAGGGTACTATCCGCAAGCTTTATGCAGCCAGCGGCAGTCGTAATGCCGTGCATGCTTCTGATTCGCCAGAGAATGCTAAGCGGGAGATTTCTATTTTCTTCAATGCCGCAGAGATTTTTGACTGAGGCTCTGTATCAGGTAAAGTAAAAGGAAGCCCATAATGGCCTTGTACAAAGGGCAGGCTGTTAATGGGGGTTAAACAAAGGGGGAAGTGTAATGAGCTTATATACTGCTAGAGGCGACAAGGGTATGACTGATCTGTACACAGGTCAGCGTATTGCCAAGAATTCATGGCGTGTAAAGGCCTATGGTGCCTTGGATGAATTTGGTTCTGCTTTGGGCATGGCCAGAGCTTTCTGTCAGAATGAGGAGGTTAAGGAATGCATCCTTAAGGTGCAGAAACTTAATGGTTTGCTGATGACAGATTTTGCCAGCATCAACAATTATGAGCCACAGATTACCCATGACCATGTAGTTTATCTGGAGAAGATGATTGATAAAATCGAGGACAAGCTTCATCCCACCCACGAATTCCTGATTCCAGGAGAATCTAAGGGAGGAGCCTGCTTGGATCTGGCTAGAACCGTAGCCCGCCGTGCTGAGCGTGTCATGTGGGATTTGGCCAAGAATGAAGTTGTGCCAGACGAAGATCGTATCTTCCTGAATCGTCTGTCAGATTTTTGCTTTATGTTGATGCGCTTGGAGGAGAATCGCTAAGGTAAAAATACCTTTACAACAGGCAGGAAATGTAGTAACATATGAAATGTTCGGGACGTAGCGCAGTTTGGTAGCGCGCTTCCTTGGGGTGGAAGAGGTCGTGGGTTCAAATCCCGTCGTTCCGACCATTTGGGAACCCCAAAGCCATTCAGCTAATTCTGGATGGCTTTTTTGTTTATAGGAAAATCCCTGTTTTTTACTTATTTTGACAAATGTGTGCCAGGGTTGGAATATTGTGCTATAATAGTGAATAAATCTGTTTGGGAGATGATATTTTGATAAATAAGAAACCCCGATTGCCGGCTATAGAATATATTCGAGGTATTTCCATGCTAGGTGTGGTAGGTATTCATACCGGTTCTCAGTATCTTGCCAATGTGGCAGCCAATATGCATCTTGTGGCTTTATTTGAGGTGGCTACCAGATTCAGTGTGCCAATTTTCTTTTTTATTTCTGCCTTTGGTATGTTTTACAATCTGGATATGAGCAAGCCCTTTGACTATAAAAGCTTTCTCCAGCGAAGAATGAAAACTGTGCTGGTTCCTTATGTTATCTGGTCTTTGTTTTATCTGATACATTATGCGGTTTTATGGGGAGATACCAGTGTACTAAGTCCCTTTTATATAGCCTTTAGTATGTTTTTTGGCACGGCAGGCTATCAGTTGTATTTTATGGTAATTCTGCTGTGGTTTTATCTCATGATGCCTATATGGGTGTGGCTGATACGCCGTATGAGCTGGCTGGCTCTAGGAGGATTGCTGGTATTTCAGATAGCCTTTGACTATTGGTCCTGCTTTATGCTGAATTCTGCCGGGGTGGAAAATTTCTTTCTACGCTCTTTCATAGATTACCGCTTGAATTACTGGGTAATGCATTATATCTTTATTTTTGTCCTGGGAGGTTATTTGGCAGTGAATATTAACTGGTTTATGAGCTTCCTGACAGAATGTCGTGGCAGGATTATAGGCTTCTTCTGGCTGACCTTTGCCGGTTTGCTAGGTTATTATTACTGGCTGATTTTTACCAAGGGATATACTCCTTTGGAGGGCATTAATACCGCCCAGCAGCTGTGTCCAGCAGGTATTTTTTATACCTTGGGAGCTAGTCTGTTTTTCTTTGCCATCTTTACTATCTGGCGCTTGCCAGAGGGACTGCGGCCTATCTTGTCAGCCTTGGGCAAACATTCCTATTTTGTCTATCTGGCCCATCCTGTGGCTATTACATATCTAGGTTTGGCCTTGGCCGGCACAGGCAGAATTATGACGGCACCCATTGCCCTGATATTCTATGTGGCAGTGGTGGCTCTAACCATGGCGGCAGCTGTTGCCATGCGACAGCTGGGGGAGAGATGGCCCATGGTAAATCAGCTGACCATTGGTATTAGCAAAAGGAAATAATTGTATTATATTTAAAGAATAGGGGAGAGACAATGCATCAGGAATTTTTGATGGGCAATCAGGCTATTGCTTTGGGAGCCTTGGCGGCAGGGGTAAGGCTGGTAGCTGGCTATCCAGGTACACCTTCTACAGAGGTTTTAGAAACAGTAGCCAAAAACAGACAGGAAAATACCTATGTGGAATGGTCTGTAAATGAAAAATCCGCTATGGAGGTAGGTGCCGGAGCAGCCTATACGGGGGCCAGAACTATGGTTACCATGAAGCAGGTAGGTTTGAATGTGGCAGCAGATCCTCTCATGAGCTTGGAATATATTGGTGTCAAGGGTGGCATGGTTATTCTGGTGGCAGATGATCCAGGGCCAATTTCCTCTCAGACGGAGCAGGATACCAGACATTTTGCCAGATTCTCCAAGCTGCCCTGCTTTGATCCATCTACAGTGCAGGAAGCCTATGATATGGTACAGGAGGCCTTTGAATATTCAGAGAAATACGGGACACCAGTATTCTTCCGCAGTACCACCAGAGTTTCTCATGGCTATGCCTCCATTCAGGTTAAGGAGGTAGAGGAATATAAAAATGTAGAGCCAGAGGGATTTGTGAAGGATACCAAGAGATGGGTAATCTTCCCTAAGCTAAGCTATCAGGCTCATATCAATATTGAAGCCAGAAATGAGGAGCTGGCCAAGGTTTTCTCCCAGTATAAAAGAAACCTGCTGCTTCCTGCTGGGGATGACTGCAAGGAGCTAAAGAAAGGTATTGCCACTGGTGGCTTTAATTATACCTATGTAACAGAGGCTATGGCTAATCTGGGACAGTTGCGGGAATTGAAGGTATCTACCCCTCATCCATTCCCAGAGCAGTTGGCTGTGGAGTTTCTGACAGGCTTGGAGGAGGTTCTCTGTATAGAGGAGCTGGATCCGGTTATTGAGCGGGAACTGATATATATTGCTGGCAAATACCATTTGCCAGTAAAGATTTTGGGCAAGCTGTCCCATCATGTGAAAAATTCTGGTGAAAATACCCGAGACAGCGTTTTGGCTGATATTGCTGCTTTTATGGGCCGTCAACTGCCAGAGCAGGGAGAAAACGGCCAGGCTGTTCCTGCACCGGAGCTGCCTGTACGTCCGCCGGTGCTTTGTGCAGGCTGTCCACATCGTGCCTCTTTCTATGCTGTAAAGAAGGCTATGCAGGGCCGTAAGACTATTTTCTGTGGCGATATTGGCTGCTATACTATGGGCAATGCTATGCCTTTGGATATGGTAGATACCTGTCTGTGTATGGGAGCTGGCTTAGGTATTGCTCAGGGTGTAGGCCATATTGAGCCAGACACCAGTTGTTTTGCCTTTGTGGGGGATTCTACCTTCTTTGCAGCTGCTATTCCTGGGGTGGTTAATGCAGTATATAATCAGGCGGAAATGACACTGGTTGTTTTGGATAATTCCACTACTGCCATGACAGGCCATCAGCCTCATCCTGGCACTGGTCACACCATGATGGGAGAGGTGGTAGCCAAGGTTAATATTGAGGCAGTGTTACAGGGGATTGGTGTTACTGCTGTAGAAACTGTTAATCCTCTTGATTTGGATAAATCCATTGAGGTGGTTCGGAAAATGGCCGGTATGCCTGGAGTGAAGGCTATTATCTTTAAATATCCATGTATAGCCATTACCAAGCCAGAGGGTAAAATGGCTGTTGATATAGACAAATGTGTAGGCTGTCGCAAATGCATTAGAGAAATAGGCTGTCCTGGCTTGATTATCAGGGATGGTCAGGTAGCAATTGACGAAAGCCTTTGCACTGGCTGTGGTCTGTGCAGTCAGATTTGTCCCTTTGAGGCCATAGGAGGATGCTGATATGAGTAAGAATATTGTATTGTGTGGCGTAGGAGGCCAGGGCACTATTTTGGCCTCCAAGCTGATTTCTGCTGCTGCTATGGCTCAGGGGCTGCCGGTGAAAAGTGCCGAAACCATAGGTATGGCTCAGCGAGGAGGCTCTGTATTCAGTCATATCCGCATAGGAGAGGATGCGGTATGTCCTATGATTGCCAAGGGTACAGCAGATATTATTCTGGGCTTTGAGCCGGGAGAAACTGTGCGTATGCTGCCTTATTTGCGGCAGGGAGGCCTGGTGGTGGTAAGCAAGCGGGCTGTAATGCCTGTTACAGCTGCCTTGTCTGGCTCCAACTATAACGGGGAGAAAATGGTGACCTATCTTCGCTCTGTAGTAGAAAGAATTATGGTGGTGGATACAGATAAGGCTTGCCATGAGCTGGGTTCTGCCAAGATTGTCAATCTGCTGCTGCTGGGAGCTGCTGCGGCCAGTGGGGAGCTGGGCTTGTCTGTGGAGGATATTCGACAGGCAGTTATTGACAGAGTGCCACCCAAATTTCATCAGCTTAACTTTAGCGCTTTGGATTATGCAGCTAATTTAAAATAATCCTGGGCTAAGTATATATCAATTAAGGAAAGGTAAATACGAGATGGAGATTTCACAGGAACAAATCAATTTAGTAAACAATCGTATTCACGCCTTGGTTAAGGCAGAGAGCTTCTATGGCAAAAAGCTGGAGGAGGCAGGTATTGAAAGCATTGCTACCGCAGAGGATTTTCGCAAGCTGCCTTTCTCTGAAAAGAGCGATTTGCGGGATGCTTATCCTTTGGGCTTAATGACAGTACCAGAGGAAGAGGTAGTAAGAATACATTCCTCCTCTGGTACTACAGGCTTGCCGGTTATTATTCCTTATACCCAGAAGGATGTAGATGACTGGGCCACTATGTTTGCCCGCTGCTATGCTATGGCAGGAGTTACCAACAAGGATAGAGTTCAGATTACAGCTGGCTATGGCCTGTGGACTGCCGGTATCGGCTTTCAGGCTGGTGCTGAGAAGCTGGGGGCTATGACTGTGCCTATGGGGCCGGGTAATACGGAAAAGCAGCTGCAGATGATGCAGGATATGAAGAGCAGTGTTCTCTGTGCTACATCTTCTTACGCTTTGCTGTTGGCAGAGGAAATCCAGAAGCGGGGTGTAGCAGATAAGCTGTATCTCCGCAAGGGTATCATTGGTTCTGAGCGCTGGGGGCAGAAGATGCGGGATCGCATTTCCAAGGAGCTGGGCATTGAGCTGTATGATATTTATGGTTTGACGGAAATCTATGGCCCAGGCATTGGCATCAGCTGTAAATATGATAAGGGTATCCATTACTGGGATGATTATGTGTACATTGAGATTATAGATCCTGAAACCCTGCAGCCACTGCCTGATGGAGAATGGGGCGAAATTGTTATTACCACTCTGGTGAAGGAGGGGGCCCCGCTGATTCGCTATAGAACCCATGATATTTCCCGCATTATTCCTGGAGAATGTCCATGTGGCAGCAAATATCCTCGGCTGGACGTAATTGGCGGACGCACTGATGATATGATTAAGATTAAGGGTGTAAATGTCTTCCCTAAACAGATTGAAGAAATTCTGCAGGAATTCCCAGAGCTGTCCAGCGAGTATCAGATTCGTATTTCCCATTTGGATGGCAAGGACACCATGCGTATCTATGTGGAAACCAATGGTACAGTGGACTTTTTGGATATGGCCCGCAGAGTTGCTGCCAAGGTCAAGAGCCGCATAGGCTTTACTCCGTTGGTGAAGGTAGTAGAAATTGGCTTGCTGCCTAGAAGCATGAAAAAGACCAAGCGGGTAATTGATGAGCGTTACGAATAAAAAATAAAAAATCTAAAATTTTTGTTGACAGTATCATTTCTATGTGTTAATATATGATTGTTGTTTGACACAAGAGGTCAACAAAAGCAACAGTTGCCGAAGTGGCGGAATTGGCAGACGCACTTGACTCAAAATCAAGCGTAGTTACCCTACGTGCCGGTTCGAGTCCGGCCTTCGGCACCATTGAAAATACTGGCCTTGCAGAGGTTTCTGCAAGGTCTTTTTTTGCGTAATTTCTGCCTGAAAAAGTGCCGTGAGCACATGGTGAGCACATGGAGGGTTATTCTTTTTTAGGATGTATGTTGCCTATAGCCTCATTGATTTTCTCTCCTGCATCAGTGATGCTTTCTTCCATCAGGTGGGCATATATATTGGCAGTAATATTGATACTTGAATGTCCAAGTAGCTTTGAGGTAACAGCCAGAGGCACATTAGAGGCTAGATAGATAGAACAGCAGCTATGGCGCAGATCGTGGAAGCGTATGTGACGAACCCCTTTTCTTCTCAGCATATCGCTGAACGCTCTGCTAAAAGTTTTAGGGTTTTTACATCGTCCATCATCGGAACATACCAGCCAGCCTTCATCATTATATGAGTTGCCAAGTATGTCACGTTTTTTATGGTTTTCGTCAATGTTGTGTTTATACTTTTTAAATGATACTGTCAGAAAAGGAGAGCGGAAGAAATATACCAGTATTTTTGATTTAATCCTGGCATGTGCGATACAGACAACTTCGCTGAGTATGAATCCTTATATAACAGAAAAGTATTTTGATTTGAGTGATTTAGTTAAACATTTTCATCTTGATCTTTTGGATGTGGAAAAACTGGATAAAATAGTTAGAGAATTGTTCTTTTATATAGTGGAGCGTGTTACAAATATAAATTTTGTAAATTGCCTGGCAAATGTAGATGGTGCTTTTAGACAAAGCATGTATAATCTGATATTGCCATTGTTTCAATATCCATTACTCAAAGGACGATTATCTATATTCAAGTTGTTGTCTTGTGATGATGTTATTTCATCCAAATGTACGGATTCTTATTTTCGGAACGAAATAGCTGATATTACTAAATCTAAAAATCGTTCCGAATACTTGTACAATGAAAGCTTGGTAGATGTGTTGTGGCAGCATAATTTAGTATATTTTCCGTTGCTGGTGTATGTTTATAGCTTTATTCTTGATATTTTGGCGGGTGTGTCAAGAACTTTGTGTAAAAAGTTTAGTAGATTACATCATAGTGCTTCATGAGTTTCGCCATACGTTCATCTGCCAGGAGTTGGTTTCG
>NZ_JADYTY010000024.1 GCF_021531495.1 Anaerovibrio lipolyticus
AGTCGGACAGAGCAAAAGTCGTTATGACCGCAGGCTGTATTTCGAGAACCCACTGACATAACGACTTTCATTTACAATATTTGCCGAGTTGCCTCTCTTTCTGCTATTGTCAATATGATTTTGAATGTCATGTTTTCACAAAATATATTCTGCAACCTTACAACAAAGCAGCATATTTGGCAAATTCACTCTTAGGTATGCCAATAAACTCCATAGCCTGTTCCTTAGACCAGCTATTCTTAGCAATAATCACCCGCAGAATTTCTACAGTGTTATTTAACGCGCCAATAGCTTTGCCCCGTGCTTCGCCAATAGCTTTTCCACGCGCTTCTGCCTTATCTAATACTTCACACATATTGAATCCCTCCTCGTCATGGGAAATCTCTCTACTTATTTCAGCATATTTATCATCTTGTGTTAATACAGACATTAATTTCAAGAAACTATCTGCATGCTTAATAGTTTTTTCCTTTGGTACATAATCATTACTTTCATTAAGCTGTACAAAATAGTCTGCAATAATCTGAAAATCACTAGTAAATTTTTCTACCTGCTCCCCTGTAAGCCTTGGAACATCAATCAGATTGATTTTGTAGTCATTAACAAATGGCTTCAATTCATCAGATATTTTCAATACATCATATAAGCTCAATGGCTTCTTCCAAGGTGTCTTTCCAAAATATAGCACAATAGTTACAACTGGATAACGCTCATGGCGGATTTTATGCTTTTTGCCTGTAGCTTCATCAATGACGATTTCATCATTATTCATTTCGTCTCGATAGGAACTACCATCATAACCAATTACCCGCAATGGCATATCCATATCTATAGCCAGTTGATTCTCAACTCCCAGCAGAGCTAAACGAATATAACAGTTCTTATCCGTCCAATATTTAGCTACATCCCGCTCCTGTTCGTGTATTACATTATCATCAGCTTTATACTGTGATTTAGCCACTGCATCAACAAGAGCTTCTGGCTTGATTACCTCTTTTCCATCAAAAAGTGTGCCATTAACTATATCCGAAAAAACATCATTATACGCTTCAAAATTTTTCTGCGTAATATCCTTTTGTCCCATAATCACAACACCTTTCCTATATTATCGCAAATTAGAAAATCCAAATCAAGTTAATACTAAAAAATGTGATACCATAAGCCGTTTCTTGTCTTTGCACCTCCCAATATTTTATTTATAGACAACAAAAAATCCTTTGCAAAAATAAACTTACAAAGGATTTATACATTTATTATTCGACAATATTTTCCAATCTCCTGCTAAAATAACAATATTTTTTTTGATTTACCGAATTTTCCATCATTATAGTGTTGTAAATATAATTCGTTATGTCGAAGGTTCTCGAAATACAGCCTGCGGTCATAACGGCTTTTGCTCTGTCCGACTTAATGGGCCCGACGCTCAGCAAGGTACTCCCATATCGCCATATAAATAATTGATGTATTCGGCAAATCAGAATTAGTAAGCTATCAGGTAGAGGAAAACAAATATATTTATCTGGCAGGAGTGGTGGGAGGACTTTACGAAAAGGGGAAAATATAGTACAATAAAAAGACACTATAAAAGAAGAGGTGGACAATTTGAAAATTTTAGCCCGTCATCTCACCATAGATATGTACAAATGCAAGGCCTCCTGTTTTGGCAGTGCCCAGGAGCTTATGTCCAAGGTGAATGAGCTGCTGCAGGATACTAAGCTTGAAATACTGAATACCATGAATCAGGAGATGCCAGACGGCCATATTGCTGTTATGGTGGTATTCCCAGAGGGGCACATGACCTTCCATGCTTTCCCTGAGCTGAGATATGTTTCTGCAGATACCTTCCTGTGTCAGCAGACTGCGGCACCAGAGCTTTTGTTTAACAGCTTCCGTCGTTATTTCAAGCCGGAAAAGACCAAGACAACCTTGCTTCGCCGTGGGGATTTTGGGGAGGTAAAGGATATGAAGCCCAAATACCAGACTCGTATGGCGCCTGTTCGTAAGATTCGTAATGCTGGCAGCAAGGTTATTCACACCTTGACTCGCAAATCAAATTAAATAATTACTGTGTGTAGAATGTCCTTGATATGATTTAGATAGTATCAAGGGCATTTTTATAAAATATCCGATAATGAGTATTCTTCCTTGGTGAGTCAATACACATTGAAATATTGTTTCAAGAGGATATTTTTTTACTGTAACATTATTACAGCTGTGCTGGAAAATATTGTTTTGGATGAAGATAATTGCTAAAATAAAACCAGAAAAGCGAAAGAGAATGCTTCATATTTTAGATGAAAATAAAGGAGAAGATTGTCATGAAAAAAATTGTTTTACTTTGTTCCGCAGGTATGTCTACCTCTATGCTGGTAAAAAAAATGCAGGCTGCTGCAGAGGCTGAAAACTATGCTTGTGAGATTGCTGCCTATCCAATGGCTGAGGCTGGCGACAAGGCCGCTGATGCTGATGTAGTTCTTTTAGGGCCACAGGTTAGCTTTAATTTAGGCAAGGTTAAGGCACAGCTTCCAGGCAAGCCAGTAGATGCTATTGAAATGCGTATGTATGGCCGTATGGATGGCAAAGGCGTTTTGGCTTGTGCTAGAAAATTGATGGGCGAATAACTTTCGAACAACTATATAGAGAAAAGAATAATTACTACATACAAAAGGAGTTCGGGGTTATGGGGATAGGAAAAATGATGTTGGCAGCAACTATTGGAGCGTTACTGCCTATGGGATGTTATGCAGGAACAGCGTTAGCTGCTTCTGATGGTATTCATGTGGATCAGGTTGGCTACCTCACCAATCATGCCAAGATAGCCATGGTTTCATTAACGAATGCGGAAAATAGCTTTTGCCTGGTAGATGCAGTAACAGGCAAAAAAGTCTATGAAGGAAAAATAGGCGTTCAAAATAATGATGTCATGTCAGGTGATAAGGTAGCCAAGGCGGACTTTTCGGATTTTAACCAGCCAGGCAGGTACAAGCTGGTAGTAGGCGACCAGGAATCTGCTGATTTTGCAATTGGCGATAATGTTTACGGTGTAGCAGCTCTGCAAAATTGGCGTTCCTATACCTTGTCCCGCACTAATACGCCTATGGAGGATGAGGTAACTGGCCTGAAAATTACCAGTGGCCATGCTCAGGATAAGGAAGCTCAGGTATATTTTACAGATAAGCTGAACAAAAAAGGTGATGTGGTAGATGTATCTGGCGGCTGGTATGATGCTGGTGATTATGGTAAATATACTACCACGGCAGCACTTGCAGCAGGTGAAATGATGCTGGCTTATGAGGCATCCCCAACGAAATTCTTTCAGGGACAGTTGTTCTTCCCTCAAGGAGTAAAGGAAGAAGCCATGCCAGATGCTCTTAGCGAAGTAAAATTTGAGCTGGAGTTCCTGAAGAAGATGCAGCGCAAGGATGGCAGTACCTTCCACAAAATATCTGGTGCACAGTGGCCAGGTTTTGACAAATCCCCTGATACAGATACACAGCAGAGGTATATTTATAGTACCTGTACTGCCAGCACTGCTATGGCAGGTGCAGCTATGGCTATGGCTGGTCGTATCTATTCGGATTATGATAAGGATTTTGCCGACGATTGCCTCAAAAGAGCCAAGGCTGTTTGGAAATATCTGTCTAAGGAAAAAGAATCTATCTATAGAGTAGACGAGGGACAGGAAAGCGGTTCTGGCCCGTATAATGACACAGATGATGCTACTGAGCGCTGCTGGCTGGCTGCTGAGCTGTTTCGTACCACTGGAGATAAGAAGTACGAGAATTATCTTATGAAGCAGCAAAAAAATACTATCCTGCAGAAGCCAAGCTTCTTTACCTGGGATAATACCCTGGCTCTTGCTCAGTTCAGCTATGGCATGGCGGCCAACGCCAACCATGACTTCCAGCTTCAGGTAAGGCAGAAGCTGGTGGATTATGCTAATGATATTGCAAATACAATTAAGAATGATGGCTATGGCTGCAGCCTAAAGGCCCATGAATATACATGGGCTTCTACGAAGAATGCTGTAACCAAGGGAGATATTCTCCTAATGGCTTATCAGTTTGAGGCAAAACCAGAATATATAGATGGAGCCTTGGATCAGATTCATTATATGTTTGGCCGTAATGCTCTCAACAAGAGCTTTATGACCGGTATGGGCGAGAATCCGCCAGAGCATCCTCATAATAGAATCCATGAAAGCACTGGTGCCTATGTGCCTGGACTTGTGGTAGGAGGCCCGAATGCTGTGTCCGGAGGTGATCCGGATCAGACAAAATACATTGAGGAGTACAAACCAGCTCCGGCCAAATGTTATTTGGATGTATTGATGTCCTGGTCTACCAATGAATATGCCATTGATTATAACGGCGCAGGAATTTATGCCCTAAGCTATTTCATGCAGCCTGATAAATCAATTACAGCTAAGGATTTGAAGCTCA
Source organism: Anaerovibrio lipolyticus (assembly GCF_021531495.1). Taxonomy (GTDB): domain Bacteria; phylum Bacillota; class Negativicutes; order Selenomonadales; family Selenomonadaceae; genus Anaerovibrio. The sequence goes on from NZ_JADYTY010000024.1 coordinate 4,443, forward strand.
ATAGATCCTTCCCTAAATGGAGCTTTGAATAGATATCCCATAATACTTCTCTGATTTTTATTGGAAAATACTGTCTTATTATTTTTGATAATAAGGCAGTATTTTTTGCTGTTAATCCAAAAATGTGGTAAAATTACCCTAGTTTGAAATAAATATTTTGTGCTTGCTAGGGGAGTTGAAAAGGTGTCAAGACTAATTAAACAACTGAAACAGCAGGATGGATTTTCTGATTCTGATAAGATGATAGCGGATTTTTTGTTGGATAATTATCGTGGATTAGCAGCTCTATCTACTAGGCAGCTGGCCAAGCTGACTTATACAAGTTCTGCGGCCATTGTGCGTTTTAGTCAAAAAATGGGATTTGAGGGGTATACAGATTTCAAGATTCAATTTATGGCAGAAATGATGCAATATGTAAGCCAGCCCCATAATGATGAGGAATTTAATGATCGGGATACAGTACGGATGATTATTGAAAAAGTTACTCATATGGAGATTAATGCCCTGCGGGATACACATCTACTGCTGCAGCCGGTGTTAGTGGTAAAGGCTATAGAGGCCATTAAGGCGGCGGAGCATTTGGATTTTTATGCCACGGATGATAATCTGAATATAGCTTCTCTGGCAGCAGCCAGTTTTATAATGGTGGATAAGAATTATACAATTGTTCAGTCCATAGCCCAAATGTATCTGATGGCAGCCAGCCGTAACAAGAAGCATCTTAGCATATTTATCAGCCGTACTGGTGAGAATAGGATGTTAGTGGATATGGCTAGAGCAATCAGGGGCAAAGGTGATAAAATCTTACTGATAACTTCGGTTCCAGAAAGCAGTTTAGGCAAGCTGGCAGATATTGTGCTGCCAGTGGCAACGGTCAAGAAGCTGGAAGAGCTGGGGCCAAGGGTGTTCCTGGGTGGAGCTAAATATGTGATAGATGTGCTCTTTGCTTCCTTGGCAGCTTCCTGTGGCTTGCAGCATATTAACAGCCGGGATAGCTGGCTCAAGATACATTTCCAATATTAAATATAGCTTTGGAGTCCTATGTGCAAGCATGGGGCTTTTTTTTGTGGCAAAAATAGGGTAATTTGTTTTAGCGTTACAGGTTGAAAATATAATATGTGTAACGCTGTTTCAGTATTGTTTTTAAGTAGTTACAGCAGATTTATCTTGTGCTATCCTAAAAATGTAAATAAAAATAAGAGCTATAGTGGCCGTGATAAGGAAATTTGGCACTATGTTCAAGAGGAAAATAAAAGGAGAGGATTTGTCAATGTTGAAAGGAAAGAAGAAGTTACTGGCAGCACAGGTACTGCTGGGGCTGATGATAGCAGGCAATGCATATGCAGCTACAGATGTAGAGGTAACAGGAGAAGGAACTCCAAAAGGCAGTTGGGGTACGATAACGGCAGATGATAGTACGAATAAGGTTCTTGCAGGAGATTGGACCTATATAACATCTAAGCCTGACGGGAATCCAAATGATAATTTTGGAGCTGTTTTGGGAGATAAATTGCTGTTAAAGAACACTGATAATATAGATGGGTATAAGATAACGATGAATGCTGCCATTGCTGGCAATAATACAACCCTGATTAAAGGCAAAAAGGTAACAAATAACACAATTACTATTGGAGAAGGCTATCCAAGAAAAATAGAATTATGGGGCACAACAAAAATTTCCAATGTTTTTGCTGGTTCTGAGGAATCCAGCGGCAATAAATTGAGGCTCGGAATATTGGAAAGTGGTTCCACTGATATAGAGCTTGTGGATGTTGGCGAGCGAAATGATATTGAATTGATTGGTGATACTGCCAATAAGACAACGGCTAATTATGAGAAGATGGCTTTTGCCGGTCGTGATTTGACTTTGGCTGATAAGGCTGGTACAGGTAAAATTAAATCAGCTGATATGAAAGGGAATATTACAGCTGTTCGTGCTTTGAATGTTACAGAGGGGATTTCAGCTGGTGGTGATATTACTGCTACTGGCGGATTAACTGCTGGAAATGGCATTTCAGCTGGTGGCAATATTAGCGGTGGTGCCTTGAAGGCTGCTAGTATTTCTGCAGGTGGTTCTATAGACTCTACAGGTGATATTACAGCAGATACCTTGCTAGGCAATGGTATTTCTGCTACTGGTGCTATCAATATCAAGGGAGCTATAGATGCTTTAAATGGACCTTCCAAGACTAGAGCTGCTGGAGCAGGGAGTCTTAGTGGTACTAATATTACTGCTGGGAGCATTAATGCAAGTAGTGTAACTGCTACTGGAGATATTACTACAGGCAGTATGACTGTTACAGGCGATGTAAAGGGTAACAATATTACTATTAGTAATGGTGCCTCAAGTGTTGGTGGTACATTAGCTGCTAGTGGTAATTTGAATATTAAGGGTAATAGTACATTGACTGCTGGAACAATTCAGCTTACTGGCAGCGATAAGCTGAATATTACTTCCACAGCTACAGGTACCATTTTATCTGCTGGAAGCGTAGTAGATTCTAGCGGTACTGCTATTGATATGAGCCTAGCCGTTGATACTAGCAAGAAAACCACCAATACAGAGGGATTATTTACCAAGGTGTATGGTACAAAGGTAACAGGAAATACTGTAACAAGTGGTCTTCAGAGTGCTACACTAAGCGAAAAATCCAAATCTGTGGTGGAAACTCAGATTGCTTCCCTGGCAGGAGTCATTACATCTGCTGATTTGTTGTCTAATGCAGGCTTTAGCAATGCTTCCCAGGCTGTACAGCAGTCCAATGCTGAAGGTGGTTCAGCTCGAGAGATGGTTCCTTATGCAGCTGTAGGCTATGGCAATATGCGTCAGGAATCTGGTTCCTATGTAGATGTACAGGGCTCTGCCTTTAATATCGGTTTTGCCAAGGAAGTAAAGAATGGCAGTGGCAAACTGCTCTTTGGCCCTATGATTGAATATGGTCGTGGCAGCTATGAATCTTATTTGGATGATGGCACCAAGGGAGATGGTAATACTCAGAACTTCGGCCTGGGTGTAATGGCTCGTCAGAATAATGATAATGGCACATATTATGAAGGTTCTCTCCGCTATGGTAAGCTTACCAGCAATTACAACAGTGGGGATTTGGGTGCTGATTACGATACAGATGCTAATTATTGGGGTGCTCATCTTGGCTTGGGCAAGGTGTTCCAGCTCAATGACAAAAACTCTATTGATACCTACTGCAAGTTCTTCTATACCAATCAGGGCAGTTCTTCTGCCAATATCTTAGGCAATAATGTAGAGTTTGATGCGGTTAAATCCAAGCGTTCCCGCCTGGGCTTCCGCTTTAATCATGCTACCAGCGATGTACGCAGCATTTATGCTGGCTTGGCTTGGCAGCATGAGTTTGATGGTTCTGCTTGTGCTACTGTGGATGGTTTTAGTGCGCCTAGTCCATCTATCAAGGGTAATAGCATGATGGTAGAGCTTGGTGTAAATGTTGCACCTAAATCCAGCCCTGTTTCCTTTGACCTGGGCGTATCCGGCTGGGCCGGCAAGCAGAAGGGCTATTCTCTGAATGCCAATATGCTTTGGAGCTTCTAATTTTGCAACCTCATTTCTTTATTATACCCCTGGCTGCGGCTGGGGGTATTTTATTGTTTCAGATTATTGTATCAGTGTTACAGAGAGGAAATTAATCAATGTAACATCGTTTAGATGTGTTTCAGAAATATTGAGGCTGGATAGTGTTTTTGTTATATTAGAATTGTACGAAGGGATTGAATCAGAGAGAGTTCTGGTACAAGCAATTATTTTTTAGTAGGAGGAGAGTATATATGTCGAGAGAGGAAATGTTTAACAGATTCCTTGAAGTAATGAATCGTTTTGCTCAAATAAAGGCAATTGTGGCCGTAAAGGATGGTTTTATTATGACCACGCCTTTTACTATTTGCGGTTCACTGTTTCTGCTTGTTGCCTGTCTGCCTATTCCAGGTTGGAATGAGCTGATGAGTGGTTTGTTTGGTGAGAATTGGGCAGCTCCATTATTTGCTGTATGTGGTGGTACCTTTAATATTTTGGCCTTGATTGTGGTGTTGTGTGTAACCTACAAATATGTGGCTAATGAGGGACTGGATGGCATGACTGCTGCGGGGCTGGCTCTGGCTGCCTTTGTTATCATTATGCCTCCTGAAGTAGTATTGGATGATGGTACTGTAGTAGGCAATGTTATTCCTAAGAACTGGGCTGGCTCTAATGGTATTATTACTGCTTTGGTGGTAGCCTTTATTACCAGCTGGATTTATTGCTACTGTGTAAAGAATCACATCGGTATCAAAATGCCGGATGCAGTTCCTGGCGGTGTAGTAAGAGCCTTTGAGGCCTTGACACCTGGCTTCCTTATTTTTCTGTTGGCTTCTGTTATCTGGGGACTGTGTCATTTTGCTGGTCAGACTACTGCTCCAGAATTGGTTTTCAGCCTGATTCAGACTCCATTGCAGAGTCTTACTGATACCCTGGTAGGTGGTTCTGTTATTGTTGGTCTTCAGAGCTTGTTGTTCTGGGCTGGTATTCATGGTCCTAATGTTGTAAATGGTGTAGCTACTCCAATGATGATGGCTAATACCTTGGATAATCAGGCACTTTTGGATGCCGGACAGAGCCTGCTGAACAATCCAGCAGCTAAGTTCATGACCATGCAGGTAAATGATGTGTTTGTAAAATCCGGTGGATGCGGTTTGACTCTGGGCTTGATTATTGCCAGCTACATGGTTGCCAAATCCGAGCAGCTGACCTCTCTGATTAAGATGGCAACTGTTCCTGGTATTTTCAATATTAACGAACCTATTATCTTTGGTTTGCCAATCGTATTTAACCCATTCCTGTTGGTACCATTTATTTTGGTTCCTCTGTTGGCTTTGATCATAACTTATACAGCCATGATGATAGGTTTCCTTTCTCCAATGGGTGCTGTGCAGGTACCTTGGACCACGCCTCCTATTATTGCAGGCCTTCTACTGGATGGCTGGCAGGGAGCCGTAATTCAGATTATCAATCTGGTCATGGCAGTGTTGGTTTATCTGCCGTTTGTAAAAAAGATGGATGCAAGTATGCAGGAAGAAGAAAAGCAGCAAGCTGCTGAGGAGGCATAATGATGAAGAATAAAAGATTATTGGCATTAACATTAACATTGGCATTAGGCATGTCTACAGCTACGGCTATGGCAGCTGAGGCAGAGGAGAGTGCACCTCTTTCTGAGGAAGCTTTTAATGATGTACCTAAGGGACATTGGGCATATAGCGCCTTGGAAGTTCTGTCCAAGGATGGCGTGCTGGAGGGCTATCCAGATGGCTCCTTCAAGGGTGATGAGCCTATGACGCGTTACGAGATGGCCAAGATTATTGCCAATGCCTACAAGGGTGGCAGCTTTGCTGATGATGCCTTGATTGACGGTGTAAGACAGGAGTTGTCTGGGGAGCTGAAAACCTTGAAGAAGGTGGATAGACAGGTTAAGAAAAACACCAACTCTATCAAAAAACTGGAAAACTTTGCAGATAGATTTGAATTTGGCGGTTTTGGCCAGGTTCGTTACGAAAATAACAATAGTCGAGGCTATGATGATCAAAACGACAATGATCGTTATTATATGAGTCTGAAAACCAATTACAAAGTAAATGATGATTGGAAGGTTTGTACTGAGTGGGAGATTAACCATAAATACGCTAACTATCGCAATTTTGAGGATGTTATTAATGAAGGCAAGGATGTAAAGGATCCAATTTACGTTGGCGGTGGCCGTGGTGATAGCAAATTCTATCCTCGCCTTTGGATGGAGGGTAATCTTAATAAAAAGCTCTCCTTGGATATTGGTCGCAAATGGCGTGGCCTGGGCTTCCAGGTGATGGCTGTAGGTGAGGAAATGGATGGACTTACCTTGAATTATAGACTGAATGACAAGGATTTGGCTGCCAAGGCATTTTATTGGAAACCAAATCAGAAGGAGTTCAATCAGTTGGCCATCAGCGGTATTGGTATTGGCGGTACTGTTGGTCATGGTACTCAGCTGCAGGCTCATTATGCAGTTGCCAATGTGGAAAAGACAGGCAGCACTGTAGGCTATAAAGAGTATGATCATGTAGCTGGGAAATTAAGCGAGGCTCCTAATACTTGGGACAATGGCAATCGCATGTTTACGGTCAGCATGCTGCAGAACTTTGCTCCAAATCTGTATCTGTGGGCGGATTACAGCCGTACCAACGCAGATGATCAGAACAATGCTACAGCACTCAAGGTAAGCTACAAGTGGACCAATCTGGATGATCCAGGTTCCTTCCACCTTTATGGCAGATACCACAATTACAAGAAGCATGGACGCTGGGTTGGCGACACTTGTGACAGCCTGTGGCTGGATGGCTCCACTGGCTGGACCTTTGGCGGCAAATATGTTGTTGCCAAAAATGTAGAAGCAGAGCTGTGCTATGGTTGGTCCAGCGCAACAGATCGTTATTATGGCCATAATAATGCTGATTATACTCGCCATGTATGGCGTGGCCAAGTGGATTTCCACTTCTAAATTTGTGTGTAACGGTCCTGTCAGTTTGGCAAAAGGCCAGGCTGACAGGAATATGTTTTAGGGAGTATTAGTACATGGGACAAAATGAAGAACTTGAAATGCAGGTATTTCAGATTATTTCTGCAGTAGGTACAGCTCGCAGTTGTTATATAGAGGCAATTCATGCTGCCAAGGATAAAGACTATGAGCGGGCAGCAGAATTACTCAAAAAAGGAGATGTCTCTTTTTCTGAAGGTCATGATTCTCATCTGGAGCTTTTGGGACGAGAGGCTGAGGGAGAGGCTGTAGCCTGCCTTTTGGTTATGCATGCAGAGGATCAGCTGATGAGTGCTGAGGCTTTTAAGCTGGTGGCTCAGGAACTGATTGATGTATATAAGGAAATTAATAAAAAATAATTTTTGTATGAGGGGGAATTTTTATGAAGATGAAGAAAATAGCTAGCGTTGTGGCTGCAGGTGTAATGGCTATGGGGATAGGTGCATCTTTAGCTCCTGCTGGTGTGGCTTTTGCGGATAGTCCTTATTGTGCTACTGTAGAGAAGGTAGCACCTGAGAATGGTTTTTTCTTTGATTTTGCTAAGAAAATGCCTAAGGAGGCTCAGGCTTCTCATGGCTGGTGCAATGGCGCTATGTTTGATACTAATTGGTACAAGGATAATGTGACCTTTAACAGTAAGCGTATGCAGCTGAATCTGGATGTTGAGGATGGCCCAGGCTGGTCAATTCCTGGCATAAACTATTCTGGAGCTGAATTCCGTACTTTTACTCAGAATAGATATCATTATGGATTATATGAGGTTTGTATGAAACCAGCTAAGAGTGATGGTATCGTTTCTTCTTTCTTTACCTATACTGGTCCTTATGATGAGCCAAAGACTCAGTGGGATGAAATTGATATTGAGTTCTTGGGTAAGGATACTACAAAGGCTCAGTTTAATTATTTTGTTGATAGTCAGGGCGGCCATGAATATCTCTGTGACCTGGGCTTTGATGCTTCTGAAGATTTCCATGTTTATGCTTTTGATTGGGAGCCAGATGCTATTACCTGGTATGTGGATGGCAAGGAAGTACACAAAGCTGTTGGCAATCTGCCTGTAACTCCTAGCATGGTTATGGCCAATCTGTGGGCCGGCAAGGGTGTAGATGCATGGCTGAATCCGGTAGATGATTCGGATTTCCCAGTACAGGCAGAGTACAAGTGGATGAAGTATACTCCGTCTGAGAAGGCTAACAAATAAGGAGTAAAGAAATATGGCATTTCCAAAGGGTTTTTTATGGGGCGGTGCAATAGCCGCCCATCAGGCAGAGGGAGCTTGGAATGAAGCTGGTAAAGGACCTAGCGTGGCTGATGTGATGACTGGCGGCAGTCCCGATGTGAAGCGGGAGATTACAGATGGTGTTTTGCCAGGGAAAAATTATCCAAATCATGAGGCTATTGATTTTTATCATCGTTATAAGCAGGATATTGCCCTTCTGGCTCAGATGGGTTTTAAATGCTTCCGTACCAGTATTGCTTGGACTCGTATTTTTCCCCAGGGAGATGAGTTAGAGCCAAATGAGGCTGGCTTGCAATTCTATGATGATTTGTTTGATGAGATGCTAAAGCATGGCATGGAGCCTGTGGTAACCCTGTCTCATTTTGAGATTCCTCTGCATCTTGCCAAAAAGTACGGCGGCTGGCGGGATCGTCGCATGATTGAGTTCTTTGTACGCTTTGCAACCACTTGCTTTGAGCGTTATAAAAACAAGGTTAAGTATTGGATGACCTTCAATGAGATTAATAATCAGCGTGAGGTTATCGGTGCTATGAGCGAGCATCATGCCTTTCAGGATTCCGGTCTGACCTATAAGGAAGGTGAAGATCGCTATCAGGCTATGTATCAGGCTGCACATCATGAGTTTGTGGCTTCAGCCTTGGCTGTTAAGGAAGGACATTGCATCAATCCTGATATGTATATTGGCTGTATGATTGCTATGTGCCCTGTATATCCTGCTAGTGCCAAGCCATTAGATCAGATTGCTGCGTTGAAAGAAATGGATAGGACATTCGTTTTTGCTGATGTACAGTGCCGTGGACATTATCCAAGCTATATTCTGAAGGAATGGGAGCGTTTTGGCACAGAAATCAAAATGGAGCCTGAGGATCTGAAAATTATTAAGGAAGGCCAGGTGGACTATATTGCCTTCTCTTACTACATGAGCTTTGCAACTGAATTTACTTCAGATGAGCATCGCCACGTAGGCAGGGAGGTAAAGAATCCATTTGTCAAGGCTAATGATTGGGGCTGGCAGATTGACCCTGTAGGCATCCGTTATAGCCTTAATGTACTGCAAGAGCGTTATGAACTGCCTATGATGATTGTGGAGAATGGTATCGGTCTGCATGAGAAGCCTGAGGCTGATGGTATGATTCATGATGATGCCCGTATAGAATATTTTGCTAATCACATTGCTGAGATGAAGAAGGCAGTGGAGCTGGATGGTGTTACCCTGTTGGGCTATTGTCCGTGGGGGCCTATTGATATTGTTTCTGCCAGCACTGGTGAAATGGACAAGCGTTATGGCTTTATCTATGTGGATAAGAATAACAAGGGCGAAGGGACACTTGAGCGCAGCCCCAAGAAGTCATTCTACTGGTATAAGAGGGTTATTGATACCAACGGAGAAAATATTTCCAAGGATATTGAATTAAATATGTAACTATTAGGACATGATGATAATATACAGGCAGGAAGCTGTCTGGATATTGTCATCATGTTTTTATTGCATAATAGTATGTTCATATGTTAAAATGTTTTCCTGTAAACTTGTAAATCTTGAAATTAGGGGGATTGGGCATGGCACGGGAATCTTTTAACTCACGGCTGGGATTTATTCTGGTTAGTGCAGGATGTGCTATTGGTATTGGCAATGTATGGCGTTTTCCTTTTATTACAGGGGAAAATGGCGGTGGTTTCTTCGTATTATTTTATTTGTTGTTTTTGGTGGTTATGGGACTGCCAGTGCTGACTATGGAGCTGGCGGTAGGCAGAGGCAGCCGCAAAAGTGCGGTTAGTGCCTATAGAACCTTGAAGCCTGACAATGGCCTGTGGACTCTTCATGGCTGGGCGGCCTTGCTGGGCTGTGTTATGCTGATGCTGTACTATACCACGGTATCTGGCTGGATGACGGCCTATTTCTTCAAATTTCTTACGGGAGAATTTGCCAGCGGTATGTCTGTAGAGGCTGTAGGCAATGTTTTTGGCAATGTGTTGGCAGATCCTGTATATATGGGCTTTTGGACAGTTTTAACCGTGGTTTTTGGCTTTTTTATCTGCAGCTTTGGTTTGCAAAAGGGCTTGGAGCGGGTAACTAAGATTATGATGGGAGCCTTGCTGGTATTGATTTTGGTTTTGGCTTTTCATTCTCTTACCTTGGATAAGGCGGCAGAGGGGATGAAATTCTTCTTGATGCCTAACTGGGAGGCTGTGGAGAAGGTTGGCTTGGGCAATGTTTTGACTGCGGCCATGAATCAGGCTTTCTTTACCTTGTCTCTGGGTATTGCGGCTATGGAGATTTTTGGCAGTTATATGTCTAAGGATAGAGCCTTGGCTGGGGAAGCAGCCCGGATTTGCGCTCTTGATACCTTTGTGGCTATTATGGCTGGTGTTATTATTTTTCCTGCCTGCTTTTCCTTTGGTTTGCAGCCAGATGCAGGGCCATCGCTGATTTTTGTTACCCTGCCTAATGTATTTGTCAATATGGCTGGAGGACAGATTTGGGGTGCTTTGTTTTTCCTGTTTATGACCTTTGCCAGCCTGTCTACAGTATTGGCTGTTTTTGAAAATATTATTGCCTTGTTTATTGATACCTTTGGCTGGAAGCGGGGCAAGGCAGTAATTATAGGCGGAATTTTGGTTCTGTTTGGCAGTATGCCTTGTGTATTGGGCTTTAATATCTGGAGTGATATGACCATTATTGGGGCTAGAGGTGTGCTGGACAGTGAGGATTTCCTGGTCAGCAATATACTTTTGCCGGCTGGATCTTTGGTTTATCTGCTTTTCTGTACTACCCGCTGGGGCTGGGGCTTTGACAATTACCTCAAGGAAGCCAATACTGGTGAGGGGTTGAAGATTGGCCGCTGGCTGAAGCCTTATTTGCAATATGTACTGCCGGTGCTGTTGTTCTTTATCTTCATTCGGGGATTGATTTAACGCGTGGCGAATAGGGTGATAATTGTTACCTATAGATGTGGCGAGGCAAAACATTTACTTATACAAAAAAACGGAAGTCGACAGGCTTCCGTTTTTGTATGGTCAAATATGAAATTATTTTTGGGTAAGGGGCAGGAGTCTTTCCCGCAGCTGCTGGGCGGTTTGCTCCCGATTGGTAGGGCTGAGATGGATATTGTAGCCAATGAAGATAGGGGAGGTTGGATAACGGGGCATGAGCCGTACATGAACCCGTCCCTGATAGATGTAGAAGAAAATGTTGTAGCTAAAGCTGTCCCGTTGATGAATTGCTTTGAGATAGGCTACTGCTCCCTGGATAAAATCAGCAAAGGTGTAAATTGCCTTTACCAGAGGAAATGGGGCAGGAGTCTGCTCCTTGTCCTTGCCAAAGGAAACCTTGTCAGAATAGGCCTCCGGCAGCAGGCGGATGTTGATTTCCGTAAAGCCAACTCTAGGCTGAGTGGCAATATTTACATCTACCCCATTGTGCTGTAGAACAGGTATGCCTTCAAATTCGGCAGGATCATACATAAGCTCAGGATTGACTTCCGGAAAACCGATAATCTGCATATGGGGATGACGGATTGTACCGCCGGAAAGCGGTCCGAAGTTTTTGAAAAGCACCACCGCCTGATAGATTTCGGAGTTGACCATAGTGAGCCAATGCCGCAAAGCAAAGCGCATAAGCTGGCGCATATGCTCCTGAGAATAATCTGGAATATCACTGTGGCACTGGTCTGTTTCAATAAGTACCAGCTGATTGGATGGCACCATAACATTGTATTTATTTTTGAGGAGAATGATATTGCCTTCCTTGGCCATAATGCCAGTAAGAGCTTCTGTGTTGCAAAAAGGGCAGCTGTTGCTTTGATTGGGCATTCCCTTAAAGGTACGGGGCTTGCTGCGGCCTACAGACATATCAAAATCAATTAGATTAACACTCATTTATTTGGAACTCCTTTCAGGCTCTGTCAAGGTTGCAGAGTTTTCCATTAGGTGGTATAATTTTGCTGTTATAATGTAAATTGGTGTGGTGTGTAAATTTACACCACTTATAGATAATTATAGCTAGATTAGGCGTGATTTGCAAATAACCAGGTGCTTATATATCTACTATTGAGCATATTGCAGATTGGACCGAAAAGGCGGTGGAGCTTTCAATGAACGACAATAATGAACAGAAGAAATCCAGCAAGGGAGAATCCTTTTTAAAGGGTACGTTGATACTTACGGTGGCTGGTGTGGTGGTAAAGGTTATTGGCTCTCTGAATTGGATTTTTGTTTCCAGAATTCTGGGGGGCGAGGGTATTGGTCTTTATCAGATGGCCTTTCCCATCTATTTTTTTGCCCTTAGTGTATCTACGGCTGGTGTGCCAGTAGCTATTTCTATCATTACGGCAGAACGGGTAGCCCTAAAGGATATATTTGGTGCTAAGCGGATTTTCAAAATATCCATGTCCTTGATGCTGGTAACTGGCTTGATTTTTACAGCCTTGACCTACTTTGGGGCGCAATGGCTTATTGACTGGCATTTTATTCGTGATCCTCGTGCCTATTGGTCTGTAGTGGCCTTGGCACCGGCTATTTTCTTTGTAACTTTGCTGGCTAGCTCCAGAGGTTATCTCCAGGGCTGGCAGCGTATGACGCCAACGGCTGTGTCTCAGATTGTAGAGCAGATTTTCCGGGTTATTACCATGATCCTCTTCGCCAGTCTGTTTCTGCCTTGGGGCTTGGATTTTGCAGCGGCTGGTGCAAGTTTAGGTGCTTTTGCTGGTGCAGTAACAGGTTTGTTGGTGCTGGTGTATTTCCATTGGAAGCTGGAAAAGGATATTAAGGCGGAATATGGTTCTGATATTAAGCCTTTGTCTGAGGGGGAGCAGTCCTCTACTTGGACCATTATCAAGAGAATTTTTGCTTTGTCCCTGCCGGTTTCTGCTGCCAGCATTATGCTGCCAGTAGTATCCAATCTGGATTTGGCCATTGTGCCTCAGCGGTTGGAGGTAGCAGGCTATAGTGTCAACGAGGCTACTGAGCTGTTTGGTTATTTAACTGGTATGGCGGTGCCATTGGTAAATCTGGCTACTATCTTGACAGCTTCTCTGGCAGTAAGCTTGGTGCCGGCTATTTCCAAGGCAAGAGCCTTGGGGGATAAGAAGCTGGTTTTTAGTCAGACTGCTTCCGGAGTGCGCATTTCTAATTTTGTCTGCTTCCCAGCCTTTGTTATTGTCTTTGTGCTGGCAACGCCTATTTCTACCTTGATTTACAACGCACCAGGAGCTGGTCCTGCAGTATTGGTGTCCTCTGTCAGCATTGTTTTATTGGGACTACATCAGGTATCTACTGCGGTGCTGCAGGGGTTAGGACATCCATCTATACCTATGATTAATATGATTATTGCTGCTGGCTTCAAGGTGGCTTTGAATTGGAGTCTGACTGCTATTCCTTACCTTGGCATTATGGGTGCAGCCTGGGCTACAGCGGCGGATATGGGTGTGGCAGCCATTATCAATATGTATTTTATTCATCGCTATATTGGTTATCGTATTGAGGTTTTACAGCTTATGAAAACCGTGTTTGCAGCAGCAATTATGGCGGTGTCTGTATACGGGTTCTATGACTGGACTATGGCTCAACTGGGCAGCAACGTACTTTCTACCTTTGGTTCTGTGCCAGTGGGTTGTCTGGTGTATCTGGTGGTATTGCTGATGATTGGTGGTATGCTGGAGGAGGATATTGCCCGCATTCCTATGATTGGCAGCTATAGCATTAGATTCCTGCGGAAAATTGGTGTATTCAAAACGGTAGAAAATGATTGATAGAGAAGGGGATGACTGTATGATGAAAAAAATAGTGTTGGTGTATAATCCAGTATCTGGCAAGGCTAAATTTAAAAGCAATCTAGATAGCATTATTGAAAAGCTGCAGTCCAGAGGCTGTATGGTGATTCCATATCGTACTACCCCGGAGAATGCAGATTTGGCAGAGTTTATCCGAGAGGCTGATCCTGAGGGGATTATTGCTGCTGGAGGAGATGGCACAGTTCATGAGATTGTGAATCTGGTAATGAAGGAACAGCTGAAGCTGCCAGTGGGAATTATTGGCAGTGGTACATCTAATGATTTTGCTACCTATATGCGGTTGGATACAGAGGATTATTTTGATAGGATAGCTCAGGGCAAAACCATGCCTGTGGATTTGGGCAAGGTGGGAGAGAAATATTTCATTAATGTGGTAAGTGCTGGGATGGTTACTTCCATTGCCCATGAGGTTGATACCCGCTTGAAAAATACCTTCGGTAAGCTGGCTTATTATGTGCAAGGGCTGAAAACCCTGCCCCAGTTTAAGGCACTGGATATGGTTATCAAGGCAGATGGAGAGGAAATTCACGAAAAGGCATTCTTGTTTTTGATCGTAAATAGCAGTGTAGTAGCCAGCTTTAAGAATGCTGTAACACAGGCCAGTGTGCAGGATGGCAAGCTGGATTTGCTTTTGATGAAGCAGTGTAATATTGCAGAGCTTATGACCATTACGGCGGAGCTTTTGGCTGGTAAGGATGTAACAGGCCGCAAGGAGGTTATTTACCGTCAGGCTTCCACCTACGAGGTAAGCTGTGACACAGAGCTGGTTAGTGATTTGGACGGAGAAATAGGTCCAGAACTGCCTTTGAAAATCGAAACCGTCCCTCAGGCTATTGAGCTGTTTTATTAACACGATAGGCAATGATGGTTCAGCCTATCGCGATGAAATGAATCAGGATGAGCTTCAAACATGTCAGATTACAGGGCAGAAGCGCAGAGTCAAGAATAAGCGTTATCCTATCATAACCTTGGTTTTGTATTTTGGCAAAACACCCTGGAAAAAGCCACTCTGTTTGTATGATGCGTTGGATATTCCTCCCCGATTGAGGGCATTTGTTAGTGATTACAAAATCAATGTAATAGATGTGCCTAGATTAACCTACAAGCAGGTAGGAAAATTTGTTAGTGATTTTAGAATCATCGCTGATTATTTTGTACAGATTTGTAATAAGAAAGAATATCAACCTAATAAACAAAAAATTCGTCATGCAGACGGATTGTTGAAGCTGATGTCAGTATTGACCAATGATAAGCGTTATATGGAAGTATATTCTACAGACTTAGATAAAATGGAGGGATTGGATATGTGTGAGGTATTGGATAGAGTCGAATCCCGAGGCGAATCCCGGGGTAGGGAAATTGGCAAAGAAATTGGAAAGAAATACGGAATTGAGACGATTAATAAGCTCTATGCCTTGCTTTTAGCCAAGGGACTAAATGATGATGTAACCAAGGCTATTCGCGACAAAACTTACTGTGATTATTTGCTGAATAAATATCGCTCTGCACTGGTGTAGAATTTTGAGCTGTTCCTTAGGGAGCAGCTCTTTTTTGGTGCCTAGGTTCAGTTTTTGCAAACTAAAAGAACGACTCTGGGGGAGCCGTTCTCTTAGCTTACAGTATAAGGGAAAATGGTAGTTATAACGCAAGGGTTATAACGAGGGGAAGATTTATTTAATCAACAAAAGGGTTTTCAGAAGCATAAAGCATACCCTTTGGCTGGTTGAATGCAATATCCTCTACGCCTAACTGGCGGAGAACATCAAAGATTACCTTGCCATAGTGACCAAAGGCTACAGCACCATGATGTGGATAGCGTTTCTCAATCAATACATGACGGTAGAAACGGCCCATCTCTGGGATAGCGAATACGCCAATGCCACCAAAGGATCCAGTAGCAACAGGCAGTACCTCACCCTCGGCAATATAAGCACGAAGTTTGCCATCAGCAGTGCTCTGGAGACGATAGAAGGTAATTTCACCTGCATCTATATCGCCCTCCAGGGTGCCACGGGTAATATCAGGAGTACCGCCATTTTCCAGCAGACGGTTCTGAATCAGCTGATACTTTACGCCACCTTTCTTCAGCTTGCACAGAGGAGTGTTGCCACAGTGGAAGCCCATGAAGGTGTCTTCAACGGTGTAGTTTTTGATACCCTTGATATGCTTTTCAAACATATCCTTTGGTACGGAATTGTTGATATCCAGCAGGGTAACAGTGTCACCGGAAATGCAGATGCCCATGTATTCAGAAAGCGCACCATAGATATCTACCTCACAGGCAACAGGAATGCCTCTGGAAACGAGACGGCTATTTACATAGCAAGGCTCAAAGCCGAACTGGCTTGGGAAGGCTGGCCAGCACTTATTAGCAAAGGCTACATATTTGCGGGCACCTTTGTGAGCTTCCATCCAATCCAGGAGAGTCAGTTCATACTGAGCCATACGTGGCAATAAATCTGGGTAAGGGTTGCCCTCAGTGCCAAGCTCCTTGGCCATGTCCTCTACAATATCCTTGATACGTGGATCATCCTGATGTTCTTTGTAGGAAACCAGTAAATCCAGCTCGGAGTTTTCCTCAATTTCTACCCCAATGTCATAAAGGGGTGCAATAGGAGCATTGCAGGCGAAGAAATCCTGTGGACGAGGGCCAAAGGTGATGATTTTGAGGCCCTGCAGACCTAGCAAAGTACGTGCTACCGGCTGAAATTCAGCAATCATGTCGGCAATTTCGTCAGCGGTGCCAACAGGATATTCTGGAATAAATGCCTTGAGATGTCTAAGGCCTAGATTGTAGGAGCAGTTCAACACGCCACAATAAGCATCGCCACGGCCGTTAATCAGGTTTTTGCCGGTTTCCTCAGCGGCAGCTACATACATAACAGGGCCGTCAAATTCTTTAGCCACCAGAGTTTCTGGAGTTTCTGGGCCAAAGTTTCCCAAGAATACTACTAGAGCGTTGCAGCCAGCATCCTTGGCTTCTTTTACAGCCTCCAGCATGTCGCATTCATTTTCAATGGTCTTTTTTACTTCGTACAAATCACCATATTTTTTACTGTAGCTTTCTACAATGGCCTTGCGACGGTTTTCAGAAAGGGAAATAATAAAGCAGTCACGGCTTACAGAAATAATACCGCATTTTACATTTGGAATGTTGGTAATAGACATGATGAACTCTCCTTTTTTGATACACAATTTGCACCTACACCCCAGTAGGTCTTTGTGTTGCGTGTTCACGTGCACGCAACTGATGGATTTAGAATAGCACAGCTGTGAGTGGTTGTCAATATTATTTTTGCAAATTCTGATTTGCCGAATTGCCTATCTACTCAAATATTGTAACTGAAAGTCGTTATGTCAGTGGATTCTCGAAATACAGCCTGCGGTCATAACGACTTTTGCTCTGTCCGACTTAATGGCCCTATCTGATGGTTTATCCTTACGCAGTAATACCGCTTGTCGCTGAGCCAATTCACAGAGGCCGTAATGATAGAGAGTGCCACCGGGCCACTTTTGCTACGCAAAAGCAGGAGTCTCCCGACGCAAAAGTGTCATGCCCCTCCGGCTGTTGTCGAATCATCAAGGCTTATCGGTATTGCCAATCTTCGATAATTCTGCTACCTTCGTAAAAAATCGGTCATTTCAAACAGTGCCAAAGCAGGAAGTTGCGATGAATACACAAAGTAGAAGGCATGACATATACCCTTAACAGGTATATCGATGTGCCTCGCTTCTTAACGAATTTAAGCCATGAAAAGGTGAACATCGTGAAGCTTTTCATGTGATTAAATGAGTTTAGCAGCGTGAGGCACATCAATATAGCGCGAGCGTGCCTGTAAGGGTATATGCCATGCCTACAGAAAGTGTATAAATAAATTGCCTCATGAGAGCTTTAGTACCGCTAGGCGAGAAAAGTAGCGAGAGCGTGCCTGTAAGGGTATATGCCATGCCTCAGTAAAGAGTATATGTATGCCATTATGCAAATAAGTCGTTGGCTCTACAAATCAGAACTTGACTAAGATGTTTATGTGAGCTAAAATGAGGGTATAAAAAAAGAGCGAACCACAATGATGGTCGCCACTACATGTTTTTAGGTTTACTAAAATTCGACCGTCAAACAGTGCTGGTAACACTGATGGTCACAACATCTTACGAGGAAGCTGTCCCGGCAAGGACAGCTTTTTTCGTTTTTATAAGATGTCGGTCGATATGCGACAATTACACTAATTTAGTAAAATCAGCGACAGTTCGCCTGTAATTGTCAGTCGCAGTAATATTGCCATTACCATGATTACTACAAGAGCAACCAATGGTATAAGGGCGTATATTGCTACAGCTAATGCCGTATCACAGGCGCTTCCCTTTTCTGGGAACACTATTATCGAAACCTCTACAGATAACATTTTTCATGCTATCATCTCCCTGTAAACAAAACTGCTAGGCAGAACATTTACTTATTTGCAGGGCGACCATCATTTGTATCATTGATAACAGTATTTTCATACTGCGTCCGCTCTGTGGGCATAATCCCACAATATATGAATTATAACAAATGTTTTGCTTGTAGTCAAAACTATATTTTATAAAAATTACTTAACCCTACAAATCAGAATTTGCACACAAAAAAGGACCGCCTAACGCAGACAGTCCCTATCATCAAATTTTGCTCAGCCAATCGCATACACATAAAAAGCTTACAACAGCTCCTTATGGTCAAGAATAGCTTTACCTGCCGTACAAGCCTCGCAGAAGCAGGTATCTCCCCCATTGGCCTTAACCTCTTTTGCTTTCTGAAGAAGCTGTTCAGCAACCTCTGGCCCAAAGAATTTCTTGGCATCCTCAGAACCAAAGAAAGGCAATACCTCATCAATGCTCTGCACATCGGCCTTCAGTTCATTCACCAATGCTGCCACAGTTTCCGGATTCTGAGCTGCCAGATACGCCTCAGCCTTTTCCTTCAATCCCGCGTAACAGCTAGGAGCTGCAATCAAATTTTTTACCTGCTGTATAATATCTGCCTTAGTCATAATAATATGTCCTCCTCTGCAAAATCTTACTACAATTTGTTGTAACTATTATTATTACAATTAAAATTGTAGCACCACTCAATTGCAATGTCAACAGTTACAACTAAAAATAATATTTAACTAGCAAAAATTATTTCCCCTGTATATTAATACACTTAGTAATCTCTCCCTGTACATCGGCCATGGAAATAGAAGCCAGCTCCCTTTCCATAGCTCGTTGAACCTGCTCTAACTTATCATCCAATACATTGTGTATATTACGGCCAATAGGACATTTTTCGTTAGGATTTTCGTGAAAATGAAAGAGTTCCCCTCTCTCTACACATTCTACCGCTTTATAAATATCCAAGAAGCTAATCTCCTCTGGTGGCTTGGCTAGGAATGCTCCACCGGTGCCTCTAACCACCTCTACCAAGCCAACATTTTTCAGCTGCCCCAGGATTTTACGCACAATCACCGGATTTGTATTGGTACTGCTAGCCAAAAAATTACTTGTTACCTTCGTATCCTTTATAACGGCAATGCAGGTCAATATATGCACTGCCAAAGTAAATCTACTAGATATCTGCATTTTCTGCCACCTTTCCTCTCTCACAATAATCATTTTCACCTACATTATATCATATACGGATTACAAATATATTAGCTATTTTTCTTGTTTCACGTGGAACATTTTCACAAAGAAAATCGTGATTTTTACAATAAAATATCGAAAAATTCAGCTATTAATGATACAATAGAAAAGAAAATCCGTAAAAATCCTATTCATAAAAGAAAGTGGTGAATATATTGGGAAAAATAATTGCTGTAGCCAACCAAAAAGGCGGTGTAGGCAAAACTACAACAGCCGTAAATCTCAGTGCCGGTTTGGCTCTGCTAGGACGACGAGTTCTCCTTATAGACTGTGATCCTCAGGGTAATGCCACCAGCGGTTTAGGCATTGATAAGAATTCTTTAGAACAAAGCGTCTATGATGTTTTAGTAGGCCAGGCCAATCTGGGAGATATTATCATTCATACTGATTTTGATTTGGATCTGGTTCCCTCTGTTATGGATTTAGCAGGTGCAGAGGTGGAACTGGTGGAAGCAGAGGACAAGCTTTATCGCCTGCAAAAAGCCATTACTCCTATTCGAGGCATCTATGACTATATCATTATTGACTGCCCACCATCCTTGGGCCATATTACCCTAAATGCCCTAACAGCGGCGAACTCGGTACTACTGCCTCTCCAGTGTGAATTTTATGCTTTGGAGGGACTTAGCCAGCTTATGTCTACCATTGAAATGGTTCAGGAACAGTACAATTCTCAGCTCTATATTGAAGGTCTTGTTATGACCATGTTCGATTCCCGTACTAATCTATCCCAGCAGGTAGAAGCTGAGGTTCGCAATCATTTTCCAAATCAGGTATACGAAACAAAAATCCCTCGTACAGTGCGGCTAAGTGAGGCCCCATCCTATGGTCAGCCAATCTTTGCCTATGCTGCTACCTCCAAGGGTGCTTTGGCCTATGAAGCTCTTGCCAAGGAGGTTGCAGGCCATGAGTAAAAAAATAGGTGGTCTAGGCAAGGGCTTAGGTGCCTTTGGTCTAGGTGCTATTAACAAACCCAAGACTGCTATTGCCAAGGCAAAACCCCAGCAGGAAGCCAAGCTTGAAGGTCTGCCAGTACAAGAGTTAGATATCAACAAAATTACCGCCAATCCTGGTCAGCCTCGACAGGAATTTGATCCAGAGGCGCTCAAAACCCTTCAGGAATCCATTACCCAATATGGAGTTCTTCAGCCTATTTTGGTGCGCAAAACTGTCAAAGGGTATGAACTCATTGCTGGCGAGCGACGCTTCCGAGCTGCTACTCAGGCAGGTCTGAAAACCATTCCTGCCCTTGTGAGAGAATACAATGATGCCCAGATGAGCGAGGTAGCCTTGATTGAGAACATCCAGCGTGAGAATCTCAATGCTATTGAAGAAGCCAAAGCCTATCAGCATCTTTTAGCGGACTATGGCTTGACACAGGAGCTGCTGTCCCACAAAGTTGGCCGCAGCCGCTCTCATATTGCTAATTTTCTGCGCCTCCTAAAGCTGTCTGACCATGTACAGGAGCTGCTGACTCAAGGAAGTATTTCCATGGGACAGGCTCGTCCTCTGCTGGGACTGGAATATGAAGAACTGCAAAATCAAGCTGCTGATTATATCATAGCCAATGAGCTTTCTGCCCGTCGTGTAGAAGCCCTGGTCAAGCAGCTGCAAAAGAACCCTGCTTATCTAGCAGAGGAAAAACAGGAAAAGCCAGCCCCTCAGCTGGATGTATTTTTGCAAGAGGCTGAGGATAAGCTGAAAATGTTATTAGGCACTCCAGTACGCATCAAAAACAAAGGAAAAAAACAGCTGCTGGAAATTGATTTTTCCTCTCAGGATGAACTGCAGCATCTCTTACAGCTTTTAGAACAAAGCCAAAATATGACCAGACCTGCCGAACTAACACCAGAGGAAAAACTGTCCAAGCTGCGCCAATTTTCTACTACTGGCAAATTAACTGTATAAAACATATACACTATTTACACTAAGGAGCGAATTTTTTTCATGGCAAATACGGATATTATGAATTTTATTATCAATAACCTCAGCTACATGGTAGGTATCCTGGGCATTTTGGTTATTGTAATGTACTTATTGCTAATTCATCTTTTCTATAATCTTAATTATATGAAAAAAAGATACAAAAAAATGATGACTGGCGTGGATGGAGCTAATCTTGAACGCATGATGATTGGCTGTATTGATAGCACCAAGGCTGTGGCTGATGAAAATGCCAAGCTCTGGGAGGAAAATAAAGCTATTAAGGAGTTGCTGTCCAAGGCTCTCACCAAGGTAGCTATCGTCAGATTCCGGGCCTTTGAGGATATGGGCAGTGATTTGAGCTACGCTGTAGCCATGCTGGATTCCCACAACAATGGTGTTGTTTTGTCCAGTATTTTTGCTCGGGAGGATTCCCGTAGCTATGCCAAGCCTATTGTCAATGGGACTTCCACCTATCCTATGACCTCCGAAGAGGAAGACGCCCTCCGACAAGCCATGGCTAAATAAAAAATATATACGATTATGCCGTTCTATCCCATGGAACGGCATTTTTTGTCTGCAAAACGACTTTTCTGAACAATTATTTGTAATCTTGACAAAATACCTTAAACAGTGTAGCGTATTGTGCATATGAGTTACAAAAAATATATTTGGAGGTGTCCCTTATGGCAAAAGCGCAAGCTGCCGCTATTAGTGAAAAAAATGGCATTCTAGCCTAATTAACCAGCTGCTTTATCTGGGGTATTCTGCCATTATATTGGAATCTTTTATCTCCAGTAGGAGCAGATGAAATTCTCACCAACCGCATTTGCTGGTCATTGTTTTTTATGCTGCTTATCTTGGCAGTTATGAAGCGTTGGCGAGGTTTTTTACAGGATTGTCGGGATTTATGGCAGGAAAAAAAACGCAGTCTGCTCTTATTAGCCGCTGCCTCAATTATCAGCATTAACTGGCTAACCTATATCTGGGCGGTCAACCACAATCATGTCTTGGACACCAGTTTAGGCTATTATATCAATCCTTTAATGAGTGTTCTTTTAGGAGTTGTGATTTTTAATGAAAAGCTGTCCAAGCTGAAATGCCTTAGCATTGCCCTGGCCTTTACAGGCATATTGCTGATGACCTGGCAGCTAGGTACCCTACCTTGGGTAGCTGTGGTACTGGCTACTACCTTTTCTGCCTATGGAGCTTTGAAAAAACAGCTTAATCTAAATCCTTTATCCAGTATTACCCTGGAAACCCTGCTCATGATACCTATAGCCCTGCCCTATCTTGGCTATTTAACTGCCACCTCTACCAGCCATCTTACACCACAGCTCATCCTGTATTTGGCTGGCACAGGGATTATTACAGCTTTTCCGCTGATATTATTCACCTATGGAGCCAATTCCCTACCCCTAAACGTACTGGGCTTTATACAGTATATCAGCCCTACCATTGCACTGTTCCTAGGCATCTTTTTCTTCCATGAAAGCTTTGGCCTGGTTCAGCTTATAACCTTTAGTTTTATCTGGGCCGCCATAGCCCTTTTCACCTACGCCGAAAGCCGACATATTTAAACAACTAAAAAAATGACTGCCATTTTTGATATTTTCTATAATCTCAAGAATTGCAGTCATTTTAGCATCCATTTTTTTATTAAAATTACTTTATTTATGGAAACATATATATAAAAGTGCTATAATTATATCGTAAAAATGTCCAATAAAAAATAAAATATGTTGCATAAGACAGGGAGAGAGACATGGTATATTCTGCAACACAATTTGCAAAAAAATTAGATATTTCCAGATCCTATCTGTATTACCTAAAAGATAATATTGAGATAAATTTGGAAACCAGCCATAATGGCAAGATTATATGGAATGATAAAAACTTCCAGCAAATTTTAGATTATATACAAAAAAATAAACCAAAGAAAATTGTTGAGGCAGAAATTAGACAGCCTTATAAATCTATAAAAATAAACAACCGAAGATATTTGGGTAACAAGTATAAACTTTTACCCTTTATTACTGATGTTGTAAAAAAAGAATGCAAAAATATATCAACAGTAGCAGATATATTTGCAGGCACCGGGGCTGTAGCATCTGCCTTTACCAATAAAAAAATCATTACTAATGACATTATGTACAGCAACTACATATGCCATTTAGCATGGTTTAGCAGTGAAACATATTCTAAATCTAAAATCGTTGATCTAATTTCTCAATATAACAATGTTCAAGTTCTCACAGATAACTATATGAGCAATAACTTTGCCGATACTTATTTTTCTCTGAATGATTGCAGAAAAATAGGTTATATAAGACAAGACATAGAAGATAAATACTACAACTGTGAAATAAACAAACGCGAGAGAGCCTTGCTTATTACCTCCTTACTTTATGCCATGGATAAAATCGCCAACACCTGCGGACACTATGATGCCTATAGACGAGGAGCAACATTTGAAAAACACTTAGAGCTATACGTTCCAGAACCAGAAGAAGCCCTAAATGAAAATAATATTTGCTATAATATGGACACAAATCAGCTGGCTGAACAGATATCGGCAGATTTAGTATACATAGATCCCCCATATAATTCTAGACAATATTGTGATGCCTATCATTTGCTAGAAAATGTAGCAAAATGGGAACAACCTGATGTTTTTGGTGTGGCAAAAAAAATGGACCGAAGTAGTTTAAAAAGTGCTTACTGTACCCAAAGTGCCACCTCTGCCTTTGAAAATTTGATTTCCGCTCTCAATGCCAAATACATATTGCTATCCTACAATAATATGGCAACTAAAGGAAATGATCGCTCTAATGCAAAAATAAGTGATGATGATATATTACGGATTTTGCAAAAAAAAGGAACTGTCAAGGTTTTTTCTGAGGAATATAAAGCCTTTTCCGCTGGAAAATCAAATATAAAATCTCATCAGGAAAGATTATTTTTATGCATATGCCACCCTAATAAAAAAGCTATTATTCCTTCTGCTCTCAACTACACTGGCGGAAAATACAAATTACTACCACAAATATTGCCTTTTTTCCCTACTGATGTTGACCAAGCAGTGGATTTATTTTGCGGTGGCTGTAACGTAGGTATCAATCTAGACTGCAACAAAGTGCTATTCAATGATAATAACAAATATCTAATGGGACTTTTAAATGTACTAAGAACTACTCCCAAGGAACATATTATTAACTGGATATATGCTACCATTGAAAAATATCATCTTTCCCTTGTTAGCAAAAATGGCTACGAATTTTATCACTGTGAAAGTTCCACGGGATTGGGCGAATACAATAAAAAAGGCTTCAATCAACTAAGGGAAACCTTTAACGCAAAAGAAAATATGGATGCGGAATACTTTCTCATGCTGTATTTGCTCATTGTCTATTCCTTTAACAATCAATTAAGATTCAATGGTAAAGGAAAATTTAATTTGCCTGTAGGTAAGCGAGATTTTAATAAAAAAATGCAATCAAAATTGTTTGATTTCATCGACCGAATAAAAAACAGTGATTATAAATTTACAAATGAGGATTTTAGAAATATAAATTTAGATGATTATACTAATAAAAGTTTTTTCTATGTAGATCCTCCTTATTTAATAACCTGTGCCACCTATAATGAGAAATCCGGTTGGACAGAAAAGGATGAGCGGGATTTATTGTGTTATTTAGAAAAATTAGATAGTAAAGGTATTCGCTTTGCCCTCTCTAATGTATTAGAAAGTAAAGGCACAAGAAATGAAATATTATCTAATTGGCTTAATCAACATGAAAAATATCGAGTTATACATCTAAATTACGATTACAAAAATTCTAATTACCATAAAAAGAATCATGGTATAACCAAGGAAATTCTTGTTTTGAACTATTAACAATAGGAGCCACATTTCATGAAAGAAGAAATCAAATTTCAAAGTTATTGCTGGTCCATTGGTACAACAAGCTATCGTACAGATAATTTTAACATGAGCATTGAAAAGCAATTACAGCTTATGTATCAATTTAAAAATACCAAAGAAAATATAGCTACCCCTTGGAAAAACAATAATGAGCTGCAACGTAAATATTATGAATTTCTTAGAGAAAACAATTTTGTCAGGGGACAGGCTGCCAGACCGGATAAGGATGCTAGAGAAAAAACATCTGGTTTGCGAGATATTGGTCTACTAGATGATGAGCGCAACCTAACACCAGCAGGACTAGAGCTATTAGCCATGACTGAAGCTAATAGCTTCTCCTCTAATAATTTTCTTGAAATTTCCCAAGACAGTTATTTATATTTAAAACAATTGTTAAAAACTTCCAACAAAGTTGGCCAGAATGTTGTACGTCCATTTGTGATTTTTCTTTATGTAATTAATAAATTAGAATATTTAACCTATGATGAATTTACCTACTTGTTGCCACTGTGTGTGGATAAAAATACCACCAATATGATTGTAGAGGCTATAAAAAAATCCAGAAATACAGGTCATAATGATTATGAAAATATCATCCTTACTGTGCTTATGAAAATGGATAATTATCAAACTGCCTTAGAACAACTAAAATCAGGAGTATTAACAGAGGAATTAATTTGCCATATAGGTATTAATAGAAAAAGTCCAAAATATGACAAACCATATTATGAACTTTATTCCATTTTAAATAAAATAGTATTTGAGAAAGAAAATCTAGCTCTAGAATTATACCTAGCCACTAAGAAACTTACCAATAGTAAAATTGGTGGTGCTTGGCGAAAATATTTCTTTAATAGCACTGCCAGAAGTGTCATCAAACGCAACGGCTTGAATGTACTGCATAATGTTCCTATTTTGCAAGCCAAAACTCAGGAGCATTTCAAAGAAGAATTCTTTAAAATAATGCATTTGTTCAAAGCAAAGGCTACCCTATCTGATTATTTTGACCTTAATAGGCGATACTTTAAAATAACAGATATTGTTTTGTTTGAAGATAGTATGGTAAAACTAGATATTATTCCCCAATGCTATGTAGAAATGATAGCAGACCACATTCTGTCTATAGCCTTTTCTGCCTCAGAGGAACTACCACAGAATATCCCCCTAAAAGATATTGCCAGCTTTTTCGATGTAGATAAGGCCATGCTTTACCACAGACTTGGACAAAAATTAGGAATAACCATATCCAGCAGTGATATGGCTCATGAAATCATTAATGATGAACGCTACACGAGATTCAATAAACTAATTGATGAAAAATTTGATACATCCACACTTATCAGCCTACTTTATCATTTTGAAAATCGAAATGACGAAGAAATTCGAAATTTGGTAACTGACAATGCAGATATTCCTACCATATTTGAATATATCCTTGGAATCATATGGTATATAATCAGTGAACGTAAAGGCAAAGTACTTGAATATATGAACCTTTCCCTTGAAGCAGATTTGTTACCAAAAACCCATGCTGGTGGTGGTGAAGCAGATATTGTGTGGCAATATGACCAGACTATTGATTATCCTAAACATACACTTCTTCTTGAAGCTACTCTGGCAGATGGCAGTAATCAACGAAGAATGGAAATGGAGCCTGTATCAAGACATCTAGGTGAATATCTCTTAGCCCATCCCAATATTGAAGCATATTGTATTTTTATAACCACACTTCTCAATCATAATGTTATTTCAGATTTCAGAGCTAGAAAAAGTGCATTTTACTATAACAGCTCTGGCACAAATTGCATAGAAGGCATGAAAATCCTGCCTATACAGACCAGTGAGCTAAAAACCCTTCTGAAATTTAGGGTAAAATATCCACAGATATATCACATGTTGGACATTGCCTATCAGAAAGATGGCGCTCCTAAGGAATGGTACGAAGCCAATATTGTAAAAGAAGCTGACAAATATGGTGCATATGAGATTTCATCACATAACGTAAAATAATAAAAAGGACTGCGCCTTCCGTACTACAAAAATAATTACGAAAGGGAACAGTCCTCTTTTTATGCCCTATTAATGATGGAACAATCTGATATGGGTAAAGGCCATAGCAATATTGTACTTATCGGCAGTTTCGATAACATTATCATCACGAATGGAACCGCCAGACTGAGCAATATAGCTTACGCCGCTCTTGTGAGCACGCTCTACATTGTCACCAAATGGGAAGAATGCATCGGATCCCAGGGATACGCCGGTAATGCCCTTCAGGTATTCCTTCTTTTCCTCTCTGGTGAGAGGCTCAGGCTTCTCAGTAAATACCCGCTTCCAATCATCAGTCTCCAGCAGGTCCTCCCACTCCTCAGAAATATATACATCAATAGCATTATCTCTATCAGGACGACGCACCTCAGCCTTGAATGGCAGTGCCAAAACTTTTGGATGCTGGCGCAGATGCCATACATCAGCCTTGTTACCAGCCAGACGAGTACAATGTACACGGGACTGCTGTCCAGCACCTATACCAATAGCCTGACCGTCCTTGGCATAGCACACAGAGTTGGACTGAGTGTACTTCAAGGTAATCAAGGAAATAAGCAAATCTCTCTTGGCTGCCTCATCAATAACCTTATTCTGAGTAGGAATGTCCTTCAGGCATTCCTCATCCAGCTTTACAGTGTTCCGCTTCTGCTCAAAGGTAATGCCGAATACTTCCTTCTGCTCCAGCTCAGCAGGCTCATAGGCCTTGTCCATCTGCAATACCAGATAGGTGCCCTTGCGCTTGCCCTTGAGAATCTCCAAAGCCTCTGGAGAATAGGATGGTGCAATAATACCATCAGAAACCTCACGAGCCAGGAAAGAAGCTGTCTGAGCATCACACTCATCAGATAAAGCTACAAAATCACCATAGGAGGACATACGGTCAGCGCCACGAGCTCTAATATAGGCAGTAGCAATAGGAGATAATTCAACACCCTCTACAAAATATACCTTCTGCAAAAGGTCGGAAAGAGGTGCTGCCACTGCTGCACCGGCAGGACTAACATGCTTGAAGGATGCTGCGGCAGGCAGGCCAGTGGCCTCCTTCAACTCCTGAACCAGCTGCCAGCTGTTCATGGCATCCAAGAGATTGATATAACCAGGTTTACCATTAAGTACGGTAAAAGGAAGCTCACCTTCCTTCATGAAAACACGGGCCGGTTTCTGATTCGGGTTGCAACCATACTTCAACTCTAATTCTTTCATGTGAAATCTCCTTTATAACATAAAATTCTAAAGCATATAAATCACTGATTACCCTTTATTTATTTGACAAAATGATTTATAATGCTATAAGAGTGTAAATGATGATGATGAAATTTATCCTTCAATCATCAATTTCAATTTATCATTTAGCCAATATTTTGTCAACCCAGAGGGAGTGTATTACATGATTAGAAACATCGGTGTTTTAACCAGTGGCGGCGATAGCCCAGGCATGAACGCAGCTGCACGTGCCGTAGTTCGTACTGTATTGTATGAAGGCGGTAAGGTATTCGGTATCTACGATGGATACCGTGGTCTTTTGGATGAACATATAGAGGAGCTCAGCTCCCGTAGTGTATCTGATATTCTTCAGCGTGGCGGTACTTTTTTGGGTACAGCTCGCTGCAAGCGCTTCACAACTCCAGAAGGCCGTATGCAGGCTTATGAGAACATGAAGAAATATGGCATTGAGGGCTTGGTTATCATTGGCGGTGACGGCAGCCTGAGAGGTGCCAGCAAGCTGAGTGCTGAGACTGGTGTACCTATTGTTGGTCTGCCTGGTACCATTGATAATGATGTATGGGGCACTGATTACACCATCGGTTGCGATACTGCTGCCAATACTATTATCGACGCTATCAACAAGCTTCGTGATACTGCTTCTGCTCACAGCCGTATTGCTGTAGTAGAGGTTATGGGCCGCCGCTGTGGCTGGCTGGCAACTCTGGCAGGTATTGCTGGTGGTGCTGAGGTTGTACTGATTCCTGAGCGTGAGTTTGATCTGGATAAGGTTTGCGACAATCTGGTAACTTCTTACAACAATGGCCGTCGTTATTCCCTGGTAGTAGTTGCTGAGGGTGTAGGCAGCGGTGTAGATATCGGTAAATATATCGAAGAAAAGACTCAGATGGATGTCCGGGTATCTGTACTTGGCCATATTCAGCGTGGTGGTTCTCCATCCGTACAGGACCGTGTAAAAGCCAGTCAGCTGGGTGAAAAGGCTGCTTTGGCATTGATGGCAGGTCAGACTAATGTTGTCTTTGGTTTCAACAAGGGCAAGGTAGTAGCTATCAATCTTCATGATGCTATTACCAACAAAAAGCCTCTGGACCCTGAGTACATTGAACTGGCAGATATGCTGGTATAATAAAACACCATATAAAAATGGCTGTCGCTTCGGCGACAGCCATTTTTTGCTTTACTTAAAACAGCTCCTCACTTTCGCTATCAGCACTTTACAACTTTTAAAAAAATAAAAATCGCGTAACCCAATCCTGATGTATTAGGACAACTATGCACAGAACATTTCACATCTGTTCGTAATTTGCATAAAACTTTTTTGTCGAGCGTATGTGA
>NZ_JADYTY010000025.1 GCF_021531495.1 Anaerovibrio lipolyticus
ATGATTCGAAACCAACTCCTGGCAGATGAACGTATGGCGAAACTCATGAAGCACTATGATGTAATCTACTAAATTTTTTTACACAAAGTTCTTGACACACCCTTCTATCGCATGGATTACATGGATGCTTATGGAAAATATATTTGCATTTGTGCAATGGTGCCCATTTTTTTGGCGAAGTCGGCCCATAAAAAGCCATTGATGGACAACCAACTGCAGCAGCTATATGCAATGGTGCACTACAGCTGCCAATAAAATAATCCATTTTTCTAAGCAAGGTAGCCGTAGTTGTCAGTTTTAGCTTACCTCTTAAATCGCTAAGCTTTACCCCCCCCAGAATTATTAATATTCTTTTGTATATCACTTTCCTCACCTAAAATATAAAAGTTGCATTTATATTTATCATTCAAACGCTGCATAAATTCATCATATCTATCTACAGACCAATTTTTAAAATTTGCTGACGAAAATGGAGCAATAGCTATATTTATTCCCTTATTAGGTGATTGCTTCATAATATCCCCAACCAAAGCTAAATCTGTACTTGTAGGCTCTGCTACACAAAGCCTTGTAACATCTTTAGTCAATTTTAAGCCAATAGCATTATTAATAACCTTGGAAATATAGTAGGTAAAATACATTTCCTCACTATCAGCAGGCCTTTCTACCCCATGTGTCATGAACAAATTTCTTTTATGAGCTAACCCTGCCCTAACAGGTATGCAAGCTAAAAATGGAATCCAAGCACTGCGATATTTATAATCCAGCAATATGGCCACATCATATCTCCATATTTTTCTTATTACTGGTAGCAGTGGCATCCCCTTATCATAAGGTATCACCTCATCAATAAACGACAGGTCTACTAATTCAGCTGTATCAGGATCAACCATGAATGCCAATTTGCTATTGGGGAACTGCTCCCGAATAGCTCTCACTATCCCAGTTGATATAACTACGTCCCCTAACATATTATTTTGGCAAATTAATATCTTGTTAAACTTTATGCTGATTCCTTTCTTCCAATTCCATCTTGCCTGCTGCAAAAAGTAATCCCATTAAAAACCAAAATTCTCTCATGATAGGCACTTGTGTTAAATTTGTATCTGTCAAGCCCTCCGCTTGTATCCCTATCATTATCAGCAATCCTATCATTCCATAAGATAACTTTGCCATAGCTTTTTCTTTTCTATAAAGCATCCAAAATTTATATGCAAAAAAGCCGTATAACATAATAAACGCCGCAATGCCTATCAAACCACCCTCGGATAAGTATTTGAAAAAGTTATTATGTGGATGCCCATATCCCTTATGATAATCTTCATCTGCTCTTCGTTTAGACAAAGGGGAAATATATTGCGTATTATACATATATTGAAACTGATCCTGACCAATCCCATGTACTGGATAATCTTCAAAAATCTTAATTGATGACTCCCACATAAGAACTCTTTCAATACTGCTCTGATCCTTCATTTGACTGATAGATGCAATTCTATTCATAAGATACCCATTAGTTGCAATATTAATTCCACTCATCGCTATTAACATTACAATGCAACCCGCTATTATTTTTTTTCTATTAATCGCATCCATGCACAAACTAAATAATATCATTATCACAAAGGCAATCCAACCACCTCTGGTGCCAGATGCTATCAACATTAACATTGAAAATATCATAAGAATTAATGAATAATATTTTATCACCCTATTTTGTTTATACATATTACATAGCAAGTATAACATAGGTATTGCCATCAACAGATGACTGGCAAAAAATGTTGCTGTATTATTAAAGGCCATCGGACGATTATTAGACAAAACAATATATTGATAAGCACCATATATATCATTCAATAATGTTGACATTGAAAATGCCATCAGTATATAGAGTAACTGTTTTTTGTTTTTTAGATATAAAATACCAAAAAACAATGGAATAAATCTATACATCGTTGCCCAAACATCACCAAAGCTAGCTACTGGATTAACAGATAAAGCAGCTATAATACACTGTAAACCACCATACAAAAGCAAAACTCCTCCAAATGCATTGATTTGTAGTGGCAGTTTTTTTGTTTTTATATACTGTATCATCATTATAATAGCAGATATTACTATACACGCACTTGTAATTCCTGTTGATACATTACTTGCCAATGCAAAAATTATCATTACTCCATACATTAATTTCTCATATATATTCATAAAGTTTTCCTCTCATATATTCCTGCCACTACCAGTCAATGGCAACTCACTAAATTCTATATCTGAAATCCTGATAACATCTTTATCAGCAATTTGTTTTTTGTCAGCAAGCATCTGCACTTGAATCTATCATTTATTTTATGTCCAGTATTACAAAAACGCTTAAGATATCCTTCATATGTTTCAATATAGCTCAGTCCCTGATGATACATACCATGTTTTATTACTGACCAGACAAATCTATAGGCATAATAATCCCTAGTTTGCTGATATTTATCAATCCATTCAGGACGATACTTTGCCACATACGGCTCTGCTAGAGAAAATATTTCTACCATATTCTGCCATTTACTGGCATCAAATTTTGATAATGTTGCCGAGTTTGAACGCTGACAGTAATGTGCTACAACTAAAGGCACGGATTTTACATCTGTTACCGTAAATAATTTTATATATAAACAGAGATCCTCGCCCATACGAATATTTTCATCAAACCGAATATGATACTTTTCTAAAATTTCTCTTCTTATTATATACGCACCCACCCCCCCAGAAGAACCTATATTCGTTATTAGAGGTGAGAAAATCCAACATACAACCATCTTTGCACTGCTGGCTAAACGTGTCTATATTCCCGTTAGTATCTATAATATCCATTTTGCCGCAAATCCAATCCTTACCTGTTTGCTCTGCTACCTTTATCAGTGTAGACAAAAAAATGGGCTCCCACAAATCATCAGCATCTAGAAATGAAATGTATTTCCCTTTTGCGTAACTCATACCAACATTTCTAGCTACAGAAACTCCCTGATTTTCTTGTTCAATGTATATTATTCTCTCATCCATATGTTGATATTTTTCAACAATTTCTTTTGTACCATCAGACGAACCATCATTGATAATAATCAATTCAAGATTTTTATAAATCTGATTCAATACGGATTCTATAGTATCACCTATATATTTCTCCATGTTATAGGCTGGCATTATAACTGATACTAGTTCATTCATTGCAACACCTCCACTATTATATTTGCTCCCAAATTTCTTCAATTTTATCCATAACCATATCAGCTGTTATCTTTCTCAAACATTCCACATTTCTACTGCAATTTCTCGCATCGTCATCCTTACATGGCGAACATTGATAATGAAGCGTTATCGGCCAACATTTTCTTTTTGGTGCCCATCTTTCTGGCACTTCCTTGCCAAAAACAGCAACAATTGGTGTTCCTACTGCACCAGCTACATGCATAGGGCCACTATCTGCTGTAATCATTAATTTTGCTCTACTTATAAGTGCTATCATTTCTTTTATACTAGTTTTACCACATAAATTATATGACGAAATTCTTGCAGCTGATTCAAAATTTCCACGACCACCAATCACCACAATTGGCATATTATATTTTTCATTTATTCTACAAACTAACTCTCGACAAGCTTCTTCTGGATAATTTTTTAAGATAAAACTCGTAAATGGCGACAAAATTACAAACTCTTGTTCTGAGGTGATTCCTATGTCAAGTAACATAGCATCAACATTCTCTTTATCAGCTACCGAAGGATAAGAAACTTCACATCTACTCATATCACCATCAAGTTCAACGCCAAGTGCTTGCGAAATCATTTTGGCATTATTATCACCTACATAGGACAAACTTTTATGCCATTTATAAGTCAATTTCCTATTATAAAATCTGCTTATAAATTTATTTTTTCTCACAAATCCAGCTCTAACTGGTATATTAAATAATTCTGCTGCTACAAGCACATTAGGTTGCCAATCTGTTATAATTATTGCGTAATAATCTCTTAGCTTATGCAATTGACGAAACTTACTCATAAAAACTCCACGTGGCACATACATGATTTCATCAATATAGGGCAAACCTTCAATTACTTCATAATTACGCGATGTATAAAATGTAATATGACAATGATATTTTTCCTTCAGTCTACGCAATGCAGGTGTGTACATAATTATATCTCCCACACCACCACCGCAAGTAATCATAACTTTTTTTCCATTCAAATCCATAATTTTTTCTCCATAAAATCAATTTATCAGTTCATAACATTTTTTCAATACCATCTCTGGAGTTATCTCCCATAAACATATAGGTTTAGGATTATGTGGGCAGTCATTTTCTCCATAACTGCATGGACAACATTCTGGATCATATGATAACACTCTAGCATTTTCATTGTATGGATGCCATCGCTTTGGGCTAGTACAACCATACATTGTTACCATTTTTACGCCTGTGGTAGCGGCAATATGGGTCGCACCTGTGTCCACTGTAACAAATAAATCTGTCTGATAAAACAAAGCTGCTAAATCAAGAAGATTTGTACTGCCACAAAAGTTTATAATTTCCTTCTTTTCAGATAATCCTGATTTTCTTAATTCTTCCTCACATATGGATATTACTTCATCTGCATACTCCTTATCATTTGGAGCACCAACTACGAAAAATGCAGCATTATATTTCCTTTTCAATTCTCGTACAACATCTGCAAAATATTCCTTAGGCCATGTCTTGAGGGCAAAAGTTCCTTTCACACAAAGACCTATTTTCATTTTATCTGTTGGCAACTGAGATAATAATTTATCCGCTTTTTCTTTGCTACTAGATGGAATCCTTGCCATCACAGGAACTTCATGTCCCTCTATACCAGTAAATTGACGAACAATTTCTTGGTAGGTTTCTGCCTGCAAAGTATTAACTAAGTCATGCTTTATATGTACTGTATGGGTATAAAGCCAAGTAATCTTACTAGGCTTATCATCGAAAATCCTATCTGCCCCTACTCTGATTGGGACACCTGCCAGCCAGCATAGAATGGCAGGGCGTGATTTTCTGTCAAAGGAGATAGACAGATCAAAATGCCGCGCCTTTATTTCCTTTGCCATCGCCCACATCTTACCTAAAGAATTTTCTTTTGGCTTGTAGTCAAAAATCATTACTTCATCAATCACAGGATTATTTTCCACTGCCTCCCTGACTACAGGACGTACCAACATGGTAATCCTCGCCTGAGGATATGCTTGCTTCAAGAGCGCAATGGCACTTGTTGTCAATACTACATCTCCCAAATTAACTAGCGAATTTACCAAAATATTTTTATATTGCTTCTCCATCATCAATTACCAACCATTTTCCCTTTCTATCATTATCTACCAGTTATTTAGAAAAATGGAATTGCCATTTCTTGATGATTAACTCATCATTCATCGCAATCCATGCAAGTATCCTTTTTAAATCTTTTTTAGGTATTTTGCTCTTATTATGCTCAAGAACTGGTCCATCTTCTGTTATCCACACCTTTGTCGCATCTTTTTGAGGGCTTCCTTTGCATACATGAACATGTATAGGCTCATCATTTTCATTTGACCAGAAATAAACTATATATCCGAGAATTACAAATACTTGCGGCAATAGTACTCACCTCACATCTTTTCTCTTGCAATCTCCCATATCAAGGGTGCATTATTGCGTGCGTATTTTACAAGCTCGTTGATATCCATTTCACTAAAGCCAAAGGATCTATATGGATTTAACACAGGCAGATTCATCTCACAAAATGCAAATCCATTTTCTATGGGTTTTTCAAAGTATAGAGGGATATATTCTAGTCCAGCTGCATTTTCGTGTACATCCCCAAAAGTTAGAGTTATATTGTCTATTTCACTATAAAAATGTTTCATTCTTCCGCAGCCTCCCTTTACTGTAAATAAGCATGTTCTATTTTAATATATTCTTCACAGCCTGCTCTATCTCTGCATCTACCTCATCCAGGAATGCAAATCTGCGTCTATATACTGCTCTCTTTCTGGTAGGTACTTCTTCCATAGTTTTACGAGGCTCCACCAAAGGCAACTCGTAAAATCTTTCGTCCTCGGTTTCCTTGCCTCCAGCTTCCAGCCAGAAATCGCCAAAATTTGTTTTTAGCTTTCTATCTGCTCTCACATGGTTATTGGCATAATAGCCATAGTTAGATACTGCATAAATCTTTTTTATGCCCATAGCTCTAGCCATAGCCTGCAGCATATAGAGAATCAAATTCTTAGTTCGATAACCATGACACACCTTGGTCATTTTTTTGACCACATCCCTGGCATTTTCCATATTAGGCCCCTGCATAGCTCCTATCCATAGAGCAGCTTCCCCAGCTTTGTTATAACCTGCCCAGAACATGATTTGATATATATGGGTACGATCCACATTCAATTCCAGAGACAGCAAACCTTCCTTGCGCTGACCGGTTTCAAATACCAGCTGTGCTTGCCAAGGCTTATCCTCATAAGTACTATTCCATATGGTATAAGGCTGCCATTTTGCTCCAGATATCTGCAAAAAATATTTTTCCTGTAACAGTTTTTCCAACAGCTCATAGTGATTCTTTACAAGCTGTACACGCTCTGAAAACGTAGATTTATTATAAAAGAAAGCCCGCGTCACCTGCTCAATAGGAAATGGATTTACTTCCAGCAATTTGCTTCTTACAGGAATAGCGTTGAAAAAATTCACTAGTTCCCGCAGTTCTCCTCTATGCAGCATAGCTCTCAGTAAAAAAACATAGTACCTGCGCTTTTCTCTCGTATTTTTCAAATTATATATTCTTTTGCCAATATCCTTCATGGAAGCCATTATTCTTCATCCCCTACGTGCTCATTAGTCTTTTCCAGATAGTATAACTTTACATATTTTGCCATAGTATAGAAAAAATGGAAGCTAGCTAATACAAAGCCAATTTTACCATCTTTCCAGCCAGATTTGAGAAAATACATCCTGAAGGAAGCCCATAATGGATGTGTAATAATATCCAAAAATGAAGCCTTTTTCCCCTTTTCCTTATTTTTCTTGGCTACCAAGGTTGTGTAAAAATTCAACTTATTGAAATAGTGCTCCCAATCTCTATATGGATAATGAATAACATACGCATCATCTGGCAATGTCTTTAGCTCATAGTCGTAATGAAACTGCGGGTGAACAAAGCCTGTTACATATACGCCTTTCCGTGGTAAAAGCCGTATACCGTGATCTGGAAACCAACCTCCATGCTTTAAAGGCTGCTCCCAGAAATAATTTAGTCTGGCTGTTTGATAAGCATATCTTCTGTCATCTTCTGATACAACTCTTTTGATTTCCTCAGCCAAACGATGGGATATTCTTTCATCTGCATCTAGACAATAAATCCAATCGCATTTGGCATTTTCCATCGCAAATGTCTGCTGCTCACCCCAATTACCATTAAGAGAACGCTGCAAAACTCTTGCCCCTAGCGACTCTGCCAATGCCTTGGTACCATCTGTACTCATATCATCTATAACCAGCACCTCATCGGCAAACAGAGCACTTCTGATACATGCCTCCAGATTTTTTTCTTCATTTTTTGCCAAAATCAAAACAGAAAGATTTACTCCCATATTTACGTGTACGCCCTTTCTCTATTCCTTTTTATTTTCTATTGCAGCCTCAACCTTATCTGCTGGCATTGCCTTTGGGTTGATAGTATGATATTCCCCTGTAAGTATCGCTTCAATTCTATGCGCAAAGGATTCTGGAGAGAATTTTTTTGCTGCCTGAGCCAAGCCCTGAGCATAGTCATTTACTTTATCATCATAGGTATTGATAAACGTCTCCAATATCCGCTGCAAATCTCCCATGTCTCCGCTTTTGAAAGTCATACCAATATCAAACTTGGCAAAAACCTCTGGATTAATATCATTGCTAGCCACTACGGGCTTCTGAAAGCCAATTGCCGTAAATAGCATACCACCCCAATGATATAAATATCTTGGTGCGGAATATGGCATCAAAAGCACATCAATTTCTGCTAAGGCCTTTTGCCACTCTGCCCCGATAAGGCCCTTGTGCAAAAATTCTATTTCTGGATGTGCTTTATATTCCTGAATTATCTGTTCAAAATCCTCAGCATCCTCTGGATGCATAGTAGAGCCTTGCACCAAAAGCCTTACCTTATGCGTATAATTTCCTTTAACATAAACCTCCAGGAAATCCCGCAATCTTTTTTCCCTGCGATATTGTCCAAAAAAACCTATGGTCAGCACATCTTTTTTTTCTACCGATGGGACAAATTCTATATCCCTAGCGGTATAGGCAGGAGGATAAATTGTATAAATATTTGGCAGTTTATGACCAAAAATATGATTAACAAAGGTCAAAACCACCGGCTTAATATTTTTATATGGCAGCAGTTTTTTTGCTTCCCTTAAAAATTTTGGTGCTTCCTTGGGATTTATTCCATGCAACACAAAAATAATTGGTATATTGCTGCGACGGAGAATATTTTTATTCAATGCCCGTAAATAACGATATGTTGAGGTTGGCACAATCAAGGCATCAATATCTTTGCGGTAGGCAGCTTCATAAAGCTGGGCATACCACTTCTGACGGTTATATTCTCTTTTCATGGCATAAAATAATTTTTTCACGCCACGCACATTGGAGTAAGAAACTACCTCTCCGCCCAGCTTCACTACAGGTACCTGATAGTCAAAATTAAACTCAAAATTCTCTGGTACATAAAAGCTGACTTCATGGCCTCTTTGCTGCAGCTCCTCCACCAAAATACGGTCAAAATCAACCTCATGTCCGCCTGGAGTCATTATATTCTCAAAAATCCCGATTCGCACAGGCACCCCACCCTTATCTAATCTATATTTTCTCTTACACATGCCAGCAGGCTGCCGCCTGTATACAGCACTCCTTGAATACCAGATTTTTCCCCGGCTTCTACATCTCTTGGGCTGTCGCCTACCATATAGGACTGGGCTGGCTCTATATTCATTTCCTGACAGGCCTGCAGCAGCATCCCAGGCTGAGGTTTGCGGCAGCTGCACTCCTTAGCGTATGCTGCCACCTTGCCCTGGGGATGATGAGGACAGTAATAGAAGGCATCAATAGGCTTTGCTCCCTGCCTTGCCAATTCCTCATTCATCCACTGATGAAGCCTCTGCACCTCAGCCTCGGTATAGTACCCTCTGGCCACTCCGCTTTGATTGGTAATGACCACCACCAGATACCCCTGCTGATGACAATATTCTATGGCTTCCACTGCCTCCGGTGTCCACTGAAAATCCTCTGGCCGATAGAGATAATGCACATCCACATTCAAGGTGCCATCCCGATCAAAAAACACCGCTTTATTTGCCATATTTAAAATATCCGCCATTGTCCAAGAAATCACAATATTCCTTAACAGCGTCCTTCATATCGTAGAAGCCCTGATCATAACCTGCTTCCAACAACTTAGTCTTATCTGCCTCAGTAAAGCACTGATATTTGCCCTTCAGCACCTCTGGGAACTCTCTATATTCAATATGTCCCTGTCCCATAGCCTCAATAACAGCCTCTGCTACCTCATTATAAGAATGAGCATGACCGGTACCGCAGTTATAGATACCGCTTGGGCCCTGCTGCTGCCAGAACCAGAGATTTACCTTGACAACATCCTTGACATAGATAAAGTCACGACGATGCTCGCCATCACCATATTCACCATAGCCCTTGAACAGACGGCAAACGCCCTCTTTCTTTACTTGATGATACAGCTGGTAGAAAATAGAAGCCATATTGCCCTTGTGATGCTCCTGTGGCCCATAAACATTAAAATACTTCAAGCCTACAATCTGGCTCTGGGCATAAGGCATCTGCTGGCGCACATAGCGATCAAAAAGCAGTTTGGAGAAGGCATATGGATTCAAAGCATCCTCGCACTCATCCCCCTCACGGAAACCATTTTCACCACCGCCATAGGTGGAAGCAGAGGAAGCATAGAGGAAAGGAATTCTATGATCCATGCAGAAATGCAATACAGCCTTGGAATACTCATAGTTAGCCTGCATCATGTAGTTTACATCGTATTCCATAGTATCGGAGCAAGCTCCCTCATGGAAAACAACCTCTACATCACCACCATCAATATCCTCATGCAAAATAGCCTCAAGAAAATCATCCTTGTACATATAATCCAGGAACTGCAAACCACGAAGATTGCGATAGCTCTGATTTTCCTTTTTGCGGTTATTCAAATCATCAACAATCAAAATATCCTTACGGCCCTGACGATTCAATTCCTTAACAATATTACTGCCGATAAAGCCGGCACCACCAGTTACAATAATCATTTGTCCTCATGCTCCTTTTTCGTCAAAACATTCTGCAATTCTGCATTGCTAACAGCATAGGTTCCCAGCTTGGCTACTACCACGCTGGCGGCCAAATTGGCTAAATATGCGGACTCAACAGGCTTTAATCCACCGGCAATACCCAGGGCAAAAACAGAAATCACTGTATCACCTGCACCAGAGACATCAAATACCTCCTGAGCCTTAGTAGGAATATGTACAATTCCTTCCTCTGGCTGTATCAAGGACACACCATGCTCGGAACGGGTAGCCAATACATTGTGGATAAAATACTCGTCCATAACATACTGAGCGGCCTGCTCAATGTATTCATCTCTATTGCGAATAGGCCTTGGCTGTACGGCATTCAGCTCCTTGAAGTTTGGCGTAATATAATCCGCACCGCCGTATTTGTCCCATTCCACGCCCTTTGGATCCACAAACACTGGCACCGCCATATCTCGACAGGCTTGAATAACACTGGTGCACACCTCATCGGTGCAGGCTCCCTTGCCATAATCTGAAAGGATTACCGCATCCAGTCCCTGTTGCAGCATATGCTCCACATAATCTATTAAGCGCTGAGCATACTGCTCTCCTACTGGCTCTGTATCCTCAAAATCCAGTCGCAGCATCTGCTGATGCCCACCAATAACCCTTAGCTTGGTAGTAGTAGGAGCATCCCGATGAATAATGCCCTTGTAATCAATCCCCCTGGAGGTAAATTTGTCCATCAAGGTCTGACAGTGATAATCATTGCCTACAAAACCAGCAATATAGGTTTTGCACCCTAACAAAGCCAGATTATGAGCCACATTGGCACTGCCGCCCATAGTATCCTCAATACGCAGGACATGATTAATAGGCACCGGTGCCTCTGGAGAAATTCGGCTAACCTCTCCATAGTAATATCTATCCAGCATTACATCTCCCACTACCAGAATTCTGGTCTTGGAAATGCCATTAAGCACAAAATCCAACAGCTTATCCTTATGTACAGTCATATTATTCTTCCCTTCACAGACTGGCCTCTACCACTCTGCACGCATAATTACCATATTCCACTGACATTTTGCCAGCCATCTTGCCATATTTATCCAACAGCTCCCACACATATTTCATAACCAGCTCTGGGGTAATCTTTTTCATACAAGCCAGATTAGCCTCCCCAGCGTGAGGACATTGATGTATGCCACAAGGGTGACAGCTAACTGGCGCCTTGATGAGCACATCCCGGCCATCATAGGGATAAAATCCCGGCACTGGAGATGCCCCAAACATAGTTACCACTGGCACATGCTGAGATACACCTACATGCATAGGGCCGGAATCTGTGGTCAGAAACAGGGCACACTTCCGCAATAAGGCTCCCAGCTCCGCCAGGGATACCTTCCCTGTAAATACCTTGATAAGAGGGCTATTTCCCTGCTTCATCAAGCTGCGGCATTTGTTCACCATCTCTATATCCATTGGGCCACCAAAGAAAGCCACAGCATAGCCTTTCTCAATCAGCTCATCTGCACATTGAGCAAAATAGCTGTCCAGCCATCTTTTAGTTTCCCAGCTGGCGCCAATATTAAAGGCTACCACCTGCTGAGCTGGGGCAAAATTCTCCTGCCAGAGCTTTTCTGCTTTCTCCACAGCCTCCTGAGGCAGCCACATTTCCAAGCCACCATCGTCGATTTTTTTCACCCCTACAGCCTGCTTCAACACCTCCAAATGAGCATGAACCTGATGCTTCCAGCCAGGCACATAGCGATGAGGTGGCAACAAGCCCCAAGGCCCTCTGCCTATGTGATGGGCCACAGAAGGATTCTGCATAACCTTATCAAAAAACAGTCCAAAGCCTGGCTTGGCATAGCCTACAATGGTATCAGCACCACTAAAGGCCGCAATGGCTGAAGCTCGTTCGTTACGATGAAGATTGATAACCAACTCAAAATGTTTTTTGCGGATTTCTCCAATATATTTAATAAAATTGGTCAGCTTATCGTCCTTACCCTTTTTGTCAATCAAAAGGCATTCATCAATATGCTTGTTACAGCGCACCAAATCCGCCAGCTTTTTGTCTACCAAAATAGATATTTTAGCCTGAGGATAATTGGCGCGGAGAGTTCTCAATACCGGCGTAGCCAGCATCAAATCCCCTATATGCATCAGGTTGATTACCAGAATATTTTTATAATTTCTCATTACTGCGCCATCACCTTCTCCAAAGCCTGCCATACCTGCTCCAGCTTAATCAGCTCCATGCACCTGTTGTTGCTGCACTCACCCTTGCCCCAGCAAGGAGAACATTCCTCGCCTCTATATACAACCTGGCTGTTGCTGTTGCAAGGCCCCCAAACAACTGGATCCGTAGGGCCGAACACCGCCACAGTAGGACATTGCACTGCCTGAGCCATGTGCATAGGGCCAGTATCTACAGAAATCATGGCTCTGGCTCTCTGCAAAAACACCGCCAGCTCTGGTAGATTCAGCGTCCCGGCCAAAACCCGCCCTGCTGGCAGTCGTCCTGCCTTGGCCATAACCTCCAAAACAGTTTTCTCCCCCGGGCCGCCAATTAAATATACCGGCTTTTCTGCCTCCAATTTTCTTATCAGTTGCAAAGCCAAAGGCAGGGGTAAATTCTTTCTTTCATAGCTTCCCATAGGGCAAATAACAAAATACTCACCCTTATCTGCCAAGGACAGCTCTTGAGCTTTGACCTCAAAGGAAGCAATATTCTCCTGAGAAGGAGCCAAAGCCAAGCTATAATCCTCTGTGGTAAGGCCCCAAGGCTTCAATACTTCCAGATGATTTTTGGCTTCATACTTGATACCTTCACGCATATGGCTAGCCGCCCAGGTCAGAAACCAGCCGGCATGCTGAGCATCATAGCCCAGTCGATAAGGAATCCCTGCCAGCCTGGCTACCGCAGCCCCCCGCAGGGCAAAATTCATGCAGATAGCCAAATCAAACTTCTCCTGCCGCAGCTCCTGAGCCATTTT
Organism: Anaerovibrio lipolyticus; assembly: GCF_021531495.1. Lineage (GTDB taxonomy): Bacteria > Bacillota > Negativicutes > Selenomonadales > Selenomonadaceae > Anaerovibrio. The sequence continues at coordinate 13,360 of NZ_JADYTY010000025.1, forward strand.
CCACATACCGCCCAGTCCCTGATGGAGTCCCTTTTTGTCATAAACTATGGCCTTATCAATAGCAGGCAGCATTTCTGCCACCGGCTTGGTCAAAGGCACTGTCAGCATAGAAATTTCTGCCTGGGGCCATCTTTGACGCACTGTTCGAGTCAAAGGCCCTGCCAATATCACATCTCCGATAAAGGCCAAATCTATAATCAATATTTTTTTGATATTTAATTTATTTATATCTGGCATAAAAACTCCTATCCCAAATATGGCTTCAGCTTTTCCTCCACCATAGCTGGCGTAATCCTATCCAGACAGTCAAAACCCTTTGGACAGGCTCTTTTCCAGCAATACTTACAGCTTCGAGGCACCTCTATGGCATTCTCTAGCTGACCATAAGGGCCATTTCGATTAGCATCAGTAGGGCCCATAACCATAATAGTAGGGGTTCCCAAACCAGCAGAAAGATGTACCGGCCCTGTATCGCCACCTACTGTAGCCTTAGCTTCCTTAATCACATAAGCCAGCTGCCGCAAGGTAGTTTTGCCTACCATATTCACAGGTGGAAATTCTGCCGCCCGGCTAATATCCTCCACCAGCTGTTCATCCAAGGCACCACCGCCGATAATCACCGGCAAATATCCCTGCTCTGACAGCCAGTCTGACAGCTTAGCATAATAGGCCACTGGCCACCGTTTATTGGGCCAATTAGCCCCTACTGCCAGCACCACATAGGGAACATCCCCCTTACAGCCTGCTGCATAGAGATAGCTTCTGGCCATCTTCCCATCCTCTGGGGTAATATTAATAGGAAATTCTACCTTATCAACACCACAGCCCAAAGCTCTGGCCACATCCAAATATCTTTCTACTATATGCCCCTGAGCATTAGGCCCCACTACTGGACGAGATATTTTATCGCTTAGCTCCCGCATATTGCAGGTTCCCAGCTTTACAGGCGCCTTGGAGCACCAAGCAATAGCTGCTGATTTAAACAACCCCTGCAAATCAAGAACCGCATCATATTTGTGCTGATTCAGCTTTTCTCTAAAGGGGCCAAAATTTTTCCAAAAGCCTGCCAGGCTTTTGAACTTTTTCTTCTCAAAAACTATAATCTCATCAATGTAGGGATTACCCTCCAGCAGATTATAGGCAGGAGGCTCCACTACCCAGGTTACCCTTGCCTCTGGATAGGCTTCCTTCAAAGCATAGGACACCGGCAGGGCATGGATTACATCCCCTATGGCACTTAGCTTAACCACCAATACACTTTTGATATTCATCCCATAACTCCCTTATACTATAGCCTCATACAGCTATCCTATTTTTGTCCCTGTATTTTGGCAATAACATTGGTGGTAGAGCGTCCTGCCACCAACTGTACCAGCTCTACCTGACCACCATAGCCCAGAACAATCTGTCCCTCTGGCAAAGTTTCAATGGTATAATCTCCACCCTTCACATATACATCAGGGTGAACCTGCTGAATCAAAGCCTCTGCCGTAGGCTCATCAAAGAATACCACATAATCTACAGACTTCAAGGCTCCCACAACCTCTGCTCTATCCAGCTCATTGTTAATGGGGCGTTCCGGCCCCTTAAGGCGTCGCACGGAAGCATCTGTATTCAACCCCAGCACCAAGCAGTCCCCATAGGAACGAGCCTGCTGCAAATATCTCACATGACCAGCATGGAGAATATCAAAACAGCCGTTGGTAAATACCACCTTCTGACCGCCATCCCGCAAAACCTGACAGAAATCAGCGATTTTACTTCTATCTACAATCATCCTTCTATCTCCACTATTTAATGGTAAAAAATCTTATGCTTCATAGCCTAGCTGACGGAACCGCGCCTCCAGCTCCTGGGCATAAACCACAGAGGTACCCATTTTGCGCACAGCAATACCCGAAGCCTCATTGCTAAGCTGACAAGCCAGTAATGGCTCCAATCCAGCAGCCAAGCCCAGAATTACTGTAGCTACACAGGTATCACCAGCGCCAGAAACATCATAAACCTCACTTTTGTCTGTTACAGGAATATGGCTGACCAAAATATCCCTATCCTGATAGCTAATCAGTTCCTGTACCACAGACAGCCTGCCAGTCTGACGCTTTACCACCAATTTAACTGTCAATCCTTCTCTAAACTGACCAGCCTCCCCAGAGCCTGAAACTTCCTGAGATTTTAAGTAGTCTGCTGCCTCCTGAGGAGATATTATCTGGAACAGACTCATGCCATCCTCACCTCTGGTAATCAAAGCTCCCTTGGCGGACATCTTTACCAACAGCTCACAACCTCCCTGCACCAGCTCTTCTTCGGTAGCCAAATCCCGGCCAATAGCTGCTGACAGCTCCGCATCATTCTGTTTGATATAATCTACAGTTTTAAACCGGAGAATATCATAGCGTGAATCCACAATAGTAGGAATATTATGCTCCTGACAATAGGCAAAAATCTGTCCTAACAGCTTGTCCGTAATGGTGCCGCTGCCATAGTCGCTAAGCACCACCCCCTTGACCTGTGGCAATACCTGCTTTAAATATTCCTCCAGCTGCTGCTCCTGAGCTTTGCCCATAGGCTCCTTGGACTCCTTGTCCACCCGCACAATCTGCTGGCTCACAGTGGTCCTGCCTCCTGCCACAATTCTGGTTTTGGAAATTGTAGACCTATTGGCATCCTTAATAAAGCCTGATACATCCACAGACTTTTCCTGCAAAATACCAGACAAACCCTTGGCAGCATTATCATCTCCCACCAAGCCGGCGGCAAATATTCTGCCACCTAGAGTAGCACCATTATTAATAACGTTAGCTGCACCACCAGCCACGATTTTTTCTGTTGACTGCTCCAACACCAAGACTGGTGCCTCTCGTGAAATTCTAGCAATGGTACCATAGAGATAGATATCTGCTATCATGTCTCCCAACACCAGTACCGGCTGTCCAGACAGCTTCTCAATTGCCTCCAATGGTGTCATCTACATACATCCTTCCCATATTACCACGGTGAGAACTGGGCCGTTACCTTAATCTGATCCCGCTTCTCACGATAGCGAACTATCAGCTCTGCACAATGCACATTGTGGTACCAATAGTAATCTGTATCCATCAGCTTGTTGGTTTCTCCATCAAAGGCCCAGCCTATAACAACGCGGTCCTTTGGACTAAAGCTATAGCTAAAGCCTGCTGTAACCTTCTCAGAATAGCTATCCAAATCAAAATCAAAGACACTGTTCTGGCTGTTACTCTTGCTAAAATGGTAGCCCAGATAGGTAGTCCATCTATCGTCAAACTCCTTCAAGGCAGTAACATCGTAACCCATACCGCTGACTCTGCTGTGGTCATAGGTTTCATCGGTAATGGAATAGTTAATACTTGGATAAACATACCAAGTGCCAAGGCGAATTGGATCTATACCCAGCTTGGCATAATAGTAGGTATGAATGGAATGTCTGCCATCCTGCTCCCAGGCACCATGCTCATAGGCAAGGCTATAATTAAATGGAGTCTTGCCGATTTTAGCCCCATAATCCCACCTCAAAGTAGGAGCCTTGTGAATCCATTTGCCATCGCTATCCTCAAAAAAACCAGTCCGCAGAGCAAAATTACCAAAACCCTTGGTATTATACAAAAATCCACCATGAGTCTTTACCTTGCTGCGCTGAGAAATAAAGAAATCGCCATAAGCCCTTACATTATCTGTTATAGGATAATAAAGGGTATCCTTGATGCCAAAGCCATTATCATTATCATAGGAAGCCTTTGGCATATATATGCCCTTTTCTCCTTCCTTGCTTACCTGCTTAGGCACAGAATATACAGGAATACTGCCCAGCCAATAGCTAACCCCATAGGAAATTGTCTGAATACCTGGATAGTATTCAATCTTTTTGGCTGTCATTTTGTAATCTGGATTTTTGGCGCTGCATTTGGTAGCACTAGCATCAAAAAGCACAATCTTATCTGGATACATTTCAATGCGCTTGGCTTTGACAAACTGATGGTCAATCTTGCCCTGGGCATTTTCCATCTTGCCCTCTTCCTTGCCCCAGTTATACTGCGTCTTGTAGCCATTCAAAATAATCCTGGCCTGAGCATCTGTCAGCTGCAGCATATAGGCCTTATCCGGCACATCCACATCCTGCTTTTGCAGATTACCATTAGCTTCCTCCGTAATAAAACGACGCTTATCCAAGGAGGTCATTACCACATTGCCCTTGACCTGAAAATCTCCCGTGTTTTCATCATAGAAAAGCTCGTCACCTTCTACAGCCACCGGTACATTCTTGGTTGGATCCAATGGCTCCCGCAGATGCTCCTTCATTTCATAGGCATCCTTCAAAAGTTTTTTCTGATCCTCATTAAGACGGTTTTCCCGCTCAACACGACGACGATTTTCCACATAATCAAGGATATCTGCATCTGTATCACTTTCGCTATTGTATACAGCCTCCGCTGTAGGTATAGGCAGAGGCAAATCGCTAGTCCCCCACAGGGAAACCAGGCTCAAGCCAGCAACTATACTGCAAATTTTTCTTGTATTTTTCAGCATTAAATTTCACTCCGAAATTTTTCCTAATAAAAAAACATACTCCCTTCTATAATACCTCATTCAATATTGAAATACAAGATTTTCCCGCCATTCCTAAGGTCTTTCCAAAAGTAGGGTACTTTTGTCACTTTATTTTTATTACTTTTGTGCATAGATTTACCTCAAAAAATCATTGCTACCACCCTTGATTTGATGTATCATTTTAGTAGGGGTAAAATAGGCTGATATGTTATCACCTATCAGCCTTTCAGATTTAAATGCGTATATCAAAATCAATTAAGGGGTGTTTTTATGTCAACCAAATCTTATGCTGCCATTTTTACAGGGGCAGGTGTTCTCGCCATCCTGATTTCCCTAGCTGGACTGGCTTCCATCCTGCCATCAGCTTTTACCAGTATTTTCCTGCTTATTGCCGGCATACTTCTTATTGCTGTCAAAAAACTTACAGGAGAAGCAGATATACCTGCACCTGCTCAGATTCCTCCTGCTGCCAGATTGCAGCCAGTCTCTGCTCCCAGCAGTGATTTTATGCAGAAAATGACCAAGATTTCTCAGCAGATATCAGCTTCTTCTCAGGAGCTAACCTCCAGTGCCAGCCAATCTGCCGACAGTGCTGCTCATATTGCAGAGCATATGACAGGAGTAACTCAGGGCATGGAGGAACAGGTAACCGAGCTGCAGAACTCCATGGATTCCTTGAACAATATTTTTGAGGATATTATTAATGTAAACAATCAGGTAGATACGGTACAGCAATTCTCTGAAGAAATGACTTCTGCTGCCCACGATGGTTCTGAATTGATGAAGAAAGCCATTGATATTATGAGTGGTATTGAAAGCAGTGTCCAAACCTCCGCTGACATGGTAAATCAGCTGGGAGAACAGTCCGAAGCCATTGGCCACATTGTAGAATCTGTTTCTGCCATTGCTGACCAGACCAATCTGTTGGCTCTCAATGCTGCCATTGAGGCTGCCAGAGCCGGAGAAGCTGGCAAGGGCTTTGCCGTAGTTGCCGAGGAGGTTCGCAAGCTGGCAGGAGAATCTCAGGAGGCCGCCAAGCATATCAAGGAAAATATTACCTCCATTCAGAGCGCCACAACCCAGACTGTTCAAGCAATGCAGCAGGGTACAACTCAGGTAGCAAATGGTACTGAATCTGTTCGTCAGGTAGGCACACATTTCGCTGATATTATTAAGCAGATTGATTCCATCAAGGGACAGATTGAAGGCATTAAGACCTCTGTGGATGTGGTATCTCAGGGAGCCGAAAAAATCGTTTTCTCTATGGACAATATTGATCAAAGCAGTCAGAAAATCGGCTCAAATGCCAAGGAAATTAACTGTCAGGTTCAACAGCAATCCGCAGCCAATGAAGAAATTGCTGCCTCTGCCGCTACATTAGCAGATTTGGCAGCCGATATGGAAAATGCCCTCCACTCCCAAAATAAATAAACTATGAACATAAAAAATACTGGTACAAGCTTCCCTTGCGAAGTCTGTACCAGTATTTTTATTTTACATTTTTAGCAATGGACTGTTGCTCTGCCACTTTCCACTGCTTCCTCAGCAATTTCCTCCAGAGATTTCTTCCGGCTTTCTACACCGAGGCCCATAACCACAGCAGATACTACCACAAAGACACCAGCAAACAGCATAAAGATACTTGCACTGCCCATCTGGCCGCCAATCAGCATCCCCACCATAGCAGGAGCGATCATGCTTCCGATACGGCCAAAGCCAGCAGCATAGCCACTGCCCAGAGCACGAATAGCAGTAGGATACAATTCTGGAGTATAGGTATAAAGCACACCCCAGGCCCCCAGGTTGAAGAAGGACATAGCTGCCCCCCAAGCCAACAGCTCTGTGGAACCAGTTGCATTACCAAAGAAATAGCTAGCCACGCCGCTTATCAGCAGAAACAGGGACAGGGTATATTTACGACCAATAACATCTACCAGCCAAGCTGCACAATAATAGCCAGGCAACTGAGCCAAGGTCATAATCAGCACATATTCAAAGGTCTTAACTACAGTAAACCCCTGCTGGAACACAATAGATGGCAGCCACATAAAGATACCATAATAGCTGAAGTTAATACCAAACCAAGCCACCCACAGCATAGCAGTACGACGGGCAAAGGCGCCAGACCACAGGGTGCTCAACTTAGGTGCTGCAGCATACTCAGTGCCCTTCTCCACTTCACTAAGCTCCTCTGCAAAAGGCTCGCTTTGCACATTCAGCTTTTCCTCCAGCATCAGCACAATCTTCTGAGCCTCGCCAATTTTGCCACGAGAGATAAGGTATCTTACAGACTCAGGCATATGCAGGCGAATCATAAATACATACAAAGCAGGCAATGCACCAATAAAGAAAGCAACCTGCCAGCCATATTGAGGAATCAGCAGATAAGCAATGCAGGCAGCTGCCAACCAGCCCAAGCCCCAGAAGCTTTCCAAGAGAACAATAAACCGTCCCCGCAATTTGGTAGGAGCATATTCAGTCATCAGGGTAGCTGCTACTGGCAGCTCACCCCCTAGGCCAAAGCCAACTAGGAAGCGGAACAGCATCAAGGATTCATAGTTCCAGGACAAGGCACAGGCACCTGTAGCCAAGCTGTAAAGAATAACCGTCAAGGAAAATACCAGCTTACGACCAACTCTATCAGCAATAGTACCAGATATAACCGCACCTAAAGCCATACCAATAAAGCCTACACTGCCAATCCAACCCATCTGTTCTGGATGCAAGCCCCACTCCTTGGACAAAATAGGCAGAACAAAGGAAATCAAGCCCGTATCCATGGCATCAAACAACCAGCCCAGACCGGTTACCGCCAACAGCTTATAATGAAAAGAGCCAACAGGCAGCTTTTCCAATCTTTCTAAAAGCACAAAAATTCCTCCTAAAAGAAAACCAAAAAATTACCATTCTGTTTTTGCACATGACAAGACACATACAAATACAGTGGCTTTATTGTACAACTATTTGCCAAAATTGGCAATAAAAAACTGCACACAAGCTCATAAAGAGTTGCGTGCAGTCTTTTATCTTTTATTTAACTGCTTCTCTTACATATACTCTGGCCGCCTTATAGTCTGCCAGCAGCTTCCATTCCGAAGTGTCAAAATCCTTTTCAAAGGAATCAAAACGACGGTTGTTAAGTATCAGGTACACATTCTTATCCTTTGGCAATTCCTCAAAGGATATAAACGGCATAACGTTTTTGGCATTCCAGCTTTTGCCATCTGGCAGCATTCCTGGTATAGACTCTGCATGCTCCAATCTATAAACCATTTTCTGCCCATAAAAAACAATAGAGGTTTTGTAATCTCCGTAGCTTACTACCAAATCATCATCCTTAACCACATCCTTATAGGCTGCAGCTATATTCTTCCCAGAGTACCCCTCATCGGAACAAGCAGGAATAGCCAAAGCAAAGGTCAGGATACCATATACTACAATGGCGCCTATAACAGTACGCTTTACCAACACCTCTCGCTGATAAAGGTATCTGGCCATGAGAATGGCAATAGGCAGCAAGGCTGGCAGTGTATAGGTGGTATATTTGGTAGCCATGCACTGATAAAAAACATTTACCACCAAGGCCCAGGTCAGCAAAAAGCCTGTAGTCATATCAATTTCTGGCAACCGCTGCCTCTTTACAGCCTTGATAATAGCTGCAGGCAAAGTCCAGCACCAAGGCAAACAGCCCGCAAAGAAAATCATGGTATAATACCACCACACATCCCAGCGAGGATGCTCTGACTGAGTGGCCCGCAGGAAATTGTGCACCCCAAGGAAATTATTAATAAAATCCATACCATGAATGGTGTACATCATATAGTACCAGCTGCCAGCTACCAAGGCATATAGCACTAACCCCGTAGGCAGGCGCAGATACAGGAACTCCTTAAAATCCCGTCTGATACACAAAAAAACTGTCAGCACAAAGCCTGGCAGCAAAAGGCCAATAGGCCCCTTATCCAAGGTGGCCAATCCAGCAAAAAGATAACAGAGATAATAGTAGTTTCTCTGTCCCCTGCGATAACCCCAGAAAAAGAATATCAGCACTGCATTAAAAAACACAAACAAAGTTAAGTCCGTAATAACAGTCTTAGACAGCAGCCAATACTCAAAGCAGGTGCCCAAAATACCTGCTGCCATTAAGCCAGTTTTACGGTCATAAAGCTTTCGGGCAAAGCCATAGGTCATCATCAAACCAAGAACACCAAAAACTCCCGGAAAAAAGCGGGAGGCAAATTCATTTACTCCCATCAGCTTATAGGCTGCAATCAGCTCCCAGTAGAAAAAGGCTGGCTTGTCATACCAATAATTGCCATAAATACGAGGTGAAATATAATCCCCAGACCGAAGCATCTCCACCGCAGTCAGCGTGTAGTTAGACTCTACAGGATCCGTAATGGCAATTGCCCAATTCCCCAGCATAAAAAGCAAAAAGCCTACAATACATATGGTCAGCAAATCCTTCTTTACAGTTGTCATTTCAAGCTCCCTTCCCAGCTTATTCATCTACCCGGCGAATATCTGCCCCCAGCATTACCAGCTTGGAAACCAGATTATCATAACCTCTATCAATATGATGAATATAGCCAATCTGAGTCTCGCCCTCAGCCACCAGTCCTGCCAAAACCATAGCTGCGCCAGCTCTCAGATCTGTAGCCTTAACGCCACAGCCATGAAGCTTATCCACGCCCTCTATCAAGGAAGTGCGTCCATCTATACGAATATTAGCCCCCATCCGCTTCAGCTCATCCACATGCATAAAGCGATTCTCAAAAACAGTCTCTGTTACCCGGCCCATGCCCTCGGAAACAGCCAGCATAGCCATAAACTGAGCCTGCATATCTGTGGGGAAGCCTGGATATGGCAGGGTTTTAATATCTACAGCCTTGGTACGGCGGTCACATACCACTCTGATGCCATCAATATTTTCCTCAATAGTAACCCCAGCCTCTTTCAGCTTGGCAATTACCGGCTTCAAATGCTCACTAATGGCATTCTCGATATATACATCCCCTCTGGTCATAGCTGCTGCCACCATATAGGTACCAGCCTCAATGCGATCTGGAATAATAGTATAATTGCGGCCAGTCAAACGCTGTACGCCCTCGATCTTGATAACATTGGTACCAGCACCACGGACTCTGGCTCCCATAACATTAAGGTAGTTAGCCAGGTCGATAATCTCCGGCTCCTGAGCTGGATTTTCAATAACAGTAGTACCCTCAGCCATAGAAGCAGCCATCATAATATTCTCAGTGGCTCCTACACTTGGGAAATCCAAATAAATCCGAGCACCCTTCAAGCCATTAGGGGTGGCAGCCTCAATATAGCCGTGGCCAATATCAATCTTAGCACCCAAAGCCTCAAAGCCCTTAAGATGCAAATCGATCGGACGAGTACCAATAGCACAGCCACCAGGAAGAGAAATCCTTATCTTGCCACAGCGAGCCAGCATTGGGCCAATAATAAGGAAAGAAGCCCGCATCTTCCGCACCAAATCATAAGGAGCCTCACAGCTGGTAATCTCCGAACTATCCACCAGCAAGGTGTTTTTATCAGCATCAAACTCAACCTTTACACCTAACTGCTCCAATACCGCACTAAGGGTATGCACATCGTCCAGAGCTGGAACCTCCTCCAGCTTGCTAGGTGAATCCTGTCCCAGCAGGGCTGCCGCTATAATAGGCAATACCGCATTCTTTGCACCACTAATTTTTACCCGGCCACGCAGCTCCTTGCCGCCATTTATAATCAACTTTTCCATTAAGTAAAATTTCCTCCTAAAATTAAAGACATACTTCCAAAAGTATCACACTTCAGTTTATCATTTCTATTAAATTACTGCAAGCAATATTGTATATCACCAACAATCTGATAAATTCTGCAATATTTTGACTGATTTTGAAAGAATATGCTTGATTTTGCTTTTATGTGATGATATTATATAGTTACAGAAAAGAGATGCACAATCATGAATGAAATTTTATTGTAGAAAGGGGATGGATAGTGATTGCTTACAGAGGAAAGATATGCTTCTATCATGCAGACCTTGGACAAGCATAAAACCGCCACTGTCAGTCAGCTAGCAGATAATCTGCACGTGTCCGAGTCCACCATCCGTCGGGATTTGATAGCTCTGGATCGCATGGGCAAGCTGTGCAAGGTTCATGGCGGTGCCACTATTAATAACAATAACAGCTATCTAACCTTGGAGGAGGATGTTCTTACCAAGCAGGATTTGCACAATCAGGAAAAAGCCTTGATTGCCAAATACGCTGCTACCCTGATAGGCCCAGAAGATTTTGTTTATCTGGATGCTGGTACTACCACCTATCAGATGCTGGACTACTTGGGCCACACAGCAGGAAGTGTAACCTATGTAACCAATGGCGTTCAACATGCATCCCGCCTGGCTGCTATGGGCTGCAAGGTTTATCTCCCCGGAGGCAGGCTCAAGGCCAATACTCAGGCTGTAATCGGCACTGAGGCCATTCGCAGTATTTCTAATTACAATTTTACCAAAGGCTTCTTCGGAGCCAACGGTATTAGCACTACGGCAGGCTTCTCCACGCCTGATTTCAGCGAAGGCAATGTGAAAACAGAAGCCATTCATCATTGTCAAAAATGTTTTATTCTGGCAGACAGCTCCAAATTCAAAAAGGTATTTCCTGTTACCTTTGCTAGTATTCAGGAAGCCAACATTATTACGGATATGCTGCCAGATACCAAATATAGCAAGTTAACCAATGTTTATGAAGCAGGTGAAAGAAAATGATTTATACAGTAACCTTCAATCCAGCCTTGGATTACATTGTCCGCTTAGACAGCTTTACCGCTGGAGAAATCAATAGAGTTAAATACGAGCAGGTTCTAGGAGGAGGCAAAGGGATTAACGTATCCATTGTCTTGAAAAATCTGGGCCATGACAGCACTGCCTTAGGCTTCCTAGCAGGCTTTACCGGCAAGGAAATCATCCGCCAGTTGGATGGCTTTGGCTGCCAAAGCGACTTCGTAGAACTGCCAGAAGGCTTCTCCCGCATTAATGTAAAGGTTAAGGCTGAAACCGAAACCGAAATCAATGGTCAGGGACCTAGAATTACCCCAGAGGCTCAGGCAGAGCTTTTTGCCAAGCTGGACAAGCTTCAGGCCGGAGATACCCTGGTTCTGGCCGGCAGTATCCCCAATACCCTGCCAGATGATATCTATCAGCGTATTATGAGCCGTCTGGAAGGACGGAATATCAACATTGTAGTAGATGCCACCAAGCAGCTTCTTTTGAAGGTACTGCCCTACAAGCCATTTTTAATAAAGCCAAACAACCATGAATTAGGTGAAATGTTCGGCGTTGTTCTCAAGACCAAGGACGAAATTATCACCCACGCCAAAAAGCTGCAGAAAATGGGTGCCCGCAATGTACTTATTTCCATGGCTGGTGACGGCGCCCTGCTGCTTACTGAGGAAGGAACAGTCTACGAAAGTGCTGCTCCAAATGGAACCTTGGTTAACTCCGTAGGTGCTGGAGATTCTATGGTAGCAGGCTTTATCTGCGGTTACAAGGAAACAGGCTCCCTGGAGGAAGCTTTTTACATGGGTGTAGCAACTGGCTCCGCCTCCGCCTTTTCCGAAAACCTGGCCACCAGGGCCGAAGCAGATGCTCTGCTAAAAACTATACACTAAAAGTGGTTAATATTTGAAGGAACCGGAGGGAAGCCGGTATCCAGAAAGGAAGAAAATTATGCGTATTAGGGATTTATTAAGCAAGGAAAGCATTCAGCTGAATGCTGCTCCTGCCAGCAAAAATGAAATCATCAGCCAACTGGTTGATTTGATGGACAAGTCTGGCAAGATTGCCCACAAGGAACAGTATCTTAAGGATGTTCTGGCTCGTGAGGACTCTGGCACCACTGGCCTTGGGGATGGCATTGCCACTCCTCATGCCAAAAGCTCTGGTGTGAAGGAAGCTGGTTTGGCTGCTATTACCGTACCTGCTGGTACTGATTTTGATTCTATGGATGGTCTGCCATCCCGTCTGTTTTTCCTGATTGCCGCACCTGCCAACTCCAATGATACTCATTTGGAGCTTCTCAGCAAGCTGGCTGCCATGCTGATGGATCCAGACTTTGCCAATGCTTTGGTAGATGCCAAAACCGTAGATGAATTCTTTGCCCTGATTGATGCCAAAGAAAAGGGAGAAACCATCAATACTACCGCTCCTGCCGCTCCAAAGGTAGATAGCACTCACAAAATTCTGGCTGTAACTGCCTGCCCTACCGGCATTGCCCATACCTTTATGGCTGCTGAGTCCCTGGAACAGCATGCCAAGAAGCGGGGCATCTGGATTAAGGTAGAAACCAACGGCTCCGGCGGTGCCAAGAATGTACTGACTCAGCAGGAAATCAAGGAAGCAGATTGCATCATTATTGCTGCTGATAAAAATGTAGAAATGGCTCGCTTTGATGGCAAGCCTGTTATCAAAACCAAGGTTGCCAACGGTATCAACAAAGCCGATGAACTTTTGGACAAGGCCCTTAGCGGCCAGGCTCCTATCTACCATCATGCTGGTGGTGCTGCAGCCTCCACTGCAGATGAGGGAGATAACGAGAGCGTTGGCCGTCAGATTTACAAGCATCTGATGAACGGTGTATCTCATATGCTGCCATTCGTTATCGGCGGTGGTATTCTTATCGCCTTGGCCTTCCTCTTTGATACCTTTGATCCAGCCAACCCAGGCAACTTCGGCTCCAATACTCCATTAGCCAAGTTCTTCAAGGATGTAGGCGGTGCCTCCTTTGGCTTTATGCTGCCAATCCTGTCTGGCTTTATTTCCATGAGTATTGCTGACCGTCCAGGTCTGGCTGTAGGCTTCGTAGGCGGTGCTATGGCAGCTTCTGGTGGCTCTGGCTTCCTGGGTGCTCTGCTGGCTGGCTTCGCCGGTGGTTATATCATCGTTCTCCTGCGCAAGGTCTTTAGTTGTTTGCCAGCTTCCTTAGAGGGCATCAAGCCTGTACTTATTTTCCCAGTATTAGGTATCTTCCTTATGGGCCTTCTGATGCAGTTTATTATTACTCCTCCTGTAGCTGGTATTAACGAATGGCTGATTGATACCCTGAAAGGTATGGACACCAGCTCCCGTGTCATGGTTGGCCTGATTATGGGCGGTATGATGTCTGTAGATATGGGCGGCCCTGTAAACAAGGCAGCCTATGTAACCGGTACCGGCCTGCTGGCGGGTGGCGAATTCGGTGTTATGGCAGCTGTTATGGCTGGTGGTATGGTTCCTCCAATTGCCATTGCTCTCTGCACCATGCTCTTTGGCAACCGCTTTACTGAAAGCGAGCGCAAATCTGGTATCACTACCTTTATCATGGGCCTGTCCTTCATTTCTGAGGGCGCAATTCCATTTGCTGCCGCAGATCCAATCAGAGTAATCCCATCTATGGTAGCCGGCTCTGCTGTTGCTGGTGCCCTGTCTATGGCCTTTGACTGCACTCTTAGAGCACCTCATGGCGGTATCTTCGTAGTACCTACCATTGGCAATCCGCTGATGTATCTGGCTGCTATCGCCGTTGGTTCTCTGGTTGGCTGCTTCATTCTGGGCATGCTGAAAAAACCAGCGAACAAATAATTTTGCCCTTCCATAATTCCAATTATTCCTATACAAAAAAGAATCTCCCTTACTGCGGCAACGCACTGGGGAGATTCTTTTTTATTCTCTAAATAAAATATTCTATACAGCAAAAAGCCGTCCCTGAAATTCAGGGACGACTCCTTGTGTTAATGTTAAGTTAGGTTGATATTTATCTTTTTCATATCCATATTTTCAAGACAATTTCTGCCAGATGGTCATTACCACATACACTACGCCAGAGGCGATTAATGGCCCTACTGGAATACCCCGAAAGAAGAATACACCTATCATAGTACCGATAATCAAGGCTGTAGCCACCTCTGGCGAGGCTTTCATATAATCTACTCCCAGATAGCCAAAAATTGCCACACCGGCACCTACAATCAAGGAAACAATGCCTACTGGACTCTGGAAGCAATGCAGGATATCCGCCCAGGTAATCTTCCCTGTGGCAATAGGCACAAAAATCGCCGCCGTCAGCAAAATAATCCCCCAGGTAATGCCCTTGTCACCCAATACATCTATAACCTGATTCAGCCCCAACACCTTCAGCAAGATAACTGCTCCAGCCGCATAGGCCACCGACATATTATGTCCCACTACGCCACAAATCAAAATTGCCAGCATAATTATATATTCCTGTCCCACTTATATACAGCGCCTCATTTCTTCACAATCCAAAAACTTCTTTGCTTACATACAAAAAAATGCTGTAATGAAAACAAGAGGAGCACCGATAGACGGTTGCCCCAAAGAACAAAAACGAAATTGTAAGAACTCCGCCTTTACTCGTCCAAAGCCAAGGCGGTTTTCTTATGCCTTGATTGCTATTATAGCATATATGTCCTTATCTGCAAATCAAAACACCCAAAAGACTGGCATTGTACTACAACGCCAGTCTTTATTTTTTACTTACTTATCTATTGGCCAGCTTGTAAATAGCCAAAGCATTTTCATAGTCTATTGGCCGGAAGGTGGCTACCTTCTTGGTACCATTAGCAGTACACATATTAGCCAAATACTCCAGCACAGACTCATCCTGTACCCCGATTTCAGATTCAGAGAAGCAAGTTGGCAATCCCAGCTCCTTTTTGAAGAATTCCTCATTCATGCGGATGCCGGCTCTGGCTCTTTCCTCCACAGTACCGGAATTAACCCCCCAAACCTTTTCTGCATATTGGGCAAAACGCTCCGGTCTGTCCATATATACATGTTTAGCCCAAGCAGGCCACATAATAGTCAAGGAAGCACCATGAGTAATATTGAATTTACCACTTAGCTCATGGCCCAGCTTGTGAGCTGCAAAATCCATAGTTCTTCCCAAGCCAGTAAAGCCAGTATGGGACACACTGCCACACCACATGAGCTCGCTCATGGCCTCATAGTCCTTGCGGTTAGCCAAGGCCTTGCGGCCGAACTTCATCACGTTCTTAATCAATTCCTCAGCCACTCTATCGGTAAAATTATTGCCCTCAGTATGAGTCATATACCGCTCCAAGGTATGCATAATAATATCTGCGGTACCACAGGCAATCTGATAAGGAGGCAAAGTATAGGTCAGCTCCGGATTCATAATAGCAAATTTAGGCCGATTCAAATCCGTATTGGTACCACATTTCTTGCCTATTTCATCATTGGTCAGCACCGCAGAATTACTGGTTTCACTGCCTGCGGCAGAAATGGTCAGCACTGCTCCCACTGGAGTTGTCTTGGTAATAGGCTGTCTGCCACTCCAATATTCCCAAATATCCACATCTGGAGTTGCAATACCATGAGCAATAGCCTTAGCTGTATCCAGCACACTGCCGCCGCCTACCCCCAGTATAAAATCTGCCTTGAAATCCAAAGCCTGCTGAATACCCTCTCTAGCCTTGGACATCAAGGGATTTGGCTGTACTCCACCCATAGAGTCATAAGGCATTCCCGCAGCCTCCAGCTGATTCTGCAATCTGCCCAGCAAACCGCTTCTTACCACGCTGCCGCCACCATAGACAATAAATACCCTGCTTCCTCCATGCTTCATAATTTTATCTGCAGTCTTGCTTTCAGCCCCCTTGCCAAAAACAATCTCTGTCGGACTATAATATTCAAAACTCTGCATAAGAATCCCTCCTGCTATTAAATTGCATTACCTATCAAGGACTTGTATCTGGTCATCTACCTCATTGCCAGATACAAATCCTCCATTCATATACTCTGATTGTATCACAAATTAAGCTAAAATAATAGATTATTTTTTATTGTTTATACAAAAATAAAAACCACGGCAAACTGGCTCTACAGTCCAACTTGTCGTGGTATTTTTATTTCCTAGGTTATGCCAAGATATTTTTGTACTAATTAAAGAGTACCAAAGATACGGTCACCAGCATCTCCCAGACCTGGTACGATATAGCCATGCTCGTTCAGCTTTTCATCTACAGCGGCTACATATACAGGTACATCAGGATGCTCATCGTTAATAACCTTTACCCCCTCTGGAGCAGCTACCAGGCACATGAGAATCAGCTTCTTGGCCCCCTTCTCTTTCAGCATGGTAATAGCTGCAGCAGCAGAACCACCTGTAGCCAGCATAGGATCTACCACCAGCATAGTACGCTCTGCAATATCGCTAGGCATCTTGCAGTAGTATTCCACTGGCTTTAGAGTCTCAGGATCACGATAAAGACCAATGTGACCAATCTTAGCTGCAGGAATCATATTTACCACACCGCTCTGCAGCCCCAGGCCTGCCCGGAGAATAGGCACTACGCATACCTTGCGGGTATCAGCCAGCTCCTTGCCTACGCACTTAGACACTGGAGTTTCAATCTCCACATCCTTCAGAGGAAAATCTCTAGTGATTTCGTAGGTCATCAGCATGCTGATTTCCTCCAACAGCTCACGAAAATCCTTGGTTCCTGTAGTCTTTTTACGCATCATGGTCAGCTTGTGCTGAATCAATGGATGGTCAATAACATTTACTTTCAAATCAGACATCATATACTCCTTTTACCCCTAGTAGGAAATTACTCGTAGAGAGGATATTTTGCACAGAGAGCAGCCACACGCTGGCTGGCTTCCTTACGCGCCCCCTCATCCTCTGGATTATCCAATACCAGAGCAATAATATTTGCAACCTCTACCATATCCTCCTCCTTGAAGCCACGAGTGGTCAAGGCTGGAGAGCCCAAGCGAATACCGCTGGTTACAAATGGGCTGAGCTTCTCAAATGGAATAGTATTCTTATTGGCAGTAATACCTACCTCATCCAGCAAGTTCTGAGCCAGCTTGCCGGTAATATTCTTGCTGGTCAAATCCACCAGCATCAGATGGTTGTCAGTACCGCCGGAAACAATGCGGAAGCCATCTGCCTGGAGAGTATCAGCCAAAACCTTTGCATTCTTCACAATCTGCTGAGCATATGCCTTGAATTCTGGAGACAAAGCCTCCTTCAAGGCAACAGCCTTAGCAGCAATAACATGCATCAAAGGACCACCCTGAATGCCAGGGAAAATAGCCTTGTTGAACTGCTTGCCAAACTCCTCATCCTTGCAGAGAATCAAACCGCCACGAGGACCGCGGAGAGTCTTATGAGTAGTAGTAGTAACTACATCAGCATATGGAACTGGGCTTGGATGCAGGCCGGCAGCTACTAAACCAGCAATATGAGCCATATCCACCATGAGATATGCACCTACAGAGTGGGCAATCTCAGCCATACGCTGAAAATCAATAGTTCTAGCATAGGCAGAGGCACCAGCTACGATCAGCTTTGGCTTGCACTCATTGGCAATTCTTTGAATCTCATCATAATCCAGCATCTCGGTCTTTTCGCTAACACCATATGGCACGATTTTGAAGTATTTACCAGACATATTAACAGGTGAGCCATGAGTCAAATGTCCGCCATCAGTCAGGTTCATACCCATAACAGTATCACCAGGAGTCAACAGGGCAAAGAACACTGCCATATTGGCCTGGGCACCAGAATGAGGCTGTACATTGGCATAGCCTGCACCAAAGAGCTCCTTGGCTCTATCAATAGCCAGCTGCTCTACCACATCTACGTATTCGCAGCCACCATAATAACGCTTACCTGGATAGCCCTCTGCATATTTATTGGTGAGGACACTGCCCTGAGCAGCCATAACAGCCTTGCTGACAATATTCTCAGAAGCAATCAGCTCCAGCTTGTTTCTCTGACGATTCAGCTCCTGGTCAATTGCTTTGGAAACCTCTGGATCTACAGTGTTCAAATCATTCATCAATGCCATACAAATACCTCCTGATACTTTTAACCAAATGAGAAAAATGCTTAAATATAGCTTAGCTTATTTCTCAGCCAAAGCCATCATCTTGTCAATGCGACGCTGATGGCGCTCATCATGGGAAAATTCAGTAGTAACCCAGGTGCGGACAATCTCGCCGGCAGGGCCAAAACCGATTACCCGGCCACCCATAGCCAGCACATTTGCATCATTGTGCTCTCTGGACATACGAGCAGAGAAAACATCATGACACAGTGCAGCACGGATACCCTTTACCTTGTTAGCAGCAATGGAAATACCCAAGCCAGTACCGCAGAGCAGAATACCTCTGTCTGCTTCCCCAGCAGTAATCTTGCCACAAACCTTCTCGGCAATGTCTGGATAATCTACAGAAGCCTCTGTATATGTACCCATATCCTCTACTTGAATATCATCAAATTCTGCCAAAACCTTTTTTACTGCTTCCTTCAGCTCCAAGGCGCCGTGATCACAACCAATAACCAATTTCACTAGAATAGCTCCCTTCCATTTAGCAAATATCACATTCTTATATATTTTATCATATAGAAGCAAAACCTGCATAAAAATTTAGGTAAGGGCATAACTTTCACCATAAATATTGGAACATTGACTGACAAAAGTGACCATAAAACAAAAAGAGGCTATCTTAATTCAGATAACCTCTTTGTAACCGGCGATTTTCTATCCTCCCAGCTCGTCTCCAAGCAAGTACTTTCGACGTTTATGTGCTTAACTACTGTGTTCGGAATGGGAACAGGTGGAACCACATAGCCAACATCACCGGATTATTTAATTGTACTGATGTACAATCAAAACTTCACAGAAACAATTCCTGACATTAGGACTTGTAATTAAGCCCTCGACTTATTAGTACTGGTCCGCTTCGAATGTTGCCACTCTTCCA
>NZ_JADYTY010000026.1 GCF_021531495.1 Anaerovibrio lipolyticus
TGAGGAAGAAATGCTTGCAGTACTTACTGCATAAAGGTTCGCCGGGTGTTCAACTTATTATTGCAATTCGGGTGGAAATTAATCATTATAATTTGCTTGACATTGATATGTTAATTTGATAAAATAAATATATTATAATAAGTTGTTTTATTAAAGAACAGAACCCACCACGCCTCTGATTTAAGCGCAACCCGGTGGGACTTTTTTTGGAGAAAATTATGTATAAATATCCTAAAAAAATTATGTCAATTGATGAACAAATACAATCCTATAAGACTGCAGGTATGAAATTTAAGAAATTAGAAACTGTTAGATTAGCATTGGAAACTATAGGATTTTATAGATTGAGGGGATATATTTATCCCTTTTATGATAACAACAATAAGAAATTTCGAAATGAAATTTGGTTTGAAGATATATTAATGATATATGAATTTGATCAGCGCCTTTCTATTATTATTTTTGATATGATAAAGAAAATAGAGGTTGCTCTTCGATGTCGTTTGGTAGATGCAATATTAGTATATAAAGATGCCTTGATAGTGCATGATTCCTCTATTTTTGAGGATAAAAAAATATACTGGAAAAATATGTCTGTAATATCTTCGGAAATATCGCGATCTAATGATGTTTTTATGAAACATCATTTTCGAAAGCATGATGGAGCAATACCAATATGGGCTATAGTTGAAGTTGTTTCATTTGGCACACTGTCAAAGTTGATAAAGAATTTGAAGTCCGGTAAAGGTCATGCATATGCTACTTTGGCTAGTAGATATAAATATATTTCGAAAAAAGGTAATGAAGTGAAGCCTGCAAAAGATATGCTCACTTCATGGATTCATTCTATTACAATACTTCGTAATATGTGTGCACATAGTTCTAGAATTTATAATAGAGTTATCAATACTGCACCAGAGCTTTTGAATGCAGATAAACAGTGTCCTAAAAATAATTACAACGGAATATATGAAATTTTGTTGGCTATGAAGTATATGAGACCTTCAGATGATTGTTGGATGGATTTTTATAAAAGCCTGTGTAAGTTGATTGAAGAATATGAAAATATAATTGATGTTGCAGCAATTAATTTTCCGGAAGATTGGCAATCTCATCTTGTGATATTAGGTAATGATTGTTAACGATTATCAACCGAAAAATAAATTTTTAATTCATTAAGATACCCATATAACATTTTATACAAAATCCCTGTTAAGAGTTATGCTATCATGCTTAGCAATGATAGATATTCTCCTAACAGGGATTTTGTATTCCCTATATTATTTGATGATTCTGGTAATTGGTAATGCTGTTATATGGGTTATGCCTGGTACGTTTCTTCTTAATTCTGCTTCAAAGTTTTCGTAGGTGTCGTTTTTGGCAATGGCCACATCCATGGTGAAGTTACATATACTGAAGATTTTGAAGCAATTAACAATATTCTTCTTATGGCAATGAAAATCGTGGAGTTTATCCTCTACAAAATGTTCATCAGTACAAATATCTACATGCCAATACAAAAAATCCTTGTTGCGATTATAACGTTTGTCAAATAATTTTAGTCTCATGTCAATTTAAATCCCTTTCTATATATTAATCCATCCAACTGTATATTATTGCAATCTAATTTTAAATTTATTGCAAGGAAAATATTTAACATCATCAAAAAAATAAAAGCATGTATAAATATAAAATTTATATACAGAGGAAGATTCGATGGAAATTTATTTTATATGGGAAATGCCCTTATATAGAGGGAATCCTTTTAGTTGCCTAGGGAACAGATGACAGGGATTTTGTATATGATGGTATAATTATTACGCTCATAAATTTGTATATGTAGCGATATTAGCACTACCATGTAATTGATGCAAAATCCAGCTATAGAGATGAAGATATCATCTGCATAGGGGCATAAAACTTGATTGCTAATCTTTTAGTGTACCTTGTAAAAAAATGTCATTTTTGATAGGATTAGAGTATATCTTGTAAAGAAAAGAATGTTTTGGCAGGATATTTCTCAATAGGCATAATAGGTAACGAGAAGCGGTGTCATAAGGTGGATATATGAATGAATATCTTATTAAACTGAAGAATTTCACGCTGGATTTTTGGCAGGATAATGATGTTAGGATATATCTTTTTGGTTCTTGGGCTCGAGGAGAGGCTAGACAAAGTTCGGATGTGGATATTGCCATAGAGAGCAAATCTGGCGTGAAGATAGATTCTGCTTTAGAGTACAAGGTTAATGAATTTCGAGAGGCTTTGGAAAATTCAGATATTATCTATATTGTTGATGTGGTTTACATGGGGATGGCGGCAGAAAGTCTGAGAAGGAGTATACACCAGGAGGGGATTTTGTGGAAAAGCTAAAGGAAAGATTGGCTTTGGCAGAACGGGCGATGTCCAAGCTAGAGGAGTTAGCTTCGATGGACGAATGGACCGAGGTAGAGCGAGATGCCATGATACAGAGATTTGAATTTTCTTACGAAATACTCTGGAAATGTGCTAAGGATTATTTACGGGTTTTTGAGGGTATAGATGCTGCTTCACCACGGCGAGTTATCCGTGAATGTCAACGAATTGGCATATTATCTGCAGAACAAACAGAAATGGCCCTGCGTATGTCAGGGGATATAAATCTGACAACTCATACCTATGATGAGGAATTTGCCGTGGAATTGTCAGCTCGTATGAAGGATTATGGAAAATTATTGCGAAATTGGTTAGAAAAAATCCGTTTTGATAGGCACTGATTCAAAAAATCCCTGTTAAGAGTTATGCTATCATGTTTAGCAATGATAGACATTCTCCTAACAGGGATTTTGTACATAATACTATATTAATTATCTGTAAGCCTGGATATGGTTTGTCCAATAGTATGGGCGGCTTGACAGAGCTCTTCTGGTGTGTGGGTGGCCATTAGGGCGGCTCGCAGCATGGCCTGTCCCTTGGGTACAGTAGGATAACGAATTGGGGAGATGAAGATATTTTGCCTATTTAATTCCTCTGCTGCATGCAGGGCCAATTCCTCATCATGAAGCACAATAGGTACAATGGCAGTATCGCTATGGGCTTCAATGCCTTCCTGCTGTAGAGTCTTACAGAATATACGAGTATTTTCCTGTAGCTGATGCACCATAGAAGGGTGATTTTCTAACAGCTCTAGTGCTTTGGTGGCAGCAGCCAATACGGCAGGGGAAAGGCTGGTGGAGAAAATATAGCTTCTGGCTGTGTTGCGCAGGTAGTCAATGAGAAGCTGACTGCCGCAAACATAGCCTCCTTCGGCTGCCAAGGCCTTGGAAAGGGTGCCCATAAGAACATCTGGCTGACGCTTCAGGCCAAAATGCTCCACAATTCCCCGGCCTGTGGCTCCAATCACGCCGGTGGCGTGGGCTTCGTCTACCATAGTAAGTACATGATATTGTTCCGCCAGTGCCATAATATCTGGCAGGGGGGCAATATCTCCTCCCATGCTAAAAACAGCATCAGTAACAATCAAGCCCTGACAGCCAGCGTGTTCCTGTAATTTTTCTGCCAGATCCTTCATATCGTTATGCTTGTATACCACGGTTTTGGCATGGCTAAGACGACAGCCATCAATAATACTGGCGTGATTAAGCTCATCACTAAAGATAATACTGTCCTTGATGCCTAGAGCTGAGATAATACCTACATTGGCCATATAGCCTGTGTTAAAAATTAGTGCCTTTTCCGTATGCTTAAAGCTGGCCAGTGCTGTCTCCAGCTGATTGTGCAGAGGCAGGGTGCCAGTAGTCAGCCGGGAGCCACCAGAGCCTACACCATATATGTTTATAGCCTCCTTGGCGGCTTCTTTTACTTCTGGATGGTCAATAAGGCCAAGATAGTCGTTGGAAGCCAGCATTAGCTGGTTTTGACCTTGATAGATAATATGAGCAGCCTGAGCTGAGGATATTTCCTTGGTATTGCGATAAAGCTGCTGACTTTTCTTTTGGGCTAAAATATCCTGGAATATCTGCCAAGGCTTGTCAGAAGTAGATTTTGGCTTTGGGGTATTATTGGCATAGGGATTAGATGGTACATTTTTGACCAAAACCCTTTGCTCCTGCAAATATCGGATACATTCCTCTACTTGGGATTTAGGGCCACGGTAAAGGAAAATTCTACCTCCGTCAGGACAGCCCATTTTCTTTAACTTGGTAATGCGTATATAGCCCTTATCCCGGGTGGCAATATAGCCTGTTATGTAATCCGGATCATCAGACATACACAGTTCTCCAATTATATTCGGGGCAGATAGTACCTTGCTGGCCAAAACCAAGGCTTCCTGAAAATGATTTTTGCCATCGCAAATAGCTTTGGCTTCTCCCTTGGGGGCAATGCTATCCATATAGGTAGCACGAATGCCTCGCTGCTGGTCTGGCTCCAATCGCTCCAGAGTATCTACATCCAGCAGCATGGCGCCTCGCATACCGTAGGTGGCCTGAAATAGCTCCAGTATTTTCTGGCATTTATCTGGGGTTAGACCTAGCTCCGTCATAATCTGGCACATAAACTGCCGCCCCTCTGCCGGGGTTGCTGCTTCATGGGTGGAAACAGGCAGAGCTTCAATATATTTTAGATTTTCCGGGGCAACTGCTTCAATTTTCAGGTTTATGAAATCTGCCTTACCCTTAGCATGATGAAGGGCTCGGCTAAGCAAAGCCTCCATCTGCTGTGGCAGTTCCTGCTGGGGCAGAATTTTTTCGGCTCCGGAAACATGTTCCTGAATTGAGCCAGTATGCTTGCTGGCTCGCATTTTCAAACTATATATAGACATAATTTAGGCTCCTTTGGCATTGTATTCATAACTTTCCAGCTACCATGATAGCTAAAATTGCCGATATTGTCAACTGCAAAATTAAAATAGGTTGACAATATATCTGACAGAATTTAATATATCTATGTGCGGGAAATATTTTGTGAGGAAAAAGGAGAAAATTATGAAAAAGAATTTTATGTCCCCTGCTGAGATTACTCAGATTGGTTTGCTAACAGCCCTGCTGACTGTAGCTGGAGCGATTAAGCTGCCTAGCTTGCTGCCAGGTCTGGAATTTCAGATATCAGCTCCTCTGGCTGTAGGTATCTGTTTTGTTTTTGGCTTCAAAAGATATCTTATTATAGGTATACTTTCTAGTATGATAAGTCTTGCTCTAGGCACCCATAATTTATTTAATGTAGCTATTGCCATGCAGTTTCGCATCGTAGTAGGCATAATTTATCTTTTGGCAGGGCAGGCTCGCAACAAGTATCTGGTTATGGCTATTGCCGGCCCTTTGGGAACACTGGTGGCTCGTTTGACTCTAAGCGTTGTTTTAGGCAAAGGTGTCTGGGCTTTGGTGGCCGCAGCCTTCCCAGGTATGGTATTTACCTTCCTAACAGCACCATTTATGATAGGGCTGCTGCGGAGGGTGGCTAGAGTTGGCCATCTGGCGCTCCAAGGTTGATATTTTCCATGAAATTTTGTTCCCAAACCCACTCTGGCTATTGGCAAAAGCCTAAAAATATTGCATAATAAATAGAAGAAATTTGATTATCAGGGGGCCTATTATGGAATATCGGTTAGCTCACAACTGTCTAAAGGTAAGAAATCTCCATAATTCTTTGCAGTTTTATACAGAGATTCTTCATATGCAGGAAAAAGGCCGTGTCCATATTGGTGATACTATCCTGGTTTATCTGGGCGATGAAAAAGCCTCAGTCCATGAGCTGGAGCTTAACTATCACCCAGATCATGCCGATGCCTATCAGCTGGGAGAAAATCCTGTTCATCTAGCCTTTGCTGTGGATG
The DNA here is from genome assembly GCF_021531495.1 of Anaerovibrio lipolyticus. Taxonomy (GTDB): domain Bacteria; phylum Bacillota; class Negativicutes; order Selenomonadales; family Selenomonadaceae; genus Anaerovibrio. The sequence continues at coordinate 5,813 of NZ_JADYTY010000026.1, forward strand.
ATTATCAGGAGGCTTTGGAAGCTCATAGACAGGCAGGTTGTATCAAGCTGGAGGTGCCTCAGCATGGCATACATTTTTTAGCGGACCCGGATGGCTACCTGATCGAAATTCTGCCACAAAAACATTTTTCACTTACGGAGAGGGGATAAAACATGAGAATTAACGAAGCCCAGCTAAAAAGCATTATTGATGAATTGACCTTGGATAAGGAGCAGCTAAAAGAGGTTGCTTCTGCTATGCGCTTTGATATGGAGCTGGCTCTGCAGGGCCGTGAGTCCAGTATGCCAATGCTGTGCTCTTATATTGGTATGCCTACTGGTCAGGAGAAGGGTGAGTTCCTGGCTTTGGATTTTGGTGGCACTAATTTGCGGGCTGAGCTGGTTAGCCTTAAGGGTGATTGCCAGTATGAAATTGTGAAGATGGTAGCCAAGCCATTGGTTACTGAGGAATATAATCTGATTAATGGCTCTGCATCTGCCGAAAAGGTTTTTGACTTTATTGCAGATATGTTTGCTGAGCTGCTGGAGGGAGCAGAAAACAAGACCTATTATCTTGGTCATACTTTCTCTTTTCCATCTCAGCAGACTGATATTTACAATGCCCGCCTCTTGGTATGGACCAAGGAATTTGCTATTCCTGGCGTAGAGGGTGAGGTTGTAAATGATTTGCTGCAGGCTGCTTTTGACCGCAAGGGATTAAGCAATATCAAGGTAGTTGCTGTGATTAATGATACTGTAGCAGAGCTGCTGACTGCAGGCTATCAGTATCCAGATACTCAGATTGGCTGTATCTATGCTACTGGCAGCAACAACTGCTATATGGAGCGTACTGCTGATGTAGGCCGACCTGCCGCCATTATTAATATGGAATCCGGCAGTTTCAACAAGCTGGCTCCTAGCCAGTGGGATAACAAGCTGGATGAGGCCTCTGAGAAACCAGGCCGTCAGCGCTTGGAGAAAATGGTTTCCGGCCGCTATATGGGTGAGCTGTTAAGCCTTACCGTGCAGCATCTGCTGAATCTGCAGGAGAAGCCAGAATTTACTGCTATTGATATGTCTGGTATTATGGCAGACACTACTGCTGTAGCCAGTGATGCAGCCAAGGTTATCAGTGCCAAGGTTGGTGCCCTGGAGCCAGGAGAGGCTGCCTATATTCGTGACCTGACTGAGGCTATTGCCATTCGTTCTGCTCGTATTGTGGCTGCCTGCTTTGCTGGTATTCTCTGGCATGTGTCCGGCTCTGGCAAGATTGCAGACCAGCATATTGCCATTGATGGCTCTGTTTATGAGCATATGCCTCATATCAAGGAAAATGTTCAGAAGGCTCTTTATGAGATTCTGGATGAGGAAGCAGGGGCAGTTACCCCAATGCTGTTAAAGGATGGCTCCGGTTTGGGTGCAGCAATTGCAGCAGCTGTTGCTTCTAAGAATATTTAATAATATGTAGAAAAACCAATTAATATCCTGTTCAATAAATGAATTTTACTAAAGAAGCGAATACATGAAAACCTTTAGATTATACTATCATAAAATAATTTTATAACCAGCGGGTATTGCCAAAACTGGTATTTATGACTATAATTTATGGAAGAATTGAGAAACGCGCTGTTAAAAATGCATTGCTGTTTTTAGGAGGGGTTTAGATGGGTAACAAGCCCAAGGTTGTTGTTGTAGGTGCAGGTTTTGGCGGTATTGCTGCTGTCAAAAAACTGGCCAAGCAGGATATTGATATTGTTATTATTGAAAGAACTAACTATCATCTGTTCCAGCCATTGCTGTATCAGGTTTCCACATCTGTATTGTCTACAGATGATATTTCTTATCCAGTCCGTGCTATGTTCCGCGATTATGATAATGTAGAGCTGTTCATGGCCAAGGCATTGGAGATTGATGGCAAGCGCAAGGTTGTTGTTACCAATCATGGGGATGTATCCTATGATTACCTGATTGTAGCTGCTGGTGCTACCAACAACTTCTTTGGCATGGCCAATGTAGAGAAATACGCCTATGGTATGAAGACTATTCCAGAGGCCTTGCATATTCGTAATCATGTCCTTCACATGTTTGAGCGTGCCAACAAGCAGATTGATAACGAGGAGGAGCGTCGCAAGATGCTGAGCTTCATCTGCGTAGGCGGCGGCCCTACCGGTGTTGAGGAAGCTGGTGCTATTGCAGAGCTGGTTGCTGTTCAGAAGAAGGAATATCCAAATCTGAACTTTGACGAGGTTAGCATTCGCCTGATTGAGGCCACTGATAAGGTTCTGCCAATGATGCCTCCACATCTTCGTCAGCACACCATTAATGTGCTGGAGAAAAAGGGCGTACAGGTTATGTTGAACACTCAGGTGGCAGACTGCAACGAGAATGGCCTGTTCCTGAAGGACGGCACCTTTATTCCTAGCCGTACTGTTATCTGGGGTGCTGGTGTCAAGGCTCACAAGCTGGCTTCCACCATTGGAGCAGAATGTGACCGTGCTGGACGTGTTATTGTTGGTCCAACCTTGCAGGTACCTGGGTATCCAGAGATTTTTGCTATTGGCGACAATGCTCATTTCCTGCAGGATGGCAGACCATTGGCTACTGTAGCTCCTGTTGCTATGCAGGAGGCTTGGCTGGCTGCTGACAATATCATCCATCTGTGCAAGGGTGAGACTCAGCTCCATAACTTCAAGTACGTAGATCATGGCGCTATGGCCACTATCGGCCGTTGCCAGGCTGTTGTAAATTGGGGCTTTGTGCAGATTGGCGGCTTCGTGGCATGGCTGATCTGGATGTTCCTGCATTTGCTCCGCTTGGAGGGTGCCCATGCAGATATTACTGTAGGTACCAAATGGTTCTGGAATTTCGTTTCTGGTACACGTCTGGGCCGTATCATCACCAATATCAAATTGGATGATGAGGATGCGGCTATGGAAAATAAGGCCTAAATATGTTATGATGAAGGGGTGTGCCTGGCACATCCCTTTTTTTGCCAAGGCACAAAAGACAATTCTTTTAGTTTAGATTATAGGAGTGATTTCCTTGCATAAAGCAAAATATTGGGCTTTGACAGCAGGCCTTTGCTTGTCCTCAGTCCTATCTGCCACTGTGGCATCAGCTATGCCGGCTGCTACAGCTCACAATGGTCAGAGAACAGTAATTAGTGATATTACCCGGCCTGGTAATCAGCAGGGCAGTGAGGACAAAACTGTGGATGTGGTGGAGTCTGCCTCTAGGACTGATACAAAGGTTAGGAAGTATATTACGGACTATCTCAAAACCGTCCGCCTCTCTTGGGAGCCAGTACCTGGTGCTGTCAGCTATCAGGTGGCTATTATGCGGGCCAACAAAAATCTGCCGGAGAATGTGGTATCCGTCAAGAGAGGGATTTTTACCAACGGTTATGAGCTGGATACCTCTGTTATGCGCACAGCCAAGGACTACTACTGGAAGGTGTGTCCTTTGGATGCCAGTGGCAAATATATCAAGTTGTACAGTGATTTGCAGCCTCTGGTGGATCAGGAGCTGAATCCTAAAGCCCCCAAGCCTACCACAGAGTTTGAGTCCATGGCCTACGCTCCCCTGTATCCAGTATTCTCCTGGGTTCCTGCCAAGGATGGCAAATACTATGATATCAGGGTATATCGGGAGGAAAATGGCAAGCCTGTGGTTATTAGAGAGCTGAGTACGGAAGGCTCTGTCTACTATGAGGATGCCGGCTATACCTGGCCAGGGAAGTATTATTGGCAGGTGCGGAGCCGCAATGAGTCAGGCAATCATATTAGCGAATGGTCTACTCCTAGCTGGTTTCAGGTCAGCAATCCGGTAAAGGTAGCGGCTCTGGGAGATAGCATTACCCACGGTGGAGGAGCTGTATCCACTCCCCCGGGCTATGTTATGTATAATTGGGAAACCTATTCTCAGGTGCCAATCAAGAATCTAGGCTATAGCGGTGATACTGTAGCGGCTATGGATGCTAGATTTGAGGCTGATGTACTGCCTTTCCATCCCAAGATTTTGGTAATCATGGGTGGCGTAAATGATTTTCGATCTGGTGCTATGGCTCAGGATATTATCTACTATCTACAGCAGATAGGCAATAAATGCCGTATGCATGGGATTATTCCTGTCTATGCTACTGCTACCCCCATTAATCCTCACTTTATTGCTAACTGGAGCTATATTACCACGCCGGCAGTAGATTGGAAGGAACAGCAGGTATTGTTGAATCAATGGATTATGTCTCAGCAATATGCGGTGGATGTGGCCAGCGGTATGACGGATTGCTACGGCTTGCTTATGGATGAGGCTACTACCGATGGCTTGCATCCAGATGTTTTGGGCAAAAAGCTAATTGGAGAAACCATCAGCGATTATCTTCTCCGCACTTTTCCCGGCAAAAATCTTCTGGCCAAATAATGCCTGATTTGGGAGAAAATATAGATAAAAACAATGGTATATAGATATTGTTTATAATATCATAAATAGGCAAGCAAAAAGACCGTGTTAAGCATCTGGTACAATGGTTCAAACACGGTCTTTTGTGTTGTTCAATATTAAAACTAGTTTTTATATAGGTAAGCTCATATATTCTGGCTTATGAATGGTAATCTTGCATTGGGCTGCTGTTAGATTGGTTAGTTCTGTGCTAATAGCCTCACAATCTGCTGGCTCCACCAGCAATCTTACCGTTACCTTATCCAGATAGGCAGTTTCCCCGGTTCGCAGCTCTTCATTGCGAATCCAATTTTCCACTGTGCCTAGAAGGCTATAGTCCATTTCTGCTTCCATAAGGCAAAAGGGCTTTACCTCAAGGCAAGGAGTAGCCTCCAGTCCCAGGGAAGCAGTGTGGCTATAGGCCCGAATCAGTCCCCCAGCGCCTAGTTTGATGCCTCCAAAATATCTGGTTACTACTACTACCACATTGGTGAGGCCATGCTGCTTGATGGCCTCCAGAATAGGATTGCCGGCAGTGCCTCCAGGCTCACCATCATCGTTGGATTTTTGCTGACTGCTATCTGCTCCCAGCACCCAGGCGGAGCAGTTGTGGCGGGCATCAAAATGCTTCTTCTTGATGGCTGCTACAAAATCCCTGGCCTCAGCCTCGGTTTCCACATGGCTGGTATAGGCAATAAAGCGGGATTTTTGAATTTCGTAGCTGGCAGTGCCATTTTCGGCTGTTGTCTTGTAGATATGCATAATTAATTCTCCGGTAAGGTTAGATTTTGGCGCAGGCTATTGGTTTCGGCTGCTGTAAACAAGGCGTCTGGGCCATTGCGCAGCATGGTTTCCTGCAAAATCCGGCTTTCCTCCTGGTGGTTGTCTGTACTTAGGTTAGCAGGATTGGCATTGGCCTTAAGGGCTGTAATAGCTGTCAGCTGCTTTTCGCTGTAGGCAATGGTTTTGTTCAGAATGCTGGCGGCCAAATCATAGTTGGTATCATCCAGACTGATAGGTGGGGCCAGCTTGCTTAGCTCCTGGTTAGTAACCTGAGCCTGATGCTCCAAAAGGTTTAGGCGGGTATAGGCCGTATTAAGGCTGATATTGTCATTGTGATAGTCATTGACAATTTTCTGGCCTTGGGCCCAGTTGTAGTCCAGGGTGTCCAGCTGTTTTTTGTAGCTGGTGTACCAATCATCAAATATTTGCTGCTGGGCGGCAATGCGGCGCAGGGCTATTTCGCTAGGTGGCTCTGCCTTAGGTTGAAACAGCAGGGCTTGGCCAATGGCGCCAATGGTCAGGGCCAATACCAGACAAAATCCATAAAAAACTTTTTTATTGGGAAGATTGCGGTATAATACTAATAATAGCAAAAGACATATCAGTACGGCCGCTATAAATACGATAGCCATAATATGCTCCTTTTTTTCAGAAAAAATACTTTAATGTGTTGTAGTATATTCTATCATTTATTGGGCTATAAGACTATAGATATTTTGCTATCTTGCAGATGGTAAATTTTGCAATGTTTATCAAGTGTGCCGTAAAGCTCATGATTTTAGGCATGGGGATATAAGGCACGTTCATCAGAGAGGCTTTGCGATGGGAGGCTGGAAGTATTTTGAAGGATAAAAAATTGTATCAAATGGCTTGGCGCCTGATGAGTTCCTATTGGCATTCTCAGGAAAAATGGAAGGCTAGAGGCTTGCTGGCAGGGGTTATTGCCCTTACCTTGGGGCAGGTATATATGCTGGTGCTGTTGAATGGCTGGAATAATGATTTTTATAATGCCCTACAGCAGCGGGCCTTTGAGTCCTTTTGGCCCTTAATTGGTCAATTTGCAGGTTTTGCTTTTTTGCACATTATTTTTGCTGTCTATGCTGTTTATGTAAGACAGATTTTGGAAATCAAATGGCGTAAGTGGATGACAGACAAATATCTGGACAGATGGCTGGGGCATCAAACCTATTATCGTTTGCAGGTAGCTGGTCAGGACGATATGGATAATCCAGATCAGCGTATAGCCGATGATGTTAATTCTTTTGTGAATTTAACCCTGGGTTTGTTTGTGGGAGTTCTAAAACAGGCAACCTCCTTGGTAGCCTTTGTAGTTATTCTGTGGAATCTATCAGGTTCTCTGGATATCCCTCTGGGAGATACTGTGCTTTCTGTGCCAGGGTATATGGTTTTTGTTACCTTGATTTATTCTGTTGTAGGTACCTGGCTGGCTCATAAGGTGGGCCGGAAACTGATTCGTTTGAATTATGATCAGCAGAGATTTGAGGCGGATTTTCGTTTCAGCATGGTTCGGGTTAGGGAAAATAGTGAGAGTGTGGCCTTTTATGGGGGCGAAAAGCCTGAACTGCAAAATTTTCGAGAGCGATTTGCCTTGGTTATTGGCAATTTCTGGGGGCTGATGAAGCGTACCAAGCTGTTGAATTTTTATGTGAATGGCTATGCTCAGATTGCCATTATTGTCCCGGTGCTTATGTGTGCTCCTCAGTATTTTAATGGCACTATGCAGCTAGGTGGCTTTATGCAGACCATTAGCGCCTTTGGCCGGGTCCAGGATGCCCTAAGCTATTTTGTGGAAAGCTACGATAGCATTGCTCAGTATGTAGCCGTTATTCGCCGTTTGGGAGGCTTTGCCGGTCATATGGAGGAGGCAGAGGCTTTGGCCCCATCCTTTGACTTTACCAAAAATACTAGCAATGCCCTGCAGCTTTGGCAGATGGATATAGCTCTGCCAGATGGTCGGCAGTTGGCAGAAAAGCTATCCATTGCTGTGCCGGCAGGGAAGAGACTGTTGATTAGCGGCGGTTCTGGAGCAGGCAAAAGTACCCTGCTTAGAGCTATAGCAGGCATCTGGCCCTATGGCACAGGGGAAATATCCTTGCCTACAGGGTGGCGTACCATGTTCCTGCCTCAAAGGCCTTATTTGCCGCTAGGCAGTCTTCGGCGGGCTATTTATTATCCTCAGCCTGTGCCGGAAAATACTGATGATAATTTGACTGGTTTGTTGGAGCGATTTGGGTTGCAGAACCTGGCAGGCCAGCTGGATGCAGTAGATGATTGGAGCCGGATTTTGTCCCTGGGTGAGCAACAGAGGCTGGCATTTATTCGCATTTTGCTCCTGCGACCGGATATTGTCTTTTTGGATGAATCCACATCGGCCCTAGATGAACCAAGAGAAGCACAGGCCTATGAGATTCTTCACCAGCTGCTGCCACAGATGGCTGTAGTCAGTGTGGGACATCGCTCCAGCCTGTTGAATTGCCATGATAAGCAGCTGGTTCTGGCCGGGGATGGCTATTGGAAGCTGCAGGACATTAAATAAGGAGGCAGATTGTGAGTACATTTAGAGGTGGAAAGCCCTGGGAGGAAAAGAAGGGAAAGAAGCTGCAGCTCTTTACTGCCGGTGAGAAGGCTTCCCTGGTTTTGTGCTTGGCCATGCTGATTTTTGCCCTGCAATCTGAGGATGTGCCCCTGTGCTTTTTGATTTTTGCTTTCTTTTGTTATGAGCTGCAGAATGTTCTGGCCAAAATAGCTGGTCAAAGATTTCGTTTTCTGGTTTCCTTGCTGTGGGGATTGTGTATATCCTTGTTTATTGGTTCCATTTTTATGGCCTTTTTCTAACATCTGTCAAAGAATAATTCTCACATAATTTCAATAAAGAGAAAATATTATAAAAATCCTGTTTTTTTTAGGTAAAAAGCAGGATTTTTGCTTTTTGTATGGAAATATAAATAGTAAATAATCAGCAGTTATTTTTGCAATCCTGCCTTGGTTATAGAGAACATTAGATGTGTTGCATAATCGGGCTGCTGCGATGGACAGCATGGCAGGAAAAAGGTTATTGAAAAGGATACAGGGGTGATGTTTTATGAGTAAAACAAAGTGTTTGGCAATGATTCTTGCAGGTGGCCAGGGAAGTCGTCTGGGTGCCTTGACCAAGAATATTGCAAAACCAGCCGTACCTTTTGGCGGCAAATACAGAATTATTGATTTTCCGTTGTCCAACTGTGCCAACTCTGGCATTGACAAGGTAGGTGTATTAACACAGTACCGTCCATTGGAGCTGCATACCTATTTGGGGACAGGTAATGCCTGGGATTTGGATAAATCCACCGGCGGTGTGTTTATTCTGCCACCATATGCCAGGGACAAGGGTGCAGATTGGTACAAGGGCACAGCAGATGCTATTTATCAGAATCTGAATTTCATTGACATGATGGATCCAGAGTATGTATTGATTCTGTCAGGTGACCACATATATACTATGGATTATTCCAAGATGCTGGATGTACATCGTGCCAACAAGGCAGATGCTACCATTGGTGTATTTGAAGTACCTTGGGATGAGGCACCACGCTTTGGTATTATGAATACTGATGCTGTGGATGGCCGGATTATTGAATTTGAGGAAAAGCCGGCCAAGCCAAAGAGCAATCTGGCTTCTATGGGTATCTATATTTTCAACCGTGAGCTCCTGAGCCGTTATCTGATGGCAGATGCTGCGGATGAAAATTCCAGTCATGACTTCGGCAAGAATATTATTCCTGCCATGCTGAATGACAATGCCCGTTTGTATTCCTATGCCTTTGAGGGGTATTGGAAGGATGTAGGAACTATTGAGAGTCTGTGGCAGGCCAATATGGATCTCTTAGCTGATGAGCCGCCATTCTCCTTCAATAGCCCCTGGACTATTTATTCCTCCAATCCATCTCTGCCACCACATTATATTGGCAATGAGGCACGGGTGCACAATTCCATGCTGAATGAAGGTTCCGTGATTTTTGGCGAAGTGGATCACTCTGTCCTCTTTTCGGGGGTAAAGATTGGCAAGGGTGCCAAGGTTACTAATTCCGTCATCATGCCATTTACCAAGATTGAAGAAAATGCTGTTATTGATCATGCCATTGTTGCCCAGAACTGTGTTATTTCTGCCGGTGCAGTTGTAACCGGCGAGGCGGGAGCTATTGCCGTAGTCCCAGAGGGAGAGGTAGTAGAGGCCACTGATGAAGGGGAACAGGTAAGCTGAGCTGACTATTGGTCAGACTAATGACAACAATAAGAACGGAGTGATCGTTTTGAGTAATATGATGGGTATTATAAAGCTGGATGGTGCCAACTCCATGCTGAAGGAGCTGTGTGAGCATCGTCCTGTTGCGTCTCTGCCAATTGCAGGACGTTATCGGGTTATTGATTTTGCTGTTTCCAATATGGTGAATTCCGGTATTGGCGATGTAGGCGTGCTTTTGTCTGCCAATGCCAGATCCATTTTTGACCATTTGCGTTCTGGTAAGGATTGGGATTTGGCCCGCCATCGTGGAGGTCTTTCCTATCTGCCATCAGATCCTTATGATGGCAAGCCTGCTACTGGAGATCTGCAGGGACTGTATAGCAATCTGGATTATATTCAGCACAATGCAGCTGAGTACATTCTCATTGCTCAGGCAGACTGTGTGTACAATATGGACTTCCGCTCTGTATTGCTTTTCCATCAGAATACCGGCGCGGATATAACTATGGTTTATTCCAAGGCCCAGGATGATATTTCTGGTAATGCTGCTGTCATGAAGGTAACAGAAAATGGGCGGGTAACTGATATTGCCAAGTCTCTCACTGTTACTGCCGGCATGAATGACTTCCTGGGTGTATATCTCATGTCCAAGGATACTTTCGTAAAGGTTGTGTCCAATGGCTTTGAGCGTGGCGGCACTGACTTCCTGCTGGATGGTATTATCCGTCACATGGAGGAATATAGCATCTTTGGCTATGAGCACAAGGGCTATGTATCCCGGATTAATTCCACTATGGCTTACTTCAATGCCAACAAGGATTTCCTCAATCCAGAGATTTGGAGCGAGGTATTTATGGGTGATAATTTGATTCACACCAAAACCAAGGATGCAGCACCAGTACAGTACAAGGATACCTCCAGAGTGGTAAATTGTCTGGTGGCTAATGGCTGCGAAATTCGTGGCGAGGTGGAGAACAGTATTATCTTCCGGGATGTAAAGATTGGCGAAGGAGTCAAGATTAAGGATTGCATCATCATGGAAAGATGCGTTATTGAGGACAATGCAATGCTTCGCAATGTTATCTGTGACAAAAATGTTACCGTTAGCAAGGATCAGTGGCTGAAAGGTGCGGATAATTATCCTCTAATTGTTGCCAAGAATACCACAATCTAATTATGGCAAAATAGTGTGCAGGGAGGCACAGGAAAAATTATTTTTCTGCAAAACCTGTATAAATAGGGCCGCTGCAGAAGTGTAGTAGACAAAAATACCATGCTTTTGCAGCGGTTTTTTACATCAACGGCTAAGGAAAATGGACAAATCGAAAAAATATGGTATAATACAAGCGGTGTCATTATATTTTATTCATAGTTTTTTATTACATTTTTCCACCGTTGTAGGGAATGCTATAGAGTTAGATGCACACACATCAGGACTATAGTTATTCCATTAGAGGATAGGAGTTGAATTTATGTCAGTAATTGAGCGAGACATTGATACCATGAAAGAAGAGCTGAAGCAGCGTTTTGTTACCACAGCCCAGATAAATTATGGCCGTGAGCTTTCTGACCTCAGCGAACATGAACTTTATGAGACCTTGGCACAGGTCGTAAAGCAGTATACTTCTGAAAATTGGATTAAAACTAACAAGCAGTATCAGGAAAACGATGAGAAGCAGGTTTATTATTTCTCCATCGAGTTCCTGCTGGGACGTCTTTTGAATACCAATATGATTAATTTGGATTTGAAGAATGCCCTGAAAGCAATGCTGCAGGATTTGGATTTGGATATTCATGACCTTTATGAGGAAGAGCCAGATGCAGGTCTGGGTAATGGCGGTTTGGGCCGTTTGGCAGCCTGCTTCATTGATTCCATGGCTTCTCTGGGCCTGGCTGCTCATGGCTGCGGTATCCGCTATCAGTATGGCCTTTTTGAGCAGAAGGTTGTTAATGGCCAGCAGGTTGAGATTCCAGATAACTGGCTGCGCAATGGCTTTGCCTGGGAGTTCCGTAAGCCTAACAAGGCTGTAAAGGTTCGTTTTGGCGGCAAGGCTTATATGCATATTAACGATGATGGTTCCTCCAGTGCTGTTCACGATGATTACACTGAGGTAACTGCAGTGCCTTATGATGTACCTGTTATTGGCTATAAGAACCGCACTGTAAATACCTTGCGTCTTTGGAATGCTGAGGCAAATCAGGATTTCTCCGATTATGCAAGTCTTACCAATGATGAGATTAAGGAACGTCAGGAATACCGCAACAAGGTAAATAAGATTACTGAGTTCCTGTATCCAAATGATAGCACCGATGAGGGCAAGCGCCTCCGTCTGGTTCAGGAGTACTTCTTTGTATCTGCTGGTGTACAGAGCATTGTACGTCATTTCATGCGTACCCATGATGATGTTAGCACCTTTGCAGACAAAGTATGCATCCAGATTAACGATACCCATCCAGCAGTAGCAGTAGCTGAGCTGATGCGGGTATTTATTGATGATTATGGTCTGGATTGGGATGTAGCTTGGGATATTACCAGCCACACTATAGCCTACACCAACCACACCATTTTGCCAGAGGCTTTGGAGAAGTGGGATAGAGATCTGTTCAAGAATCTGCTGCCACGTATCTACATGATTATTGACGAGATTAACCGTCGCTTCCTCTATGAGGTTCGTTCCAAGTATCCAGGGGATGAGAATCTGATTCATGAGCTGTCCATTATTCAGGATGGCCAGGTTCATATGGCTCGTCTGGCTGTAGTTGGCTCCTTTAGCGTTAACGGCGTAGCAAGACTGCACACCAATATTCTGAAGGAAAGCACTCTGAAGTATTTCTATCAGTACTATCCAGATAAGTTCAATAACAAGACTAATGGTATTACCCATCGTCGTTGGCTCATTAGTGCTAACAATGCCCTGGCTCATGTTATTGATGACAAGCTGACTCGTCAGTGGAGAGGGGACACCCGCATGATGAAGCAGCTGAATCAGTATGTAAATGATTCAGCCTTCCTGAAGAAGCTTGACAAGGTAAAGCGTGCTAGAAAGCGTGCTCTTGCTCAGTATGTATGGTCTCACAACAAGGTACGCATCAAGATTGATTCTATCTTTGATGTACAGGTAAAGCGTATTCATTCCTACAAGCGTCAGCTGATGAATATCATGCATATTATGTATCAGTATGATCGTCTGAAGAACGATCCCGAGTACAAGATGCCTGTACCAGTTGTATATTTCTTTGGCGGCAAGGCTGCTCCTGGTTATTTTGTAGCCAAGGAGACTATTCGCCTGATTCTGGCTGTAGCTAACAAGATTAATACAGATCCAAGCATTGATGGCAAGATTAAGGTTGTCTTCCTGGAGAACTTCGGGGTATCTCTGGGTGAAAAGGTATATCCTGCAGCCGATGTCAGCGAGCAGATTTCCACAGCTTCCAAGGAGGCTTCCGGTACTGGTAACATGAAGTTCATGATGAACGGTGCTATTACCTTGGGAACTATGGACGGTGCTAATGTAGAGATTCATGAGCAGGTAGGGGATGAAAACTGCGTAATCTTCGGTATGCGTTCCGAGGAGGTTATTGATCTTTACGATCATGGCGGCTACAGTGCATGGGATGAGTACAACACCAATGCCAATGTGCGTCTGGTTATGAATCAGATGACTGATGGCACCTATGGCAACTTCCAGAGCCTCTTTGATTATCTGGTAAACAGCAATGATGAATTCTTTATCATGAAGGACTTCAATGCTTATATTGAAGCTCATGAGGAAATCGTTCGCCGTTATCAGGATCATAACGCATGGCTCCGTTCCTGCGCTATCAATATCGCAAATTCCGGTATTTTCTCCTCTGACCGTACTATCGCCCAGTATGCAGAGGATATTTGGGACATCGAACCAGTAGATATAGAGTAATTCAATCCATTTTAGAGAGGGGATGGACAAATGAATCTGTCACAACTCACAGAGTACGATACTTTCCTATTCCATCAGGGAACTAACTGCAAGGCTTATGAGATGTTGGGAGCACATATCACCGAGGAGGATGGCCAGCAAGGCGTTCGCTTCAGCGTATGGGCTCCTAATGCCAAATCTGTCAGCGTAGTTGGTGAGTTTAACAATTGGGATACCAGGGTAAATGAAATGTCCCGCATTGAGGATGGAGAGATCTGGAAGATCTTTATCCCAGGCATCAAGGAGGGAGATATTTACAAATATGCTATTATGCCACAGCATGGCGGCCCTCATATTATGAAAGCTGATCCATATGGGTATTATTGCGAGGTGCCACCAGCTACCGCTTCCCGTGTCTTTGATATGAATCATTATCAGTGGCAGGATCAGGAGTGGCAGGAGAAAAAGCAGCGGACTCAGTCCTATGGCCAGCCTATGCTGACCTATGAGGTTCACCTTGGCTCCTGGCGGCGGAATGCTGAGGGCAAGGCCCTGACCTATAGGGAATTGGCTGACCAGCTTGTTAACTATGTGAAGGATATGAATTATACCCACATAGAGTTTATGCCTCTGTGTGAGCATCCTTTCGAAGGCTCTTGGGGCTATCAGGCTACTGGCTACTATGCCGCTACCAGCCGTTTTGGTACTCCTGATGATTTGCGTTATTTGATTGACAAGGCACATCAGGCAGGTATCGGTATTATTATGGACTGGGTACCAGGTCATTTTTGTAAGGATGATCATGGTCTGAGAGATTTTGATGGCCGGAATCTGTATGAATCCGACAATCCTCAGAGAGCAGATAATGCTGGCTGGGGTACCACCAATTTTGATTATGGCCGTACCGAGGTACAGAGCTTTTTGATTTCCAATGCTATTTTCTGGATGGAACAGTATCATATTGATGGCCTCCGCATTGATGCTGTGGCCAATATGCTGTATCTGGATTATGGCAGAAAGAATGGCGAGTGGCAGCCTAATAAGCATGGCGGCAACGGCAATCTGGAGGCTATAGATTTCCTCCACAAGCTGAATGAAACCGTGTTTAGAGAGTATCCACAGGCTTTGATGATTGCTGAGGAGTCCACCTCCTGGCCAAATATTTCCAAGCCTGTTTATATGGGTGGCATGGGCTTTAACTACAAGTGGAATATGGGCTGGATGAATGATATCCTGAGATATTGTAGTCTGGATCCAATCTACCGCAAGTGGCATCATGACAAGATTACCTTCTCCATGATGTATGCCTTTAGTGAGAATTTTGTGCTGCCTCTTTCCCATGATGAGGTAGTTCATGGCAAGTGCTCCCTGATTAACAAAATGCCAGGTGATTATTGGCAGAAATTTGCGGGCCTCCGTGGCTTCTTTGGTTATTGGATGGCTCATCCAGGCAAGAAGCTGTTGTTCCAGGGCGGTGAATTTGGTCAGTTTATTGAGTGGAAGTGGAATGACAGCCTTGATTGGCATCTCCCTGAAAAGTATGAGATGCACACCAAGATGCTGGCCTATTCCAAGGCTCTGAATAAGTTCTATGTAGACCACAAGGAATTCTGGCAGGTTGACTTTGACTGGGGCGGCTTTGAGTGGATTGATTGCGATAATGCCGAGGACAGCGTGATTTCCTTTATTCGTCGGGCTGATAATGGTGATTTCGTCATTGCCATCTCCAACTTTACGCCGGCAGTTCGTCATGGTGCCCGCTTTGGTGTACCAGAGGCTGGTATCTATGAGGAAGTATTTAACAGTGATGCTGCTGAATTTGGCGGCTCCAATGTTATTAACGAAAATGATATTCCATCACAGGATGTGCCTTGGAATAACAAATCCTATTCTATTCAGATAACAGTACCTCCATTGGCAACTGTATATATTCAGTTGAAAAAGGAGCGTCCCCTAAAAGGCAAGACTGTATCTGAAAAGCAGGAAATTGTAGAGGCAGAGGTTGTGGAGCCAAAGGCTGAGGAGAAGAAAAAATCAACTCGGACTAAAAAGACCACAGCTAAAAAGACTGCTGAGGAGAAGAAGCCAGCAGAGAAAAAGGCAGTAGCGAAAAAGCCAGCTGCTAAGAAAACTGCCACCAAAACTACAGCAAAAACAACTGCCAAAAAGACAACTGCCAAGGCAAAGACTGCCAAGACAGCTGCCAAAGCTGTGCCAGAGGCAACTGAGGGAGAGACCAAGCCAAAGCGTCGTGGTCGTCCGCCTAAGAAAAAGCCAGAGGCATAAGCATAGTAGCGTTTTACTAAAAGGGGTTATAGGTATGGTGCAAGGGCACTAGAAAGAAGGTTTATGATGAAGGTATTATATGTAGCTTCAGAGGCTGTTCCATTTATCAAGACAGGAGGATTGGCAGATGTTGCTGGTTCCCTGCCGAAAGAGCTGGCAAAGATGGGGGTTGATGCCAGAGTAATCCTGCCAAAGTATAGCAAGATTGCTGAGGAATATAAAGCCAAAATGACACATGTAGGACATATTTTTGTACCTGTTTCTTGGCGTCACAAATATGCTGGCGTAGATATGCTGAAGCAGGATGGAGTTACCTACTATTTTGTAGATAACGAGGATTATTTCAAGCGGGATGGCCTCTATGGCTATGGCGACGACGCGGAAAGATTTTCCTTCTTCTCCCGTGCAGTACTAAACCTTCTGCCTTTGCTGGATTTCTTCCCAGATGTAATCAATTCCAATGACTGGCATGCTGCTCTGGTTAATGTTCTACTGAAGCTGGAGCATCAGGGGGATGAAAGATATGAGAATATCAAGACAGTATTCTCCATTCATAACCTGAAATATCAGGGTGTCTTTGACAAGAATGTTATGGATGATGTACTGGGCCTGGATTGGAAGTATTTCAACAATGGTGATTTGGAGTTTAACGATTCTGTTAACTTCATGAAGGGCGGCATTGTCTATGCTGATGTGGTTGCCACAGTTAGTCGTACCTACGCCCAGGAAATTCAGTATCCATATTTTGGTGAGCAGCTGGATGGCCTGCTGAGAACCCGGGGAGACAAAATAGCTGGTATCGTTAATGGTATTGACTATGATGTTTACAACCCAGATACTGACAAGAATCTCTTTGTCAACTACGGGCCTAATACCTTGGCCATGAAGAATGAGAACAAGGTTAAGCTGCAGGAACAGCTGGGACTGCCAGTGGATAGAAATATTCCTATGATCGGCTTGGTTTCCCGTCTGGTAGCAGCCAAGGGCTTGGATTTGATTGTCCGGGTTATGGATGAGCTGTTACAGGCTGAGGAGTGCCAGTTTGTACTGCTGGGCACTGGTGACAAGCAGTATGAGGATTGGTTCCGTGGCTTGCAGTGGCGTTTGCCTCAGAAGGTTTCTGCTAACATTCGCTTCTCCAATGAGCTGGCCCAGAGAATCTACGCAGGTGCAGACATGTTCCTGATGCCATCTGTATATGAGCCTTGCGGCTTGGGACAGCTGATTGCCCTTCGCTATGGCACTGTGCCTATTGTCCGGGCTACTGGCGGCTTGAAGGATACTGTAACCTCCTTTAATAAGTACACTGGTCAGGGCAATGGCTATAGCTTCAACAATATCAACGCCCATGATATGCTCTTTACCATGAAGACTGCTTTGGCAGATTTCAGAGATCCTAATATCTGGCAGCAGGTGGTGAAGAATGCTATTGCTAGTGACTTTAGCTGGCATAAATCTGCTCAGGAATACATGAATTTGTATAATAGCCTGATTCCAGAGAAGCCTGCTGAATAAGCTTAATATGGAATGAATTGAAAAGGGGCTGTTGTCTGATGATTTTTATCAGGCGACAGCCTTTTTGTATATCTTTTTTGCATAAAGTTTTTTTAAATGGTGGCTTTTTTTTTGCCCTGTTTTGTACTATAATTAAAAGCTGAATAAAATTCATTTTTGGACTGATAAGGATAAAATTTTCTCCTTGAAATGGCTGGAGACGGAGGCTGATATGTATCCTATAAATATATGTATGAAAGGCTGTCAAGTGGCTATCTTTGGGGGAGGAGCTGTGGCTCTCAGGAAGCTTGGTCGGCTGTTGGAGGAGGGGGCCAAGGTGGTTCTGGTGGCTCCTGAGCTGGTGCCGGAGCTGCAGGAGTTGATGGAGAGCCTGCCAGAGGAGAGGCTGGTGTGGCATCAGATGACTCATAGGGACTTTGACTGGGAAGCCAGTGACTTCCGTCTGGTATTTGCGGCTACAGATAGCCGAGAGGTGAATCATGAGATTGGCCAGATGGCTCATGGCCATGGGGCCCTGGTAAATGATATTACGGCTCCAGAGGAATGTGATTTTCAGGTGCCAGCTCGTATATGTCGGGGGCAATTGGAGCTAACAGCCTCTACAGGTGGTGCTAGTCCGGCTTTTGCCAGACTGCTGCGGCAGGATTTGGAAAACCGCTACCATGAGGGCTTTGGTCAGTTTCTGGATTGGCTAGGGGAGATGCGGCGGGAGCTGTGGCGCAGGGAGCCGGACACGGTAAAGCGGCAGGGGCTATGGCGTCAGGCTATGACACCGGAGATTTTTAACTATATTCTTGATGAGAGATTGGAACAGGCAAAGAATGAAATCAGAAGAAAGATTGGTTGTGCTGGGGCTGAATCATCGGACAGCTCCTGTGGAGATTCGCGAAAAATTTAGTATAGATAAAGATAAACTGCAGATGGTATTGGCCAATACGGATCAGATTGCTGGCCTTAAGGAAGCAGTGGTGCTGTCTACCTGTAACCGCAGCGAGATATATGCTGTGGTGGAGCTGGAGGAAGATATTGCTCCTGTGGTGGCTCTGTGGCAGGAGCTGGTAGATATTCCTATGGATAGGGAGTTCCGTCAGCAGTATACCTATGAGTTCTGGGGAAAGCAGTGTATTGAGCACCTTCTGCTGGTGGCTGCCAGTCTGGACTCTCTGGTTATTGGGGAGGGGCAGATATTGAGCCAGGTGAAGCATGCCTATGCAGCCGCCCTGGAGAATGGTTCTACTGATACCATGCTGAACCTTTTGTTCCATCGGGCTATTGCTACAGGCAAAAGGGTGCGGACAGAAACCAGAATTGCCTATAGTGCTGTATCTGTCAGCTATGCGGCCGTGGAGCTGGCCAAGAATATTCTGGGGGCCTTGGATGGCTGCCGGGTACTGTTATTTGGTGCAGGCAAAATGGCTGAGCTGACAGCTACCCATTTGCTAAGCCAGGGGGCTCCAAAGCTTTTTGTGGCCAACCATCATATTGAGCGGGCCTTATCTCTGGCAGAGAGATTTCAGGGACAGGCGGTGCCTTGGACAGAGGTATATGAAATGATGGGGGATATGGATATTATTATTACCTCCACTGGTGCCCCTCATTATGTTATTCGGCCTAGAGAAATGGCCAAGGCTATGGCTGGCCGTAGACAACAAAAGGATATTAATGGAGTCAAGACAAGGCCTTTGATTCTGATAGATATAGCAGTGCCTCGGGATGTGGATCCAGAGGTGGGACAACTGGCAGGGGTTGACCTGTTCAATATTGATGATTTGGAATCCGTGGTGGATGAGAATCTGCAGCAGAGGCAGCAGGAGGCTGTGGCGGCTCGTGAGATTGTAGAGGAGGAGGTTCATAACCTGCTGGATAGATACCAGTATCTGGGGATGCAGCCAGTTATGAGCAGACTTAGGGACAAGGCGGAGCTGATTCGCCGGACAGAGCTAAAGCGGGCTATGCGGAAGCTTCATGATCTGCCTGAGGAAGATGTACGGATTGTAGAGAATATGACCAAGATGCTGGTGCGGAAGCTGCTGCGGGAACCTATGAGCAGCCTTCACGATGCCATTGGCACACAGCAGGAGCAGGAGTTAAAGGGTGCTATGGAAAGCCTGTTTCAGCTGGAAAGTATGGGAAATGAGGTGGATGCAGATGCATAAGCAAAAGCTGGTGGTAGGTACTAGAAGCAGTCAGCTGGCTTTGTGGCAGGCGGATTTTGTGATTGGGGAGCTGGCGAAAAAATACCCTGAGCTGGTGGTGGAAAAAAGATTAATGACCACCAAGGGAGATAAGATTCTCAATGCTCCTTTAGCCAAGATTGGTGGCAAGGGCCTTTTTACCAAGGAGCTGGAAACAGCTATGCTGGAGGGTGAGATTGATATTGCGGTGCACAGCCTGAAGGATATGCCGGTAGTGGTACCGGAGGGACTGGTGATTACAGCTATTACCCAGAGAGCAGATCCTGGGGATGCCTTTGTCAGCCCTAAGTATGAAAGCTTTCAGCAGTTGCCGGCAGGGGCCAAGGTGGGCACCTCCAGCCTGCGGCGGAAGGCACAGCTTCTCCATGCCAGACCAGATTTGCAGATTGAGGATTTGCGAGGTAATGTAAATACCCGCCTGCGGAAAATGGAAGAGGAAAATTTTGACGGCATTATTTTGGCCTGTGCTGGACTGAAAAGACTGGGCTTTGGGGACAAAATCCGTCAGGTACTGCCTCGCACCATGTGTCTCCCGGCTGTTGGCCAGGGGGCTTTGGCCATTGAATGCCGTAAGGCTGATAAGGAAACCAGGGAGCTGCTAGAGTTCCTGAATGATAGATGTACCAGATTGTGTACAGAGGCTGAGCGGGGATTCCTGGCTACTGTTGAAGGTGGTTGTCAGGTGCCTGTGGGAGTCCATGCTGTATCAGCAGAGGCTGGTATCCGGGTGGAGGCTGTGATAGCCTCTCTGGATGGCAGTACCCTGTTGCGGGATGCTCTGGAGGCTGAAGTCAAGGATGCTCAGGAGGCTAGAGCAGTTGGTGTTAATCTGGCAGAAAAACTGTTGGCTAGAGGCGGCAGAGAGATTCTGCGGTCTATCGGGATAGAAGTATAAATTATAGGAGGATGGATTTGACTATGAATGGTAAGGTATATCTGATAGGGGCTGGCCCAGGGGACTATAAGCTGTTGACCTTGAAGGCCTGTGGCTGTCTTGGTAATGCTGATGTGGTGGTATATGACCGTCTGGCTGATGACAGAATATTGGGCTATGCACCAGAGGGGGCGGAGCTTATCTATGTAGGCAAGGCTTCCAGCCAGCATACTATGCCCCAGGAAAAAATCAATCAGCTTTTGGTGGATTTGGCCAAGGAGGGCAAGACTGTGGTTCGTCTCAAAGGTGGGGATCCCTTTGTTTTCGGCCGTGGCGGGGAGGAAGCTTTACTGTTAAAGGAAAATAATATTTCCTTTGAGATTGTGCCGGGTATCACCTCTGCCATTGCAGTGCCTGCTTATGCCGGGATTCCTGTTACCCACAGAGGGGTGGCGGCTTCCTTTGCGGTGGTAACTGGTCATGAAGATCCTACCAAGGCGGATTCAGATATTAATTGGCCTCAGCTGGCAACAGCTACGGATACTTTGGTGTTCCTGATGGGTGTGGCTAATTTGCCTAAGATTACCGCCAAGCTAATGGAAAACGGCCGCAGCGGAGATACTCCGGTGGCTATTATCCGTTGGGGCACCAAGGCTCAGCAGCAGGTATGGACCTCTACTGTGGCTGAGGCAGCAGAGATGGCCCAAAGGGAGAATATTAAGCCACCATGTATCTTCCTGGTAGGCAATGTGGTGAACCTCCGTGAACAGCTGGCTTGGTTTGATGGGGCCGAGAAGCCTTTGCAGGGAAAGAGGATTCTGGTAACTCGTGCCAGAGCACAGGCTTCTCAGCTGACGACAGGCTTGGAGGAGCTGGGGGCAGAATGTTTTGAGGCTCCTGCTATCAAGATTGCACCTCCTGATGACAAGGGCAAGGCTCTGGATGAGGCTATTGGTCATTTGGCTGATTATGACTGGGCGATCTTTACCTCTGTTAATGGAGTGGAGTATTTCTTCCGCAGTTTACAGCAGGCTGGGCTGGATACCCGTAGTCTGGGAGGGATTTCCATCTGCGCTATTGGCAGCAGTACGGCAGAGGCACTGCAGAGCTATGGTATTATGGCTGATGTGGTGCCAACAGACTTCACAGCTGAGGGGGTTCTAGCCGCTCTCTATGGCAAGTTGAAGTCTGGAGATAAGGTGCTTCTGCCAAGGGCGGCTGTGGCTCGCAATGTACTGCCAGAGGAGCTGTCTCAGCAGGGGATTGATGTAACAGTGGTGCCTGCCTACAAGACAGAGGCAGGGGATGCTGACAAGTATCTAGTAACCAAGCTGCTGTCTGATGGTGAGCTGGATATGGTGACCTTTACCAGCTCCTCTACGGTAAAGAATATTGTGAAACTGCTGGGAGATCAGGCTGTTGATTTGCTAAAGAATGCTAAGATTGCTGCCATTGGGCCTATTACTGCGGAAACCTGCCGTCAGCAGGGCTTGCAGGTGGATGTTCAGGCAGAGGAATATACTATTGCTGGTTTGATAAAAGCTATAAAGGAGTCTTTTTAATCATGGAAAATTCATTTGAGCAGAAACTGCGTCCTCGCCGCATGAGAATCAATGAAAATGTGCGGGCTATGGTGCGGGAAACCAATATTTCTGTTAAGGATTTTGTTTATCCTATCTTTGTGGTACCAGGGGAAAATATCAAGGAAGAAATTCCCAGTATGCCAGGCTGCTATCATTTGTCTGTGGACAAGGCAGTGGAGCTGGCAAGAGAGATTTCTGCCCTGGGGATTCCCAGCGTAGAGGTTTTTGGCCTGCCTGAGTACAAGGATGCCATTGGTTCCAGCGCTTGGGATATGACTTCTCCTGTTCAGCGGGCTATTCAGGCTATCAAAGCCAAGGTGCCTGAGCTGGTAATTGTGGGAGATGTGTGCCTGTGCCAGTATACAGACCACGGTCATTGCGGTGAGCTGTGCGGTCATTATGTGGACAATGATGCAACCTTGAAGCATTTGCAGAAGGTGGCTGTCAGCCAGGCTGAGGCCGGGGCAGATATGATTGCTCCTTCTGATATGATGGATGGCCGGGTGGCTGCCATTCGTCAGGCCTTGGATGACAAGGGCTTTATTAACACCTCTATTATGTCCTATGCGGTAAAATACGCTTCTGGCTACTATGGTCCTTTCCGGGATGCAGCAGATTCTGCCCCACAGTTTGGGGATCGTCGGGCTTATCAGATGGATCCTGCCAATAGCCGTGAGGCTATGAAGGAAGTTGAGCTGGATCTGGCTGAGGGTGCAGATATTATTATGGTAAAGCCAGCGCTGGCTTATCTGGATGTGGTGCGCCAGGTGCGGGATTCCATTAATCGTCCTGTGGCTGTATATAATGTTAGCGGTGAATATGCTATGGTAAAGGCTGCTGCAGCTAATGGCTGGATTGATGAAAAGCGGATTGTGCTGGAGACTTTGACCAGCATGAAGCGGGCAGGAGCAGATATTATTATTACCTATCATGCTATTGATGCTGCCAAGTGGCTCAGGGGCTGATTCGCTGGTGTGGTTTCAGGTATTATAGGGAATCCGAGGAGGAAAATTTGCATGTTGAATCTTGAAAAATCTGCGGCGGCTTTTGCTGAGGCCAAAAAGCTGATGCCAGGTGGCGTTAATAGTCCGGTTCGTTCCTATAGAAGTGTGGATTGCAACCCGCCTTTTATTGCTAGAGCAGAGGGCAGTCATATCTATGATATTGACGGCAATGATTATATTGATTATGTAGGCTCCTGGGGGCCTATGGTGGTGGGCCATGCTCATCCACAGGTGGTAAAGGCTCTGCAGGAGGCTGCTGCCAGAGGTACCAGCTATGGTGCACCTACCTTGATTGAGTCCCAGCTGGCCAAGAAGGTTATGGAGGTTTATCCATCTATTGAGGTTATCCGCATGGTAAACTCTGGTACAGAGGCTACCATGAGTGCTTTGAGATTGGCCAGAGGCTATACTCATCGTAACAAAATTGTGAAGTTTATTGGCTGTTATCATGGTCATAGTGATAGCCTGCTGGTAAAGGCTGGCAGCGGTATGGCTACCTTTGGTGTGCCTGATAGCCCCGGGGTTACTCCGGGCACTGCTCAGGATACCATTACCATTCCTTATAACGATTTTGAGGCGGTAAAGGAAGTTTTTGCTGAGCAGGGACAGGAGATTGCCGCTATAATTGTAGAGCCTGTGGCTGGTAATATGGGCTTGGTACTGCCAAAGCCTGGTTATCTGGATTTGCTGCGGAAGGTTACAGAGGAAAATGGTGCTCTGTTGATTTTTGATGAGGTTATGTGTGGCTTCCGTGCTTCCCTGGGTGGGGCTCAGGCAGCCTATGCTATTAAGCCGGATTTGACCTGTCTGGGCAAGATTATTGGCGGTGGTCTGCCTGTGGCTGCCTACGGCGGTCGTCGGGAGATTATGGAGCAGGTTTCTCCTGCTGGCCCTGTATATCAGGCAGGTACTCTCTCTGGCAATCCTTTGGCTATGACTGCTGGCTTGGAGACTTTGAAGATTATTACTGCTCCACCAGAGCCAGGAGAGCCTGACTATAGCCGGGTGCTGACCATCAAGACCAAGAAGCTGGTGCTAGGTGTGGCACAGAAGGCCAAGGAAGCTGGTGTTACTCTGCAGGTACAGCAGGCTGGTTCCATGTTTGGTTTCTTCTTCAGCCCTGTGGAGGTTGTGGATTATGAAACCTCTGCGGCAGCAGATCAGGAAGCCTTCAAGGTATGGTTCAAGGCTATGCTGGAGCAGGGCATCTATATTGCCCCTAGTCAGTTTGAAACCTTGTTTATGTCTGGTGCTCATACTGATGAGGAAATTGATAGAACAATTGAGGCTGCGGGCAAGGCATTACAGCAGGTGGCTGAGTATCTGAAAAATCGCTAAATAGAAAAGGGACTGATGCTGATTCGGCATTCAGTCCCTAATTTTTGGCAAAAAAATGACCGAAGATTGCATCCCTTCGGTCCAGCACACGAAAATAACAAAAAATATAAGTGCTTTTGAGTTGAACTTAACGTTCACCGATAGTATATACAAATTTTGAAATAATGTCCAGTAAAATTTTTAATAATATTTATTAAAGGAGGAGATATTAAGTAACTGATTTTATAGACAAATATGTATATTGGTGATATAATGTGTCTATGGAGG
>NZ_JADYTY010000027.1 GCF_021531495.1 Anaerovibrio lipolyticus
ATAGCGCGAGCGTGCCTGTAAGGGTATATGCCATGCCTCAGTAAAGAGTATATGTATGCCATTATGCAAATAATTCTTTGGCTCTGCAAATCAGAATAAATCCGCAAACCACAATGAGCCCCTGCGGAGGGGCAGGAGCTCACTGTCTATACAATCAAGTGGGGTTATAAGGTTTACGAATTTTCCCCCAAGGGAAACAGGGATTATTAGAAGTGGAAATCAACCTGTGTGCGGAACAATCTACGATCGAATGGATTGGAACCTGCATAATCACACTTCTGCTGGCTGTAGAGAGTCTCCCACTCTACATTCTTTACAGGTACATACTTAACGCCTACAATCCAGCCCTTGGAACCAAATGGAGTAGAACCCCACTCATCATCACCGGCAATCTGGCCATTCTCACCATACTTGAAGTAACGAGCATAGAGGCCAAAGGAACCTGGATCATTCAAGTCAGTACCCTTGTAGTTAATACGGGTAGCAATAGACTTGTTCTCATCATCTGCATTGGTCTGAATATAATCATTCAAGAGGCGTACATTCTTGGCCACATCAATACCAGTGGACAGAACGAAAGCCTTGTCGCGAGGAACAGTAACTTCTTTGTATGTTGGAACCAACTTACCACCAACAACTGAAACGTTCTCTATTTCACTAGTAGTATACTGGTGGCCCTTGCTCATATCGCTCTTTACATAGTTCAGATTGATATCTACGCAATGACCTACAGAACCCCAAGTACCAATACCGTAGATGGACTCCTTGTCACCAGTACCAGTACCGGAAGCATAGATTGCGCTAGCAGTCAAGCCAGTGCCCTTAATAGGAATACCTGCCTGAATACCATCGGTTTCAGTACCCAGCAGAACATTCTGGAAGCCCAAGCCTCTCCATGCACGACCAATGTTTACCCAGCCGCCGTTGTCAAAATTGCCTTCTACCCAAACGCGCTTGATGTTACCATCATGGCCGGACCAAGTCTTCTGGGAATACTTGCTAAAACCAGTGTTGTAGCTGCCATCGTCACTATAGCGATGATGAGTCTCAACCTGAGTCTTTACGGTCCAGTTGTCATTTACCTTGTAGTCAGCCCGCAAATCCAAATAGGTACGGTCGTTACTGCGGTCTACACCTTTGGTATCCTTGTCATCATGGTCATACTGAGCACGCATGAAACCATAGAAGTTAAGCTTGCCAACCTTATTCTTCAGATCAGCAACATCATCCTTAATGGTCTTAAGCTCGCTGTCATACTCAGACTGCATCTTCTCAATCAGAGCACGGTCAGCAATATTAGCCTGTTCCATCTTATCGGTAGCTCTAGCCACGATAACAGCCATCTCATAACGGCTGATAGCACGGTCACCAGCATAGGTGCCATCAGGCATTCCCTCGATAATGCCATCCTTAACCAACTGATTTACAGCCTCATAGCTCCAGTGATCCTTTGGTACATCTGCCAGACTACCCTCAGCTGCCATCGCAGTACCACCCATAACAGTGGTTAATGCCATAGCAGCAGCCAGACTTGCTAACTTCTTTTTCATAATAGAAACTCCTCCCACAATTCTCTCATTTTCTCCAAAAAAACTTACCCAGTCCCCCCCGCAGCCCTCATTCACACATATGAGGACTGCTGATTGGGCGCAATAAACTACTGCGGGGTGTAATGCGATGTAGGGTACAGCAGTATATTGCAGTGTCATTTATCTTAATACTTTAGAGGGGCTTGGTAATAGACCATCTCAGTCAGCACTTGCCAACCGGCAGTCTTTTACAATCTGCCATAAGTTTTGACAGATTTATATATCTCCGCAGCCAGTTCCGGGGTAAGAGCCTTGGCATCGACTCTCCACCGCCAATTCTGTCCTACGGTAGATGGCTTATTAGTTCTGGCACTGTTATCCAGTCCCAGATAATCCTGCAACGGAATGATGCAGGTTGCAGCTACGCTAGCCATAGCAGTATTAATCATAGGCTTATGCAGCTCCTGCAAAGGAGTCTTTGGTGCATAGAGATAATCTCTTACCATCTCTATTTCCACCGGACTAATACTCTTAAACCAGCCCTGCAGGGTTTCGTTATCATGGGTGCCTGTATAAACCACGCAATTATTATTGTAATTATGTGGCAGATAATCAGCTGCCGCACCGGTATCACGGGAATCAAAGGCAAATTCCAGCACCTTCATATTAGGGAAGCCGCTTTCCTTTACCAGTTGACGAACGGAATCTGTCATAAAGCCCAGATCCTCAGCAATAACCCGTCTATCTCCCAGGCAATACTTCATGCATTTGAACAAATCAATGCCTGGGCCCTTTTCCCAATGACCATTAACGGCATCCTTGGCACCATATGGAATGCTGTAGTATTCATCAAAACCACGGAAGTGGTCGATACGCAGCACATCATACATATTGAAAGCATACCAGAGACGACTCATCCACCAATCAAAGCTGGTGCTTCTATGATAATCCCAGTTGTAAAGTGGATTGCCCCACAACTGGCCTGTAGCAGAAAAGCCATCTGGAGGACAGCCAGCTACAGCCAAAGGCTCACACTTCTCATTCAACTGGAACAGCTCTGGATGGGACCAGGTATCGGCACTATCCATAGCTACGTAGATAGGAATATCACCAATGATTTCCACACCCTTGCTGTTAGCATAGGCTTTCAGCTCCTGCCACTGTCTAGCAAAGAGATACTGCATGAACATCTGGAACTCAATATCAAAATACAGTTCCTTGCGATAGTAGTCCATGGAATAGCCCCAGCGGAGACGAATATCCTCTGGCCATTCATTCCAGCACTTGCCCTCAAATCTGTCCTTCAAAGCCATAAAGAGAGCATAATCTTCCAGCCACCAGCCATTGTCAGCTAAATACTGCTGGAAATCCTGCTTCTCACTGATGTGACTCTTCTCATAAGCCTTGCGCAAAAGCTTGTAACGGCCTTTGTACAGCTTGGCATAGTCAATATCATCAGCTTTTTTGCCCATGTCCACAGCCTTGATTTCCTTTTCAGTCAAAAGGCCTGCTTCCACCAGCTTGTCCAGGCTAATGAAATATGGATTTCCTGCAAAGGTAGAAAAGGACTGATAAGGTGAATCACCATAGCTGGTAGGCACCAAAGGCAGAATCTGCCAGTAATGCTGTCCAGCTGCCTGGAGCCAATCTACAAACTTGTAGGCTGCCTCATCAAAACAGCCAATACCGTAACGGGATGGCAAGCTGCTGATTGGCAGCAATATTCCTGCTTTTCTCTTCATCATCTTCAATCCTCCACATCTATTAGCAGTCCGAAATGGTCTGAAACCACCGGCTCATTATTTCCATCAAAACAGGTTCTACTGGAATGAACCTTTACCATCTCACTGCACCAGATATGGTCAATCCGCATGCCCTCCAGCATGTTCTCCTGACTAAGTTTATCTCGCCAGCCATCAATAACACCTCGTACAGTGTTGCCAGCATCCTTCTTCTCTGCTAGAAGATAGGTATCCTGCCAGCCGCTTTCTTTTATCAAATCATAGCCCTCGTGCTTTACTTGCGCTGGGCTGTTAAAATCACCCATCAGGAAGATTTTTCCCTGATGATTTTTTTCTTTTACAGCAGTCTGCAGCTTTTCCCACTGATTGCCAAAAGGTTCTTCCTCATCATTCCACCAGCCCATATGGATGGTATAAAACCAATCCTCTGTGCCAGCAGGCCGAATTCCCAAGGCATAACGGGTGCGCCAATTGCCATAATCCCCGTCACTGCTTAACAAAACCACATTGGTTTCTGCAATAGGCTTGCGACAAAAAACTGCCAGACCCTCATCATACATGCTATAACCTAGCTTCATTGGCAGCCAGGTCCAATTATATTCGATACCTGCCTTGCGTAGGGCCTCTGCTGCCAAGGCAGCATGATTATCTACCTTAAGCTGTCGCGGCTCCTGATTGTTATAGGTACGATTCAGCTGTAATACCGCCGTTGCCTGGGGAGCATCAGCTGTCTGATTAACCTCCTGCATGGCAATAATATCCGGCTGTAATTGAGCAACTGCCTTCACAAAGCTTTCCATTTTGCCTATGTAGTTTTCTTCCAAAATACTATGTGTATTTATTGTCATTAATTTCATTTTATATACCTCACAGAAAATACTAGCATGGGCTTATCAGGCTATAACAAAGTTGATTAAGTATATTTCCCTCCCTATCTAAGGAGATGATATTACTATGGCAGGTATTGGGGGCCTGCCACAGTATTATCATTGCGCTAGATATGGAGAAGGGGTTATCAAAGAATATCGTTAATATCAGATTTCAGTACATCAGCCTTTGGACCATATACTGCCTGAATACCATTGCCCTTAACAAAGAGGCTCTGAGCACCCTCTGCCTTCCAGGCCTTCAGATCTGCTACCTTGCTGCCATCCTTAACAGTTACACGGAGGCGGGTAAAGCAGGAATCTACCAATTCAATGTTTTCACGGCCACCCAGCAGAGCAATAATGCGCTCAGCCTGGCTGTTAGCATCTCCCTTCTTGCCGGAGGACTTGCCCTCTTCTTCATCAGACTCTCTGTCGCTGTAGTTACCCAGACGACCTGGGGTAGCAAACTGGAACTTGCCAATAGCGTAGTAAGCCACAACATAACCAATAATAGCGAAAGCTACGCAGGTAAGAATGAAGTTTACAACATCACCCATGAGGCCTGCATTGCTGACCATTGGCAGACGGGAGATAAACTCCAG
This sequence comes from Anaerovibrio lipolyticus, assembly GCF_021531495.1. Classification (GTDB taxonomy): domain Bacteria; phylum Bacillota; class Negativicutes; order Selenomonadales; family Selenomonadaceae; genus Anaerovibrio. The sequence goes on from NZ_JADYTY010000027.1 coordinate 4,743, forward strand.
ATTACCAAAGGAATGCAGTCTCAAATTAATCACACCGGCCATAGCGAAAGCACAGCCCTGAATCAAAGCGTAAACAACATACAAAGGCATAGCGCAGAACATGAACATGAACTCGATAGGCTCGGTAACACCAGTCAGGAAAGTTGCCAGAGCAGTGGAAACGAACATGGACTTGTAGAGGTGACGCTTGTCAGCGTCTACACGACGATACATAGCATAAGCAAAACCCATCAGCAAACCAGTTGCACCAATCATCTGACCAACCTTGAAACGGGCAGGAGTAACAGTTGCCAGCAGCTGATTGTAAGAAGCGGTATCGCCAGCCTTAACGAAGTTAATCAAGTCATTAACCCAAGCCAACCACAGTGGATCCTGACCATATACGGTAGTACCAGCACCCAGGCCAGTCTGAACTACATAGGTGCCACCCAGAGCGGTGTAGTTAACAGGAATAGTAATCATATGATGCAGACCGAATGGCAGCAACAGACGCTCCAGAGTACCATAGATAAATGGTGCCAGCAGAGGAGCAGTATCAGAAGAGTTAGCAATCCACACACCGAAGTTGTTGATAGCACCCTGAATTACAGGCCAGATCAAAGCCATAATGATGGAAATAACAGCGGAATAAGCAATTACTACCATTGGTACGAAACGCTTACCATTGAAGAATGCCAGTACATCAGGCAGCTTGCGGAAATTGTAGTACTTGTTATAAGCAGCAGCACCAACGAAACCGGAGATAATACCGATGAACACACCCATGTTCAAAGCAGGTGCACCCAATACGCTAACAAAGTAATTCTTTACCAGCAGTTCCTGACCAAAGAGGGAATATACCACAGCGTCAGGATTGCCCAGCATATCGCCAGTAACACCGAAGATGTTGCCGGTAATGCGGTTAATAAGACAGAAAGCGATAATAGCTGCAAAAGCACCGCCGGCTCTTTCCTTGGCCCAGGAACCACCAATGGCAATCGCGAAGAGAATGTGCAGATTACCAATCAGGGCCCAGCCCATATTCTCTAATACACAACCCAGAGTTACCAATGCGCTGATGTCTACACACCAGAGCTGTAAAACCTTGCCGATGGACAAAGCCAAACCTGCAGCAGGCATAACAGCGATAACTGTCAGCAATACTTTACCCAAGTTCTGCAACAGGTCAAAATTTATAAGACCACTCTTCTTAGCTGGCTCTGGAGCCTGCTTTGTTTCTTCCTCGGCCACTTCCTTCTCCTCCACCTTAGACTCAATAGTATAAATCAGAGTTTGGCCAGCCTTGGCCTCTCCCTCTGTAGCAGGAATATTCAGCTTTCCTGCTTCGGCATTACAGAACAGCACTGGAGTGGTAGCTGCAATGTTTTTCTCTTTCAAATAGTCGAGATCCACAGTTGCAATCAAATCGCCAGCCTTTACCTGAGTGCCTTCCTTTACCTTGATATCAAAAGGCTTTCCCTTCAGAGAAACTGTTTCCAAGCCCACATGCAGCAGCAGCTCAGCCCCCTCGGCTGTATGGAAGCCAAATGCATGGCGGGACTCTGCAATGGTAACCAAAGTACCTGTTACAGGACTGTAGATATTACCATCTGATGGCATAATCGCAATACCATCACCAAGAATCTTATCGGAAAATACTGGATCTGGAACCTCGCTAAGAGGGATTACCCGTCCGGTCATTGGTGCGTACACCGATGTAAGAACCGATTTTGACATTTTTATTTTTCCTCCCCTTCTTACAGTTATCATGATACTACTTCTATAATATCTCATGAAATATTTCTGAAACATTTTTCCTTTACCCTAGAATGTGTTTCTGAAATACTGTAACTATATTAAACCATATTTCATGAAATTATGCAACACTTTTTTCTGCTAACTTGACTTTTTTTTCTAAATAAGGTAAATTTAAAATATGAAAAATCCTGTTATATATAATGAAGCAAAATGAGATTTAAATTTATCTGCAATCGAGTTGAACACCATTCAAATTTGTGAAATATCATAAGGGAGTAGTTTTATGGCAGTAACTATTAGAGATGTGGCTGCATTGGCAGGGGTTTCTCCTGCTACCGTATCCAGAACCTGCAACAACAATCCAGCTATCAGCGCCGAAACCAGAGAAAAAGTCTGGCAGGCCATTGCCACTTTAGGCTATAAAGTTTCCGCAACAAGCAATGCAACAAATGTAAATAACGAAAAAAATTCTTTTTCTATCCACAATAAATTACCTCGTAATATTGGTATTATTATGAAACCCCAGGACAAAAGGGGCTATGACAATCCCTTTGTCACCCGCTGTATTCGTGGTATTTGTCAGGCTGCTATGGAGCAGCACTACTCCACCATGATTATTTCTGGAGAAAGCTACCAGGAAATGCTGGCTTGTATTCAGGATCTGGTGCAGTTCAAAAGGATTCAGGGCTTTGTGTTCCTGTATTCCGCTTTGGATGATCCTTTGATTAATTATATGCACCAATACCGTATTCCCTTTGTGGTTATTGGCAAGGCCAGTGCCTATGTAAATGATACGGTTTATGTAGATAATGATAATCTGGTGGCTGGTCAGGATGCGGCCAATTATCTGATTGAAATGGGCCACAAAAAAATAGCCTTCGTCTGTGACAATATTTCTCAGATTTTTGCCTATGAACGTAATGCGGGCTTCCGCCTATCCATGATGCAACACAATCTGGATACTCCTGACAATTACCTGATTTGTGGTATTACCATGCCTTTGGACAAAAACAGCAGTCTGGCTCGTCTTTTGCTAAGCGATAATCGACCTACTGCCCTGTTGATTGTTGACGATACTGTGGCTTTGGCCACTTTGCAGCTTTGCCATGAGCTGAATATCAAGGTGCCAGAGGATTTGTCCATTCTAACCTTTAATAATTCTGTTATGGTCAAGCTTTCCACCCCAGCTCTTAGCACCATTGATGTTAATTCCAGACAGCTGGGCATGGAGGCTGGCTCTCAGCTAATTGACATGGTTGAAAATCCTGGTATGAGTGCAACCAAAATCATTGTGCCTCATTATATAGTAAAAAGGGACAGCTGCCTCCCTCCTCAGCAGAATAGCTGACAAAAACCAGTCCCATCAATTTTATAGCATAAAAAAACACCATGAGCTAGATAACAAGCCTATTATATGGCCTTGTTACAGTTCATGGTATTTTTTGTTAGAAAAGCTTTCTCAGCCTCTGATTTTTCTTTGTTGGCAACATCTGGTTATTTTAGATAATCTTGGTTGTCCAGCCTTCGATATTCCAAATGCTGTCTACCCAGTCCTCATAGAAATCCGGTTCATGGGATACCAGCAGAATGGAGCCTTTATATTCCTTCAAGGCTCGCTTCAATTCTGCCTTGGCCTCCACATCCAGATGATTGGTAGGCTCATCCAGCACCAGCAGGTTCACTGGCTTCTGCATAATCTTGCACAGTCTTACCTTGGCTGCTTCACCACCGGATAATACCATCATTTTGCTGGTAATATGCTCATTGGTTAGGCCACAGGCCGCTAAGGCAGAGCGCACTTCAAATTCAGTCATGCCGGGATATTCCTGCCAGATTTCCTCAATAGCTGTATTATCATTGCCACGATTGGATTCCTGCTCAAAATATCCGGGAGAAACAAATTCCCCCAGCTCTATATGGCCGGCTATAGGCTTTATCTGGCCTAGCAAGGTTTTCAACAAAGTGGTTTTGCCTAAACCGTTAACCCCACGGAGAGCCACCTTTTTGCCCCGCTCCAACTGAATGTCTACAGGATTGGTCAAAGGAGTATCATAGCCTAGTACCAATCGCTTGGCTTCAATTACAAAACGGCTAGGGGTTCTGTCCATCTGGAAATTAAAATGAGGTTTTGGCTTTTCCGTGCGCTTTTCCAATAGCTCCATTTTGTCCAAACGCTTCTGACGGGAATTGGCCATGCCTCTGGTGGCAACTCTGGCCTTGTTCCGCTGGATAAAGTCCTTCTCCTTGGCAATCTCCGCCTGCTGCCGCTCATAGGCTGCATCTTCTTGCCGGCGCTTGATAGCATACATTTCCTGGAATTTCTCATAACTGCCAGTATATCTAGTAAGGGTAGCATTTTCCACATGATAGATAACATTGGTAACAGCATTCAGGAAAGGCACATCATGGGATACCAGAATAAAGGCATTCTCATACCCCTGCAAATAGGTTTTCAGCCATTCAATATGCTCCACATCCAAAAAGTTTGTTGGCTCGTCCAAAATCAATATATCTGGACTTTGCAGCAGCAGCTTGGTCAACAGGACCTTGGTGCGCTGTCCACCAGAAAGAGCATCTACAGGCTTGTCCAGACCAATATCCCGCAGGCCCAGGCCTCCAGCTACCTCCTCGATTTTGCTGTCCAAGGTATAGAAGCTGTGGGCCTCCAGAATATCCTGAATATCTCCCACATCAGCCATCATTTTGTCCATTTCCTCCGGGGTAGCCTCAGCCATTTTGTCATAGGCCGCCAGCATTTCATGCTCCAGCTTGTACATTTCATCGAAGGCTGTTTTCAGTACATCACGGATGGTCATGCCTGGCTTAAGAACAGCATGCTGATCCAAATAACCAGTGGTTACTCGCTTGGCCCATTCTACCTTGCCCTCATCTGGTGTCATCTGCCCTGTAATAATAGACAAAAAGGTAGACTTACCCTCTCCATTAGCACCAACGAGAGCAATATGCTCTCCCTTTAGCAACCGAAAAGAAGCATCCTCAAAAATAGTCCGCCCGCCAAAACCATGAGACATATGCTCAACATTCAAAATACTCAAATACAAAACCCTTTCTATTATTTAATAGATGTTTTCTCAAATCTAGACGTTTAATTATAACATAAAAATCATGGAAACCAATAGCCCCCATGGAAAACCACAAATACCTCGTTATATTTCCTGCCGGCGGATTAATTCGCCAAAGAGCTGGCAGCTTTGCCGCAATTCCTCAAAGGTCCCTTGGGCCACAATGGCACCTTTGTCTAAAACTACAATTTTATCTGCCTTACGAATGGTACTCAGCCGATGGGCCACCACAATTCTTGTGGCAGATAATCTTTCCATAGTGCGGGAAACAATTCCCTGAGTTACATTATCCATAGATCGAGTAGCCTCATCAAAAATAAGTATTTTGGCCTTGCCTACCAAGGAACGGGCCACCAGAATACGCTGTTTTTGTCCCCCAGATATATTCGTGCCATTTTCACTAATTATAGTGTGCATCCCCATAGGCATATGGCGAATATCCTCTGCTAGGCCTACCATTTCTGCCGCCTGCCAGGCATCATCTATGGTAAGTGGCAAGGAGCCAATAATATTGTTGAGAATATTTCCTGCCATAATCCGGCCCTGCTGCATAACCACGCCCATCTGCCGTCTTACCGAGGCCACATCAAGGCTATTCAAATCCTGTCCATCATACTGCACCAATCCTCGTTCTGGCCGCTCTAGTCCCAGCAAGATGCGCACCAAGGTGGATTTGCCACAGCCAGAGCTGCCTACAAGCGCCACAAAAGAACCTGGCTCAATATGAAGATTTATCTGTTTCAATGCTAGAGGCAAATCTGGCTTGTAACGAAAAGACACATCTGTTAAATCTATTTCACCCTTAAGCTCACCAGCAGAGGGCTTCCGAAAACCATTTTCGTCCGGAGCCTGCAATACAGGACGAATCAGCTCCAAATCCGTCATCATATCCATAATACTGCTGCAGCTGCTCATAAATCCCGCCGCTGCTGCCCCAAAACCACCCATAGCTGCATAGAAGCTAAGGAAATCTGCCTGATTCATCAAGGCTTCCCGATTTTTCACTGCATCATCAAAGATAGTCATAATCAGATAGAAAACAAAGAAATTCAGCACCATAGGCTGGGCTATGTTCACCATATTCAAGAAATTCTGCAGCCAAGCAATCTTTCGTTTCCACTGCCACTCCTGAGCAAACCTTTCACTCCACATATAGAAGGCTCTAGTTTCAGCACCTCCCAAGCGAAATTTATTCAGTCCGTCTATAATCTGCACCAATATACCTGATACCCCGGCAGCAGCCACTACCTGCCGTCTTTGATATTTTCGCAGCCAGTAGGAAAGCCCGAAGGAAATCAAGCCAAAAACCAGCCAAATAAAACAGCTCAAAAGGGCCAGCTTGGGGCTGTACCAAAACATAAGCACAACATTAAAGACTCCGAAAATGCCATTTAGAACACCATTGGTAATAACACTGGAAAATTTGGTAGATATACTGGCTATGCCCTGCATCCTTGCAGTCAACACACCTATATTGTATTGGCGAAAGAAATCTATAGGCAACCCTAACAGCTTAATCCAAAGAGCCGGCTCTGCCGCCCAGCGAATGTGATATTTCATTCTAATTAAGCAAATACTCCGCATAAGGGTAATCACACTGGCAGCCATGGCTGTTACCAGCATAACCTGAATAACCATTACCAAGGCCTGACGATCATAGGAGGGAATAATATCATTAAATACAGTCTGGGTAATCAATGGCGTAGCCAAGGGCAGCAGACCAAGCAAAATACAGCAAAATGCCAAAATTTCATAGTCCTGTGCCCAGCAGATACCAGCTGCCCAGCGGAACCATTGCCATAGGGAATCCACATTATCCGGCATCTGACGAAAAAAGCAATAGGCCTCCTCCCCTATGTGGCTGGCGATTTCCGCCGTTACCTTGTAGCGCCTCCCCTGATTAATATCATATATTTTATAGGCTTCAGGACTTACTGGCAGACAGGCCATAGGAACACCATCCATAAAAACCAGCAAAGTGCCCTGATCAGACTTTTCCCAATCCGGCTCTAAAGTCACTCGACGGCCGAACAATTCCGTGTTATTCAAAATATAATCTATGATTTTTCTATCATCATCGTCTTTTTTTAAACGTTCCTGATAGGCAACTATCCTCTGCCTCTTGATGCCCATATGCTGTGCCACAAACTTCAGTGCTGTAATCACAGGCCTTTCTCCGGCAATATCTGTATCTACACAGTCATCCCAACTACTAAGAAGTGTCTGCAACAGACCGTTGTAGGCACTGCGGCGCAGCGCCTTCCGTCTAACCTGCTTGTGAGACAGTCGCTGATCGTAGAGCTTTTGCTGAGCTAGAAGCTTTGCTTCATATTTTTCATAGGCTGCCCCAGGATTTGCCAAGGCCACAACATACATTCCTGCCACCATTTCTTCATAGGATAGCTGCTCTAGAACTACTTCCTCCACCGCAATCACCAAAAGGCCCATGCCCTCCCTGGCTCCACCACAGGGCACAGTCTGTCCCTTAGAGAGAGACAGCAAAAAACTGCGGGAAATATCCGTATCATCCTTTTTCTTGACTATATATAATTCCGCCTGTCCAGATAATATACCAATGTATCTATCCTCCCCGCCAGGCACCCAGTACCATTGGCCAGGCTTGAGCATTTCCTGCATTCTGCCACCTCCTATTGCTCCATAAGCAGTTTCTTATAATGTCCATCCTTGGCCATTAGACTATCGTGATTGCCTCGCTCCACCACCCGGCCATTACTCAGAACAATAATCTCATCACAATCTCTAATGGTAGACAAGCGATGAGCCACAATCAGACAGCTGCAGCCCCGACGACGAATATTGTCCATAATCTTCTTTTCTGTAACCGCATCTAATTCTGCTGTAGCTTCATCAAAGACCAAGAAACTTGGATTGGTAGCCAATGCTCTGGCAATTTCTAGACGCTGGCGCTGTCCACCGCTAAAATTAGCTCCTCCCTCTGCTACCAGAAAATCATAGCCACCTCGCAAAACAGCAATTTCCTCGTGAATACAGGCATCCTTAGCTGCCTGTATAATTTCCTGCCGACTGATATTTGCATCAAAGAGGGAGATATTTTCTGCTACAGTTCCTTCCAGCAATACAGGATTCTGTTCCACCACCGACATGGAATTGGCCAGGATATCCTGATTTATCTCTCCCAAAGGTATACCGTCATAATATATCTCCCCCAACCAAGGCTGACACAGGCCGCTAACCAGCTTGGCTGTTGTAGATTTTCCGCTGCCGGATTTACCTACAATGGCTAAACGGCGTCCAGGCTTAATCTCAAAATTCAACCTTTTAATCAAGGGCTTCCCTACTCTGCCATAAGCGTAGCTTACATTGCGCATTTCCACATGGCCTTTCAAACGGCTAGGCATAGATGTATCTAGTTTTTTCTCCGGCAAGGCAGTATATCTGCTAATATCCTCCAATTTCAAAATCTGAGCTTCCGTCTGCTGAATGTTTTGCAGCATGGCAGCAATTTTTCCTACCGGTTGCTGAAAATTAGACATAAGGTTCTGAAAGGCTACAAAGATACCTACCGTCATAACTCCGTCCATAATCTCAAATCCCCCCAGCATCATAATAAGGGCACTGTTAACACCCGCCAGCACACTGGGGATAAAGGACACAAATTGGGCAATATATTCCTGATGCTGCAGCATATCCAGATAGCGGGCGTTTTTATTAACCCACTTAATAAAGAAATCATTTTCTATACCATTGGCCTTCAATGATTCTATAGAAGCAATGCCTACTGCCGCCAAGCCACTCATACGCCCTGCTTCCAGCTGAATTCTCATCTGCTGTTCCTTCAGCCATTGATAAACAAAATAAGTCAAAACCAGATTGCCACAGGTAAATACCACACCGAAAGCAGTAAGCAGGGGATCATAAATCACCAACAGCACAAGGTACAGCATGGCTACCAGAAAATCCAAGGCAACCTGAGCAAAGTGGCCTGTAACAAAGGTAGTGATTTCCTCCCCTAGACGAAGCCTAGACACAATATCTCCCGTAAACCGCTGCTGAAAGAAATCTATAGGCAGTCTCAAAACATGCTCAAAGAACCTGGAACACATACGAAGTGCCAAAGAACCTTGCCACATAAGCAGACACCAGCTGCGGAAAAAATGCAAGATCATTTGCAAAAACAAAGCAATTGCCATACCCAGCATGATTTCAAACAGCCATGGCCTGTGTTTCATGGTAAGCACATCATCCATAAAAACCTGGGTAATAATGGGCACATAAATATTCACAATGGAAAGGCACAACCCTAGACTCAACACAAAATAAAGGGCCTTTTTTTCCAGCAGCAATTCCTTCAGCAAAATACGCCAAGCTCCCGGTGGCCGCTGCTGCTTTTGAAAATTTTCTCCAGGACGCAAGACCAAGGCTATACCGGTGTAGTTTTCCTCAAACTCCTGCCAGCTAACCTTGCGATGCCCTCTAGCGGGATCATTAAGGTAAACCTGCTTTTTCACCTCATCATAGCCCTCATAAACCAGAAAATGATTAAAACCCCAATGGAGAATTATGGGTGCCTTTTGCTTGACCAGCTCCTCAGGGCTATAGGTAAAACCAGTACCTTGTAGACCTAAGCTTTCAGCTCCCATCAATACATAGGCTGCATTGCTGCCATTACGGGTTATGTTGCAAATCTGCCGCAATTCATCCAAGGGCTTGTAGCCTCCGTAATACCCTAGAACTATGCCTAGGGCAGCTGCACCACATTCACTGGCTTCCATCTGCAGCATCATTGGGGTGCGAATTATTTTCTTTTTCATATCAATCACTCCGTACCCACTGAGAAAGCTTGGCAAAGGCCTTTACCACAGGAGCCTCCCGTTTTACCACTGCACTGGCACTGCACACCATGCCTACCTGGACTTCCTCATCTCCCCCTAGGACATTATTCCACAAATAACCAGACTTAGATTCATCATCATCAATAAGCTCTACTTTAACTTCCACGGCAGAACCTCCCAGCTTGTTCACCACCATAGAAGCAAATTCCTTGTTGCCAGTCCAGTAATTTATTCGATCCGAGCCTACAGGCACCTGAGACACCCGTACTACCTTGCCTAGAAGTTCACCCCGCTCAGTTTCCTCATCCCGATAGGGATTCAGCTCCATAATAGTCCCCGGTTTTATTCTGGCCCCATCAAAGGAGGAAACATACACCATGGCAATAAGATTGCTAAAGTCATCATCCCGGCGAATATCAAAAATAGGGGTGCCTACACTAACCACATCCCCTTCATCCGCCCGGACATTTACCACTACCCCTGTATATGGACTTCGCAGCTGGCCATCCGTATTCCGCCCTTTCTTCATAGATGATAGCTCTGCCACCTGCCGCTTCATTTCCGACTGACTAGTGCTGTCTGCAGCCACCTCTAGCTGATACATCAGCTGCTGTTCCTCCTTGCCTTGCTCTATGTAGGCCAGAATATCTCCTTCCTGAACCCTGTCTCCCAGACTATAATTCTGTTGTACTATCCGGCCGCTGGCCATGGTAGAAACGGAATTGATTCCTTCCTTGTCCAAAATAATGCCATATCCTGCCACCTTGTCTGCCATAATGCCAAAGAAGGACCAAATAAGGATGGAAAATATAACAATCATCACCGTGGCTAGGCCTACCCAGCCTAAAGATGGCACCACCCGAAACAATTTGTCATCTCCCTCTGGCTTTTTTAACTTGGCTAGAGATTTTTCCTGAAACAGCTTTGTATCCATTATTAGTCCTCCATAGAAAGCTTTACCTGTACCCCTTCCTGAATAAAGCTCCGAGTCGTCAGCAAAACTCTGTCTCCCTGCTGCAAACCATCGAGAATTTCTACATAATTTTCATTTTTTATACCGCAGACTACCTGCCGTACCATTACCCGATTGTTATCATCCAGAAGATATACACAATCCCTTTGGTTATCCTCAGCCTTTTTCACGGCCTCTCTAGGCACAGACAAAACCTCATGGGTAGAGGAAGAGCAAAGCTTTACTTTGTTATATGTGGTAGGCTCTAAATACTGTCCCCCGTTTTCCACCTCTCCATAAAGGGTATAGCTGGAGGCACCGCTATCTAAATCTGGTGTCAAACGCAATTTCTTTATCGAAAAGACATTGTGAGCCTGTTCCTTAACATATTCCTTGTCTACAGGATATATACGATAGCTTAGCAGCTCATCAGGTATTTCCATGGTTAGCTCCTGGGCTCCATGATGCATCAGCCTTTGTGCCTGCTCTAGGCTAAGACCAAATCTCACCTGAAGATTGTCAGTTTTGCCCAACAAAAGAATGGCCCTCCCCGGTGACAGATAAGTTCCTTCCTTGGTATAAATCCTAATCACTACCCCATCCTGAGGAGCTCTAATCACCAGCTTGTTCTGCTGCTCCATAAGGCCAGCTTTTTTTGTTTCCAGACTGGCAATATGATCCCGCATAGCATCCCTTTTGGCTACGGATGTATCGTACTCGGCCTGAGATACAGCCTCCTGAGCTAACAGCTGAGTATTTCTATTTACATTTAATTCCAGATTTCGGAGATTGATTCTAGCTTCGGAAATATCTGCCTCAGCTCCAGCTACGCTGATTTCAAGATTCTTGTTTTCCACATAGCAAAGAATATCCCCTGCCTTCACAATATCTCCATGCTTAACCAGCATATGAACTACCGTGCCATCTATCTGACTTTGCACATCTACGGACCAGGGCATGGAAGCTGCCATATTCACATTGTCTGCCATACTGTTGATCTCTCTATATTCTGCATAGGCGCCTTTAAGGGTATCGTGATCCTCTGCTATCTTTTGAGCAATATGTCGATTGCTGATAACATTAATCATAATACCAAAAATAGTAAGCAGAACCACCACCAGAATAATGGCAACAAAAAAGAATTTCAGCTTTTTTTCGTGTTCCACATCAGTCACCTATTTCGTATTTTTCCAATAAAATTCCTGCATTGTAAAACTCCTTCAGCCCTCGAATAACATTGGCTGGAGCGTAGCCTGCATCCATGAGATTGCTGATTATCTCATAGCCTGTCTGATTGCCTGGCACTAACTGCTTATAAATCTGCTGATGCAGGCCTGGCTGCTCTCCCTCTCCGTCCAGCAAGGAAAGCTTAAACTTCTGTAGATTATGGCTGTAGGTTATGCCCTTGTTGATTAATTCAAATTGCAGAGTTGGCCGCAATCTGAGCACCTGATTATTATCCAATTCTTCTGACATATATGTTTTGAGCATCGTAGTAAATTTTTCCTGAAAATCCGCCATATCAGCAAAATAAGCTTTAGCTAGGATTCTTTCTCCTGTAGGTTCCTTGGCTGTAGAAAGACAAGGTGTTACCAAACGAAGGCTTTGCTCTGCCATATTAACCACAAAACCAGAAATACAGGAAATAGTACTTGCCTCCTCCTCCTCCATCACCTTGTCCTGATAGCTGTATTCTCTAGCTCGGCCCGTCTTAGCAAAATGGCAGGCCGGTGCTTCTGGAAACTGAGGCAGAAGCTCCACATATATCAATTCCTCTGGGGTAAAGGCGGCAAAAATCTTTTTGAGAATATCCAGACTCAGAATAGAAAATCTATGAATATGCTTCTTTTGCCCCAAAACATGAGCGATAATCCTTCTTGTATTCTCTATATTACGGCCAGCAGCAGCAGTGGTAATCTGTGGTACCTGACCATAGGCTTGCAGAAAATCATCGGAAAAACTAAGATAATCTGGATTATCCAAAGGCTCACAAGCATAGTAGCAGGTGCCGCTGCCTGCAGCAGCCTTGCCCAACATTTCGGCGGTATATTTTAGAATGCCCTGCCAAAGCTCCCTACAATCTTCATACCTAGCCACCTTCTGCAGTTTTTCCGCAGCTACCCCGCAGAAGGGACAGCCTACGGAACAGCCCTTGCTTAGCTCAAAAATCAAAGGCGTATGAATCAGGGAAAGATTCCGCGTACCTAATTCTCCCCAACAGCGGTTTACCTGTCGCTGCCGCCAGATAGCAAAGGCCTTATGTTTAGGCACGCAAACCTGTTTTTGCAATTCCTCCCGTTGCTGGATTTTTTCCTTGACAAAAGCCTTATACCGCCTTACAGATAAAGGCCGTTTAGCTTCAGCCATAACCAAATAAGCCTGGGCCGAAGCGGCATCCAGCAGATAGGCCATTTCCTCTGGATGATCTATGGAAAGACCTGCTTCTGCCAAAGCTGCCTGGGGATTCTCAGTGAAATGCTGCTGAAATCCCGGCACCATGGTACAGTACTCCAGTAAACACTTAATATGGGCTACTTCATGAATGTAGTCCTTGTCAGGCTGTTCTTCCCCAAAAAAATACTGTATTTCACCCATTTAATCTTCCTCCTCTATAGCCAGGGCCAGATACTCCCGACCTATCTGCAAAAGCAACCTATCTGATAGCAAGGCCTCTATAGACTTTGCAATATCTTCAGCTTCATAGCCCATATTCTGCAATTTGCCCAATAATTTACTGCCTTCTATAACCTGCTCTGTTTGTCGGTAAACCTCTGCCGTAAGGCCCTGCAATGTGTGGAACATTTTTGTGCTGCAAGGGCGGAAATCCATAATTTCAATAGTGCCATCTGGACGGCAGGACATATCCAGCCGATCTGGATTCACCACAGATTCTTCCCACTTCCTTACCATGTCTGCTAATTTTGCGTAAGCTGGTCCCCGTCTAGCCACATCCTCCTCAAGATAGCGTGCCTCGGCATCTACCTGCTGATATACATAGGCCACATCATTGATGAAATCCTGTCCCAGAGAATATACATATTGATAAGTATGGAGAGGCTCCAGTTGCAAACCGTATTCAGCTCTGTTTCTTTCATAAATACTGCTTTTATGGTAGGCAATATTAAAAAAAGCCTTGGGAGCTTCTAAATGGCTGATGAGAGGCAGAATTTCTACCATAGCTTCGTAATCCTCATTTTTTTCTCCGGGAAAACCACAAAGCAGATTCCAGGTAAACCATACTCGGCAGCGGCGATAATTCTTCATGGTTTCTATCTGCTTAATAGCTCGACACCCCTTATGCATCAAAGCTAGTACATGGTCATTAAGACTTTCAATACCAGGCTGAAAATAGCAAAAACCTACCTTGGCCAAGGCCCTTATTTCCTCTAGGGTAGCTGCTGACTTAATTTCTGTAAAATATTTGGCTGAGGGGACCTGAGCTTCTACCATAGCTCTAGGCAATTCCTTCATATGCTGATAGCTAAGAATACTGTCTGTAAAAAACACATATTTAATACCATAGCGTTCCAATAAATATTTCATTTCTGCCACCAGACGCTGGGTAGATTTCTGGCGATAAACTATGCCGCAGCCATTAAGACCGCAAAAGGTACATTGATGCTTTTGTCCCCACCAGCAGCCTCGGGAACCTTCTATATACAGTGCTGGATTCCCTGGAAATACCAAATTAAGCTGCTTCTGAGTAGACAGGTAATCATCATAATCAGGATAGGGCAGCTTGTCCAAATCCTTGGTTAAGCGATGCACCGGCAAGTCAAAATCACTGTATTTATCAATAATGCCATAGGGCAGCTGCCTGCCATGAGGTCTTTCTCCCCCCAAAAGAGACTGACAAAAATCTGCCATAATTTCATCCGCTTCTCCCTGAAAGATATAATTAATTTCCGGGAATGATTTTATCAGTGCTCTACCAGCTGTATCATAGCAATTGCAGCCTCCTACAAGAATTACTAATTCTGAAGAACGGCGGCGCAAAGCCTTAAGCAAAGCAAACAGGGCATTATTTTGCTGAAACATGTTGCCTATAGCTACTATTTTGGGGCTGAAAGACATTATCCTCTCTGCTGTATCCTCAATAAAATTTATAGCTTCCTGCTGACATTCCAGCAATTCTTCTTTTTGGAGATATCTGCTTTCGGCAATAGGGGGATTATCTAAAATATATTTATAATAACCATCCCAGTCTATGGATTTGCCAGGAAAGGCCGCTGGCTGAAAAACGCACTCTCCCAGCATGGTAGCACAGTGAGAACCAGTAATAATGGTGTATTTTTCTTTGCCTATCTGCTGATAAAAATACATATTGGCATAGTCCACTACTGAACTTATGCCTTGATTTTTCAATAATGCCTTAAATAGACTCAAGGCCATAGCAGGAAAATTCACCTGTGACATAGGTAGATAAACCAATACTACATCCTGATGTTCTGCCATTGTTCACACATCCCTTATGTATACCTTGACAGTGATTTGTAGGAACCAATGCCTCGGGATTCAAAATCAAGGGGAACCGTTGCCTGACTATCCACGGCCAAAAACAGCAATTCCTGTCCCATAGCCAGAATCACATTGTCCTCTATTAGTTCTTCCAAGGCCTTGACCACTGCCTCTCTGTCACTGCTTTCCCCCACATCTTCTAAAAGTCTGGCTCTGGTAATAACCCTGTCCGCAGCCAGACATATATCCTTTTTTACCCCAACTAGCTTCTGAAGAAAATGCTTTGCCCCCTGTCTTAGATCCAAAAGTTCCAGAACATTATCCTGCAAGGTATATTCAAAACGCTGAGGCCTCCTATTAATATAATCTTGGTGCCACTGGGCCACACTCTCTGCTAACTCCTTAATCACGGGAGCTAATTTTTTCTGTGCCACGGCATAATCACTATTGCTACCTCCTGACTGATGATGAAACATAAAGGCAGCATCTCTTATATAATCATGATGTTCAGGAAAGGCCACAGCATAACCAAGGACCGGCACCAGCTGCAGATTATATTTTTCCGGATTCTGCCAATAATAACTATAGCGGACAAACATCAAGGGGGAACATTGCTGAGGTGGCAATAGATGGCCTATTTTTTTGACAATTTTCGCTGTTTCCTTATAGGAAGCTGCTGTTTCACCGGGAAAGCCGTGGAGAAGATGCCAAATCAAGCCTACGCCTGTTTCTTTGGCGTTTTTCAACAATTCCACATGGCGAATACCTCGATTGCCTTTGTTCATTAGAGATAGCAAATCATCTTGCAGACTTTCGATACCTGGCTGAACAAAATAAAAGCCTGCCTGCCTCAGCAGCTTAAGCTGTTGACGATTAATATTTGATTTGATTTCCCCAAAGAATACATAGCCCTTTTGTTCCTTTGCTAACAAAGGCAACAATTGCGCCAAATGCTCTTTGCCTAAAATATTATCTGTTAGCTGAAATCTCTTGGAATGATAGCGATGGCTAAGATAGTCCAGCTCTGCCAAAATTCGTTCCTTAGACTTGGTTCTATAGCCATTATTCAAGGGATTTAAACCACAAAAGGTACATCCCTTAACAGCATTCCACCAACAACCTCGGGAAAATTCCGTAAATAAACTCATATTAACTTCCTGCCCATAGCCATATTCTTCTAGGGCAGCAAAATAATCATCATAGTCAGGATAGGGTATTGTATCCATATTGGCGGTTTGGGCCACAGGATAGGCATCATATGCCAGATTGGCTGGCAAAGCCATTTCCCTAGTCAAGGCACCGTAGGGCAGCTGGCCAGTTATTCCTTTATTTATTAACTCATGGCAAAGCTTGGCAAAACAGCTATCTGCCTCCCCGGAAAAAACCACATCCAACTGAGGAAAATCCCTTACCAAGGCCCAGCCAGCAGAGCCAATACAATTAGCTCCTCCCAGCACCAGACAAAGCTCCGGCCTTTTTTCTTTCAAATACCTTGCCAAAGCCAAACAGGCATTGGTCTGAAAAAACATATTAGCCATGGCCACGATTCTAGGCTTTTTAGACAGAATCATTTCTCCCAATTCCTGAATAAAGATGGCAACCTGGCTGGCTTGATACTCTATCTCTTCATAAATTGCCCTAGATCCTCGCTCTCCATATCCCTGCTGCTGCAGCAATGAGATAAGATGGGATTTGTTCAGGGGCTTTCCCTGAGCATAAGCTGCAAAAACCATATCCCCAAACATAAGCTCTTGGGGCGTCATAGATAAACCATATAGATAATGATCCAATCCTACCTTGCGGCAAAATAGCATATTGCCATAAACTACCTGACTTTCAAGGCCAGAGCCATGTAGGGCGCCTTTCAACAGGCTAAGGGAAAATACAGGAGAAGCAAAAGAAGAATAGGGTACTTCTACCAAGCACACATCAATCATAATAGCTCCTCCTTATCTGTATACTCCCAATGAATTTAATCGAATATCCCCATAGCTTGTTAGATTAAAACAATAGCACCTACTACAAAAACAGCTACTTCTGCCCCTGCAGCAAGTGATGAAGCAATAACAGTGGCCTCTGCCGCTACTACCTCTACAGCACCAACTGCCTGTACGGTTGCTTGAGTTTGGGCTACCACATTAGTAGATGTAGCAACTGAATCTGCTCCGGAAATCTGAGCCAATTCAGCAGCCGTTAAAGTTTTGGGAGACGCTGGCAGAATCAAATAATGTACATCCTCAGTATTCTGAATAATGCGGTATTCAAATCCCTCTGGCACAATCTTATCGCTCTGCTCAGCTTTGTTTAGCAAAAATTTAGCAAAATTCTGTATAGGCTCCCTTACATTGTCATAAGGCAGAACAAAATATTCTACCAATTTTGGGGCCTGAATAACCTTGTAGGTAATCCCCTCTTCCAGTTCAATACCCTTTTCCAGCATTACTGATTCAGGATCCCTAATAAATTCTTCCCTATAAACCTCGTCCTCCCAGCACTTGGAAATAATTTCCCCGTACTTAATTGCATTTTCCTTGGTCATAATTTATCAACTCCTTTACAACTGAAAAACATCTATCTGCAAATTATTTGGTTGTTCAACAAATAATTACATTCCCCTACATTTTTCATTCTACGCTTTTTAAAAAAATCCTCTTTTTTTGCAAAGTTTTTTGTATACTTTTTTTCATCAATCTTCATTCTCAGCTCGCTGGCGGATTTCCTGCAACCTGGGAATCAAATGCTGGTGAAGCTTTTCTTCTAAATGAGATATATCGGGTGAATCAAAAGTATAATTCATCTCTGGAATATTTCTGATTCTGGCCTCCCCAAAAAACTCACAGCGAAATTCGTTGTAGTAGATAATAAAATTGCTTTCAATAGCAAAATCTGTATAGTCAAAAACAATATAGGAACCATTCAGCACCCTTACTGGCGCAGAGGGCTTGATAAACAGCTGAAACCCCTCCAGTGTTTCTGGTAATATATTGGTATAATCCCAAGCTGTAATCTCCATTTCCTTGGTGACATAGCTCATATTATCTGGATTGTAAACCACCAAATCATGGATAGCCCCTTTCAGATAATGCCTTAGATGCTGTTCGAATACTTCAAAGCTGGCAGTAATAAACTCCATAAGGCAAAATTCTGTCAGGCCTATCCATACCCGCACCTTGTATTCCTCAGTTTCCTGATGAAAATAAGCACAAATCCCCAAATGCCGTTCCTCATTGCTATAGGAAAACAATTCATACATATCATCATTTTCCTGATAAAGCCGCTGGAATTTCATGGTATGAAGCTCCTGGGGCAGCTCTTGAAGATAAGGCCACTCCCCAGCCTCGTTTTCTACTTTTTCAATAATCTTTTCCTTTAATGGCATATTTGTCTCCAAAGAATATACTAAAAATAGGAACCATATTAGTTCCCCAATACAGTTCCCATTTCCTATTCTGCTCTTAATTGAAATATACTACTGTATCCTCTGGCTTGGCCTTTTCCTGGAAATCCTCCACCTTGAAGGAAAGGTTTACCACCTCGCCATTGGCATCCTGCTTGCAGTGAACAGTGCCGGTTATCTGGCCCCATTTCCGCTGATTTTCCTTGGCATTCAGCTGATGGAAAGCTGCCCCGCTGCCGGCAATTCCTAGGAACATCATATCCTCAGCACAGCAGGCCATACCTACTCTGCCTACGCCATAATGTACCTTGCGATTCTTTTCGGCAGAACAAATATATCCATCAAAAATCATTTTTTTCTTGTCATAATTCTCTGGATGATCCTGCAAATCCACATACCAAGCACCATAATCATCAAAATCCAAATCAATCATATCCTTGGATACATCAAATGGCAGCTCTGGCTCTTCCTCCACAAAATCAGACAATTCAGACTCAAAAATAACATTGGCCCGACGGTTTACCACCCGTACATTACGACGGATATCCTGCTGGCGGGTATTGTGGTCACAGCGATTGAAGATAATCAGCTCACAGTAGCGGAACAAATCCACAAATTTGTCCTTCATGTTCTTCTGATATACCTCAAAGGTTTCTGCATTGACCATGCCTATATTCTGGAAGTCAAACCATTCCTTTGGCAAAGGGATATTCATATAGTCCCCGGCATTCCACATACCATTGGCCTCAAAAAGAATACTGCTAGGATGATATTTGTCCTGAAGCTCCTGGTAAAACTCCGGTGTCAGCTCTTCCACATCCTCCACTGTAACAATCTTGGCGTGGCTCTGCTCCAGAAGCTCCTCATCAATTTCTTCCTCACCTTCCTCGCCCAAAATAATCAAATTACATTCTGCCTTGCCAAACTGATTATTCTGAAGAAAGTCAATAATTACACTGGTTTTGCCGCTTTCCAGCAAGCCCATGAAATAATATACAGGTACATTTTGCTTATCGCTCATATCTTACTCTCCCAAAAACAGCTCCTGCAGGCTATGCTCCTGCAGCTTGCTGCCAATTACGCAGAAACGGCCGGTATAATCAGCTGCACCAGTAGTTACACTGCTTTCACCAGGTACATAATTGAAATGGAGCCATTCCCCATCATTAACAGACTTCACAATACCCTTAGCACGAAGGACAACACCGTACTCATCAGCATTTACCAGCTGAGCCAGAATCTCCTTCAACTCCTCTGCTGTGAATTTGTGGGTAGTTTCCATACCCCAGCTGCCAAAGACATCATCAGCGTGATGGTGATGATGATGGTGATCATGATGATGGTCATGACAGCTGCAATTAGGATCATGGCACTCGTCCTCATGATGATGGTGTTCATGTTCATCATGGTCATGATGGTGATGCTCGTGGTCGTGGTCACAGCACTCATGGTCATGATGATGCTCATGGGCATGCTCCTCCACATCCTCGACAGAAAGCAATGGGCTATTAGCCAAGGCTCCCAGTATCTGCTCACCGCTGATTTCCTCCCAAGGAGTTGTGACTACTGGAGCCTTTTCATTGTACTTGCGAATAATATCCATAGTTTCCGCCAGCTTCTTCTCAGTTACATCCTGACTGCGGCTAAGCACTACACAATCTGCATGGGCAATCTGGTCAATAAAGAATTCACCATAGTTACGGGCATACATCTTGCATTTCTTGGCATGAACTACCGCAATACAGCCATCCATAACTACATCATCGCTAAGAACAGTAGCTACAGCCTTTTTCACATCAGACAGCTTGCCTACCCCAGATGGCTCAATAATAATCCGCTCAGGATGATAGGTATCCATAACCTGCTTCAGGGACTGCTCAAAATCACCTACCAGAGAACAGCAGATACAGCCAGAGTTCAATTCCTTGATTTCTACCCCGGCTTCCTTCATAAAGCCGCCATCAATGGCAATTTCCCCAAATTCATTCTCAATAAGAGCAATTTTATCCTTGAAGCCATCCTCAATCAGCTTCTGAATTAATGTGGTTTTACCAGCTCCCAAAAAGCCGGAGAATATATTAATCTTTGTCATAAAAAAGCCTCCAATTTTCTACAAAACTTCCTATATAATTTTACCCCAATGAGAATTTTTGTCAACAAAAAGTTGAAATGTCAAATTCCCACAACAAAAAGGCCATAACAGCGCTGTAGACGATACCGTTATGGCCCTCAAATATCAGTTAATTAAATTTTGAATCTGGACAACTGCTGCTTCAGCTTCTCTGCACCATCCTTGGACACATTAACCTTGGTCAAGATGCTGTTAGCCTTCTCGGCTACAGATACAACCTGCTCTGCTACGCTGTTGTTGCCAATGGCTCCTTCATTAGTAGCCTTGGTAATCTCCTCCATGCTGTTAGACATGGTCTGAATAGATTCTGCTATAGACTTGGAGGAATCATTGGTCTTGCCAGCAAACTCGCTGAAATACTCCGCATCCTCCCGATACTGTTCGGCAGTCTTAGTCATCTTCTCATAGTTGCGATGTACATTTTCCTCCATGAACTTCAGCAAATCAAAGGAGCTGCGGGACAGATTCTGTACCGCTCCGGTAACTCTGCCAGTAAGATTCTGAATCTCTCCAGCGGTTTCCTGAGACTGCTCTGCCAGCTTGCGCACCTCGTCAGCTACTACAGCAAAGCCACGACCATGCTCACCAGCTCTAGCTGCCTCAATGGCTGCATTAAGAGCCAACAGATTGGTCTGCTCCGCAATATCTGTAATTCCCTGAGTCAACTCTGCAATATTGTCTGCCACCTTGGCAGCCTCAATAGCTTTCTCCAAGGATCCCTTGGTTTCGCTATATACCTTCTGAGCCTCAGTTTTAGAAGACTCCATATCTTTATGCAGAATATCAGCACGGCTAAATACGGTCTTACCATATTCAGCCCCCTTGGAGGCTTCGTCAGCCTCAGTTTCAACCTGAGAGCGAATTCCATGACTCAAATCCTGAATATTGGTGGTGGAAGCGGCGGTTTCTTCCATGCTGGCTGCCATTTCCTCGGTAACAGCAGACATATCCTGGGCGTTGCTGTTCAATGCACTTACCAACTCAAAGACCTCTTCAGCCATCTTGGCGCTATTATCTGCCTCCTGGCTAACAGTGCCCAATACCTCACGGAGAGACTGCTGCATTCTGTTAAGAGCATGGCCCATAGTACCAACCTCATCCTGTCTATCAAGAAGCTCTGGTACTACTTCTCTGGTCAAATCACCATCAGCTACTGCATCTAAAAGATCTACAGAATCACGAAGTGGATCGGCAATACCCTTGGCAATGATATAAGCCACAGAAATACCAATTACCAAACCTAAAATAATGATTACGGCAAAGGCAATCAGAGCAAAATTATATGCCTCATTGCTTTCCTGGAACAAAAGCTTGCCCTGCAAAACATTCTCTGGAGTGAGAGCAGCCAAATCCCCAGCAATGCTATCTACAATCTGCAGAGATGCATACATCTTCTGCTTATCCTCTGGCGTAGTGCCCAGTTTCTTGGCAGCCTGAATGGTGCTAGTGGCCTCAGTCAGTTTCCCCTCCAGACCTTCAATAATCTTAAGGCTCTTTTCCGTAGTGGTTACATTTTTTACCTCAGCAATGTCCTTGGTAATATTGCCAATTTTGCCAGCCAAATCATCTAACAGAATATTTCTATTATCTATACTATAATTCTGCTGGAGAATAAAATCTATATCCTTGTTTGCTGTAGCCAGCTGTGAATCTGCATGGGTAAGATACTGGGTAGCCATCATATTGGAATTATACATAGTATCTACAGCCTGCTTGGATTTATTATTGGAATACAGCCCGGCTGCGGCTACCAGACAGGTAATTACCAGCATAATAGCGGCCAGAGCTACGATTTTTGTTTTTACACTAATGTTTTTCATGTTAGCTCCTCCTGCTTATTTGTACTGGGATAGATTATCCTTGGTAATGGCAATCATTGGTACCAGCACATCTCCCTTTTCTGGAGACTGTCCCTGCTTTATCTGCTGCAGAAGTCCCATAATGGTTTCTACAATCTTGTTAGCATCCTGCTTAACAGTCATTTTAAGTTCACCTGCTGCAATGGAAGCCAGAGCATCATCAATACTATCTACACCACAGACAATAACGGACTCATTGAACCGGCCTGCTGCCTTCATAGCCTTGATAGCTCCCATGGCCATATAGTCATTGGCAGCAGCAACGCCATCAATCTGAGGATACATCCCCAGCCACAGGGACAATTCTCTAATGCCCTGAGCCTCACTCCAATCCCCGGTACTATTGGAAGCTATAATCTCCACATCAGGACGCTTTGCTTTGATAGCTTCCTTAAAGCCCTCATAACGGTTCACTGCTGCACTAATGGTCATATCTCCCTTGATATAAACAACCTTGGCATTCTGAGGCAAATGGGCAGCCATATAATCAGCCTGTAACTCGCCTGCCTGACGCTCATTATTTACTACATTAGTGAAAACACCGCCATTAATATCACGGTTAGTGGCAATAACAGGGATACCGGCCTCATTAGCTCTTTTGACAGCTGGCACAATGCTGTCACCATTCTGAGCTATCACCACAATGGCTGCTGCCTTGTCGTCCACCATCTTGTTTACCTGATCCAGCTGAAGATTGGCATTACCTCCAGCAATCTCATTGACAAACTGCCAGCCAGCTCCCTCTGATTTGGCCTTTACATCATTTAACAGCTTCCCTGGAACACCATCTGACTGCTCATGAATTGCAAAGGCTACCGCTCCATCTGGGTTGGACACCTTGTCACTGTTATCACCGCCACAGCCAGCAACCATAAATACAGTTGCTAAAGCTAATAGCATCATCCTAAAACTTCTACCCTTCACTGTGTTCATCTCCTTAAATTTCCCGTAGGATACAGCCTTTCCTTCCAAAATTCACATTGTTTATATTCCCTGTATACGTTATATTTCTACATACAAAGCAAAAATCCTCTTTTACATTGTAAAAAAATACAAATTTTTTAGGAAAATTTATCTATTTTTTATACAAAGCATATCGATTCTTGACAATAAATATCCACCCGCATAGCGGGTGGTTTTTCATTTTCGGGCATAGCCCTATCTCAATTAGCCGCCCACAAGTGGGCATAATGTGCCTGCCAGCATGCGAATTATTACTTGCTACCCGTAAACGGGTCACGCGGATCAAACAAACTTAACTGATCCGATTCCTTATCTACCTTTAATTGGTGTGCTATATATTCTTTTATGGCCTTTGTATTCTTACCAACTGTATCAACATAATAGCCTTTACACCAAAATTCTCTATTTCTATATGCAAATTTCATATTGCCAAACTTCTGAAATATCATTAGACTGCTTTTGCCCTTCAAATAGCCCATAAACGATGATATACTTATCTTTGGTGGTATACTTAACATAAGGTGTACATGATCTGGACAAATCTCTCCTTCTATAATTTCCACGCCTTTCCATGCACATAACGTCCTTATAATATCTCTAATAGCTAATCTTTTTTCCTCGAAAAATATTTTTCTGCGGTACTTTGGTGCAAACACTATATGATACTTGCAATTCCATTTTGTGTGTGCTAAACTTTTTGCGTGCGTACTATCATTATTCATAGTATGTCCTCCTGATGTGTTTATTTATCGTAACTGGCAGGTCACGATTCTATCATAACACATCAGGAGTTTATTACTTTTTGGGCAAAGCTAAAAGCTTTACTGAACCCCGCGACTATCGCGGGGTTTTCTTATACAAGAAAAATCCCTGCAGGACATCCTGCAGGGATTTACAAGCAATAATATAAAAATTAACGCTTGGAGAACTGAGACGCCTTACGAGCTTTCTTCAAGCCGTACTTGCGACGCTCCTTCTCACGAGGATCACGAGTTACGAAACCAGCTTTCTTCAGAGCAGGACGCAGCTCACCATCCAAAACCATCAGTGCACGAGTAATACCATGACGGATAGCGCCAGCCTGACCGGAAGCACCGCCACCCTTTACATCTGCGATTACATCATACTTGTCAACAGTCTCTGTAAGCTCCAGAGGCTGTCTAACGATCAGCTCAAGAGTCTTGAGGCCGAAATACTCATCCATTGCGCGACCATTGATAGTCACTTTGCCTTCACCTGGAACCAGACGAACTCTAGCAACGGAAGACTTTCTGCGGCCAGTACCGTAGTAGCTAACTAATGCCATTTTTTATGTTCCTCCTTACCAAGTATTAGCGAATGCTGAGCTTGAGCTCCTCTGGCTGCTGTGCAGCATGTGGATGCTCAGAACCTGCATATACATTCAACTTTCTATACATCTGCTCACCAAGACGGTTCTTTGGCAGCATACCGCGAACAGCATGCTCAATAACGCGAGTTGGGAACTTCTCCATCATCTGACCAGCTGGAGTAAAGGTGGTACCACCATTATAACCGGAATGACGGAAATAAGTCTTGTCAATCAATTTCTTACCAGTGAATACAGCCTTCTCTGCATTGATTACGATAACGAAATCGCCAGTATCAACATGCGGAGTAAAGGTTGGTTTATGTTTACCGCGAAGAACTTTTGCAACTTCAGCGGCCAATCTACCTACAGTCTGACCTTCAGCGTCTACAACATACCACTTACGCTCTACATTCTGAGCATTAGCCATAAACGTTGTCTTCATGCGATATATCCCTCCCTAGATTATTTGTAAAAATTTGGAATTATTCGCAAGCTATGTCATTGCCTCCGGGGCTAATGGAAGCGGCTGTACACGGCTCACTTGAAATATTTTATAAAAAATCCACCTTAAAGTCAAGTTTTTTTGTAAATATTTTCTAGTCCCGAATTGCAATAATAAGTTGAACACCCGGCGAACCTTTATGCAGTAAGTACTGCAAGCATTTCTTCCTCAA
>NZ_JADYTY010000028.1 GCF_021531495.1 Anaerovibrio lipolyticus
TTGGCAGTTTGGCTGATTGTGCCCAAACTGCCAAAAATTCCGATATCATCATGGAGTTCTTGGCAGCTATGGGTCGGAATCAGGGTTATGCAGCGTAAAAATTGTAAAGTGCTGTCAATATAGCAAAAATGATTTTAAAATATTTTATATGTAAAAATATATTTGTTTTATGTAAAACAGTGTGGTATAATAAATGCATGAAAGGAGTTAAGCGTATGCCATAAATAACGAGATTCTATGGTATAGTCATCAAGATATTTTTTAGAAACGAACATAATCCTCCACATATTCATGCAGTGTATGGTGAATACAACGGAATATTTAGAATCGACAGTCTGGAAATGATTGAGGGCGACCTGCCAGCAAGGGCTGTAAAAATGATTCGGGAATGGGGATTATCCCATAAAGACGAATTGCAGTATATGTGGAATAACAAAACCATTAAGAAGCTGCCACCGTTGAAGTAATTAAATAGCCGCCTTGAATGGCGGCTTTATTCATAAGGATGTGATATTTATGTTGTCTATAAAAATTGCTAATGTAGTGCCATTGTCAAATATGCAGCTGTTGGTTTTCTTTGAAAATGGTGTTATTAAGAAATTTGATGTAAAGCCTATTATTAAGGACTATCCAGAGTTCGAAGCACTGGAGGAGCCTGCCCTGTTCCAAATGGTAAAGGTTGAGCCAGGAGGCTATGGAGTGTCTTGGAATGAGGACTTGGATTGTTCAGAGGGAGAACTTTGGGAAAATGGTGTTGAAATACCTTTATCTGTAGAGGATTTTGTCAGCTTTACCCAGCACGAGATTGTTAATACTACCGAGGTTGCGGATATGCTGGGATGTACAAGGCAGAATGTAATAGCCGCCATCAAGAACGGCCATATCCAGCCTATTAAGACCTACCAGCGCACAAAGCTCTTCTTGAAATCTGATGTAGCAAGGGCATAAAAATAGCTGTGTCCCGATTGTAAGACACAGCTATCTAGCAACAATTATGCGGATGTTTCGATTTTCTCAATAATGAGCTTCTGACACCAGGATGGCGGCATTCTCTTGCCGGCAATCCAATCCTGTACAGTGCGATATGGTGCATCCAGAAGAAGGGAAAGCTTCTTGATGTTCAACCCCGCCTTTTTCATGGCATATTTGATAGGGTTGTTTTCCCTGTCTATAACTTCCTGATAGGCTACTGTATCAGCCATAATCAGATTTACAAAGCCTTTGAATACAAGTCAATGGAAACACCCTTTTGGATGTATCTCCTGAGGATTCTGTTATGGCGTTCGTTCTGGGCTCTTTCCCATGAGAAATAAGGGTGCGCGAAATATATCGATACGCCATACGCTTCAAGCTCAGACAGACGCGAAAACTCGCTGCCGTTATCAGCTGTTATTGATTTGAATACTTTGCTGAAGAACTTATCGCCGTATTCTTCACGTAGAACTTCCATAGCAATCATTACTGAAGCAGCATCCTTTCCTGGAATCTTGATTGCTATGTAGTAATCGGTTTTCTTCTCTACAAGTGTAAGTACCACAGATTCTTTTCCAGCTCTCTTTCCTACAACGGTATCTATTTCCCAGTGGCCTTCCTCAATCTCTGCGGAGATTTCTTCCGGGCGTTCTGTGATGCTTGTTCCGTAGCTTCTCTTGTTGTTACGGATGAGTTTTTTCTTATGACGCCTGCGGAGAGCTTCCGGAAGATTAAACGGAGTAATAACCCAGTCCACAAAAGGATTACCGTTAAGAGCCTTGGCTTTTCGATGGCAACGACTACGGTTCACCTCATAGTTTGCTTGTCCCCGGCTTGGATTGTATTCAGGAAAGCGGCCTCTTGAGCCGTTCCTTTCGCCTGTGCCACGCTTGATTTCATACATAATGGTAGACGGAGAACAATCCAGAACATCTGCTATAGCTCTAAGCGTATATTTTAGCTTCCTGTATATCTTGATGCTTACTCTATCTTCAAATTTTAAGTGCTGACCTCTTTTGCGAGAAGGGGTAATCATGGTAGAATTGTTACGACTCATGGTGCATCTCCTTTGATAGCTTTTTGTGTGGTAACTTAATTCTACCAAAAAGATTCGCCGTGAGTCTTTTATTTGTTCAATTTCATTTTACAATCTACCATTTCAACGACCTTCATAACCTTGAGATAAAAAATAGGGTAAAATTCGACATAGCTCCACATCGCTTCTTGCATTAATACACAATCCTAAAATAATCCAAATATGCTTTATATTTATCTTGTGCAGCCAGGCAGGTATCTGTCAGATAGCCTTTTTCATTATCCCATTCTTTCAATCCACGATAATAGAACATCTTTAAATTATCATCAACAATAAATGGAACTATATTATTTTTCAAACATTCCTTAAACATAATTAATCTACCAATACGACCGTTGCCATCCTGAAACGGATGAATCCGCTCAAACTTCACATGGAAGTCCAGAATATCCTCAAATGTCTTTGCATCTTTAGCGTTGTATTCCATCAGCAAGGTCTTCATTTTATTGGCAACTTCTTCTGGAATGGTTGTATCCATACCACTGACTTCATTAGGAAGCTTCTTATAATCGCCAACAGCAAACCAATCTTTTCTAGAGTCGCTGGTGCCGTTCTTCAAAATAAAATGAAGGTCCTTGATAAATTTCTCCGTCAGAACTGCTCTTGCAGAATCAATAATTATGTCAATACAGTGGAAGTGATTTACTGTTTCAATTACATCATCAACATTCAGAACTTCTTTTTCTACACCGATAGTATTGGTTTCAAAGATATATCTGGTTTGATCGTGAGTCAGGCGACTTCCTTCAATATGGTTGGAGTTGTACGTCAATTCAATCTGCGTTTTATGATAAATACCACCGGAGTATTTACTTGCCTTCTGCTCTTTCAGAATATCCAACAGAGTAATCTTGACTTCTTTTCTCTTATTGATACGCTCTGGTTTCTCTGCATTTTCCGGAATGTTCCATATCTTACTGGTGATGAATGCACCATTCACACGACCTTGGGCACAATAATTTCTAACACTGCGCTCTGACACTTCCCACTTTTTCGCTATTTCAGTAACTGAAAGATATCGCATCTCTTTCCCTCCGTCATAAATAGCATCAAAACTACGTTAATATATTACATAGTATACCATATCATCGGCAAAAACATCAATATCTTCAATATAGGTTTTACATTTCTTGCCGTTATAAAAAATGTTATTTCTGAATATAGAAAACTGGACTTCATCGAAAATAAAGTCCGGTAAAATATAATCTCCATTGGTCAGAATAAAAATACCTACTATAGCCATTATCATAGATAATAAAATTTAACATTCCATATTGCAGGCTTATGCGTTGCAGTTCCATGTCCATATCATTATCCATATCATACTGCAAATCTTTATCCAAGCGATGATACAATGCTTCCTTGTAATTTCTTGTTAACCAAAGCCGAGAATTGTTCAACTCATCTTCCATATGAATATTATAGCGCATCTGGCATTTTTCATACTTACCTGTCCTCTTCATTTTCTCTACTATGTCAATATCACCTTCAATATACTGAATTAGCATCCGTTAGGCTTAGCTAGGAGCGAGTACACAAGCGGTATCTGTGCGTAAAGATAAATCACCAGTTAGGGCCATTAAGTCGGACAGAGCAAAAGTCGTTATGACCGCAGGCTGTATTTCAGAACCCACTGACATAACGACTTTCATTTCAAATATTTAGGGAGATAGGCAACTCGGCAAATCATAATTTACTGCTCCAGCATAGGCTTTAAGAACTTACCTGTATAAGAAGCCTTGACTTTCACAATTTCCTCTGGTGTGCCCTGAGCCACAATCGTGCCTCCCTTATCTCCTCCCTCTGGGCCCAAATCCACAATATAATCTGCACTTTTAATCACATCCAGATTATGCTCAATAACCACCACAGAATCTCCGCCATCAACTAACCGCTGGAGAATCTCCAACAGCTTATGAATATCTGCCGTATGTAAACCAGTAGTAGGCTCATCCAGAATATACAATGTTCTGCCAGTAGAACGGCGGGATAGCTCCGTAGCCAGCTTTACCCTCTGAGCCTCACCACCAGACAACGTTGTAGCAGACTGCCCCAACTTGACATAACCCAGTCCAACATCCTGCATCACCTGCAGCTTATTGGCAATACGAGGCACATTCTTAAAGAACTCTACTGCTTCCTCAATAGTCATATCCAGTACATCCGCAATAGATTTTCCCTTATATTTAACCTCCAAGGTTTCCTGATTGTATCTGGCACCGCCACAAACCTCGCAAGGCACATATACATCTGAAAGGAAATGCATCTCTATCTTGATAATGCCATCACCTTTGCAGGTTTCACATCGGCCTCCCTTAATATTAAAGCTAAACCGCCCAGGCTTATACCCGCGCATCTTAGCCTCACTGCACTGACTAAACAGCGTTCTGATTAAATCAAATACACCGGTGTAGGTAGCAGGATTGGAACGAGGCGTTCTACCAATAGGGCTTTGGTCAATATCAATAACCTTATCCACATTCTCCATACCCAACAGCTTTTTGAACTTTCCCGGTCTGCCTTTAATGCGATAAAGCTTGGAAGCCACTGCCTTATAAAGAATTTCATTTATCAAGGTACTTTTACCAGAACCAGATACACCAGTAATAACCGTAAATACCCCCAAAGGCAGTTTCAAATGTACATTCTTTAGATTATTCTCCTCTGCCCCCAGAATCTCCAGAAAATTACCATTTCCCTGCCGTCTTTTCTCTGGCACTGGAATAATTTTTTCGTGGCTTAAATACTGACCTGTTACTGACTCCGGCACAGCCATAATCTCCTCAGCTGTCCCCTGAGCCACCACATAGCCTCCCTGAGAACCAGCTCCCGGCCCAATATCCACAATATGATCTGCCACCCGCATGGTATCCTCATCATGCTCCACCACCAGCAGGGTATTGCCCATATTCCGCAGATTTTTCAATGCCTCTAGCAGCTTGTTATTATCTCGCTGATGCAAACCAATACTAGGCTCGTCCAAGATATACAGCACCCCTACCAAGCCAGAACCAATCTGGGTAGCCAGCCTGATACGCTGAGCCTCACCGCCAGATAAAGTACCAGCAGCTCTAGACAAAGTAAGATACTCCAAACCAACCTTAGCCAAAAATCCCAATCTGGCATTAATTTCCTTTAGTACCTGCTGACCAATAGTCCGCTCTCTGTCCGAAAACTCTACCTGCTGGAAAAACTCCTGACACTGAGCCACAGGCATATCCGTTACCTGCTGAATGTTTTTACCTCCAATAGTGACAGCCAGCACCTCTGGCTTTAATCTGGCCCCATGACATTCAGGACACAGATTAACACTCATATAATTTTCATATTCCTCCCGCATAGTATCTGATTCAGATTCCCGGTAGCGACGATTGAGAATATTCATTATTCCCTCAAAGGGAATACGATGAATCTTGTATTGTCCAAACATATTCTCATAGCCAAACTCCAAAATCTCCTCCCCAGTGCCATAGAGAAGCTTTTGCTGCAGCTTGGCTGGCATCTCCTGCCAAGGGGTATCCAAGGTACAGCCATATTTTTGTACCAAAGCATCCATCTGGCGCATATAATATCCTTTAACATTGGTAGACATAGGAGCAATGGCCCCCTCAGCCAAGGATTTAGCCTTATCTGGCAGTACCAGCTCCAAATCCATCTCCATTTGACTGCCCAATCCACTGCAAACAGGACAAGCGCCAAAAGGACTGTTAAAGGAAAACATTCTCGGTGTAATTTCCGGCAGGCTGATACCACAATCCTCACAGGCAAAATTCTGGCTGAACATTAGCTGTTCTCCATCGACAATCTGCACATAGGCCACACCCTGCCCCATCTTCAAGGCTACCTCCATGGATTCTGCCATACGAGGCCGTATCTCTGGCCGAATAATCAGCCGATCAATAACCACCTCAATGGTATGCTTTTTATTTTTTTCCAGCTGGATTTCCTCACCAGCATCCCGGATTTCACCATCAATGCGCAGACGGGTATAGCCCTCCTTGCGAATATGCTCCAGCAACTTTTTGTGCTCTCCCTTTTTCCCCCGCACCGCCTGAGCCATAATCAATAGCTTGGTGCGTTCTGGCAAAGCCAATAGCTGATCCAGCATCTGATCCAAGGACTGCTGATTAACAGGCTTACCACATCTAGGGCAATGAGGGTGCCCCACTCTAGCAAAAAGCAAACGCAGATAGTCGTAGATTTCCGTAACTGTGCCTACGGTAGAACGAGGATTGCGGCTGGTGGTTTTCTGGTCAATGGAAATAGCCGGAGACAAGCCCTCTATATAGTCCACATCAGGCTTGTCCATCTGTCCCAGGAACTGTCGGGCATAGGATGATAAAGACTCCATATACCGCCGCTGGCCCTCTGCATAGATGGTATCAAAGGCCAGAGAGGATTTACCAGAGCCGCTAAGGCCAGTAATGACCACCATTTTATCCCTTGGAATATCCAAATTAATATTTTTTAAATTGTGCTGTCTAGCACCACGAATGCGAATATACTTATCCATAAACTACCTCATATACCCTTACCCTAAGCATACTACTGACAAAATCGTCACATATGATGGCTTTAGCCCGTAAAATGCCTGCTATTTATTTTTTATCCCCATAGTATCCTGCAGTTCAAAAATCATATCCCTAAGCTGAGCGGCCCGCTCAAACTCCAAGGCCCTAGAGGCCATCTGCATTTCCTTGGTCAAAGCCTTCAAAAGTGCCTCCCCTTCCTTCTTGGTCAGCTTTTTATCCGGCCGCTGCAGCTTCTTGGCCGCAGCCTTGGCCTTGGCATCTATATCAACCTTGTATTCACCGCTTTCCTCAGCTACCAAGGTCAAATCAATCAAATCCTTGATTGGCTTTACAATGGTTTTTGGCACAATATTATGCTCCTGATTATAGGCCTCCTGCACCTGACGACGGCGGGCTGTTTCATCTATGGCTCTCTGCATGGAATCCGTAATCACATCAGCATACATAATAACCTGTCCCTCGGCATTACGGGCAGCACGGCCTATGGTCTGAATCAGTGATGTATCAGAGCGCAAAAAGCCCTCCTTATCCGCATCCAGAATAGCCACCAAAGATACCTCTGGCATATCCAAGCCCTCACGCAGCAGGTTTATACCTACCAGCACATCAAATTTGCCCAATCGCAGTTCCTTGATAATCTGGGCTCTTTCAATGGTGGCAATATCTGAATGAAGATACCGCACCTTCACACCCATTTCCTTGAGGTAATCTGTAAGATTCTCTGCCATACGCTTGGTCAAGGTAGTTACCAAAACCCGCTGATTTTTGGCTGTTCTTTTATGAATTTCTCCCAGCAAATCATCCATCTGCCCCTCCAAAGGACGGATTTCGATTTCTGGATCCAAAAGTCCCGTAGGACGAATAATCTGCTGTACCACCTGTTGAGCCTGTCCTAGCTCGTATTTAGCCGGCGTAGCAGAAACATATACAATCTGATTAATCCGCTTTTCAAACTCCTCAAATTTCAAAGGACGGTTATCATAGGCCGAAGGTAGACGAAAGCCATTATTGACTAACGAATCCTTCCGGGATCTATCCCCTGCATACATAGCCCGTACCTGAGGCAAGGTAACATGGGACTCATCCATTACCATGAGAAAATCCTCTGGGAAATAATCCAGCAGGGTATAGGGCGCATCTCCTGTTTTACGGCGGGTTAAATGCCGAGAATAATTCTCAATGCCTGAGCAGTAGCCCATTTCCTGAATCATTTCCAAATCATAATTTACTCGCTGTTCAATGCGCTGGGCCTCAATCAATTTATTTTCTGATTTAAAGAATTTGACCTGTTCCTCCATTTCCTGTCGAATGGTGGACATGGCGTATTCCAAATCCTCCCGATTAGTAACATAATGGGAAGCTGGAAAAATCATGGAATGAAGCCTTTCACCAATAACCTTGCCGGTAAGCACCTCAAATTCCAGAATCCTATCTACTTCATCCCCAAAAAGCTCTATCCGCACTGCTTTATTGCTATAACCAGCTGGAAATACCTCAATAACATCGCCCCGCACCCTAAAAGTGCCACGCTCCAGTACCAAATCATTTCGCTCATATTGAATGGCAACCAGTCGGCGGAGAATTGCATCCCTATCCGTTTCCTGCCCCTTGTGCAGGGACAAAACCATTTCATGATAGCTTTCCGGAGAACCCAAACCATATATGCAGGAAACACTGGCCACAATAATAACATCCCGTCGCTCAAAAAGAGAGCAGGTAGCAGAATGCCGCAGCTCATCTATTTCATCATTGATGGAAGCATCCTTCTCTATATAGGTATCTGTCGAGGCAATATAGGCCTCTGGCTGATAATAATCATAATAGCTGACAAAATAGCCTACATAATTATCTGGGAAAAAAGCTTTGAACTCGCTGGCCAGCTGGGCGGCCAAAGTCTTGTTGTGGGCAATCACCAAGGTAGGCCGCTGCACCTTCTCAATAAGCTTGGCTATAGTAAAGGTTTTGCCTGTACCAGTAGCTCCCAGCAGTACCTGAGCCTCCTGACCATTTTCAATACCGGCCGCCAATGCTTCTATAGCTTCCGGCTGATCCCCCATAGGCTCAAAGGGAGCTACCACATGAAAAGGCGTAGCCTTGTCTTCATTAAATTCTACATTATTCAGCTTAGGCAGCATGGACAAACCTCCTCAAAAAAAATCAGCTTGTGTGATTAGAACACACAAACTGATTATAGCACAATTAAAACACAAAATCCATATTCTTCCGCAGATGTCATTTCCACGTTATCTGCACAACCTATTTTCAAGTAATTTGAAAATCTAAACCGTCCCACTCCTATAGAGTTTTTTGTATCGAATACCTCATCATATATCCCAAAGACATTTCAATTTATTAATACTCGCTGATAATTCCGAATAACTACATTTTTCTGCTCCCAGCTTTATTATTTTCTGCAAAGAAATGGTTTTCTGTTCTTTTACCTCCATATTCAATTTCTCGGTAGGCAAAATATAAAAATCCCACTGTTTCATATCTAATGGGTTAAGTCCTTCATCCTTTTTCTCATAGTTATGGACACAAAATACATAAATCTGAGCCTGTCTTTTTATTTCCCTTTCATAAGCATTAGCTTTTGAATTAAAGGCTCTTGTGGGACGTATGGAAAACGATATCTTAGATTTGCCTTTCTGCTGCCATGTCTGCACATAACCAGATGATTTCACTTCTATAGATATATCATCATTGGTCAACACATCATATTTATCCCACTCTACTCTTGTATTTTGTCTTACATTTAAGGCACGAGCTACTAAATATTCGGCAAAATGCCCTCGCTCAATATTGCCAATAATATCAGAATAAGCCCATTGCCAAAATTCTAAAACCGAAGATATATGTTTTCCTTTATCATCGTATATAGGCTCCATCCCTGTTTTTCTCGTCAAATTATTATCATTACAACATACCACTATATACACTCTTGCTCCTATCATTATTTAGCTGGAAATACCCCACTACAACAACCGTGTATTCTCTCCACTATCAAATAACTTATCAGATTACACTCATAAGTATATATTAATTCCTTGAAAGTAAGGTGACAACTTCATTTATACCATATCACTGGAACCTTGACTGATTCATAAATGATAAAACTTACGAAAGTCTGCAAGATTACGCTCAGAAAATCCTTTACCGAATTCTTTTGTCAATACATCAGACAGTACTTTGACCTTGTATGATTTTTTGACACTGGTTTTTCTGGTGACTATCTGCATTGTTGCATTAAAGGCATAAGAAAATCCGCCTAAAGCTTCCAAACCTGGCGGATTTCCTTAAAGTTTCGTCATGTTATTCTGGGGCAACCGTCTACTGGTGCTCCCCTTATTTTTATTATACCTTGCAACCGAATTAATTGCAAGACATAGCAGGACACCTCGTCATAATTTTTTACTTCAAGCGAATTAGCTCGTACTGGCGGGTGCCCATGCCGATTTTTTCGCCGTGTTCTAGAGTTTCCTTCCAATGTACATTAGGATTGCTATCCAACCAATGGTCGTGATGACAATGCCAGTCCGGCTTAGCCAGATTGTCTCCCAACTGGGAATTGCGGATAGGCTCTGCCTGCTGACAAAGGTCGGCACAAGCCTGATCCAAGGCAATAGGGTCAAAGGAAGCAGCCATGCCGATATTTGGCAGAATAGCAGCATCATTCTCCCCATGACAATCACAATTTGGCGAAATATCCATAATCATGTTGATATGGAAGCATGGTCTATCCTGAACCACCGCCTGAGCGTATTCTGCCATCTTCTTATCCAACAGATCTCCCGCATCCCACTGCTCATTGCGGATAGCATCAAAATTGCAGGCACCTATGCAACGGCCACAGCCCTTGCAGGCATCATGGTCAATAACTGCCTTGTGATCCACATAGGTAATAGCATCAGAACCACACTCCTTGGCACATTTCTGACAGCCACGGCATTTGTCCGGATTTACTACCACCTTGCCGGAGGAATGCTGTTCCATCTTGCCAGCACGACTGCCACAACCCATGCCAATATTCTTAATAGCACCACCAAAGCCAGTAGCCTCATGTCCCTTGAAATGAGCCAAGCTGATAAATACATCTGCATCCATTACCGCCCGGCCAATTTTGGCTGTCTTGCAAATCTCACCATTCTTTACAGGTACCTCCACATCATCAGTACCCTTCAAGCCATCGCCAATAATAATCTGGCAACCAGTAGAAATGCTGTTAAATCCGTTAATATTAGCACATTCAATATGCTCCAAGGCATTCTTACGGCTGCCTGGATACAGGGTATTACAATCTGTCAGGAATGGCAGACCACCCTGCTCCTTCACCAAATCTGCAATAGCCTTGGCATAATTAGGACGCAAAAAGGATAGATTGCCCAACTCGCCAAAATGCATCTTAATAGCTACGAACTTTTTATCAAAATCAATATTCTTGATGCCAGCTGCAATACACAGGCGCTGCAGCTTCACAGTCCAGCTGGTACCAACCTGAGTACGGAAATCTGTAAAATAAACCTTGGATTTTTCCACGAAAACTCCCCCTTGCAAATATAATACACTAAGAATAGTATAACACCTAAACCCTGCTTTAAGTCAACTAAATATCATGAAAATCGAAACAGAATTTCCTAGAGCTAAAATAGGGTGTTTCCCGCAATAGCTCTATCAAAATTTCTGATATTTCTTCCAAGCCCCAGTATAGTCATGAATCCCAAATTTATCCGGATTGAACACAGGGTCCTGTCCCTGGGCCTTCTGACTTTCGTAGTCCTTTAA
This sequence comes from Anaerovibrio lipolyticus, assembly GCF_021531495.1. GTDB lineage: Bacteria > Bacillota > Negativicutes > Selenomonadales > Selenomonadaceae > Anaerovibrio. The sequence goes on from NZ_JADYTY010000028.1 coordinate 11,383, forward strand.
AATAGCCACAGCCTTAGGAGCCAGCAAAATAATAGCAATGATATTGGCCCAACCCATAAGACCATAACCTATATCGCCCAAGGCCCAGATAGCATCTGCATTTACCAGACAGCCAAAAAAGGAGGCCAGCACAAATACCACCCGTACAGATGTCAAAGCTGTTTTGTTACGCTTAAACAAATAACGGATATTGGTTTCTGCCTGATAGCAATAGCCTGTCAAGCTGGTGAAAACAAACATAACAATGATTATGGCCAAAGCCTTGCCACTCCAAGTGCCAAAGGTATTTATCAGGGAATACTGAGCCCATTTGATGCCTGCCTCAATATTGCCTACACTGTTTACCAGCAAGCCTCCCTGTCCATCAGATACATTATAGGTGCCAGTCAGCAGTACAATCAAGGCGGTAGCTGTACCAATCAGGAGAGTATCTACATAGATAGAACAAGCCTGTATCAAGCCCTGCTTGGCAGGATGGGAAGTTTCCGCTGCAGAGGACACTATAGCTCCACAACCCATGCCAGCTTCATTGGAATATATGCCTCGCTTAACACCCCAGGACACAGCAGAGCCAATAATGCCTGCAAATAGGGGATCCATACCAATAGCAGAGGTAACAATCATATGAAGCATGGCGGGAATCTGTTCCCAATGGCTAACAAGGATAAAAGCGGCAAAGCCCATATAAAACAAACACATAAAGGGTGTCAAAAACTCTGCCAGCTTGGAAATACGACGAATACTGCCAAAGATAATAAAAGCCAAAAAAGCACAGCAAATAAAGCCTACAATCACCCTATCCACAGCAAATGCTTCCTCAAAAACCAAAACCAGGGAATTTATCTGCACACCTGGCAACAGAAAGCCAGGGCCTAGAGCTGCAATAATAGCAAAAAGCTTGGCATAGGGCCTGCATTTCAAGCCATGCTCAATATAATAGGCAGGGCCACCCATAAATACCCCGCTGGAATTGCGGATTTTGTAGGCCTGCCCCAAAACAGACTCCGTAAAGGCCGAAGCCGCCCCAATAAAGGTAATTATCCACATCCAGAAAATAGAGCCAGGTCCGCCAATAAATATAGCTGTGGCCACACCAGCAATATTCCCCATACCTACCCTTGCTCCAACAGTGGTGGCAAAGGACTGAAAGGAGGAAATTCCATGCTCGCTTTTTTTGTCACCAAAAAGCAGTCGCAGCATATCGACAATAAGCCGTACCTGGGGAAAGCCCAGCCGCAGGGACAAATAAAAGCCTGCCCCTAGACACAGCCCTACCAGAGCCATGCTCCAAATTAAAGAATCCAATTGATTTACTACAGTGGAAAACACTTCCATAAACTCGTACACCTCATAATTTTATATGTAAATTTATTAACACAATACTGAAAAGCCAACAAAAATTATTCTATATAATTATATATTTTTCGTCAAATCATGGAAAATAGTAAAATTCCTAATATATCCTTGTTTAACTTCTGGGAAGAAAAAGGATTGCAGGTAGGAAAAATATGCACAAAAAAAGCGGGTAGGAAAAAAGCACCTACACCGTTTTTTTGTAGTTTTCAAGGAATTTAGTTCAAAGCACTGCGGACATTTGCCAAAACTCCCAAATGAACATCCATAGTAAGATTAAGAACTGCACTGACACCCCTACTGCCTCAAAGGCGTAGGCCAGATTAGCCATACCAAGAGGCCCATCAGTTTCTCCCACAAAATTGTGCAGGCCCAATCTGACTGGAAAACCTGCCTTAGTGTAATAGATATACCTGCCAAAACAAAAAGGGCCATCAGCCAATAGCTTGATATAGCTACTGACCGATTGGCCCATTCCAATCAATATATTTAGTTTGCCAGCGAATTTCCACTATCATAATTAGCTATTTTCGCCTCTGCCATATGCTTAATCCAGGAGGGTTGCCTTGCCGGTATAGTCCAAATATTCCTGAATAACAGCCTTTTCAATACGGCTGAGGGTTTCTGGATCCTTGCCGCCAACCTTTTTGCCCTCAATCTCAGTGGCATGCTGACACATCTTGGAGGAAGCGGTAACAATAACCTCATCTGCATCATATAGCTCTTCCAAGCTAAATGGACGCTCCATAACGGTAATTCCCAATCTGCGGCAAGCCTGAATCATATGAGTCTTGGCAATACCGCGCAGAATAAACTGATCATCAGGATGACTGATAAGCATACCGTTTTTGAGTATCTGCACATTGCTGTGACAACACTCTGTAACAAAGCCATCGCGATGCAGTACACACTCATCAGCTCCCAATAGGGTAGCCTCCTGAGTACCAGCCACTGCTGGCAGCAGATTCAAGGTTTTGGCATTGCCATGCTGGAAGCGGGTATCAGGACGAACAATCAGCTTCAGCTCCTTCTTTGGATCCCCAGCCTTGGATTGCTTAATCCATACCCAGAGCTTGCCAACCATGTCCTTGCTATAGGCATGATCTCTAGGTGCTATACCGCGAGTTACCTGCCAATATACAAAATGAGTCTCACCCTCTACCTGCTTCAGAAGATCTGTCAAAAGCTTGCCCAGCTCCTCTTTCTCCATAGGCACCTTTATATCAAAATAGTTGGCACTGGTATAGAAGCGATCCAGATGATCCTCCAGCAGATAAACTACATGGTTGCCACCAATAGTTGCATCATAAACACCATCGCCAAAGAAATGTGAGCGGTCATTAAATGGAATCATTACCTCATCAGGGGTACCAATCTTTCCATCATAGTAAGCTAATTCTTTAAACATATAATCACCTCATAATCAAAATTCTAAGGCATATCTGTTTTTCACAGTTATTACTATAGCACAGACCTGGGCATTTGACTATATTTTTTTAGTATAACAAAATATGTATACAATGTACCATCAACGGTAATTCTTTTCCCATACATGCTGGGTGTGCAGTAGTTTTTCTGCCTTTTCACTAAGAGGTTTTTCCAAGAAATCCTTGTACAGCTTCTGTACCTGCGGATTCTCATGGGAACGGCGCAGCTTCCGCTTCTTGTCCAGATTATAAAGACGCTGGCCTCGCTGAGGTGCCCACTCGCAACCCTCGTGAATTGGCTGTCCGCCACCGCCTACACAACCTCCTGGGCAGGCCATAACCTCCACGAAGTCATAATGAGCCTCCCCTCTTTTGATTTGCTTGATAAGCCTTTCTGCATTTTTCAAACCGCTAACCACACAGGTTTTCAGGGTTCTGCCAGCAATATCAAAATCTGCTGTGCGAATACCGCCTAAATTAATGGCATTATCCCGGCCCTCACTGCGGGTGTCCCGCACCTTCTGGAAGGCATCCTCTGGCGCCTCCTCGCCGGTTACTACCTTGTAGGCAGTTCGCAGAGCCGCTTCCATAACACCGCCAGTAACACCAAAGAGGACACCAGCACCAGTACCATCACCAATTGGTGAATCAAATGGCATTTCCTGCAAGCCACGAGGATCTATATGCTCTGCTCGCAGCAGACGCACCATCTCTCTGGTGGTCAGCACATAATCCACATCCTGATAGCCGCTGGCCTTCATGGAAGCCAAGGCTGCCTCTCTCTTCTTAGAGACACATGGCATAATGGAAATGGAGCAGATATTTTCCGGTGCCACACCAGTTTTCTTGGCGAAATAGGTCTTGACCAAAGCACCAAAAATCTGCTGAGGACTCTTGGTGGTAGACAGATTTAACAGCATTTCAGGATGGTTCATGGTCAGATAAGAAACCCAGCCTGGACAGCAGGAGGTAAACATTGGCATCTTCTTGTTATCAGACAAGCGCTCCAGCAGCTCTGTTCCTTCCTCCATAATGGTTACATCTGCCGCAAAAACTGTATCCAGCACATAGTCAAAGCCCATACGCTTCAAGGCTGCCACCAAACGGCCCTCAGTATCAATGCCTGGCTCCATATCCTTGCGCTCCAGCCAGGCTGTACGAACAGCAGGGGCAATCTGTACTACAGTAACCTTGTTAGGATCTGCCAAAATATCATATATCTCTGGCAAATCATTTCTTTCCTTCAAGGCGCCAGTAGGACAATGGGTGATACACTGACCACAAAGGGTACATTTGGTATTGGAAATAGGCATATTATCCACAGTGCTAATATTGGTATAGGCACCGGTATTCTGTACATCCCAAATATCACAGCCCTGTACCTTGCTGCAAATCTGAAGACAGCGCATACATTTTATGCACTTCTTGGAATCCCGAATCAAAGGAAAATTATTGTCCCAGGCCTGCTCTGTTACATGGCGCTCAAAGGGCAGATCATAAATGCCCAAATGGCCAGCCAAGGTCTGCAAAGGACAGTTACCAGAACGGACACAGGTAGCACAGAGACAGTCATGCTGAGAAAGAATCAGCTCCACATTGGACTTGCGGACACTTCTTACCTTGGCGGAGTTGGTAAAGATAACCATGCCCTCGCTTACGGCAGTAGAGCAGGCTGTTACCAGCTTGTTCTTCCCCTGAATCTCCACCACGCAAACCTTGCAGGCGGAAATTTCATTGATTCCCTTTAGGTAGCAGAGATGTGGTATATAGATACCCAGCTTCTTAGCTGCTTCCAATATGGTTGTACCTTCCTCCACAGAGAGATCTATATTATCAATTTTTACATTTACCATCTAAGTCTGCGACCTCCCTTCAGGGCAGAGAATCCAAATTTATCACACCGCAGGCAGCGGCCAGCCTCCTGACAGGCCTCCTGCTCACTCATGCAGATTTCCATTGGCTGGAAATTATTCTTGCGGGCGCCAACTTCCTTTTCAGCCAGCTGTACCTTGCCACAAGGCAGTTTTTCTGCCAAATCCGGCTCCGGAATCTGAACATCACAGGAAATAATATGCTTATAGCCCAGATATTCATCAATATTAGCTGCAGCTACCTTGCCAGCAGCAATAGCCTTGATAACAGTTGCCGGGCCTGTAGCACAGTCACCACCGGCAAAAATACCATCAGCATTTTCTACCTCGCCAGTCATAGCTGCAGCAATTGCCCCTCGCTTCAAGCTGATACCAGCATCCTCAAAGGCCTTGCTGTCAATGCCCTGACCGATGGCCACCACAATGACATCACATGGTATCCGCATCAATGGTACTTCAGCGTGAATAGGCCGTGCTCTGCCCCAGGCATCAATAGGGCCGATAATCTGTGGCTCTACCCAGAGAGCTACTACCTTGCCATTTTCATCGGCCTCAATATGATGTGGAGACTTCAAGCCATATAGCTCTGCTCCCTCAGCAATAGCACCCTCAATTTCCTCTGGCAGGGCTGTCATATCCTCCTGACGGCGTCTATAGGCAATACCTACCTTCCTAGCTCCCAGACGGATAGCAGAACGAGTACAGTCCATAGCCACATTACCGCCGCCAATAACCACTACATCCTTGCCCTTGAAATCAGGCATATCATCGTCACCAATGCGCTTCAACAGCTCCACAGCAGAGATAACACCCTGGGCATTCTCCCCTTCAATGCCGATTTTCTTATCGTTATGGGCACCAATGGCAATATAAACTGCATCGTATTCCTTGTTGAGGCTCTCGAGTGTAATTTCTCCCTCTTCCTCACCAATTCTGGTATTCAAATGCACCTCTACTCCGGTGCTAAGAATTACCTCCAAATCCTCATCCAAACGCTCACGAGGGAAGCGGTAATTTGGAATACCGTAGCGAAGCATACCGCCCAGCTTCTTCTTCTCCTCAAAGACAACAGCATGATGGCCCATTAATTCCAGATAATAGGCTGCAGAAAGACCAGAAGGACCGCCACCGATAATAGCCACCTTCTTGCCAGTGCTGGCACATTTCTCTGGTATTGGCACTGTATTGGCATGAGCATGCTCCACGGCCATCAGCTTCAAGCCACGAATATTGATGGACACATCCACCATACTACGGCGACAGCGCGCCTCACAAGGGTGCTCACAAATCATAGCACAGGCTGTAGGGAAAGGATTGTCCTTGCGAATCAGCCGCACTGCATCAGCATAGCGCTTCTCTCCTACCAAAGCCACATATCCAGGAATATCTACCTGGGCAGGGCATAGAGCCACACAAGGAATGGCATGCTGGGCATGAACAGAGCAGCAGCCCTCCTTTACATGATGCTCATAGTCCTCACGGAAGCCGTCAAAACCTGCTACCAGCATATGAGCCGCCTCATAGCCAATGGCACAGTCAGCGCTGGCCTCAATATTCTTGGCTGTCTGCTCAATCAAATCCAAGGTTTTCATGGTAGCCTTGCCATTAAGCACATCCTCCAGCAAATGCTGCAGCTGCAGCAATCCTACCCTGCAGGGTACGCATTTGCCACAGGTCTGAGCCTGACAAACCTTCAAAAATGACAGCTGTAAATCCACTGGACACAATCCCGGTGGTGAAGCAATAATATGGCGCTCCAGATCCTTGTACAGCTTCTCAACGGTTAGCTGAACTCTATCAGGAGTCTCGACTTTTAATCTGCTCATACTCTTCTCTCCAGTACACAATACCCCTAGCAATTTTGCTAAAAACACATATTAACTACTACAAAACTAGAATAGATTCTTTCTCAATTATATACACTTTCTCATAATAGGTCAATGTATCATTTGTAAATAAAAATATGAAAATTTCTTTAGCTGAAAAAATATATTTTTAGATAACAAAAAGCTCCCACAAAATATTGTGAGAGCCTAAATTTCAATGGTGCCGAAGGCCGGACTCGAACCGGCACGTAGGGTAACTACGCTTGATTTTGAGTTACGCAAATAAATCACTTAGAACATTCCATATCATCTCAAAAAGCTTACAAACAGCGTAACCACGCCGTTTGTGAGCTTTTATTTTTTTATGTGTTATCATCTAAATCCAGCTACATTTTGTGGTTTTGTGCTCACCATGTGCTCACGAGATATGCCATCTTCCCTACTAACTCCTGCACTTACGATGCTTAATGACTAAAGAAACAACTAATGAATCCAGAGTAACACCTAAGTTGCAAACTTTTTTCTATAAAAAACAATTATGCTCCCACTATATTTTCTTACACGGAACAACACCATATCCGAAGCAATTTTATCAAAAAGTGATGCAGTTTTTGATAAAAATCCATGTCACATATAAAAGGACAAAATCCCCCAATTTCGTCCTCTGTCCTCTATATTTTCTAGCCGCCTCATATGCCACAAGACATACACCCCAATGTTTTTTCACAGGACAAAGGGAACGACAGGACAAAAGTTTTTCTTCATCTGCAGCACATTATATCACACAAAATTAAAATCTGCATCACATTTTCTCCCAATATCATAAACTATTTTTATTGCTGTGCATAAATTCACATAAACAGTTGTAAGGTACTAACCATTTTCTACCAATCTTCAGTGAAGGAAGCTTGCCGCTCTTCAATAAACTGTATACTGAATTCTTTCCCAAACGTAAATAATCACAAACTTCTTCAACTGTCATAATAGTATTCAAATCAGGTTCATACATAGTTTCTCTCCTTCTTATTGATATTGACTATTTTCTGCGATACTCCCCATCTCCTGCCTATTCCTCATATATTCCACTATCGAATCGGCTGGAATTTTCCACGACCTTCCACCATAATCTTTGTACGCCCTCAATGTCTTACCGTGTACCAGTCTATATACCTGCTGTACACTTAGATTTAATAACACTGCTGCTTCAGCTGCGTAAAATGCTGACTTTGTCAATATCAAAGCAGTAACCATACCATCACCTACTACATATATTAATTATATTTATGTTAAGTTATTTATCTTTATCCAATAACATCATCCATTATATAATATTAACGATAAATAACTTTTTATAAAAAAATGCTTATATCGCATAATAAAAAAAGAACCTCCCCAAAAAGAGAGGTTCGATAAGCCTGTTCAGGCGCTGGCATAGTTCTTCTGACAGTCCATACATAAAGGTTTGCCAAATCTGCTCTCACTAAAAGATTTGACTTTCTCACTTATGCGCATACCGCAATCAAAACAGGCATAGGCTGTCCCCTTACGGGAGGAAGGAGATTTTGCCTCATCTTCCACAGGCAGATTATTCCTGCCAGCTGAACCAGCCTGTCTTGCACCAGACATAGGATAAACCTGGGCAGGAGCTGCTGTAAACTGGTCAGTCCTGCTATCTGCCTCCGGATCATCACCAGTGCTGATATTGAAAGCCATCATGTACGCATACTTTATGCTTGCAGTTTCCGCTTTCATGACAGCCTTGTCACCACCATCCTGACCATTGCCAAGCCCGATAATCTCAACCCATTCACCAGATTCCGTATCTATGAGGCGTATCACCATCCGTACAGTTGCAAGATGTTCCTGATTGCCACGGGCATTGACTACATGCTCAAGGCTTACCAGCTCTGCCCTTGCCAGGGAACAGATTTTGTTCCTGCACAGGGAATCATTTACCTTCTCCAGCACATCAGCAGCTGTTGCATACTGATATTTGTGAAATTCATTGGTGCCGTTTTTGGCAATGTGGCTTACATCTTCCATTACCTTGACCAGCTTGCCACTGATTTTTTTGATAGAACGCTCCTGAATAGTTGCAGTTTCCATTACTCATCTACCTCCCATACTTCCTTATAAATCCGCTTTGCCTCATCAGTATCCCTCTCAGGATAAAACTCACTGGCAATGCATCCATCCTTCAAAATAAGACAACCACAGTTTCCGATGTCTTCGCCAGCATAAACACATTCAATTACCGCATCTGGAAATCTCTCCGCCAATGCCTGAAAGATAGGGAAAGGGGCAGACCAAGGTGTTTCAAAGTAAACCTTGTTCTTCTTCCAGCCTGTGCGCACAGCATTATACTTAGTCCCCCAGTTCTTGAATGTCCAGAGATACCATGATGTATCGCCATGCTCCTGCTCGCTCAAAAAGGCTCTTTCTCCCAGCTTCAGGTCGATATAGCCTTCACGCTCCAGCCTGCTTATCACATCATCGAGATTTTCTCCCTTATGCTGATACATATTCACCAGGCTGCACATATTCATATCCATGCTGTAGCCATGCAGGTATCTATAAGCCGATAACGAGTCAGCCTCCTTGCCATAGCAGTCCCTCATTACCCAGTCCGGCATAGGGATGAGATTATTGAAATCAACATCTGCTTCATCACTTCTTAAACAGTCACTTACCTTCTCAACGTATTTTTCTTCAATATACAATACGCTTTTTACATAATTTGCCACAATATCACACTCCAATCATACAGCTTTTTCCATAGCATCAGCCATGAGCCTTGCTCCATAAGGACAAACCGCAGCAACCTCGCAGTAATCACGGCACTTCCTGTCATGCCATCTTTCTCTTGATGAGCAGACAGGCGGCAGGACATGATTTTTCAATGAATTGCGCAGTACCTTTGCCTTGTGTGCAAAATAACGCTTCAGCCATCTGTCAGAAATCTTCTTTATAGGTATCAGATAAATATGTCTGTCAATCCCTCTTTCAGAAGCCAGCCTGAGATTATAATCCCGGCAGATAGCCTGAATATACATCTCATGCACTTCAAATCCCTGCGCCTCCAAAAGCATACGGTAATAATTCAGCTGTACAGCCCATTCAAATACAAACCTGACGCCATCCGCAAATATCTGCTGGCGGTACTTGGGCTGCCCCTTTTTAGCACCTGTTTTATACACTTCGCCTGTTGCTACGGATTTCCTGTAATAGCCTAATGCCCTCATAATCTTGTAGGAGCTTGTCACCTTCAAATCGCCCAGCACCCCATCATCACTGCTAAGAAGCTGACCATAGAGGTCAAACTGTCCGCTGGTGGTATCGTCGCGGAGCCTTTCCTCACTGAGTATCGCTCCACCTGCATACTGGTCATGAACAGCATGTACGCCCTGCCCCTGCAGTGCATAAAGAACTGATTCAGGTGATACGGCATAGCCAGTCATCTTCTTCAGGTAAGTTTCCCTGTTTCCCGCAATCAGCTCAGTGACAGTAGGCTGCTCCAGCTTCCTGTCAACGCTCTTTGCCACCGCCCTCAAAGTGGGCAGGAACATACATCTTTGTTCCCGTACACATGACTTCAGGCATTTTTCTACGCCAACCTTTTGTCCATTAGGACAGATAAATTCCGTTACTGGCATAATTATTCCCCCTTATGCTGCTGGTTCATCATTAACATTACATTTCTTTTCTTCTATAAATTCTATTTCCATATCACCAAAGATGTGCTTGCCCTCTAAATCCTGAATCCTGACATAAGCCGTACTCTTTAGCATCGCCCTGCCAAGTATAGATACCTGCATCGGGTTCAAGGTAAGGCTGACAACTGAATCATTCCGTGGATTATTGATAGTAAGGAAAATATTCCCTTGGTATATCCTGAATGTCCCCTTGATATTGGCATAGCTTACACACTCGCTAAAGCAGCCCATTTAAAACATCTCCCCATATTTTTTATCACAATCAATGCCAAAGGCAGTCTTCATGCTGATGCGCCCCATAGAAGCAAGGCTGTACTCCCGTAGCAAATAGGGAGACTTCATATTCGGCATTGCCAGCTTCAGCATTTCAGCATCACTAAAAATTTTTGCTTCATCCATAATCTGCCTCCAAAATAAAGCAGGGACAGAGAATAATCCCTGTCCCATAAAAACATGTTTCCTCCATATAACATACACTCCTGCTAATACGATTTGTGACAGTTATTATGCCGTAATAGCCCTCACAGGTCGAATAACAGGCAGTTCCTCAACTATACCTTCAGCAACATCATCACTGCGGCGCATTTTCAAGGCCTTGCTTCCTACAGGAAGGGAAAGTATCTCGCCACCAATGCGTTCAAGTTCTGTTGCCCTCTCATAGCTTGCAGACAGCTGACTTGCTGCTGTTACCGCGTTCAAGAGGCCGTACCTGCTGTTATCACCGCCCATGAAAAGCTGACGGAGAATGTCCCCCCGCTCATTCTGCGTAAGCTGGAACCTGTCTGCAAGCAGCTCCACTTCCTCCACAGGATTTCCTTCCAGCCTGATACCTAAAGACTCACGCATTTTACCAACTGTCAGCATAAACTTCGATTTGTCTGCCGCAACCTTTACAGTATCCTGTACCTTCATAAAGAAAGCCTTGTCATCAGCCTGAAGTGTTTCATCTGAATAAAGTTCATAGGCTGCATCACCATCAACCTGCCTGCCGACATGATACTTGCGCTGGGAAAAATCCTTGGAAATCATGCCGTTCTTGCATACAAGGCGATAAATCAGCGGTTCAACCTTTACTGAGCCAAGACCTACCTCGCTGTTGCTGATGACAAACCCTGCCTGAACCACATCACCTGGCTGTACCTCGCTTTTCATGCGCTTGTTTACTACTTTCAGGTACATGTGGCTTGGTGTAACCTCGCAGCTTTTTATCTCAGCACCGCTCATGGATTTGATTATCGGCAGGACAGCTGCACACAGCTCCAAATTGTCCAGCCTTCTGTAACGGTCTGACAGGAAAGCCCTCATGCTTCCATCCAAAGTACGAATCATCCTGCGTTCAGGTGCATCATGCAGCCATGTGTTGACATTTTCCTGCAAAAGTGCTGGCTGCTGCTCCTGCATTTTCTGATAATAGCGGTATGGAATCTGCAAGCGGCTGGCAATCTGCTGATGCGCCAGCTCACTGATACCGAAGGTATGATTATTACCCTTGATGCGCAATGTAATCACAGCACCTTTTTCATCTGCCTTGAACTCCATATAACGTGTATCTGCCACAAAATCCTGACGGGCCTTTCTCTGCCTCTGCAACTCTGCACCCAACTGTTCCAATGTTCTTCCTGTTTTCATAATAATCCTCCAATCAAATAACATTATTTTTCAGTATCGCTTAACAACCAAATCAATAACTTAGCAGCTGCTTCTGCAACCGTCTTTGCAGTATCCGTATCCATTGCACTCACCTCCACATAAAAATATCCCCTGCTGCATAAAGCAACAGGGGGATAACTATCACATATATAGTATACAACTAAAATTTTTTATATTAGCATGAATGTACCAAAATCGTCCGTAATACCAGTCTTATAACAATGTGTCCATATTGTCCGCATTGTCCATATACATAAAATGTCCATATCTACGCACTGCAACGCTTATTTTATAAGGCGGACAGCACGGACAATAAGGACACAGGCGGCAACATAACTGCTTCTGACGTTTCAGGTAATTGATGTCATAATCAGTGTATAACCATAGCTTTTTTTAATATATCATTAACTTCCTCTACAGATAATTCACTAATGTCGGCAATATCTTCAACAGGCATATTGCGCCTAAACATTTTTAATACTGTTTGAGTTTTATTTTGCATTACGCCCAATTCAATTCCTTCATTCCGTCCACGGCTAATGCCCAAATTCATCCCTTCTGCCAAAGCTGCTGCCCTGATGTTATTCCGTTCTATATTCCAAACATGTTCCTGGTCAAATAAAGTAAGCATAATCTCCTCAACCTCCGTTTCGCGTTCACTCAGGTATTCCTTCAGAAGATTTCTATCACGGCATATCCTGATAATCTCCTTTACCGCTTTCAGTGTCCTGCCATGCAATGCTACCTGTTCATTGCACACCCTGCAAAAACCAATATACTGATTGATAATATCATCACTGTCCTGAAGGTAAATCATCTTCACCTTGGCATCTATACAGCAATCCATATCAGGGAAAAACTCATCCTTTAAGGACAATACATCAGGATGATTGCCCTTATCACCAGTGTAGATAACGTACAGCTCAGGCTTCGGCATTTCTACCTTGTGACTGCCATATAGCTGAATTTGATTTGCGTTAAAGTAGTCCTGATATGTACTCATCAGATATATCAAGGCACGGATGACAATATTGGCAGACCAAGTGGACTGCGCCTCCACCAATATCATCAGCTGCTTTCCCCTGACCATAAAGCCAAGGTCGTTATAAATGCCATTCAGAAGGATGGATTGCAGAGTGACAATCTCCAAATCGGCCTGAGTTATGGTTTTATCCTCCGGATGCAGGGCATTATAAAGCTGGATAAGGTATTTCTTCTTGGAAAACATATCTCGAAAAACAGTATCCTTGACTGAATGTTTCATTATTTTCCCATCTGTCAAGCCCATCATCTCCTATACACACTATTGCCAATCCACACATACATTATATCAAAAAAGGCAGAAAAAATCATTCACTTTGTTTGAAATTTGCCCATAAAAAGAACCTCCTGCCATGAGGAGGTTCCAAAACTAAATATGCTTTACCAGTTATCTGACCTTGAAAGCCACCATATTGCTGACCTTTACGCCGATATTGATGCGCGAGCGCACCTTGGCTTTTGCTTCCATCATGCTTGTTGCCTGCACCTGAGTAGACTTGCGGCAGGGCAGGGCTGAGCTGTTTGTCTTTTCTTCCCATTGTACTTTAAATGTGTGGTTCGTAAAACATCACTCCGCTTAAAATTTTTTCTGCAAATTCCGCACAATATTCACATAGATTTCCTTGCATTTCTGCATATTTCCATTCTCAATGCAACTAAGGCAAGGCTTGAGATATTCTTGAAAATGGAAATATAAATCTTTTGGATTCAGCAATTGTATTGAGGAACTTATCACAACTAAGGATAACTTGATAATATTGATGAATCGGAATACGCTAGTCGCACGTTTGGATGAGTTAGATGCCCATAGAATTTATAAAAAGTGCATATTCGTTGTTATAATCAAGCACAATAAATGTATTGCAAATTTTCTACTCAACCAATCATCTTGGTAAAACAATACATTTGTTATTCCTGTAAAGCTAGTCCGTAGGTAAATGGTATAATATCGTTGGAGCCTTTAGTATTTGCATTAAGCATTCCGTAACCTAATCCAGCCACCGAAGCTACTCCTGCTAACTGTGCAGCCGAAAGTCCTGCTACGGCTGCACCGACTGCTGCTAAAGGAATAATGCCTCTAACATGCGCCTGAGATATCAAACATGGCTTCTCATAAGATTCCATAATTTATTCCTCCAATTTTATGATACGTTTCCACTGTAGTTCTCGTATAAAAGATATAATATCTAATTTTAATTTATATTCTTCTACTGCATAAATGTCTAACAATATTTGCATAATATCTTCTAAACTATGAGAACCATCACTTAACTTTAAAATACGAGCACTTATCTTATTCAAGTAGATAATCTCTAATGTTTTGCCATATACGAGCAATATATTTCCTTCCATACGACTTTTTAGAGAGATATCTATAGGCCTCTTATTTTTTATCCAATTCCATCTGATCATACCGAAGCACCAACTTCAACTAATGTATTCATTTTAGTAAAATCCATGCGCCCATTTACCATTTTTTTTACAGCTACACCTGCTGCAACACCTGCAGTAAATGCAGCAATTGCTCCTGCCAAGCCAGCAGGAATTACTCCGGTTATGTTGTTATTCATTAATAACACAGGTTTTTCATATATTTCTTTTTCTTGTGAATTCATGTTAACCATCCCATTTCTTTATTATATTTTTATATCGTCATTTACATGATTTAAAATATTCCCTTGTTGTTTTTTCTTGTCTATAGATTGGATAAAATTTAATACTTTAGGATGTTGCCAAGCATTTCGCCCTTTTTTTTGCCAAATATAACGAATTGGATCGTCCAAAACATTGCCAATTGTAAAAGGAACCATGCAATCCAACCTAAAATCACCATTAGGTCTAATAATACCTCCCCCGTTAGGTTGAGAAACATATCGTGACATAGATGTACTAATGTTCATAGAACGTTCTATGTTGATTTTACCTGCATATTTTTGAGATAAAATATTTATCTGTTTATATAGTTCATTTCTTTGAGTAGGAGACAACAAAAGTTCCGTGTTAGTTATTGCCCTACCACTTGGTAAAATTTCGCCAATCATCAAACCACCAGCACCTACCGAATACGCTAAATTAATCATCTCTTCTAAATAGGGTAATGTCTTTGGCGTTACTGAATGAGCAATCATCAATGGTATTCCAATGTTACTAATTTCCATTGCGCCATTAACAGCATTGTTCCAGCTGTTCTTTAAGCCTCGAAAATCATCATGTAATTCAGCAGTATGACCATCGATGGATATTTGAAACCAAAAATATCTATATTTTGCAAATTTTTTTACATTTTCGTTATTTAGTAATAGACCATTAGTTATCACGACAAAAGATGTGCCATCATAGTGTAATATGTCCATTATATCGAATAGATCATCTCCTAAAAGCAATGGTTCACCACCAGATATTATGCACTGAAATATGCCTCCATCTTTTACGATTTGGTGTGCTAATTGTTTCCATTTTTCTGGTGTCATTTTTGTGTATCTTATTCTGTCTTCATCGCCAGAACGATTATAACAGTGCTTACATTTTAAATTACAAGATCCTGTTAATTCAAATTGCAATGTAATTGGGTAGGAAAAATACTTTGGGTACAATCCTGCTGCTTGCATGGAAGCAATATTTTCACGTTCTTGTTTTGCCTTTTTGGTATCTATTGCCTCAAATATTTTTATAAAGTCTTTTTCCAATCTATCTTACCTCCGCGTATTAGATCACAATAATGATGAAGCATATGATAATATTCATCTACATCCATACCTTCGTAATACATGTGGTATAAATACTCTCCTCTACATATATTCGGTCGCTCATTATATATAGAGCACTTATTGTTTTCTAAAAATTTACATACTCCATTCCCAAGATTATATTCTTGCAATTGATCAATATGATTCAAACAACGACAACATTCACCACATTGGTTACACTCAAAAACTTTACCATTAATGACTGTAATTTCATCCATTCAATAGTCTCCATATAAAACTTAGTGATATTTTTTAATATAGTCTATTCTTCATCGCTATATGAGGGAGTATCTGTACGAGAATCTAAATTACCATATTCATCATACCAAGTGGTTGTGCCGTCCTCTTTATCATCATAACCATAAAAAATGCGACCGTCACTTTCGTTTTTGGATATTCTATCGTATTTTTTGCGCGACATAATTTTCACTCCTTATTTATCAATTCTGTAATCATTTTAACCACATATCCTTTTCAAATTCTGTAAATGTAACAAGCATGCTCATGTCTATTTTCAAAGCATTGGCTATACTCCATAGCATAATGATGCCGACATTTTCATTGTATTGTCCACGTTCTATACGTGATATTACAGATTTATTGACAGAAATCCTGCTAGCAAGTTCTTCTTGAGTGATGCCTCTTAAAGATCTGAAATATGCTATTTTAGCAGGGTGTGTCAAGAACTTTGTGTAAAAAGTTTAGTAGATTACATCATAGTGCTTCATGAGTTTCGCCATACGTT